>JBJXGN010000224.1:0-103593 GCA_046160585.1 Kofleriaceae bacterium
GCCGCTCGACTCGGCGTGTCGAGTCGGGGATCAAGAATCTGCAGCCGTCTGCGAGAACCGACCTACTGGTCCGTCGTCTTCAGCGTGAACGAGCCCGCGGCATAGCCGTGGACGCCGATCTTGAGAACGCCGTTGCTCGTCGGTGTGTACGAGATGGTCTCGTTGCCGGAGCTCGTGTAGCCGCGCGCGAGGTACGCGCCCGTCGTCGGAGCAGCATCCATCTGGATGTACAGGTCGACGTCCGCCGACGAGGTCGTGCGGATCACGACGCGGCGACCCGCGGTGATCGGAAGGTCGAACACCTTCATCTGTCCCTGCGTTACCGAGCCGCTCTGGTTCATGTGCGTGAACGTCGTCGGCGGGTTGACCGGTGGTGTCACGGTGCCGCCGCCGTTGGCCGTCTTCACCGTCAGCTGGTAGTTGCTCGTGGTCGCGTAGCCGTTGACGCTGACGTACACGGTCGCCGGACCGACGATCGAGCAGCTCTCGTTCGTGCCGTTCGCGTACGGACGGCAGTCATATGCGCTGACCGTCGGCTGCGCGGTCTTGCGAACGTAGAGATCCGCGTCGCCGTCGCCGGTCATCGTGACCGTGAGCGTCTTGTTCGCGGGCACCGCGTACGGGCCGAGGTGCTTCCACTGCGCCTTCGCGAGCGCGCCCGCGTCGGACACGTTGATGTCGCCACCGGGCGGCGGAGGAATGTCCGTCTGCATCGACAGGTCGTAGATCGCCTTCACGTTCGCGTAGGTGATCTTGCCGCCCGCGACGGACGGGCTGCCCACGCGGATCGGGAGCCACACGAAGTCCGGGTGCTTCAGCTTCGAAGCGCCGAGCCACTCGCCACCGATGATCTTGCCGGCGTCGTCGATCTCGAGGATGTAGTCGTAGTTGTCCGTGTGCGTGTAGCGATCGATCGTCGCGCCGAGGTTACCGTCGAGCGTGGTCGGCGACTCCGCGATGTAGTCGACGTCCATGTGGACCTTGAAGAACTTCTTCGCGTTCGGGTTGAACACGTACGTTGTCGGAACGGCTCCGCCTTGCGTCAGCACGATCTTGTAGTTCGCGACAGCGCCGTAGCCGTGGACGCCGACGAACACCTGCGTCTGACCCGCGGGGACCGCGAGCTCGCACTTCTCGTCCGCGCCGGTCGCGTACGGGCGGCAGTCATATGCCGTCGCCGACGGGGCCGAGCCGAACTTCACGTGCAGGTCGGGATCGCCCGAGCCTGACATGACGACCGAGATGTTCTGGCCGGCGGTGACCGGGAACGAGCCGACCTGGACGAACGCGTTCGCCGCGGCCATGCCGGTGCGCTCGGTCGTGGTTCCGCCCTCGCCGGTAACGCCGATCGCGCGGTTCGCGTCGACGGCCGAGACCTCGGTCATCTCCGTGATGCGATAGCCGCGCAGCGGCTGGTTCCACACCTCGCCGTCGAACGTGCGATCGTAGACGAACGAAGCGCCTTGCTTGCCGAGGTAGTTCGCCACGAGGACGTGGAACGTGCCGGGGTTGGTGTCGCGGCAGTTGGTCGACGTGCCGCCGTGCGGGCGACCGTATTTGTCGAAGTTGATCTCCTGCTCGCTGTGCAGCGAGTC
The DNA here is from genome assembly GCA_046160585.1 of Kofleriaceae bacterium. GTDB lineage: Bacteria > Myxococcota_A > Polyangia > Haliangiales > Haliangiaceae > JABFXX01. Next base: position 1,596 of record JBJXGN010000224.1, read on the forward strand.
GCAGCGGAGGGAGACGAACTTGGTCTCGGTGCGATCGTAGGCGAGCGTGAGCAGCGCCTTGATGTCGTTGACCTTGAAGTCAACGCCGTTGTACGTGACCGCCTTCTTCGGCTCGGCGGCGAGGATCGCAGCGGGCGCCCACGCGTGGCAGATGCCCCACCACGTCGGGATGCAGCGGCCGCTCGTCTGACCGTCGCGCTTCGCGCAACTCTCGGCGAGAGCGCTGTTGCACTGGCTGTTGTCCGTACACGCGGTGCGCGTGGAGTTGTTGTCGATGCCGTGATAGCGCGACACCGCGTCTTCGACGCCGGTGACGCCGAACGCGCGGCCGTACTTCGCCGACGGGGACTCACTGCTCGCGCCTGCCCACTTGCGGTTGATGCTGTCCTCGTACACGGGCCAGTAGCTGCCTGCCCACGGGATGGTCGTCGCCTGGCCGTTGCGCGGCAGCTCGGACACCTTGTACTCGAGGCTGCCGTTGAACAGCGCCGGGTTATCTGCAGAGCCCCACGCCTCTCCCTTGCCGTCTGGGCCGCCCTTTACGTCGCTCTCATCGGGCTTCTCGTCAGCTTCATCCGTGATGCACGCGCTTACCAGGCTCATGCCGAGCGCGATCGCGGTGAATGTCATCGTCTTCATCTCAAAGCTCTCCTAGTTGATGCGCGAGCCGTGAGCACGGAGCGTGCCGAGCGTGCGAGTCGCGAACGACTGCGGACGATCGTGCGCAACGTGGCGGATCGCGGCGGATGTCAGTTTCTGCTTCCCTCCCCCCGGACGAGCGGGTGTGTGAGGTCGTCGCATCACGTGGCGGCTTCACTAGCCATGTCGTCCGACCCGCGGTCGGAGCGACGCGCAAACGTCGTAGTCGCCACCACAATCTTCGACGGAGGTCCCCCGAAAAAGCGAACAGCGAGTGGAATAACTCCACTCGCTGCGATTCGTCCGAGACACGGACAACTACGGGCGGACAACTACGGGCAGTTGTCGGTCTGCGTGCCTTCGGCGAGCTTTTCGCAGTCGGGCTCGTTCGAGAACAGCACGCCCTTCACCTGCTTCACCAGCGCCTTCGAGGGGCGGTTGACCGCGTGGCTCGTCGCCGAGAAGTCGGAGTGCAGCTGCATGTGCAGTGCGAACCTCTCGAGCTGTTGGTCGTACTTCAGCATCTCCATCGGCGTGCGCGTGTGGGCCCGCTCGAACGCCTTCCACTTCGCTTCGATCCAGCCGTGGATGCGCCAGAACATGATGTTCGAGAGGTTCGTCTGCGGGTTGCCGACGTCGATCGGCGAGCTGTCGTCCATGAACTGACCGTGCAGCCAGTTGTGGAAGCCCGCGCCCGGCGCCATATCGCGCGAGTAGAAGCGAATCGCCGAGTCGTCCGGATCGACCTCGCCCGAGAGGCGAAGCGTCGTCTGGAGATAGTTGCCGAACTCGTCCTCGGTCTCGAACGAGCCGAAGTTGTTGAGCTTGGTCAGTCCCGCACGGAACTTCGCGACATCACCGCCGGCCTTCTCGAGCGCTGCGATCACCTCCGCGTCGGTCTGCCAGCCCTTCAGCACGTCCTTGAACTTCGTGCGCCCGTCGGGATCGTTCGACACCGGCTCGTTGCCCCAGCGACTGTCGAGGTGCTGGATCATCGCGCGGTGCATTGCGAGGAACTCGAGGCCGTTGCCGGGGTCGCCTTCCTGCAAATCCGCCGACGCCTCACCGACGCGCTTGAGCCAGCCGCGACCGCTGTCGCCGAGCAGGTACCACTTGCGGCTCATGTGAAACACGATGTGGTAGTCGCCCCACTGGTACTTCTCGAGGTACGCGTGGACCTTCTTCGGGACGATGTGCGGGATGTTTGCGCTCCACGTCACGTTCGGCGAGCCATCGGCCTTGCCGTCGCCACCGTCGATCGGGTCGTCCTCCACAGCGTCGGTTACACAGCCCGTCGTCAGCGACAGCGAGCCTAGAATCACGAGTGAGAGGAGATGGCGCATGCTCCCGACCGGTTGCACTGTGCGCGCCAAGTGCAACGTCATGAAATCGCCAGGATTCCTCGTCGATAGACAACTCGATCAGCCGGAGACTATCGTCCGTGATCGGAAGCTTGATTGGCCACGTGTCCGGGCTACGTTCTGTCCATGAAGCTCAAGGGCACGATTCGTCGCAGCGATCTCGAGGGTGGACATTGGACGATGGAGACGGACAAGGGCGAGACCTACCAGCTCACCGGTGAGCTCGCAGGGGCGAAGGACGGCTTGAAGGCTGAGGTCGAGGGCAAGGTCGACAAGGGTTCGATGGGCTTCGCGATGGTCGGTCCGCAGTTCGAAGTGAAAAAAATCCAGGCTCTCTGAGACAATGATCGACGGTGGGGCTGCGGATCATCGAGTATGCAGAGTCGTCGGGAGACCTTCGAGAGGCCTACGATCGATCACGCGAGCGCCCGCTTCCGCCGGTGTACATCCCGCGCGGCCATGAAGTCCCCGGCATCATCCGCGCGCACAGTCTCGACGCGCAACTGATCCCGAAGGTCGGCGCGGTGTCGACGTCACTCGTCGCTGCGGGTCCGCTCGAATGGCCCGAGCGAGAGCTGGTGGCCGCCGTGACCTCGCGCCTCAACCAGAGCTACTACTGCACCGCGTGTCATGCGGAGTTCTTGCGCACGGCGCTCGGCGGTGATCTCGTGCTTCCACTCGCCGTGGTCACGGCGCCGCGCAACGTTCGCAGCGGCACGCAGCGCATGCAGCGACTCGCCGAGCTGACCGTGATCGTCACCGAAGCGCCGTGGACGCTCTCGCCGATGCATCGCGAGCGCGCGCACGAGGGGGGCCTCGAGGACGACGACATCCTCCAGGCGATCATGCTGTCGTCGCACGTCGGCCACATGAACCGAATCTCCGACGCCGTCGGCATGTCGCTCGAGTACGACGTCGAGATCAAACCGCCGCTCGCAGATCCGTCGACCGCGCCGCTCGCGTTCGCGCCTGTGGCGATCATCGGTCGCCCCGCAATCGATCCGATGTGCCGTCCCGCCGCCGTCGCCGCGTTCGCCGCGTGGCGAAGCTACATGTACGAACGCGATGCACCGCTCACCCGCCGCCAGCGCACCGTGATCGCGCGCTGGGTCGCGCACTGGCTCGGCGACGCGAGCATCTCGCCACCCGATGACCTCACGCTCAACCCGCTCGACGACGCACTTCGCGAGCTCGCACAAGTCGTGACGCTGTCGTCATGGTCGATCGGCGATGCGACGTTCGCGCGCCTCCGCGAGGCCGGCTTCGACGATGCCGCGTTGTTCGACGCGTGCACCGTCGCCAGCTCGATGACCGTATTCTCGCGCATGACCGTCGCGCTCGCTGCGCTCGGTCGCCACAAGGCCTAGCTGCGCGCACGCTGCGAAGGCGTAGTGGACAAGGCGCTGCGTCCGAGGCCTGCCGTCACTTCGGTAGCGTGAACTTCACGTCAGCGCCGTCGGCGAGTCCCGCGTCTGCCGGGCACGTCACCTTCACGGTCTCGACCTGCGCGTCGCTGACCGTGCACACGACCGTCTTGTCGCCGGCCTTGATGCTCAGCGTTCCATCGGCGGCGATCTTGGTGTTCGCCGGGATCTTGAACGTCGCGACCGGCGCGGTCGGGCGCGCGATCTTCGCGATCACCTGATCGGCCGTGACCTTCGCGCCGACCACGAGCGCTGCCTCTCCGGCCGCTGCGAGCTTGCCGTCACCCGGCGACTTCACGACGAGCTTGTCGAGATCCGCCTGCTTCGCCTTCTGTGCGGTCTGCTTGTCGGTGAGTGGCTTCTTTGCGTTGTCGAGCTTCGCCTGCGCAGCCTTCACGCCGGCCGCGTTGTTCTCCTTACCGGTCTCGACATCGAGCGCGGCCTGCGCCGTGTCCACCACCGGCTGGAGCTTCGTGATGTCCGCACCGAGCTTGTCGAGCTCGGTCTGCGCCGCCTTCGCTCCGACGAGGGTGGCGATGGCATCGCCCGCCTTCACGTCCTTGTCGACGGCCTCGATCGTCTCGATCGCGCCGGCGTTGCCCGCCTTCACGTCGAGCGCTGGCGGCGTCTCCATCACCACCTTCGAGGACGCTTCGGCCGGCGGCGGAGGAGGAGGAGGAGGCTTCTTTGGAGGCGGCGTGTTCTGGGCCGTCTCTTCCTTGTTGATGACGAACTTCCAGACGAAGAAGGCGGCCGCGCCGATCACGACCAGGATCAGGATCGAGATCAAGATCGGGCTCACGCCCTGTTTGGGCGCGGGTGGGGCGATTGGTTGCTTCTCGACCACCACTGGCGGCTTCGACAGCTCGACCGGCTTCTTTTCTGGCTTCTTCTCCGGAGCCTTCATGGGCTCGGGCTTCGGTTCCGGCTTCGCGGCAACCGGCTCGGGCTTCTTCTCCGGAGCCTTCACGGGCTCGGGCTTCGCAGCGACCGGCTCGGGCGCTTTAGGCTCGGGCTTCTTCTCGATCGGCTTGGCCGGCTTGGCCTCTGCCGCGAGCAGATCCTTCGGAACCTCCACGGCGGTCATCACCTTCGACTGGCGCACCGCTTCCTTCACGTCGCCGGGCTTGAGCGCGAACTGATCCGCGAGATCGAGCGACATGTCCGCCGGCGGTGTGGGCGCCTTGCGCGGCGTGTCCACGACGCCAGGGGCACCGAGGGCGATGTCCTCGACGGGAGCCTTCGGCTGTGAGCGCGCAGCACCTGCTCCCGACGCTCCGAGCGCGAAGTCGGCGGCCGGAAGCTTCTCGTCGCGCGCGACCGCGTTTGCGCCGGCTCGACCGAGCTCGACGTCCGCGTTGGCGTTCGCGTTCGCTTGCCTGCCGACAACGATCCCCTTTGCGAGATCATCCGCCTTGGCCTGCATCGCCGCCGATTGCTGCGCTGCCGATTGCTGCGCTGCAATGGCCCTGTTCGCGACGGTGTCGACCCCGCGATCCTTGCCGACGAACTGCAGCGTCGCGAGCTGCGAGATGATTGCCTGCACCTCGTTCGTGGACGGCGAGAAGCCGAGCTCGTCCTGCGCCCACTTCACGATTCCGGCGACATCGCGCTCGCCGTTCATGCCGCAGGCGAGCGAATACTCGGCCTCGAAGAAACGAAAGATGTGGCCGCTGTCTGGATCCGCGACGTCGATGAAGCGCTGGCCACCTTCGTCGACGATCTGGGCGATGAGGTCCTGGCGAAACCGAGGACGCGCGCTCGTCTGCATCAGCTTCCCTTTCGAAGCTCGGTGAGTACGAGCTTCGCCACGGCTTTGAGCGTATCGAACACACCGACGCCCTTGGGCGCGACTGCCTCGAAGCTGGGAACCTTCGTCGGGTTCAGTGCTTCTTCGAGCTCGGCCATCGGGATCGCGTTCGGTAGATCGCGCTTGTTGTACTGGACGACGTACGGGAGCTTGTTGAGATCGTAGCCCTGCTCCTGCAGGTTCGAGCTCAGGTTCTCGAGCGACTCGATGTTCGCTTCCATGCGCTCCAGCTGCGAGTCACCGACATACACGACGCCGTCGACACCCTTGAGGATCAGCTTGCGACTCGCGTCGTAGAACACCTGACCGGGAACCGTGTACAGGTGGAACCGCGTCTTGAACCCGCGAATCTCGCCGAGAGAGAGCGGCAAGAAGTCGAAGAACAACGTGCGCTCGGTCTCCGTGGCGAGCGAGATCATCTTGCCCTTCGCCTCGGGATTGGTCTTGTTGTAGATGTACTGGAGATTCGTCGTCTTCCCGCACAGGCCGGGACCGTAGTAGACGATCTTGCAGTTGATCTCGCGGGACGAGTAATTGATGAAGCTCATCGGTTCCCCTTCCGGCTAATCGTTGAAGAGGTTGTCGATGTCGTCGTCGGTGATCTCGCTGAACACCGATTGCTGACCTGAGCCGCTCTGGCTTTTCTTGACCATCGTCTCGAGGACGCCGACGAGCTCGCCGGTCGCCTTTCGAACACGAAGTCGCACGAGGCCGAGCGAGCTGCGCCCATCGAACAGCACGACGAGAATGACTCGCTGGCCGACGATCGAGACGTGGTAGCTGATCTTCTCACCCTCGAGAAATTGGCCGGCGAATTCCTTCTCGGCCAACAAGGACGCAATACCGCCGGTGGCGGCCACGTTGCCTGCGGTGAGCGACGAGAGCGACGTGACGTCGAGCTCCTGTACGTCTCCCGCGGACGCCATCGCCTGGCCGTTCTTGTCGATCACTAGAACGGCTTTTGCATTCGAGTCTCGGTGAAGCACTTCGCAGACGTGGTTGATCTGCTGAAGTTCTTCCTCGTACATGACGAGCTGTTGGATCATCGCGCCGAATCTCCTTGGCCGGTTCGCATCTCCCGAGCGTGTAGACCGCTCGTTCGAGGTGTTCCCCGCCGACGAGTCACGGTATCAACCACGGCCCTGGCGTACAACCTTTCCGCCCGTGATAACGCAGCCCTACATGGTCGCCCGGCCGGCCAGGGCACGGGCAATCGTCGCTTGATCCGAGTACTCCAGCTCACCACCCACCGGTAACCCAGTCGCGATCCGTGAGACCTGGACACCGAGCGGCTTGATCGTGCGTGCGATGTACATGGCGGTCGACTCGCCATCGACGCTCGGGCTCGTCGCGATGATGACCTCGCGAACACCTTCCAGGCGGCGCACCAGCTCGGCGATCCGCAGGTCGTCGGGGCCGATCCCCTCCAGCGGCGACAGCAAGCCGTGGAGAACGTGAAACTTCCCGCGGAAGTGGCCGCCGCGATCGATGGCGACAAGGTCCGACGGGGTGGCGACGACGCAGATGATATCGCCCTCGCGACGCGAATCTGCGCACGTCGAACACGGGTCACTCTCCGTCATCGTGCAGCAGATCGAGCACAGCCGGATCTTGTCCGTGACGTCGAGGAGCGCCTGCGCGAGATCCTTGATCTGCTGGCGTCCTACACCGCTGGCACCACGAATGAGATGAAACGCGAGACGCGTGGCAGACTTCTCGCCGATTCCGGGCAAGCGGGACAGCTCCTGGACCAAGCGACGGATCGGGTCGGCCACGCCGACACTATGCGACGAATCGAGGCGCCCCGGCGATCCTCGTGCGTCTCCGTCGGGGGAGATCTGCTCTCGATTAGAACAGACCTGGCATTCCGGGCAGGCCTGCCATCGGACCCATCACCGACTGCATCTTCGCCTTGCTCGCCTCGCGGATCTTCGCACCCGCGGCGTTGATCGCGGCGGTCACGAGGTCCTCGAGCATGCCGACGTCGTTGGGGTCCACGACGGTCTTGTCGATCTTCACGCGCACGACCTCGAACTGGCCGTTCACGGTCGCCGTGACCATGCCACCGCCGGCGACGCCGTCCATCTCCATCTTCGCGAGCTCCTCCTGGATCTTCGCGACATCTCCTTGAAGCTTCTGCGCTTGCTTCATCAGCGCGTTCAGGTCGGGCATCTTTCCGTTAGACATCGGTCTTGATCTCCTTGATCTGCGCCCCGAACGTCTGGAGCACGTGCTTCGTGATCGGGTGTTCGCGAGCCTCGGCTTCGCGCTTGGTCTTCTCGGCGGAGGACTTTTCCCTCGACGTCTCTAGCACCGATCGCGCCCCTGCGGAGGCGGACTCACGCTCGTCGAGCAAGCGAACGACGACGCGGATCCCCTTCTGCGCGGGGCCCATCTCGCGGACAAGGTTGCGAAGCTCGACGAGCTTGTCCGGCTCGGCAGCCATCTCACCCATCGCATGAACATCGACGGGAAAGGCGAGCTCGAGGACATCCGCGGTCCAGCCGACGACACGCGCGTGCTCGAGCGGCCCCGCGAGCGAGAACTTCTTGCGGTCTTGTAGCTCGCGCAGCACCACGTCCCACGCGCGCAGCGCCTCGTTTACATTCTGCGGGATCGGGAGGTTGGTGTGTGGCCCCGATCCCGACGCGGTTGTCGGCGCGGTGGGGACAGGACCCGAGGGCTGCATCGACACGGGCGCGGACGTTGTCGACGGTGACGCCATCGGAACTGGCCCGGACGTTGTCGACGGCGACGCCATCGGAACGGGCCCGGACGTTGTCGACGGCGACGCCATCGGAACCGGCGCGGACGTTGTCGACGGCGACGCCATCGGCACGGACGTTGTCGACGGCTTCGCCATCGGTAGCGACGCGGACGTCGCGGACAGTGCCTCCTCGAGCGCGGCCGACATCGACGGAGCCGCATGCGACGACACCGCGGCCGAGGTCGTCGACGGAGCGAACGGCGCCGACGCGAACGGGTGTATCGAGGACGCGGGCGTCGGCAAGGCCGACGCGGGCGCGGGCGAAGCCGACGCGGGCGCCGGCGAGGCCGACGCGGGCGCCGGCGAGGTATGCGACGGCATCGACGTGGCGCTGGCCGTCGATGCCGGAGTCTGCGGGCGCGTGTTGGACGGACGATCGGGCACCGTCGGTCGTGAGACTCCGCGCGACGCGCCGCCGCTCGTGGAGGGCCGAGGTCCAACGCCCCGCGCGATGCGCTGCTCGAGCTCGCCCAGTCGATCGATCAGATCGCCAAGCGGGACGAGCGGCTCCACGGTGGCGACATCGATCAGTGCACAGTCGAGCACGAGCCGCGGCTGTAGCGTCTTTCCGAGCTCGTCGCAGCAGCGCAACATGCGCTCGAACATCTGCGACACGCGCGAGCGCTCGAGCTCCTTCGCTTCGCCGGCGAGCTCCGCGCGTTCCTCGTCGCTCGCGTCGATCAGCTCGGGGCGATCGCTCGCGACCTGCAGCACCGACAGGTCACGCAGGTAACGCACGATCGCGCGAGCGAGCTGCACTTCATCGACACCACGATCGATGGCTGCTTCGACGGCGCCGAGCGCGACCCCCGCATCGCCGTGTGCGAGCGCGCGAACGAGCGTCCGCGTGAGTGATCGATCCGCGACTCCGAGGACCTCGGCGACGTGTGCCTCCGTGATCGTCGCGTCGCCGACATACGAGATGATCTGGTCGCACAGCGATAGCGCGTCGCGCACGCTGCCGCCGCTCTCGCGCACGAGCAGGCTGACCGCGCCAGCGTCGATCGCGAGCTTCTCGGTCTTGAAGATCTGCGCGAGGTGCTGCGCGAGCCGCTGCGCAGGAACGAGCTTGAAGTCGTATCGCTGGCAACGCGACAGGATCGTGTTCGGCAGCTTGTGCGGCTCCGTCGTCGCGAGCACGAACATCACGTGCGGCGGCGGCTCCTCGAGAGTCTTGAGCAAGGCGTTGAACGCCTCGGTCGTGAGCATGTGGACTTCGTCGATGACGTAGACCTTCTTCTTCAGCTGCGCGGGCTGGTAGCGCACCGCCTCCGTCAGCTCGCGGATCGCGTCGATGCCGCGGTTCGACGCGCCGTCCATCTCCTGGTAGTCGACCGCGCTGCCGTTCGCGATGCTCGCGCACGCGGAGCACGTGCCGCACACGATGGTGCCGGCCGCGCCACCGTTGGCGACACCGTTCTCGCAGTTGACGGCCTTCCCGATGATGCGCGCCACGGTGGTCTTGCCGCAGCCGCGCGGTCCGGTCATGAGGAACGCATGGTGAACGCGCCCACTCGAGAATGCGTTCGCGAGTGTTCGCGTGACGTGATCCTGGCCGACGACCTCGGCAAACGTCGACGGGCGATATTTGCGAGCGAGGACGAGGTAGCTCATGGCGGCGAGCGACTATACCCGCTGCCTCCGACGCCACAGCGGTGCGCGCCGAAAAGTCGCGCGCCGAAAAAGTCGACGAGCGATGAATTGCTTCATCGCTCGTCTAGAAAGGTGGCCCCAAGCACCCACTATTTCCGCTACCGTTGCTTCCTTCCGGACCTGGCGGGGTTCACAGCTGTCGCGTCACTCGGGACCATAAAACGCGTCACGCGCGTGGTGTTCGAACAAGGTCGACCATAGCTCGACGGTGCTTGCGGAGGGAGAGGGATTCGAACCCTCGGAACCTTTCAGTTCACACGATTTCCAATCGTGCACCTTCGGCCACTCGGTCACCCCTCCAAGGGGTGCGGTGAAATTGCGGAGGGAGAGGGATTTGAACCCCCGGTGCTTGCGCACATCTGATTTCGAATCAGACACCATCGGCCACTCGGACATCCCTCCATGAAATTCTCGGTACCCCGTTCTTCATTCGTTGAACGAAGGTCCTCGACGGAGCCGCGCGAAGAACTGCGAGAGCTCGGCGGCACATTCGACATCGCGAACTCCGCCGATCACCGTTGCTCGATGATTGAGGCGTACATCCGACGCGATCTGATAGAGCGTCTGCACCGCGCCTGCTTTCGGGTTCGTGCAACCGAATACGACGCTCGCGACACGCGCATTCACGATCGCGCCGGCGCACATCGGGCACGGCTCCTGGGTGACATACAGCGTTGCTTCGACGCGCCAGGTACCGAGCACCTTGGCAGCGCTCCGAAGCGCGACGATCTCTGCATGTGCGGTGGGATCGCCGTCGACCTCGCGTCGGTTTCGACCACGCGCGATCTCCTGGCCGTCGCCATCGCTCCCAGCGCCCCCAGCGCTGACGATAACGCAACCGACGGGAACATCTCCCGCGGCGCCTGCTGCTCGCGCTTCCTCGAGCGCCACGGCCATCCATTCGTCGTGCTGACTCATTACGTTGCGGATCCGAGAGGGGTCGAACCTCTAACCCCCGGTTCCGTAGACCGGTGCTCTATCCATTGAGCTACGGATCCGTATCTGTTGCGTTGCTCCGCTCCACCAGCGGCGGCGGAGAGGAAGGGATTCGAACCCTCGATACCAGTAAACCCAGTATGCCGGTTTAGCAAACCGGTGCCTTCAGCCACTCGGCCACCTCTCCAGGGTGCCATCGATCTCGGTGTGGCCCAGAGCCTCACTAGATCGATCAAAACTTGTTCGGGCCAGCACGTCGCCGTCGCTGTCGACGGTGACGTGCCGCCCATGACCACTTGCGTGACACTATTCGATTATCAGAACCGGCGGAGGAGGAGGGATTCGAACCCCCGGAGCTTGCGCTCGGCGGTTTTCAAGACCGCTGCCTTCGACCACTCGGCCACTCCTCCTTGGAGGCCCGGAGGTGGGGCGTATTTATAGGGATCAAACGAGGGTTGTCCAGCTCGATCGAGGAACTTCTGTCGCGGCGCCAGGAAAGCCGAGGTATATCGATCCAGATGATGCGGCTCGCCCTGCTGGCCCTGCTCGTCGCGTCGGCGAGCTGCAAACGTGGAACGGAGCCCAAGGCCGAGGTCAGCGAGGAGACCCGGCCCGGCACCGAGCGAGGATCGGCGGGCGGTTTCAGCGCCAGCTTGAGCGCGGACCTGGAGGTTCGAAAAGGCTCGAATGACTTCTTCGAGGACGGCTCGAACGCGGGTTTGTCGGGCAGTGCGGGCGCTGCGTCGAGCGGAGCAGGTAGTGGTGCATCGGGATCCGGCTCGGACGCATCGGGAGCTGGAACGTCGGGGACGAGTGCCGGGTCGGCGGGTGCCGGGTCAGCGGGTGTCGGGTCGAGCGCTGGCACGAGTGCAGGAGCGTCGGGCGCCGGCTCGGGCGCGAGTGCAGCCGCTGGGTCGGGAGTTGGTGGCGCAGGAGCCTCGGGGGCTGGGTCGGCTGCGAGCGCATCGGTCACGGGCTCGGGTGGCGCGGGCTCGGCGTCGAAGGTCGACACGCAGATCGAGATCGATCCGCCGCAGGCACTGAGCGCGATGACGCCCGAGCTCAAGGCGATCAAGCTGTCGCTGCTACCCAACTGGAAGCGTGACGTCGTCGAGCCCGCCACGATCTCGCTCGACGTCGACGTGCAGAGCAAGGACGTCAAGGAGACGTTCAAGTTCCGCTACGGCTACGAAGACACGAAGGCGCCCACCGATCGCGAAGCGTTCAAGAAGTACCTCGCCGATGCGAAGATCTTGAAGGTGACGACGGATCGCCAGCGCGGCGCCGCCTGGTACCTCGAGGGAGACGATGGTTCCGGCCAGACCGCGTTTCGCCTGATCGTCACGTGGGGTGGCAAACGCCTCTACTGCGGTGGCTCCGCCTACAAGAGCAACGAGCTCGGTGACATCCGCGACGAGGTCGTCGTGCAAGCAAAGAAGATCTGCGAGACCGTCGCGCTGTAGTGCGTGAACCTCGTCGCTCCTGACCGTCGCTCGTGATGTTATCGCTCGTGATGACCTCGAGACGCACAGGCTCTTCGCGCCCGGAGCGATGACCTCGGGCGCCTAGCCGGATGGCGCCGTGTCCAGGGCCTTTCGACCCGCATCAGATCTCGCGTGGTTCTGGCGTCGAGGTGTCCTCGCGTTCGGGCACATCGACTGCACCCTCTCCCGCAATGCGCTTGCTTGGCTACCTCCTGCTCGTCGGCTGTGCGACGACCGCACCGTCGGATCCGTTCGACATCGATCCGTCAGCGGGTGGAGCAGCCGACGACGGTGGCTTCCCCGTGCTCGATGTCGAGGCCGGCGAGCGCATGTCCTTCTCGATCGCCGTGTTGCCCGCGGGTGCAGAGATCGACGACGTCGACCTCGCGAAGCACATGATCGCGCTGCGCGTCCACGCAAGCGTCGCGATCGTCGCTCACCGCACGAGCGGCGATCTCGATCCGTACATCATCGTCAAGGATCCTGCGAAGCGCACGCTCGCGCAGAGCATCGATCAGGTCGTCGCGCCCGCGCTCGACGCGCGCGACGCCATCGCGGTAGCGCCGTCGGGATCGATCGTCCTCGTGAGCGGTGAAGATCTCGAGACGGGCGGCGACGTCAGGATCGACGTGGTCGCGCTACCACACGCTCGCTCCCTGGCGCTCGAAGGTACGATCGCTCGCGTCACCGGCGCGGCGTTGCGCGAGCACGAGCTCGCGCGCGCGGACGCAGTCGCGAAGGGCTACCTCGTCGAGCGCGCCGACGGCACCGTCGAACAAGTGCTCGCAACGATCCCGCTCGCCGAGCGCGCCGGGCTCGCGAGCCTCGCCGCCGATCTCGGCAACACGCGCGACGCTCTCGCCGAAGGTCTCGCTCCAGCCGCTCCGCGTGATGCTCTCGCGAACCTCGCGGCGATCTGGGCTATCGCTCCGTAGGTCGCGATAGGAGCCGAGCCGCAACGAACCTCGCGTTCACTCCTCGACGACACAGTCGATCGACAGCATCTGACCATCGGTCCCGCCGCGCACCGAGGGTGCGTCCATACACGTCCCGCTCGTCGCAGTGACGATCTCCCAGCACGGCTCGCTCGCTCCACACGGTGGCAGCACGTTGCCGTCGAGGAGCGCGGTGCACTCGAACTGGTCGCCGGGCGTGTTCGGCAGGATGTCGAGCAACGGCTTCGTGAAACACGCGGTGTCGGGCAGCGGCAGCGTGGCCTCGACGCGCTCGGCCGCGCTCGTCGTACCCGGGCCGCCACCGCTGTCGCCACATCCCATCGCGAGCCCCGACATCACGTTCCCGAGCATGAAGATCTGTCTCCCCATCCTTTCGAGCATGGCCTGTCCGGCGACTCGAGTCGCCTTGAGAAGTGCAGACTCCACCGTAACTACATGAACAAATTTGGTCAGACCACGGCACGAATGATGTAGAACGCCTCGGCGATGTTTCGTCTCGTGGTTCTCGGGCTGGTCGTGTGCGGCACAGCGTGCGATGGCGCATCGACGACGGCGGATGCTGCGCTCGGCGACGACGCCCTCCCACGGCACGACGCCGCGCTCGAGATCGATGCGTCGGTCGGCCCTTGCCCCGCCGACACGGCGTTCGTCGGTGCGACCTGCATGGATCGGTTCGAAGCACCCAACATCGCCGGCGCGAAACCGCTCGTCATGTACACGTTCGTCGAGGCCGAAGCCTGGTGCGGTGCGCGCCAGAAACGCCTCTGCTTCGACGACGAATGGCAGTTCGCGTGCGAAGGCCCCGCGAAGGAGAAGTACCCGTACGGCAACACCCGCCAGGCAGGCGCGTGCAACGACAACAAGACGTGGAAGCAATATGCGCAGTCGATCTTGAACGGCTGGCCCGCCAGCGCGAGCACGCCGTCGATCTCCTCGCTCGACAATCTCCTCGAGCTCGCACGCACCAAAGGCCCGAGCGCGACGAGCGCCGCGAACCACGTGGTCGCGCTCTATCAAGGAACGGGCGGCGGTGAGGCGACCGGGTGCGAAGGTGAAGGCGGCGTGATGGACCTCGTCGGCAATGTCGAGGAATGGACTCGCCGTCGGGACGGCGGCATGGCCCTGTTCCACGGCAGCTTGAAGGGGCGGTACTGGGCCGAAGCGCGTACCTGCCAGAGCGCGGTGACCACACACGGCGACAACTTCCGGTTCTACGAGATCGGCTTTCGCTGCTGCTCCGAACCGTCGAAGTAAACGCCGCTACTTCGTGATGCGCTCGAGGCCGCCCATGTAAGCGCGCAGCGCCTCGGGAACGATGACGGAGCCATCGGCCTGCTGGTACTGCTCGAGGATCGCGACGATCGTACGACCGACCGCGAGGCCCGAGCCGTTCAGCGTGTGCAGCGCGCGCGGCTTGTCGCCCGCATTGGGTCGATAGCGGATCTTCGCGCGGCGCGCCTGAAAGTCCTCGAAGTTCGAGCACGACGAAATCTCTCGATACGTGTCCTGCCCCGGGAGCCACACCTCGATGTCGTAGGTCTTCGCCGCTGCGAAGCTCATGTCACCCGTGCACAGCGTGACGACGCGATAGTGCAGACCGAGGCGCTGCAGGATGCGCTCGGCGTCGTCACGCAGCATCTCGAGCTCGGCATACGAGGTCTCGGGCGTCGTGAACTTCACGAGCTCGACCTTGTCGAACTGGTGCTGGCGAATGAGCCCGCGCGTGTCCTTGCCCGACGCGCCGGCCTCCGCGCGGAAGCACGGTGAGTAGGCCGTGTAGGCGATCGGGAGCTGCGCGCCGTCGAGGATCTGGTCCATGAACAGATTCGTGACCTGGACCTCGGCGGTCGGAGACAGGAAGAGATCGTTGTCAGGCGAGTGGTCGGGGCCGACCGGCACGTCGAGCTTGAACAGATCCTGCTCGAACTTCGGCAGCTGGCCCGTGCCACGCAGCGACGCCCGACGCACCACCGCGGGCGGCCACACTTCGGAGTATCCGTGCGCGGTGTGCGTATCGAGCATGAAGTTGATGATCGCGCGCGTCAGCCGAGAGGCTGCGTTTCGCAGCACCGTGAACCGCGCGCCGGCGATCCTCGTGCCCGCCTCGAAGTCGAGAATGCCGAGCCCTTCGCCGATCTCCCAGTGCGGCTTGGGCGTGAACGCGTAGGTCGGCTTGTCGCCCCACGTGTGGTGGACGATGTTGCCATGTTCGTCGGAGCCCTCGGGGACCGACGCGTGTGGCGCGTTCGGGATGTGCATCAGCCGCTGCTGCGCCGTCGACTCGAGCGTCGCGAGCTCCCCCTCGCCTTCCTTGATCTCGCCTGCGAGAGTTTTCAGCTCGTCTCGCGCCGCCGTAAACTCGGGCGACTTCTTGTCGAGCTTGCTCATCCGATCGTTCGCGGCGTTGCGCGCGGCGCGCTTGGTGTCGAGCTCGGCCTGCAGCTTCTTGCGTCGCTCGTCGAGGCTCTTCCACGAAGAGACCACCGTGGCCACATCGCCACCGCGGCGGAGCACGTCGTCCATTCGGGCTGGGTCGAGCATCGGATACCTCGTCGGGTCGAAGAGAAAGGTCTGGAATCGTGAGGAGTTGGGAGCGGACCGTAACGCGGCCTTAACCATTCGCGCAAGGCATGCGTCTATTGAGTCGTGGACGGATTTCTGGCGTCAGCCGAGCTGCTCGACCAGGTGCAGGTGACCGCCGATCCGGACCGGGAGCTGGTCGAGCGATTTCGGGCCGGCGAGCGCAGCGCGTTCGATCTGATCGTCCGTCGCCACCAGAAGGGCATGTGGCGACTTGCGCGGCGCTACGTGAAGCATGACGCAGATGCCGCGGATGTCACGCAGCAAGCGTTCGTGAAGGCGTTCCACGCGCTCGTCGCGTTTCGCGGTGCGGCGACGGTGCGCAGCTGGCTGTATCGCATCGCGATCAACTGCGCGCTGACGTGGATCCGCGATCACCGGCGCGAACAACCGCAAGCGATCGCCGAGGACGCGCTCGTCGCGACGGGATCGGCCACCGCGATGATGATCAGCGACGAGGAGAGCGCGCGGCTGCGCATCGCGATCGGCCATCTCCCGCCCAAGCAAAAGCTCGTGCTCGAGCTCCGCGTGTTCGACGATCTGTCGTTCAAGGAAGTGGCCGAGCTCGCCGAGTGCAGCGAGAACACGGCGAAGGTGAACTTCCACTACGCGGTCAAGCGCCTGCGCGAGCTCCTCGGAGGCGCCGATGTCTAAGCCCGGACGCACGACCGACGACGAGCTACTCGCCGCATATTGCGACGGCGTCGCCGAGCTCTCGCTCGAGGAGCGCAAGCGTGTCGAGGCGCTGCTCGCGTCGAACGAGACGGCACGAACCGACGAGGCAGCGACGCGGTCGATGATCGGCGCGCTGCGCGACCTGCCTGCGGAGGGCAGCGAGCCCGACTGGACCGCGATGGAGCGAGCGATTCGCGCGCAGGTCCCCGATGACGTTTCGCGCCAGTGGTGGCGACCGGTGTGGCGCTGGCTCGTGCTAGGTGTCGCGGTCGCGACGATCGCGCTGTTCGCGTTCCGCGAGCGCGAGCGTGAGGAACCCGTACCAGACCCGATCGCCGTTGTCGTCGATGCAGGGGTCGAGTCGCCGGCGGTGGAACATGTCGCCGTGCACCTCGACGGCGAGGACTTCTTGCTCGAGGCCGCGGACGACGACCTCCTCGACGTCGACGAGATGCTGCTCGGCGAGGGCGAGATGGATGTGCCGGGCCTTCTCTCGTCGGACGATCTCGCGTGGATCGACGACCTCGATGACGACGACGCGGCGTTTGCCGAGCAATGGCTCGACGAGAGGAAGAAGGGATGAGGCTCCTCATCGCAGTGCTGGTCCTCGTCGCAGTGTCGTCGAGCGCTATCGCGGATCGACGCGGTGGGCGCGATGCACCACCGGTGGATCGACGCGAAAAGGTCAAGCAGAAGATTCGAGCGCTGCGCGCCTACACGCTGACCGAGGCGCTCGCGCTCGACGAGAAGACGGCTGGCAAGTTGTTTCCGGTGCTCGCGAAGTGGGACGACGTGACGGACAAGCTGATGGGGCAACGGATCGACCTGCAACGTCAGCTCGAGACGCTCGGCGCGGGCGACTCAAAGGCGATCGACAAGCTGATCGACGAGGCGATGGCGAACGCGCGGGCGCTACTCGATCTGGAAGAGAAGCGGCTGGCCGAGCTACGAAAGATCCTCACGCCCGTACAGACAGCAAAACTCTTGGTCGTGCTCCCGAGGTTCGAGCGGCGAATTCGCAACCAGCTCTCGCGCGCGATCGAGAATCGCGGCGGCGGTAGTCCACGTGACAATCGCTTTCGCGGGAGACGCGGCGGCGGCTTTGCGGAAGACGAGCCCGACGACGATCTGGACGATGACGACGAGGCGCCCGCCCCACGCACGCGCCTACCTGAACGCACGGCTCCCATCCGAGATACCCCACGCGCACCCGACCAGCGGCGAGACCGGCCCTGCGATCCGCTCACCGACAGTCGCGGCTGTAGGTAGGCACCCCGCCGCTACCAGGCATTCTCGACGGGCCCGAGGTATGATTACTCTGGATGATCGAGGCGACCTGCTCGGCGTGCGGGACGCATAACCGCATCGCGGAAACCGACGTTCCTATTGGAGCGAAGTTCGTCGTGTGTTCGAGCTGCAAGTCACGCGTGGCCTTGCCCGGCGCGACGAAGCAAGCCGTACCCACGTTGCCGAAATTGCCGACGGTGGTGCCGGCGATTCCATCGATCAAACCGCCCGCGAAGGCAGCAGCGGGTGCGAAGCCTCCCGCGATTCCCGTCGGTCCGCCGTCGGTGTCGCTCGGACCCGCGGGTGCCCGGCCGATTCCGGTGCCCGCCTCGACGAGCAATCCGAACGAGATCATCGATCTCTCCGACCTGCCCGCACCGAAGCGACACAGCCCGCTCGGTGCGACGGAGTCCAAGCCCGCACCGCGCTCGGGGTTGGCGGCGGCCAGCGCCGATGCCGATCTTCTCGCGCCCAAGTCGGCGAGACCCGCGGGTCCGCCGTCGCTCGATCTCGATGATCTGCTCGGTCCACCGGGTGCGGGTCCGGCGCACGATCTCGTCGATCTCCCGGCACCGAAGGCCAAGGCGAGCGCGGATCTTCTCGCGCCAAAGGTCGCTCGTCCCCCGGCGGGACCTGCGTCAGTCGTTCCGGGGGGGGACACCGATCTGCCCGCGCCCAAGGCTCGCTCACCGATCCAGCGTCCGGTCGCGCACGCGGCCCAGCCGTTCTCGCTCGACCTCGATCTGCGTACCGCGCCCGCGGAGATCTCGGATCTGCCTGCGCCCAAGATTCAGGATCTGCCGGCGCCCAAGGGCTTCCACGATCTGCCGGCGCCCAAAGGCATCCAGGATCTGCCCACGCCCAAGCCGGGGCGTGCTGGCGCAACGCTTCCCGATCTGCTCCAGCCCAAGTCGCGCGGTGGTGATGATCTGCTCCAACCCAAGCCGGGCCAGATGCCCGCTGGCTCGATCGATCTACCCGCTCCCAAGGGAGGTGGTGTCGACCTTCCGGCGCCGAAGGGATTCTTCGAAGATCTCCCGCAACCCGCGCGGGGTCAGCGCTCCGGCGCGTCTTCGTCGAACGAGATCGCTCCGAAGGGATTCTTCGAAGATCTCCCGCAACCTGCGCGGGGACAGCGCTCCGGTCCGGCGCAGACCGATGACATTGCACCGCTCGGCTTCTTCGACGATCTCCCGCAGCCCGCAAAGGGACAGAAGCCCGGTCCTACGCAGACCGATGATATCGCGCCGCTCGGCTTCTTCGACGATCTCCCGAAGCCGGCGACGATCGCGCCACCGCCCGCCACCCACGCGCCCCAGCCCACTCGTACGAAGCGCGACTCGCGCGGTGCGGTCGATCTCGGAGACGATCCGATCGAGCAGATCGATCTCGCCAACGAAGCGCCGCAGGAGCTCGAGCTCGAGCCACCGCCGTCTGCGCAGCAAACCGGATCGAACGGGTCGTTCGACGATCTCGATCTCTCCGCACCGAGCGCCGCCCAAGGCGTGCGCGCGCAGCAGCTCGAAGAAAGCTCGCCGATCAAGATCGGCACGCCGAAGACTCCGGGCGGGAAGCAGCCAGAGCGCGCGTCGCTGCCGTCGCTGTCGAGGGGCGGCTCCGGCGCCGATCAGCCGCTCGAGCTCGAGGAGCCCCGCGAAACGCAATCGCTCGCGCAGCGGCTCGGGCCGAAGCCCCAGCGCAGTGCTGCCGCACAGGCGAAGGCGCCGAAGAAGCCAGTCAACCGCAAGCTCGTGCTCGGCCTCGTGCTGGGCCTCGCAGCCGCCGGCGGCGGTGGCTTCTACTTCTATCAGCGACACGCTGCCGCGCAGGAGCGCCAGAACACGATCGACGGCGAGCTCGCGAGAGCGCGCAAGGCGCTCGCGTCGGACAGCGCGAGCCGCTGGAGCACGGCGGCGATGGCCGCGACGAAGGTGCTCGAGCTCGAGCCGAAGAACGGCGCCGCCGCTGGCATCTTCGCGGAGGCGCAGTTCGCGCTCGCGATCGCCGAGGGCGAGAAGTACGACGCGCGAGTCGGCCAGGCACGTACGAAGATCAACAACGCGCTCGGCGACGGGGTCACCGGACCCGAGCTCGACCGCGCGTCGGCGCTTGGCTCGATCACCACGAACCCGAGCACCGCTGTCACGAAGCTGAAGGCACTGCAGGCAAAGGCGCCGAAGGATCCGTCGCTCGCGCTCTACATGGGCTGGGCACACGCTGCCGCGGGAACTCCTCTGGAGGCGATCAAGGCCTACGACGTCGCCGCCGCGGCAGCCGCGACGAAGCTCCACGCGCTCCTCGGACGCGGTCGCGTGAAGCTCGACCAGGCCGACCTCGAAGGTGCGCGTGCGGACTTCACCGCGGCGCTCGTCGTGGACAAGAAGAACATCGTCGCGCAGGTCGGTCTCGCGGCGGCGCTGCCCGTCGGGCAAGCACAGCAGCAGGAATCGGATCTGCTCAGCATCATCACAGCGAAGGAGTTCAAGAGCGCGGATCCGCGCGCGAAAGCGCTCGCGTACATCCTCGCGGGAAACGCGGCGCAGCGCACGGCCCGCCTCGACGGTGCGCGCGAGCGCTATCGCAAAGCGTTGGAGATCGACTCGAAGGCACTCGGCGCGATCACGGGGCTGGCCGAGGTCGAGATCACGGATGGCAAGCGCGAGGCGGCGAAGACGCTGATCGAGCAAGCGCTCGCGCAGTCCAAGGAGTACCCGCCTGCGTTGCTCGCGAAGGCGTTGCTCGCGCTCGTCGAGAAGCGTCTCGACGATGCCGACAAGATCATTGCGGGACTCGAGAAGAACAAGAAGCTCACCACGCAGCAGCAGATCCGCGTCGGCGTGATGCGCGGCCGGATCCTCGACGCGCAGAAAAAGGACGAGGCCGCACTCGAGGCGTTCGTCGCTGCCGCGAAGCTCGCCGGCGACCTCGATCTCACGCCGACGATGGCAGCGATCGCGAAGCTCACCGAAATGGCCAAGGTCGCCGCCGCCGAGAAGGACATCGAGCGCGAGGCCTCGCTGAAAGCTCGCGCCGAGGAGCTACTCGCCACGCTCGCCACCGCGGCCGAGAAGGATCCGTCCCTCGCGTTTACCCTCGGCGTCGCGTACCAGAACGCCGGCGAGCCCGCGCTTGCGGAGCCGTGGCTGCAGAAGGTGATCGCGGCGCGTCCGAACGATCCAGACGCGATGTACCAGCTCGCGGTCGTGTTGCGTGCGCTGGGCCGCGGTAGCGAAGCGCTGACGATGCTCGAGAAAGCGGAGGCCGCTGCACCGGATCGCGTCGATCTCGCGTTGGAGCTCGCGCGCACGTACGAAGCCGTCGGCAAGGATACCGAGGCAGGAGCGCTCTACGCCAAGCTGCTCGCGCCGAGGACGGACGGCTCCACCATCGACGTTCCCGTCGAATTGCGCGTTCACGCCGGTCTGTTCTTCGTTCGCCTGAGGAAGTTCAAGGAGGCCGGCGAGCAAGGTCGCGCGATCATCAAGGCGGCGCGCGACAACGCGACCGGGCACTATCTCGTCGGCGAAGCGGCACTCGCGGCCGGCAATCTCGAGGAGGCACGCAAGGAGTTCATCGAGGCTGTCGCGTACGAGCGGATCGCGCGCCACCTCGACGCCGCGGGTCGCGCGAACGAGAGCATCTCGATCGCGAAGAAGGACATGGCGATGCAGGATGCCGCGATCCGCGCGTATCAGGACGCCGTGAAGCTCGATCCGAAGATGTTCAGCTCGCAGCTCGGACTCGGTCGCCTCTACGTCTCGCGCAAGGAGATGGAGAAGGCCTATCCGCCGCTCATGGCTGCCGACAAGCTCAAGCCGAACGATCCCGAGGTCTCGTACAACATGGGCGCAGCGTCGATTCGCCTCGCGAAGACCGCGGCCGAGAAGAAACTAGCGCTCGCTTGGCTCCTCCAGGCCGTCCGCTACGAGCAGACGGCGGACACGTACAACCTGATCGGCGACATCTATTCGATGGATGGCGTCGACGACGGTCCCGCCGCCGCGAACGCCTACGGCAAGGCGGTCCAGTCCGCGAACCAGGCCGCGAAGAAGAACAACACGCCGCTGCCCACCTGGTACCCCGAGGCGCTGTTCCAGTGGGGTCGTCGCAGCCTCGAGATCGGCGACAACGCAACCGCGAAGAAGGCGTGGGATCAGTGGCTCGGTATGACCCCACCGCCACCGATGAACGCGCGCCGCAAGGAAGTCGAGCGCATGCTCGCGACGACGCTTCGCGGCCCCTGACGATTCGTACTCACGTGCACATGCACGGTGCGCGATCGTCGGTTCGTCGACGTGCCCGATCGAAGCTCCTGCGTCGGACGCAGGACGCCACAGACGATGCACCGGGCTAGAGGTTGCGGAGCTCGCGCTTCAAGACCTTGCCCGTGGGGTTGCGCGGCAGCTCGGCGATGAATGTCACCTTGCGCGGGCGCTTGAAGTCCGCGAGGTGCTGGCGACAGAAGTCGATCACCTCGATCTCGGACATCGGCACGCCCGTGCGCGTGACGATGAACGCCTTGAGCGTCTCACCCCACTCGGGATCGGGCACGCCGATCACCGCGGCCTCGAGGATCTGTGGATGCGTGTGCAAGTGATCCTCGATCTCGCGAGGATAGATGTTCACTCCGCCGGAGATCACCATGTCGTGCTTGCGCGACTCGAGATAGTAGTACCCGTCCTCGTCGACGCGCCCCATATCTCCGACGGAGAAGAAGCCCTCGCGCTGCGATGACTTGGTCGCCTCTTCGTTCTTGTGATAGCCGGAGATCATCGTCGAGTTGCGCGCATAGAGCTCGCCGATCTCGCCGCGCGGGACCTCCTTGCCCGCGTCGTCGAGGAGGCGGATCTCGTTCCCTCGCATGCTCTTGCCGATCGTGCCCGGATGCGTGACGTGATCGCCCGGCCCCGCGAGCGTGACGAGTCCGGTCTCCGTCGCGCCGTAGAAGTTCCACAGGACCGGTCCGAAGCGGTCCATGAACCGCCGCGCGGTCTCGGTGGTCAGCGGCGCGGCGCCCGACATCACCCACCGCAGCGACGACGTGTCGTACTTGCGCAACGCCTCGTCGGGAAGGTTCGTGATCCGCACCATCATCGTCGGCACCATCAGCGTGCACGTGATGCGCTCCTTCTGGATCACCGCGAGCGAGCCCTCGGGATCGAAATGGTTCATCAGCACGATCGTCGCGCCGAGCGACATCATGATCGCGACGAACGCCGGCGCCGCCGAGTGATACAGCGGGCACACGACGAGGTGGCGATCGTCAGCGCGCATCCCGCACTGCTGCATCATGTCCGCGACGGACTCGAACCCGGTCTTCCTCCACGCGCGGCTCGCGCCCTTCGGCTTTCCGGTCGTGCCGCTCGTATACACGATGACGCCGCCGCCATCGCCGCCCTTCGTGCGCGGGGGGATCTCGGGGGACGACTCCGCGAGCGCGCGATCCCAATCGGTGGCGTTCGCATCGCTGATCGAACTCCCGTCGACGACGATCATCGGGCCGCCCTTGTCGCCCGTCTGCGCGCGCGCTCCGCGCATCGCGTCGAGGAACGCCGCGTGGACGATGGTGGCCTTCGGCTCGGCGTTGTCGAGGATGTACGCGATCTCGCCGGCCTTGCTGCGATAGCCGATCTGTACGGCGGTGCCTCCGATGCGCGCGAGCGCCTGCTGGGCGATCAGGTACTCCATGCCGTTCGGCAGCATCAGCGCAACGCTCCCGCCACCGCCGATCCCGCGCGCGACAAGCGCGCCCGCGAGCCGATTGATCGTCGCGTCGAGCTCGCTCCACGTGAGTCGGCGCACGCCTTTCTCGCCGTATTCGACGAGCGCTTCCTTGTCGGGGTGCGCCGCCGCGTGAAACATCAGCGCGAGGTGTGGGCCGACCCGAGTCTGTCGCGCCGAGCGAACGAAGCTGACGAGGCGAGCCGGACGAACGGGCGAGAGGAGCTGGGTCGCGCGCACGACCTTCGCGAAGAAGGCGGCGCGCTCCACGCGTCGGAGGAGCTTGTCGAACACGAGGGCGAGCTTACCGCTATCGCGCCGGGGTTACCGCCCATCGCGCCGGGGTTACCGCGATCGCGCCGGGGTTGCCATCGCGCCGGGGTTACCGCCATCGCGCCCCAACACCGCTCATCGACGGCGCCGGAGATCGCCGACGCGCAGGGTGATCCTCTCGGCGTCGAAGTATTCGGCGAGGGGGATCGTGAACTTGCGGCTCGCGCCGGTGAGGTCTTTCCACTGTTGCGCGTCGATGGTCGCATGCGCGTCGAGGAACGCGAGAAGCTTCCCTTTGAGAGCGACAACCGCGTCGGTGTGGACGAGGAGATCGGGCTTGATGCGCGTGACGAGCTTGGCGGAGAGGAGGCGCTCGAGCGCGACCTTCACCTGTACGTCAGTGAGGCCGAGCGCGGACGGGAGCTCCTTGGGGCGCAGCGGCTCGAGCTTGCCGTCGGCGAGCCGATCGAGGACGCGCAGCTCGACTGGCGTGAGGGACGGCGCCTTCGCTGCAGGTTTGGTCAGCCGACCGCTCGTGACGGCAATCACACCACGCGTCGCGAGCCCGTCGACGATGACATCGAACGCACGCGCGAGAAGAGCAGCCGGCAGCGTCGCGCGTACCGCTTCGCGCGTGATTCCATCGGGCGCGTAGGACGATGCGACGATGGCGCGCTCGATCTCCGCGACGATGGTCGCGTGCAGAAAGCGCGAACTATCATCGACACGCGATGCCGCGCTCGCTGCTCGCGAGTCCTCGCTCTCGGCGCGCACGGCCGCGCTCGCTGCTTGCGGGTCCTCGCTCCGATCGACGCGAACGAGCTCGCCTTTGTCGACCAGATCTGCGACCGATACCGCCAGCACGTCGACGGTCGCTCCCAGGCGACGCACGAGGTCGGCGACCGAGAGGCCCACGGCCGACGAGGACCTGACCTCGAGTGCGATGCGCTGTTCGAGCTTCGCAGCGGCCAGCGCGGCAACGGCCTCGGCGTGGCTCGATCCTCGACGCGCGCGCGGCGCTGAGACGCGCACGATCGTTCCGCCGCCGATGGTGGTTCCGTGTGTGGCGGTTGCGACGAAACCGCGCACGATGAAGTGATCGCCCGGCAACGCGCCGATCGGCGACGTCGCGGGCAGGCGCAGCTGCGCGATCGCCGACGCACCCGGGGCGAGCTCTTCAGTGCCGACGAGCGCGAGCGTCGCAAGCGATTGGCTCGTCGCATGATGGAGCAGTACCTTCGAGCGCTTACCGAGGGGGCCCGGTGCGGTTGCGAGGTAACGTAGCTCGATGTCGAGGATGTGCGACTCGGCGACCTCGTCGGGGCGCGCGAGCATGTCGCCACGATCGAGCTGGTCGACCGCGAGCGCGTGCAGGTTGAGTGCTACGCGCTGACCCACCGTCGCGCTCTCGACGGCAGCGCCGTGCACCTCGATGCCTCGCACCTTCGTCTCGAGTCCCGTCGGGATCGTGACCAGCGAATCACCGACGGAGATCGATCCACCGAGGATCGTGCCGGTGACGACGGTACCGAAGCCCTTCACGGTGAACACGCGATCGATCGGCACGCGAAACACGCCGGTCGAGGCGCGTGGAGGCAGCGCTGCGATCGCCGTCGCCGCCGCGGCGCGAAGCTCGTCGAGCCCGGCGCCGGTCTTCGTCGAGCACGGTACGATCGGTGCGTCCGCGAGGAACGTGTTCGCGAGCGCACCGCGCACGTCGGCAGAGACGAGCTGAAGCCAGTCCGCATCGACGAGGTCGGACTTGGTCAGCGCGACGACGCCGCATCGAACGCCGAGCAGATCGCAGATGTCGAGGTGCTCGCGCGTCTGGGGCATCACACCTTCGTCGGCGGCGACGACGAGCACCACGACGTCGATGCCCGTCGCGCCCGCGACCATCGACTTCACGAAGCGCTCGTGCCCCGGCACGTCGACAACGGCGACGCGCTGGTCGGTCGTTCCGACGTGGAGCAGGAAGTGCGCGAAGCCGAGCTCGGTGGTAATCCCGCGCGCTTTCTCGACGGGAAGCCGATCAGTGTCGATCCCGGTCAGCGCTCGTACGAGCGACGTCTTGCCGTGATCGATGTGCCCAGCGGTACCGAGGACGATCACGCCAGCTCGTAGTACGGTCGGCTCAGAAGAAGTAGCCGATGGTGCCGCCGAAGAACGGCGCCGTGCGCAGGCCGCCTTCGATGTTGATCACCAGCTTGTCGATCGGCTTGATCTGCACGCCGAGGATCGCGTTCACGACTGGAAACACCGGCGGCAAGTCGTACTTCTCGACCTGACCGTCGGCGTCGACGCCGGTACCGGCACGTTGTTGAGGTACGCAACCCGGGGTCGGGTCGGCGTTGGTCGCGCCTACGCACGCGACATCGTACTTGTACAAGCCTCCGGTCAAGATGCCGAGGCCTGCACCGCCGCCGTAGCGGATCGCGAAGTTCTTGTTGATCACGGCATGGTTCACGAACGTGAACTCGATGGTGAACCAACCCAGCTCCTCGCCACCGGGCGCGCGTTCCGGTGCGACGATGTAGTCGGCCTCGTCGCCGAGCGCCACGTTTTCGCCACGATTGATCCACACGCCCTCGCCGACCTGAAGATTCTCGAACTCGAAGCCGAGTTGGAGCTCGACGGTGCCGCGGCGGCGAACCAACTCGACGCCGAGGCCAAAGTTCGACGCGCCACCCGCCGAGCGTTCGACGAACAGCTCCAGGATCGACTTGGGGACGCGTACGTTGCGGAAGCGGATCCCCACGCCGTACTGTACGGGCGCCTCCGCCGTCTGATTCAGCGTCGGATCGAGCTGCGCCTCCGTCGGAGTCCCGGTGGATTCCTTGGTTTCACCGTCGAGGACGGGCGACTGCGCCCATGCCGTGGTGGATACGACGCAGGCCGTCACTGCACCCAAGCAAAGCTCGTTCAAGCTAAACCGCATGTTGGTCTCCCCGAAAGACGCGACATTATATACTCGGCCCCGACGTTCCCCGGGCCTAGGATTCCCCTCGTTTCGATGCTGTCACGCAGATTTCTCCTGCTGTTCACGTTCTCGCTCGCGGGTTGCCCGGGCGGGGATGGCGACGTCGGTTCGCCGTGCGTCGACAAAGGGAGCTGTAACAGCGCTCTCCAATGCGTCGCCGAGGTCTGCGTTCCTCGATGCCAGCGTGCGCCTCAGTGTGGCGACGGGTACGCGTGCGACGCGAACGGACTGTGTGTCCTCGCAACCGGCGAGAACGGTGACGGGTGCCACAGTGAGGTCGACTGCGCACCCGGGTTGTCGTGCCAGATCAACAACGGGACCTCCGTCGACGACAACAAGCGCCTCCTCGCGAGCTGCACCGCGCAGAACAACGGCAAGCCGGCGAACGCCCCCTGCGTCGTCGACGGAGACTGCCGCAACGGAACATGCGCGCTCGGTCGTTGCGTGGATCTGTGTCGCGAGACCCGCGATTGCGGGGCTGGCAACACCTGCGAGACCACGCCACGCGTGGCGGCGCCAAGCAACGGCCAGCTATTCGACGCGTGTCTGCCGCGATCGGGCAACGTCGTGTGGTCGATCCCCACGTCGGGCGTCGAGACAGACATCCTATTGCCCGTGCCGACGGGCGCGCGCTCCGCGACGATCGTGTTTCGCGTCGACGACACGTCGCAGCTCGTCGGCGCGCGTCGCGTGTGGGCGCCGAGTGACGAGTTCGACGATCCGAGCTACGAGAAGCCGTGCGTCCCGCAGGGCTCCACGGATCCCACGTGTAATCCGACCCTCGCGCTAGAGGCGTTCTATCTGAATCCAATCCGGCACCTGCCGGAGCCCGGTCAGTCGGTGCTCCAGCTTCCGTCGAGCTCGTCGGCGCCGCTCGAGCCGGGCGCATATCGCATCCACACGTCTTCGTTTCGCACCAATGGACTCGTGGGCTCCGCGATCCCGCGCGTCACCGCGATCCTCAAGATGGACACCGCGGTGAACCTCGACCTGCGCTTCCACTTCATGGACCTCGACGCTCACCCGTGCGAGGACTCGTTCGGCGACGTGCGCCTCGACGCCGCCCGCGCGCAGGAAGCACCGTTTTTTCAGACCACGTTCCTCGGCGAGCTGCGCACGATCTTCTCGAACGCCGGCATCGTGCTCGGACAAGTGAGCTACCTCGACCGCCTCGACCATCCCGATCTCGACGCGCTCTCCGTCGAAGATGCCCCCGCTCTGTTTTCGCTCGGCACCGAGACGCAGGGCATCGACGTCTATTTCGTCCGCTCGTTGTCGCCGGTCGGATTGCAGGCGTTCGGTCCCAACCCGGGCCCCGCGGGCATCGCGGGCACCCGCCAGTCGGGCATCGCGATCGGCGTCGACACGCTCTGCTACCGCTCGTGGGGACAGCTCGCACGCCTCACCGCGCACGAGGTCGCGCGGTACATGGGCCTCTATCACAACGTACAGCTCGAGGTGGACGAGTACCCGAACTGGCGCGACGGCATCTTCGATACGGATCCCGAGCCAGGTCGCGAGACGACGAACCTCATGTTCTTCTCGGAGTTCGGCGGCACCGAGGTTACCGCTGGTCAGCGCGAGATCCTCACGAAGAGCGCGGTGCTGCGATGAAGAAGCTCCTCGCCGGTGCGGTCGCGTGCATGATCGCGGTCCCCGTGATCGCGGGTCCCGTCGCGGATCGCGTGCGCTTCGCGCTGACGCCGATCGATTCGCAGCCGACGACGCAGCAGCTCAACCTGGTTCACAACAACAGTGAACAGGAGGCGCTCGACAACCTGCAGGACATCGCCCTCGGTGACGACACGATCGACACCGGTGTGAAGCTCCGCGCCGTGCGCGCGCTCGTGCAGTACTGCAAGGCGCCGTGCGGGGCGCACGAAGCGCACGGCACGCTGGTGCAGTTGATCGAGCTCCCGAAGTATCGCGATGCGCGGGCGGGTCGCGACCTCTTGGTCCTGCGCGCGACCATAGAGTCCATCGGGGTCCTCCGCGTGGTCGACGACATGAACTTGCTACTCCCGTTCCTCCAGCACCCGAGTCGCGACATCCGGGCCGCCGCTGCCCACGGGCTTCGCGACCTTGGAAATACCCAAGCGATTACACCGCTCCGCACGCGCTACCTTGTCGAGGACGTCCCGCAAGTCCAGAACGCGTTGTCGGATGCGCTTCGTGTCCTCGGCCAACCGATTCAGTAGGCTTCAAGCCCTCGGAATCGTTTGGTTGCTGAGTACACGGTTTGGATCGTACAATTCGCCTTGCCCGATCGGTTGGTCCCGCGCGTCTAGACGTGGGTTCCGATAGGTATTCGTATGACGACTCGCGACCCGCGTTCAAGCGTGCACTCCTCGCAGGGAGTGGTCCGCGATCCGACGCAGTCGCTCTCGATCGATCCGGCCGACGAGGTCGGTCCCGATAGCGGGATCCAGCACCCATCGCTCGCGCTGGGCACACACGAAGCGAAGGCCAAGCAGCGCGACGACGAAGGCACGAAGGTCGAATCACCCGCAGCCCGCGTGCGCACGCCGGCACCGCCGCGTCCCGACACGAAGCCACCTCCGCCGCCGAAAAGGACCGTCGACGATCCGGACAACCGCATCGGTACGATGCTCGGCAACTATCGCGTCGTCGAGCTGCTCGGCAAAGGCGGCATGGGCTACGTGTATCGCGCCGAGCACGTGAAGCTCGGCCGCGAGGTCGCACTCAAGCTCCTGCGCACCGACTACGCGAAGCGCAAGGACGCGGTTGCTCGCTTCATCCAGGAAGCGCGCACGGTCAATCGCATCCGCCACCGCAACATCGTCGACGTTCCGGACATCCTCGAGCTGGACGACGGCACCACGTGCATCGTCATGGAGCTGCTTCGTGGGCAGTCGCTCGGCAAATGGGCTCGCACCGGCATCGACCTGCCGCGCGCACTCGCGGTGCTCGTGCAGATCTGCGACGGCCTCGGCGCCGCGCACTCGGTGCAGATCGTCCATCGCGATCTCAAACCCGACAACGTGATCGTCGTGCCGACCTCCGACGGCGCGGAGCTCGTGAAGCTCCTCGATTTCGGTGTCGCGAAGCTGCTCAATCGCGACGACGAGGACGTCGGCTTCCAGACCGCGGCCGGCTCCGTGATCGGGACGCCCGCGTACATGTCCCCCGAACAAGCGGGCGGAATGCCGATCGACGGGCGCTCGGACATCTACTCGCTCGGTGCGATCATGTACGAGCTGTTCTGCGGTCAGCCGATGTTTCGAGGCCGATCGTTCGGCGAATACGTACGCAAGCACCTCACCGAGCTCCCCGTTCGCCCGAAGAACACCGCGGGAGGCGCGGGTCTGGACGAACGCCTCGAGGCGATCATCCTGCGCGCTCTCGAGAAGGATCCAAACCACCGGTTCCAACAGATCATCGAGCTGCGCGACTCGTTGCTCGCTGTCCTCGGTGGGCTCGAGACGTTGCCGCCGCCCCCGTTCGCGACGATGACGGCCAGCGGGATCCGTCCCGCGCCACTTCCACCACCGCCGATGCAGCACCTCCCGACGCTGCCTCCCGTGGCGCACGTGCCGACACCATCGGGCGTCCACGCGATGCCGCACATGACGCACGCGCCGATGCAGCAGTCGCAGATCTACGGTGCGCCGTATTACAGCCAGATCGTGGGGCTCCCGCTGGCTCCCGCGCAGCCGCACACCCCGTGGTGGGTATGGTTCATCGGCGGCGCGATTGCGGTCGGTCTCGGCGTCGGCGGTGCCGTGTGGTTTGCGGGCCGCTCCGACGAGGCCGCGCCCGCGCCTGCGGCGACGCTGCCGCCCGTGCCGATGCCGATCCAGGAGCCGACGCTTGTCCCCGAGGAAGCGCCAACAGCCAAGCCAGCGCTCGTCGAGCTGCGGTTCGATTCGCTGCCGAGCGGTGCCGTGTACGCCGATGGTCAATCTGCCGAGCTGTGCACCACGCCGTGCACGATCAACATCGACCTGTCGAATGGTGCGCCCGAGCAACGCACCTACGTCGTGAAGGCGAGCGGCCACAAGGACGGCGTGATCACTGTCGATCTCGCGAGCTCGCAGCGTGAATACAACGTTCGCCTCGAGCAGCTCGCGGGCTCCCTGGTGGTAGGGGAGCCGGTGAAGACCAAGCCGAAGGCGACAAAGGTCACGAAGCAGTTGGGCAAGGCCGCGAAGAAGCCTGACAAGGCTGACAAGAAGCCCGAAGTCCCTGACACGGAAACCGACACGTCGGGGTCAGAGAACAAGCCCGAGAAGAAGCCCGAGAAGAAGCCCAGCGATAAGATCGATCGAAGCGATACGCTCGATCCGTTCAGTCGCAAGCGCCCATGACTCGTCCGCTGATTCGCATTGCCATCGTCGTCGTCGTGACACTCTTCGTGGGGACCGCGTTTGCGGATCCCGCAGAGCGAGCGGCGAAGCGACATTTCGATCGCGGGCAGAAGCTATTCAACCTCGGAAAGTTCGAGGAAGCACTCGACGAGTACACGCAGGCGTACGAGGCGAAGCCGATCCCCGAGCTCCTGTTCAACATCGGTCAGTGTCACCGAAACCTCAAGGCGTACGACGAGGCGATCTTCAGCTTCAAGAAGTACCTCAAGCTCGCCCCCAACGCGGAGAACCGCGAGCAGGTCGAGGAGTACATCGCCGATCTCGAGGCCGAGCAGGAGAAAGAGAACTCGCGAAAGCTGAGGCTCGTGAAGGAGAACCCTCCTCCTCCGCCGCCGGAAGGAGAGAAGCCCGTCTACAAGAAGTGGTGGTTCTGGACCGGCATCGCCGTCGTCGGTGCAGGCGCGGGCATCGGCATCTACGCCGCTACGCGCGATAGCGCTTCACCGTCGATGCCGCCCATGACGACGCTCGGCAACATCAACTTCCCGCCATGAATCGCTGCCTGCACTTCACTGGACTCGCCTGCACCGTCATCGCGTGCAGCGAACCCGTCGTAACCGTGCAGCCGTACACCGTGGTGACCGTCAACGCACGCCCTGCCGTGCACGACGCGACGACCCTACGCGTGACGCTGTCCAACGGTGGCGCTCGGCGCACCGAGGATCTCGAGCTGACGCAGGCGTTCCCCGTCACGTTCAGCGTGTCGGCGCCGGAGCGCGACGGCGACCTTCGCATCGACGTCGAAGCGATCGATGCGAGCGACTTCGTCGTCGGGCGTGGCTCGACGGGGACGACGATCGATGCAGAGTCGGCGAACCTCGTACTCGACAGTATGGACTTCGTCGTCAACACCGACGTCGCCGGCGATCAGTTCCCGTCGGACGACTTCGAGGCGAACGGATTCCAGGTCGGCGCCGCGGCCGACGGCCTGTGGACGGTAACGTTTCACGATCAATGCGACACTGCCCCATGTGCGCTGTTCGCTCGCCGGTTCGACCTCACGGGCAAGGTCGTGACGACGCGGGTCGCCGCCGGCACGAACGCGTTCCCGCTGACCACGACACCGACGAACTTTGTCAGCGTTCCCGCGACCGCGACGGCGGGGCCCGCGACACTGCTCGTGTGGGACTTCGCCGAGCTGTCGCCATCGCTCCGCGATGGAGTCGCCTGCCGGTCGCTCGACACGCAGGGCAACGCGACGCCGGTACAACTCGAGATCGCC
Organism: Kofleriaceae bacterium; assembly: GCA_046160585.1. Classification (GTDB taxonomy): domain Bacteria; phylum Myxococcota_A; class Polyangia; order Haliangiales; family Haliangiaceae; genus JABFXX01. Next base: position 33,752 of record JBJXGN010000224.1, read on the forward strand.
GCCGATCCGTCCTCCGATGTCGTCTCGATCGCCCCACTGTCGAACCAGAACTTCGTCGTCGCCTGGCGAACGATCGGACCTACGACCAACATTCGTGGTGCGATCGTACGCGCGGACTGCACGCCGGTCGCGGCACCGGTGAACGTCTCGACGCTCCCAACGCCGACCCGTCCCGCGGTGACGGCCCAGCTCACCGGTACGAACGTGCTGTACGCGTGGATCGTCTCTGGCGGTGTCCACGTGCGCATTGCGAACCTGACGAACTCGTTTGGAGTGATGCCCGACACGGAGTTCTTGCCGGCGACTGCGACGGAGGTCGTCGAGTCGGTGCGCGTCGCGCCGCTCGGCCAGGGCTTTGCGATCCTCGTGCGCTGGGCGCTCGCGACGGGATTCGACGGTCCGGGCCGCATCGAGCTCTACCGCACCAACGCTGCAGGCGCTGTCCTCGGAGGCGCGACCGTCGTCACCACCAAGAGTGGCTCGGACCCCGGCTCCTACGACGGTTTCGGTGTCGCTACGAACGCCGCCGGCACGATGTTCGTCACGTGGCACTCGTGCAACGCGAACGGTGACGGTCAGGGCTGCGGCGTGTACGGTCGCGCGTTCGACGCGAACGGTTCGCCGGTGACCGGGGAAATCGTGATTCCCACGACGACCGTCGGGGATCAGTCCAACCCGTCGGTCGCGGCGCTACCCGACGACGCGTTCGTGGTCGTGTGGCGCGACGACAGCGGTCAGGCGCCGGACACGTCGGGCTCCGCGGTGCGCGCGCGCATCGTCTACGTCAGTGATCCGTAGCCGAACCGGTTCGACATTCGACGTCTCGCGGTGAATGCCTATCGGAATTCGTTGGGGAGCGCGATCGTCGCTCGCCTACTTTTCGTCGTCGTCGTCGGCGCGGTGATCGATGCCGAGCGAGCGCATCTTCTTGTAGAGGTGGCTGCGCTCGAGCTGCAGCTCGCGCGCCGTGTTCGACACGTGGTGATCGTTCGCTTCGAGCGCGGCCATGATGATCTCGCGCTCCGCAGCAGCCACGAGGTCCTTGAACGGCGTGCCCCGCGCGAACTCGGCCTTGACCGCCTTGACCCGCGGCAAGGCGTCGCCGACGTCGGCCTCGGTGATCACCTCCGCGTCTCCGGTGAGGATCGCGAGCCGCTCGATGACGTTCTTCAGCTCGCGCACGTTGCCCGGCCACTCGTGCTGCATCACCAGTGTCATCGCCGAGGGTGCGAGCTTCTTGAGCCGGCGGCCGTTGTCCGCGCACACCTGCTCGATGAAGTGCTCGACGAGCGACGGGATGTCCTCCCGGCGCGCGCGTAGCGGCGGGAGCTCGATCGGGACCACGGCCAGGCGGTAGTAGAGGTCCTCGCGGAACCGAGCGGCTGCAATCTCCGCGGACAAGTCCTTGTTGGTGGCGGCCACCACGCGGACGTCGACCTTGATGGTCTCCCCTCCACCGACCCGCTCGAGCTCGTTTTCTTGTAGGACGCGCAACACTTTGGCCTGCGCGCTGGGGTTCATGTCACCCACCTCGTCGAGAAACAGCGTGCCACCGTCCGCGAGCTCGAATTTTCCGCGCCGCTGCTGCGTCGCTCCCGTGAAGGCGCCCTTCTCGTGTCCGAACAATTCGCTCTCGATCAGCTCCGAGGGAATCGCCGCGCAGTTGAGCTTCACGAACGGACCGTCGGTACGGCGGCTGTGCTCGTGAATCGCACGCGCGACGAGCTCCTTTCCGGTTCCGTTTTCTCCCGTGATCAGCACGCGGCCGTTCGTCGGCGCGGTCTTCGCGACCTTTTCGAAGATGGCGCGCATCAAGCCGCCCTTCCCGATCATCGCGAAATCGGTGGTGACGCGATTGCGCTGCTTCTGGTTCTCGCGGGAAAGCCGCGAAAACGAGAGGGCGTTCTGGACGGTGATCAGCAGCTTGTCGCCGGACAGCGGCTTCTCGACGAAGTCGTGCGCCCCACCCTTCGTCGCCTGGACGGCGGTCTCGATCGTCGCGTTGCCGGACATCATCACGACGATCGTGTCCGGGCTCGCCACGCGGATCTTCGGCAGCACCTCGAGGCCGGTCTCGCCGGGCATCATGACGTCGAGGAGGACGAGGTCGATATCGCCGTCGGCGAGCTTGCCGAGGCCGAGCGCGCCATTCCCCGCGACCTCTACCTTGAAGCCCTCGATCTCCAGGGAGCGCCGGACCGTCGTCAGGATGTTGGGCTCGTCATCGATGACGAGGATGGTCGAGCGCGCCATTTCGCCCAGACCCTACCAGATGTTAGGGTCCAGCCATGAGAGCGATCCTGCTCGCTGCATTCGCCATGATTCTGGGTTCGGCCTTTGCCGTGAGCTGTAGCGATCCGGCCAAGCCGGGCTGCAAAGGCGACAAGGACTGCAAGGACGGGAAGAAGTGCGCCGAGAACAAGTGTGTCGAGTGCACCGAGGACACCGACTGCGGCAAAGGCAAGCGATGTAGCGCGAACGCGTGCATCGCGGCACCCGAGTGCACGAAAGATGATCAGTGCCCGACAGGTCAGGTCTGCCAGGCGAGTAAGTGCAAGCCGTGCGCGTCCGATGCCGACTGCGGTCCGGGTGGATCCTGCCAGGCAGGCGCCTGTCAGCGCGGCACCAAGTGCGGCAAGGACGAGGACTGCGCCGACGACGAGGATTGCGTAAACGGCTACTGCAAGAAGGCCGGCGCGGCGTCGACAGATCCGGGCGCCTGCCCGCTCGCCACGGTGTATTTCGGCTTCGACGACTCGAGCATCCAGCAGTCAGAGCGCGATCGCCTGGACGGCAACGCACAGTGCATTGAGAAGACCAAGGGGAAGAACGTCTACCTCATGGGGCACACGGACACCTCCGGTACGGAGGAGTACAACATCGCGCTGTCGGAGCGCCGTGCGCAGTCGGTGGCCGACTACATGGCCCGCCTCGGGAGCGATCCGGCGCGCATGCAGGTCGTTCCCAAGGGAGAAACCGAGCCGACGGGACTTGGCGACGACAAGGACCGCCGCGTCGAGTTCCAGTGGAGGTAATCCGATGATCAAGCTCCTCCTCGTCGCGACGATGGTCGTTCCGCTTCTCGGGGGCTGCTTTTGGGCGACTACGAAGTCCGAAGGCGAAGCTATGCGCAAGGACATCAAGGGCCTCGACACGCGCCTTTCGAGCAAAGAGCAGGACCTGTCCGGCAAGATCTCCGAGCTGCAAAAGACGCTCGATGACGCCGCGAAGCTGCTCAAGCGCAACTCGGCTGATCTCGGCGCGGACGTCGACCAGCTCCGCCAGGACGTGCGCACCGCGAACGGCCTCGTCACGGCCGTGAACCAGCAGGTCAACGAGCTAAAGATGGCGTTCGCCACGCAGGTGCAACGCATCGACGCGCTCGAGTCGCGGCTCGCGCAGCTCGAGAGCGGCAAGCCGAGCGCGAACAGCTCGCCCGACGATCTGTGGCGCCTTGGCTCGACGGCGTTCGAGGCGGCTCGCTACAACGACGCGATCGACATCTTCAAGCGCCTCGTCGCGTCGTTCCCGACCCACGCGCGCGCTCCCGACGCGCAGTACTTTCGCGGGCAGAGCCACTCGAACCTCAAGGACTGGGACAGGGCGATCGCCGCGTACCAAGTCGTTGCGGACAAATATGCCGACAGCCAGCTCGCCGACGACGCACTCTACTTCGCGGCCGTCGCCGCGCAGAACCTCAAGAACTGCGCGGAGGGCCGCGCGTATCTCGGCCTCATCAAACAGAAGTATCCCAAGTCGAACGTCACCAAGGCGGCGACGGATCTCGATGCTGCCTTGAAGAAGGACGCGAAGAACAAGGCCAAATGCTCCTCGTAGCCATGATCACGGTCGAAGCGGGAAAGCTCGACGACTTTCGCAAGTACGAGCACGCCGCCGCGCACATCATGGCGCGCTACAACGGCGTCATCGAGCGCGCCATCGGGCTGCCGGGCGTGGTCGACCTGCCGAAGGTGAGCGTGAACAAGCCCAAGCGCGGCGGCATCATGGGCGTGATCGAAGAGGTCGGCAGCGAGATCGACCGTGGCGTCGACGAGCTCTTGCACGCGACCAAGGGGCCCGGCTATCGCGAGCTCCAAATCCTGCGCTTTCCCGACGAGGCCGCGTACGACGCGTATCGAGTCGACGCCGACCTCGTCGCTCTGGCACCGGAGCGCGCGAAGTGCGTCGCGGCGACCGAGCTGTGGCGAGCCGAAGAAGGCCCGCGCTACCAGTAGTCGCTCGCGAACGAGCTACTTTGTCTTCTTCGTGCTCGGCAGGAGCTCACCGCCGAGCTTCACGAACTGCTGGACGCCATCCTTCTTGAGCTCGTAGGTGGGCGCCAGCTTGCTGTGGCACACATTGCAGCTCTTGAGCTTCTTCTCCTTCATCCACGCCTTCATCGCGTCCTTCGCCGCCTTCTGCCCCTTCGCGCACGCCTCCTTCACCATCTTGGTCTTGAACTCCTTGGTCTGGCAGGCGTCGGCCGCCTCCACCGTGCGAGGAGTCGATGTGATCATCGCGAACGAGAGAGCACCGGCGATGATGGAGAACGAAGCGAGGACACCAATCTTCATGGAGGATTTCCTGGAGGAGAGGACTTCACCTGCAGACGTCAGAGGCGGCCAGTCTATTCAGGTCGCACGAGCATCGTCCATCAGCAGTTCCAACGCAATATTGAGGCCTTATCCGATGTTTTCTCGTGGACTCACGCGTCGAAACGAGCGAGCGGCCAGACCTACATCGAGGGCGCGATTGACTGCTCCGATGGCACAAATGGCGGCCGCGCCGGTCGCGTAGACCTCGGGCGCGCGGTCGCCGCTGATTCCGCCGATCGCAACGATTGGTGTCGAGCCGGCTATCTCGACGGCTCGCGCGAGCGCCTCGAGTCCCTGCACGGGATCTGGGTTCTCCTTGGTCGCTGTCTCGAACACAGGGCCGTACGCGATGTAGTCGGGGTGGTGCTTCAGTGCGGCGCGCACCTGATTCGCGTCGTGCGTCGACACGCCGACGAACAACCTGTCGCCCGCGATCGCGCGAACGCGATCGATGGGCAGATCCGTCTGCCCGAGGTGTACGCCGTCGGCCTTTGCGAGCAGCGCGACATCGAACCGGTCGTTCACGACGAGCTTGGCGCCGTGCTCGTCGCAGATCGGCCGAGCCATACGCGCGACTCGTAGGATCTCGCCAGCACCGACACGACGCTCGCGCGACTTGAGCCGCACCTGCAAGATCTTCGCGCCCGACGCGAGCAGCGCATGCGCCAGCGCGACATCGTCGCGATCGAGCACGGCATAAAAGCCGGCGAGGGCGAGCTCGCTCATCGCGGCGAGCATAGCGGTTCGACGCGAGACGCGCAGCGCACCCTATCGCATTGCCAGTTCCATCTGCTCGAGCTCTCGGGCCTTGTCGCGAAGGGCGGCGGCCTTCTCGAACTCGAGGTCGGCGGCCGCCTGCTTCATCTCGGCGCGCAGCTTCTCGATGGTCGCGCGAAGCGTGTCGATATCGTCGATCTTCTTCAGGTCGAGCGCGGCGATCTGCGGAGCGCGGCGACCACCCTTGGGCATCGGCTCGGCGGGTTGCACGTCGAGGATCGAGCGCTTCGCCGATTTCGGTGTAATGCCGTGCTCCTTGTTGAACGCGGCCTGCACCTCGCGCCGGCGGCGAGTCTCGCCGACTGCGAGCTGGATCGACTCGGTCTCCTTGTCCGCGTAGAGCAACACGCGTCCGTGCACGTTGCGCGCCGCGCGTCCGATGGTCTGAATCAGCGAGCGCTCGCTCCGCAGGAAGCCCTCTTTGTCGGCGTCGAGGATGCCTACGAGCGACACCTCCGGGATATCGAGACCCTCGCGGAGCAAGTTGATGCCGACGAGCACGTCGAACTCGCCACGTCGCAGATCGCGGATGATCTGGATGCGCTCGAGGGTGTCGATGTCGGAGTGCAGGTACTTCACCTTTACCCCGATCTCTCGGTAGTACTCGGTGAGGTCCTCGGCCATGCGCTTGGTAAGCGTCGTGACGAGCACGCGGTCACCCTTCGCGGTGCGCTGCCGGATCTCGGCGAGCAGATCGTCGACCTGGTGCGCGACGGGCCGCACCTCGACCTCGGGATCGAGCAAGCCGGTGGGCCGGATGATCTGCTCGACGACGATTCCCTTCGCCTGATCGAGCTCCCACTCGGCCGGCGTAGCGGAGACGTAGATCGTTCGCTTCGCACGCGCATGCCACTCGTCGAAGCGAAGCGGACGGTTGTCGAGCGCGCTCGGGAGACGGAACCCGTATTCGACGAGCGTCTCCTTGCGCGACCGATCGCCGTTATACATCGCGCCGATCTGCGGGACCGTCTGATGCGACTCGTCGACGACGAGCAGGAAGTCATCCCCGAAGTAGTCGACCAGCGTCGGCGGCGGCTCGCCCGGCGCCCGCTGGGTCAGGTGGCGCGAGTAGTTCTCGATGCCCGAGCAGAAGCCCATCTGCTCGATGGACTCGAGGTCATACATCGTTCGCTGTTCGAGGCGCTGTCGCTCGAGCAGCTTGCCCTCGCGAGACAGCAACTCGAGTTGGTCCTTCAGCTCGGCGCGGATCGTCTGTACCGCGCGCCTCATCGTATCGTCGGGAGTCGCGTAGTGCGACGCGGCGAAGATGACCGAGCGATCGAGCTTGCGCTTCACGCCGCCGCGCAGCGGATCGATCTCCGCCATCGACTCGACCTGATCGCCGAACCACTCGATGCGGATGGCCGTGTCAGCCTCGTACGCGGGAAACACCTCGACCGTGTCTCCACGCACGCGGAACGTTCCGCGATGGAAGTCGACGTCGTTGCGCTCGTACTGCAGCTCGACGAGCCGGCGCAGCACGGTGTCGCGATCGATCGACGTGCCGACGTCAAGCTCCGCGGTCATCGACGCGTACGTGTCGCGCGCGCCGATACCGTAGATGCACGAAACGCTCGCCACGATGATGACGTCTTTGCGCGACAGCAGCGCGAACGTCGCTGCATGGCGCATGCGATCGATCTCCTCGTTCACGATCGAGTCCTTCTCGATGAACGTGTCGGTCGTCGGAACGTACGCCTCGGGCTGGTAGTAATCGTAGTAGCTGACGAAGTAGTGAACGGCGCTGTCCGGAAACAGCTCCTTGAACTCGCCGTACAGCTGCGCTGCCAGGATCTTGTTGTGCGCGATGATCAGCGTCGGCTTCTGGATCTCCGCGATCACGTTCGCGACGGTGAATGTCTTCCCGGATCCCGTGATTCCCAGCAGCACCTGTCCGGACTCGCCGCGCCGGATTCCGTCGATGAGCTCGCGAATCGCCTTGGGCTGATCGCCGGCTGGCGCGAACGGCGAGGCGAGCCGAAACGTCCCTGGCGACTTCGTCGGCAGCTCGTCCTTGACGGGGTGCGCGCCCGTCATCGAGCCCCCCTCCCCGTCTCGCTTGGCCTTCTTGCGGTAGCTCGCCACCGCGCCGACTCTAGCTTGTCGTTCGCGGCGTCGCACGGCGCGAGGCCTGCGAGATATCCCCACCACGCCCGATGAGCGCGCGCGCCTGCGTCGTCGGGCTCGAACGGATCGATACCGAATGCTTGGCGCATCGCGCGCACCCACGAGCGTGACGAGCTCATTGTCACTTCGCTTCTGCGTGGAGGCCGAAGACGTTGCCGTCGCGATCCGCGAGCAGCGCGATCGTACCGATCGGTCCGATCGGTGTCGCGGGTTGCACGACGGTCGCCCCTGCTTCACGTGCGCGGTTCACCGCGGCTGCGACATCTGCGGTACGCAAGTAGATGACCGTGCTGTGGCCGGCGCGAACCGGACGGGTCGGGTCGGCGATCAGCGCACCGATCGCGCCGTCCTTGCACGGGAACATCGCCTGCGGAACCCCCAGGAAGTCCTCTCGCTTGAGCTTCGTGTCGAGGGTCGCCTCGTAGAGCTTCGCAGCGCGATCGAGGTCGCTGACGGCGATTTCAAACCAGTTGACGTTGTTGATGGTCGGGGTAGAAGGGTTTTGAGTGGTCATGGTCATTTGCCCTTTCGAACTCGACCTTGGCTCCTCTTCGTGACAGCCTTCTGTCAACTTACAAAGGTACGATCTCCCGATGCGCCGAAAGACTCGTCTGTTTGCGCTCGCCGAAGCCCTTCGGGCGCGCCGCACGGGAGTGACTGCTGGCCAGCTCGCCGAGCGCTTCGGGGTCACCCTTCGCACCATCTATCGCGATCTCGAGGCGCTGCAGGACGCGGGCATGCCGATCAAGGCAGATCGTGGGCGCGGCGGCGGCTACGCGCTCGACAAGAGTTACCAGCTGCCACCCGTGAACTTCACCGCGCGTGAAGCGGCGCTCTTGCTCGCGCTCGCACGCCTCGCGATCGAGCAACGCCTGATCCCGTTTCCCAACGCGATCGAGAAGGCGATCGACAAGGTCCGTGCCGCGTTGTCCACGTCTGCGCAGCGCGAGCTGCTCACCCTGATCGGCGAGCTGCAAATGGTTGGTGTTCCCGCGCTGCCGATTCCGAACACGGTGCGCGACGCGATCGAGACGGCGTGGTTCGAGTCTCGCGCGCTGCGCATCGTCTACGAGAAGAAGGCGTGGGAGCTCACACCGCGCCTCGTGCGAATTCGCAGCCTCGTGTTCGATCGCCAGATCACGCTGCTCAACTGCACCGATCTCGAGACCGGCAACGAGCGACAGTTTCGGCTCGACAAGATCAAGCAGGCCACGGTGCTCGATCCGAACCCGAGCTGAGGCTCAGGCACCGAACGCGCGTAGTGCGAGCGAGACACCGGCGATCATGCCGGCGCTCCCCGCGATCGTGAGCCCGACGACAGCGCGATCCCACCACGCGAAGCGCCGTGCAGCGACGATCGGATCTCCGTCGAGATCCATCGCGAACACGAGCAACGACTGCTCGCCACCCTTCGCGAGCACGCCGCCCTTCGCACGCCCGACGACGCGAACCTTCGCACCATCGCGAATCATGTCGACCGAGAGCATGCCGAGTCTTGTCTCGACGTCGCGGCTGATCGTCGAGAACCACGCCATGCCGCGAATGCGAACCTGAACTCCGCGGACATGAAACGAGAGCTGCGTCTCGCGGATCGTCTCGCTATCCTCGCTCGCGAACTTGATGCCGTACGCCACGACAACAGGTTCCCCGGCGACAAAAACATTGCCGTCCGCCGTCGCTGCTCCATCGAGGGCGCCCCACACGCCATCAACGATAGGATCTGCGTGCGCCGGCGCATTAGCGATGAGACGCATGCAACGACGGCGGTGGCGTGTCATCAGTACGAGCGCGACGCAGGACGCGAGGAGGACCAGTCCACCGGCCAGCCCCACAAGCCGCAGGCTGTCGAACGCGGCCGCCGACGAATACCCCCACAACGCGAACAAGCACGTGATCCCGAGCGTCCCGGCAAACAGCATCGCTACCGTTCGCCGTGTTTCGCTCGGCTTCGCATCCTCGACGATGAACCCGTGGCCGAGGGCCTGGCTCGCGAGCGGCAATACGAGGGCGGCTCCGATGAGCGCGAGCGCCGCCGATGGGCTCGCGGCGTTGCGAACCACCGCGAGCACGCCGAACAACACGACCACCGGGACCGTCGCGAAGATCCCTACCGGGACAACTCGTAGCTCGCCCCAAGGTGTCGTCTCTGGCAGTTTCGGCGCAGCTTCACTTGGAGAACGCAGCGGCTCGTGCGCCGGCGTCGCGCGCAGTCGCTCGAGCCGCTCGACGCAATTGTCGCCCAGAAACACCATCGACGGTGCCATCACGACCACGCGTCGCTTCGCACTCTCTCGATATGCGCCAACACCGACCTCACCATCGAGGACGTGCTCGCGAACCTCGCCCCAGGCCGCGATCCGCTGGCCACCACGTATGTGCGACGAGTAGAGCTCGGCGGTCACGTCGGGAGCCGGCGCTTCGTCGACGCACGCGAGCGCGCCGGGCTCCTTCTCGAGGTCACCCCAGTCCGCTTTCGTGGTGACCACGGGATCGATCGTCGCGTGCTCGATTTCGACGAGCTCGACCTCGTGACCCTCGCCGGTGCGCAGCTTCACGACCTTCGAGATCGCGTGCCACGTTCCGTTCGCACCTAACTTCACCCGCCCGCCGACGATCGTGCCCTCGTCACCCAGCACGACTCCGGCGATCTGCTCCTCTCGGCTCACTTTGCGTCGCCGGGACACTTCACTTGTTGGGGTGGCGGTGGATTGCAGGTCTGCACGTCGGCTTTCTCGCTTCCGCCGCCGCCTCCACAGTTCGCGCTGTATTCGGCGAAGCACGTGCCGTCCGTGCGAACGAACACGAGGTCACCGCTCTCGTATGCGAGGACGATGACGCCGTCCTGCGTCGTCGACCTCGTCACCGCGCCGCTCCCCGGCGGCGGCGGGAGATCCGGCTCGGTCGCCGTTGGTCGCTCGGTGTTGGGTTCGGTGTGGGTGGTAGGCGGCGTGGTCGACTTCGGCGGCGAACCACAGCCGGCGACCACCACCAACGGAAGCGCAAATCGAGTGCGACGCGAGATCCTCACACGTTCACGGTATCACTGCGCGTGTAGAGGATGCGCCAGATCGAAAGTCCCGTCTCCTCCGCGTTCTGCTCGCGCCATGACCGCACGCCGTAGGGGTTGCCCTGCTTCCAGAAGCTCCACTCGCCGGCGGCGTTGTGAAACCGCGGGTCCGCCTCGAACGCGCTCATCGCGTCGATCGCGATGTCCCAGACGTCGGTCTGCACGAACAGCTCGCCGCCGCGGCGCAGCACGTATGCGATCTGATCCGCGAGCACCGGGTCCACCATGCGGCGAGCGCGATGCGCGCGCTTGAACCACGGATCCGGGAAGTTCACGTACACGCGCTCGACGGTGCCGGCGCCGAACAGGTCCTTGGTGTGGAGTTGCGCCTGACAGAACACGGCGTGCACCGGCACGCTCGATGCGCGTGCCTTCTTGTTTACGAGGGTCGCCAGGTCCTCGCGGATCTCGAGGCCGACGTAGAGCCGCGACGGATCCACTGCTGCGCGCTCGAACAGGAACTGCGCGTCGGCGCACCCGATCTCCAGCTCGACGAGTCGGCTATCGAGCGGCGGACGCTCCCCGCGAAATCGCGTGAAGTGCAGCTGGTTCGGGTTGACGTGCTGCCGGATCCGCATGGGCGTCCGGCGCGACCCATACCACGCGCGTGTTCAGCCGGGCGAGGCGAACGTCGCGTCGAGGGCGAGGTACCCGAACTGGCGAACGTTGAGCGGCGACTCGAGGCGCTCCAGCTCCGCGCGATCGACCCAGCGCCACGCGCCGAACTCGTCGTTCGGCGTGACATCGGTCTCCGCAGGTACCCGAGCCACGAACACGAAGTTCATGTGCAGCCCCTTGGAGCCCGCCTGGTGCTCCTCGTAGCCGAGGAGTCCTGGTGGAACGCCGTCGAGCGCGCCGGAGAGCGGGAAGAACACCCCGGCGATGCCGGTCTCCTCGCGTAGCTCACGGATCGCCGCCTCGAGAGGAGTCTCGCCGGGTTCGAGCTCGCCGCCGATGGGCAGCCATGTCTGCAGGCGACGATGCTCGATGACGAGCACGCAATTGTCGCGCCGCGCGTAGACCGCGACGGAAAACGCACGTCGCGCGGCGGCGCTTACTTGCGCGCGTCCTTCGCTACGTGCCCGACCCTCGTCGGGCACGCTCACTTCGGGACTTTCTCCCAGTCCGCGAGGAACTTCGCGAGGCCGAGGTCCGTCAGCGGATGCTTGCACAGCTGCAACAGCACCGACAGCGGACACGTCGAGACGTGCGCGCCCATCAGGGCGGCCTCCTGCACGTGCATCGGGTGGCGAATGCTCGCGACAAGCACCTCCGTCTCGAACGCGTAGTTGTCGTAGATTTGCACGATCTCGCCGATCAGCTGCATGCCGTTGGTCGACACGTCGTCGAGGCGACCGACGAACGGGGAGATGTAGGTCGCGCCCGCCTTCGCCGCGAGCAGCGCCTGCGTCGCCGAGAAGCACAGCGTGACGTTGGTCTTGATGCCCTCGTCCGCGCAGGTGCGCACTGCCTTGAGGCCCTCGGCGATCAGCGGGATCTTCACGACGATGTTCGGGCGCAGTGCCGCGTATTCACGCGCCTCCTTCATCATACCGTCGTAGTTTGTCGCGACGACCTCGGCGGAGACCGGGCCTTTCACGATGTCGCAGATCTCGAGGAGGACGTCCCGAAACTTCTTGCCGGTCCTGGCGACCAGCGACGGGTTCGTGGTGACGCCGTCGACGAGGCCCATGGCGCTCGCCTCTTTGATCTCTTTGATGTCGGCCGTATCGATAAAGAACTTCATGCTGCCCTCCGTTGCGCCCGTAACGCGGGCACGATACGCAGCCCCCCTGACTGACGCAATGTCCGAAACCGACGACGACCAGAGCATCGAAACCGACGGCATCGACACCCGGATTGGCACCGTGGACATTCCGGAGCGTACGGATCGCGAGAAGTACTTTCGCGAGCTCACGTACCTCGAGCTCTCGGCGCTGTTCGCAGGTCCCCTAAAGCCGAGCGCGCTTGCAAAGTGGGCCGAGGTTGCGCCCAAAGGAACGATCGGCCTCGTCGCGCCGTGGGTGCTGACTCATCGCAAAGCGCCCAAGGCCGAGAAGTTGTGGCCACACGACGGTACCGTCGGAGACTTTCGCGACAGCGCACCGGCGCGTGTCGCGATCGAGGAGCTCGCGAAGGCGGTCGCGCTGCTGGGCGCGGCCCATGTCATCTTCCGATCGCCGCCGTTGTTCGCTGCCTCGCAAGCGAACCGCGATGCGCTGACCAAGTTCTTCGGGGAGATCGCGACGGAAGAAGCGCTCGGCGCACCACGCGTGTGGATCCCAGATGGACTGTGGGATCTACGCACCGCCATCAAGCTCGCCAACGAGCTGGGTGTGCTGTGCGCGTTCGATCCGCTCGTGCGCGACCCCGGTCAACCACTCGAGGTGCACCACGACCTCGGTGTGTCCGCACTTTATCTGCGGGTGATGGGCCTCGGACGCACAGGACCGCTTCGCAGCGAGCGCATGGACGACCTCGTCATGCTGCTAGAGCACTACGAAGGCGTGCCTGCCACCATCGTGTTCGAGTCTCCGTCACGATGGCAGGATGCGCGCAACCTGCGAAACGTCTTGGCTGGCGCAGTCGACTGAGTCGACTCAGAACGTCGTCAAAAGACGAACGTGGCGATTGGGATCGGTAGCTCGCCTGCTTTCTTCGGAACCTCGATGATGTTGCGCGACGAACGTCGCTCCACCATCTGGATAATCGGTTCCGACTTCCTCGACGCCACCGCCACCGTCTTCTTTACGCGAGACCCACTGCCTTTGCGCGCCGCGGGGCGCGCCGTCATCACCTTGGATCGCATTCAAACTCCCCCGGAGTTGATTGTGTGAAGACTCTACGGATCCGCGCTTTCGACTGTCAATGTAGGCAATCGATTCCTTTACTTCGACAACAGCGACAGCTATAAACGCATCCGCTCTTCCTTTGGAGTTACGGTGATTTATGGCTGACAAGGCTCCTGTAGCTGTCGCTCATGTCCATGGCCCCTTTTTCGAGGTCGCGATGGATCTTGTGGCGTTCGTCTCTTTCGGTGACCCGAGCAAAGATTCCGTTTTCAAATTGGCAGACAAGGCCCTCGGTGGCGTGCTTTCCGACGTTGCCAAGACCGAGTCCTTCGAAGGCAAGACCGGCCAACAGATCAGCGTTCACTCGCACGGCAAGATCGCTGCGAAGCGCGTGATGGTGCTCGGTGGTGGAACGAAGGGCGAGTTCGAAAATCCTTCCATTCGCGACCTGACCGCGATGGTCGCGCAGTACGGGAACAAGGTCGGGGCAAAGACGGTCGGTTTCCTCGTTCCGCCGTTCGGCGCGAACCGCGAGAACGCGCTGATCCAGCACGCCACGGAAGGCGTGTTCCTCGGCACGTACAAATTTGGCCGTTACTTGACCGGTGAAGATCACAAGAAGCCTACGTCACTCGCGAGCTTCGGGCTGTCCACCGATCCGAGCGGCAAGAAGAAGCCCTCGACGAAACAGGGCCGTGACTTCGAAGCGGCGATCGCACGCGGGATCACGGTCGCAAACGCGATCAATCATGCGCGCGATCTGATCAACGAGCCCGCCCACGCCGTGACTCCATCCGTGCTGGCCGCCGATGCGCAAGCGATCGCGAAGAAACACAAGTCGATCACCGTCACCGTCCTCGACGCGAAGAAGTGCGCCGAGCTCGGGATGGGCATGTTCCTCGCTGTCGGCCAGGGCTCCGATCAGGAGCCCAAGTTCATCCACATGATCTACAAGCCGACCAAGAAGGCCAAGAAGAAGGTCTGCTTCATCGGCAAGGGCATCACCTTCGACTCGGGCGGTTACTCGCTGAAGCCGAGCGCATCGATGGAAGACATGAAGGTCGACATGTCGGGCGCCGCTGCCGTGATCTCGTCGATGGATGCGATCGCGACCATGGGCTCGCAGTACGAGATCCACGCGGTCGCCGCGTGTTGCGAGAACCTCGTCTCGGGACGCGCCTACAAGCTCGGTGATGTTCTCACGTCGATGGACGGAACGACGGTGGAGATCAACAACACCGATGCCGAAGGTCGCCTCACCCTCGGCGACGCGATTACCTACGCGCGCAAAAAGATCCAGCCCGACGAGATGTTCGACTTCGCGACACTCACGGGCGCGTGCATGGTCGCGCTCGGGCCGTACACCGCTGGAGTGATGTCCGAGAACGAAGCACTCCTCAAGAGCTGGATGCAGACGGCCGAGCGCACGGGCGAGGACATGTGGCGTCTGCCGCTCAACAACCGCCTGCGCGAGCAGCTCAAGAGCTCCGTCGCCGACATGCGCAACACGGGCGATCGCTTCGGCGGGGCGATCACCGCGGGCCTGTTCCTCAAGACGTTCGCGAAGGACACCCCGTGGGTGCACGTCGACATCGCAGGACCCGCCTCGGTTTCGAGCGCGCGCCCCTCGGTGCCCAAGGGAGGCACCGGCTTCGCCGTCGCGACCATCGTCGAATACGCGACTCGCTGACCGCGGGCCGCGATCGGATCGAGCGCTCGCTCGCGTAAGGGCACGGGGCCGGCTTGCAGAACACGAGCTCTCAAGTCCTGGCCACGGCACCGGCTTGCAGAACAGAAGCCCTCAAGGTCCTGGCCACAGCACCGGCTTGCACGAGCCCTCGAGTCCTGACCACTGCACTGGTCGACTGCATGCGTCATGCGGATTCCACCCTGTGTGATCGAGGACATCCGATGTACGGTCGATGGCCTGTCCGGTGCACCTAGATGCGCCCATGCGATTCGCCTGGCTGATCGGCTTGTTCCTTTGTGCGTGCGCGCAGATGGGAGTTCCCGAAGCCGACGACTCCGAGCAGCAGCCGGACATGGAGCAGGACGATGATGAGTTGCCCACTCCGCCCGGCGGATCGCAGTGCGACGAAGGCTTCCATGCGTGTGGCGAATCCTGCCTGGCACCGCAGCGCAACGAACCCGATCGCGGCTGCGCGGGCGGCTGTGGACAAGCCTGTGCGGTCCCACAAAACGCGGTCGCGACCTGTACCGAGGAGGGCACGTGTGACTTCACCTGCCCTGCTCCCTACGCACGGGTGAACGACGCGTGTGTACTCCTCGCGTGCGACGACGCGGGCTACACGTGCGGCTCGCACACCGTCGGTAGCTCGAGCATCGAGTGCGGCTCGTGTTTCGGTGACGTCGCGTGCGGCGCGAACCACCAGTGCAACGTCGCGCCCGACTTCCAAGAAGACAACAACACCGCCGCGAAGGCGAACTCGCTCGGCGATCTCGACGACTCCGAGGATTCCTCGTCGTGGCTCGACGCGCTCTCGATCCATACTGCAACCGACGAAGACTGGTACCGCTTTCACATCACGGATGGCTTCGACTTCGGAAACCCGGATGCGACGATCCAACTCGCCGACCACGACTCGACGCTCGGCTGGCTCGCATCCACGCACGAGCTCACCATCTGGTTCAAGTGCGACACCCAGGACTACGGCTCGTCCGTGAAGTGCGGGGAGTGGTACACGCAGTCGGATGAAAATAGCGTGGTCGACTCGACGCTCGGCATCGGCTGCACTGTGAACGCACAGTACGTAGTCTGGGGGGATGTCGCGCCGAGCTGCACGGGTACCACCGACAGTGGAACGGTCACCGTGCGCGTGAAGAAGCGTGGAGCTCCTCGCGGCGACACGTATGACCTCTACTACGCTGTGGATTGATCACGTCGAGCTACATCGAGCTGCATCGACTCGCGAGTCACCAAATCAATCAGTTGTCCAATGTAGGTGTCGTCGAGGTCACCAACCTTACCCAAGAAGAGATTTTTTCTTGTAATTACAGTCGGTTGGGGCATGCAGGAGTTTGACAGGTGATACCCTGCCTGTTACGCTTTCGTAGCTAGGGGTTTAGCCATTTGATGAAAAATGAATTCAGCGTCGGGGACAAAGCTGTCTATCCGGTTCACGGGGTGGCGGAGGTCGTCGCGCTCGAGCATCGCGATATCGGCGGGAGCAAGACGGCGGTCTACATCCTCAAGATCCTCGAGACGGGCCTCAAGATCATGGTGCCCACCACCAATGCAGGCTCGGTCGGCCTGCGTGATCTCATCACCTCGAAGCAGGTGAAAGAGGTCTATTCGATCCTCAAGTCGCGCGACATCCCGCGAGACACGCAGACGTGGAATCGTCGCTATCGCGAGTATATGGAGAAGATCAAGACCGGCAGCGTCTTCGAGATCGCCGAGGTGATGCGCGATCTCAGCGTGCTGCGAGCGACAAAGGATCTCTCGTTTGGTGAGCGCAAGATGCTCGAAACGGCGCGTGGTTTGCTCATCAAGGAGCTCGCACTCGCGAAGGGCGTGGGCGAGGACAAGATCGGCGCCGAAATCGACGCGATGTTCGCGCCCGCTGCGGCCTGACGGTACGGAACACGGCTGGCAAGCGTCGACGGGCGCGGTCGTCGACGTAAACTCGCTGCTGGAGTCGAACGCTACTCGCTGCGACGAGAACGCGCGCGACGAGAGCGCTCCTCGCTGCGATGAGAGCGCTACTCGCGGTTCATGGCGGATTGCTTGGTCGTGCCACGAGCAGACGCACGACGCGTGCCCTTGATATCGAGAACGACCTTGAGCCCTTGATACTTTCCGAGCTGCGGGACCGCGGTGACGAGCGAGTCGCTCGCGAGCCAGTCGCGGCGCACGACATCGAAGCCCGCACCGTCGAGTACGTCGCAGAGCATCGGGATGTTCTGCGCGACGCTCGCGAACTGGACGTCCTGCGCACCGTCTCGAAAGTGCGCGAGCGTCCCGCTCGCGACGCGCTCGGGATGCAGGTCGACGATACGCAGGCGGCCACCTGGCCTCACCACGTGCGCAAGCGTCTTCGCGATCGCGTCGAGCGTCGGCAGATGTTCGAGCACGAGCACCATCATCGCAAGGTCGACTTGCTCCTCGAGCTTCCACGGCGACAGTAGATCGGCGTGCATGAACTGCACGCGAGGATCGCGATTGTGCTGCGCCGCAATGGCGAGCATGCCCTGCGAACCATCAACGCCGATGTAGCTGCGCGCGCCTTCACCGAGGACGCGCCACGCGTTGCGTCCGGTGCCACACCCGAGGTCGAGCACGGCGCAATTTGCGGCGCCGAGCGCCATGCGATCCAGCACCCACGACGTCGCCGTGACGAGCGGGTTGTCCTCGTGGTCGTACGACTGCGCCCAGCGGTCGTAGCCCTCGAGCGTTTGGTTCGGCGCGAGCTGGCGCCGTTGATTGAGGTCGTTGTCTCGCTCGAAACCAGTCATCGCTGGTGGTCTTGTATATCGAAGAACCCTCACACGCCGAACGTTGATGTTACGAGCGCGACGATTCTTCGAGATTTTCCGAGAGATTGGTTCGGCCTCTCTCGGAGCGTAATCGCGATTGCGCGTTCTCGTGATCGCGTTGCGTTTGGCAACGTGCGGGTGCGGCCATGAGGCTCTGCTGAGCTAGTAGCGGAGGAACGCGGAGCCCCACGTGAGTCCCGCACCGAACGCGACGAGACACACGAGGTCGCCCGACTTGATCTTGCCGTGCTCGAGCGCATCGTAGAAGCACATCGGGATCGAGGCCGCGGTGGTGTTGCCCCACTTCATGATCGTGTTGTGCGTCTTCGCCTCGGGCATACCGATCATGTTGGCGACCATCTGGTTGATGCGCAGGTTCGCCTGATGCGGAATGAGCATGTCGATGTCTTCTAGCTTCAGGTTGTTCGTGACCATGCCCTCCATGATCGCCGCCGGCATGCGCGTCACCGCGTGCTTGAACACCTTCTTGCCGTTCATCGTCGGGTAGTGCCGGCGCTCCGCCATCGCCTCGGCGCTGACACGCGGATGGCGCGCACTTGCGGGGTATTCGGTCCACAGGATCTCCGCCTCGCTACCGTCGGCGTGGATGTGCGTCGACAAAAGCATGTGCTTGTCGTCTGTCGCACGACCGATCACCGCTGCGCCCGCGCCATCACCGAACAGCACCGTGACGTCGCGCCCCGTCGTCGAAACATCGAGGCCCGTCGAGTGAACCTCGGTGCCGATGAGCAGGATGTTCTTGAACATGCCCGTGCGGATGTATGCGTCGGCGACGGAGAGTCCGTAGATAAAGCCCGTGCACTGCTGTCGAATGTCGAGGCACGGAATCTCCTTGAGCCCGAGCTCGCGCTGCACGAACACGCCCGTACCCGGGAAGTTAAAGTCCGGTGACAACGTCGCGAGGACGATCATGTCGATGTCCTTCACGTCGATGCCTGCGCGCTCGATCGCTTGCCGGCTTGCCGCTGCACCCAGCGTCGCCCCAGTCTCGCCGGGCTCGACCCAGTGACGCTGCTCGATGCCGGTGCGCTCGACGATCCACTCGTGCGAAGTCTCCATGACCTTCGCGAGATCCTGGTTCGTGACGATCTTCTTGGGAACGGACATGCCGATGCCGAGAATGCGGCTGCGATAGGTCATGACCACCTGGCTACCACGTCGACGCGCCCGATGTCGCGATAGACTGCGAGGCGATGAACGTTCTGCTGGTGCGCCACGGCGAGACGACCTGGAACCGAGAGGGTCGCTATCAAGGTCGGACCGACATTCCTCTGTCGCCCGACGGAGACTCGCAAGTTCGCGCCCTTGGCCTGCGCCTCGCGCACTTGCCGATCGACATCGCGATCGCGTCACCGCTTTCGCGCGCGAAGAACACTGCGCAGGCGATCCTCGCCGGACGTACCACTCCTCTCGAGCTCGACGACGGACTCCTCGAGATCTCGCACGGTCAGTGGGAAGGACGGCTCGCGAGCGACATCGAGCTCTCGCACGCCGAGATGTTCGGGACATGGCGATCTCGCCCCGACCGCCATGTCCCGGCAGGTCCCGAAGCAGAAACGCTCGGCGACGTCGAGGATCGTGCGTGGCCCGTGCTCGTTCGTACGATCGCGCGGCTGAGCGAGCTCGGCAACCCCGATGCGACGGCACTGATCGTCGCGCACGACGCCGTCAATCGCGTGCTCCTATGCCGCGTGCTCGGCCTGCCTCTCTCGCGCGTGTGGATGTTTCGCCAGGCACCGGCGACCCTGAACGTGATGGCTGGCTCGTCACTCGCCGAGCTCCAGCTCGTACGGCTCAATGATAGCGAGCACTCCGCGCCGCTCCTGCGCGAAGCGACGCACCGCGCCCTCTGACCGAACGACGCAGCCCGAGCCGGCCGGTCGCACAGAACGCGACGACGAGCGAAACCGGCTCGCCACCCAGCCTTGCAAGCGCGCGTGGTCGGATCGATGCAACCGAGCCTACCGAGGCGAGCCTAGGGCTAGACGTCGAGGTTGCGAACGTTCAGCGCGTTCTCTTCGATGAAGACGCGGCGCGGCTCGACGAGATCGCCCATCAGCTTGGTGAAGAT
Organism: Kofleriaceae bacterium; assembly: GCA_046160585.1. Lineage (GTDB taxonomy): Bacteria > Myxococcota_A > Polyangia > Haliangiales > Haliangiaceae > JABFXX01. The sequence goes on from JBJXGN010000224.1 coordinate 53,699, forward strand.
GCCGTCGGCTTCTTCCATCTGTTCGACCTTCACCTTCAGGAGGTGGCGCTTCATGGGATCCATGGTGGTCTCCCAGAGCTGCTCCGCGTTCATCTCGCCGAGGCCCTTGTAACGCTGGATCTGCAGGCCCTTGCGGCCGAGCTCCTCGATCACCGAGGAGATCTCGTCCCACCCCTTGATGGTGTGAGACTCTCCCTTGTCGTGCGTCATCGTGAGCGGCTCGACGAGCTGCGAGCGAAGCTCGTTGGCTGACTTGCGCAGCTCGATGAACTCCGCCGAACGAACGAGCTCGGAGCTGATGGTGGTGTGGCGACGTACACCGTGCTGTCCCGCGCCGTAGCGCAGCTCCCACGTGCCGTGTTCGCTGTCCTGCTTGTAGTCCGCGCCGGCCTGCGAGAGATCCGGAAAGCGCTGGCCGACCTTCGCGAGCACTTTGGCCTCGAACAGCTCGAGCTTCTCGCGGTTCTTGAGGACGTCCTCGGTAAGGCCCTCGTACGCGAACTGCACGGTGATACGCGCATCTCCGCGCTTGTCGAGCTGCTGGCGCAGGCGCCGCGTCTGGTTGATGCGCTTCACGAGCGCTGCGAGCTCGTCGCCGGTCACCGGCGCGCCGTTGCCACGCGACAGCACCGTCTCGCGTGTAACGCTGTCGAGGAGGAAGTCCTCGAGCGCGCCTTCGTTCTTCAGGTACAGCTCGGTCTTGCCCTTCTTGACCTTGTAGAGCGGCGGCTGTGCGATGAACACATGACCGTTCTCGAACAGCTCGTTGAAGTGACGAAAGAAGAACGTCAGCAGCAACGTGCGGATGTGGCTGCCGTCGACATCGGCGTCCGTCATGATGACGATCTTGTGATAGCGGAGCTTGGCGATGTCTTTCTCGTCGCCAACGGATGTGCCGAGCGCCGTGATCAACGTGGTGAGCTCCTGCGACGAGAGCATGCGATCGAAGCGCACCTTCTCGACGTTCAGGATCTTCCCCTTGAGCGGCAGGATCGCCTGGAACGCACGGTTGCGCCCCTGCTTAGCAGAGCCACCTGCAGACTCACCCTCGACGATGAACAGCTCGCTCTTCTGCGGATCGCGTTCTTGGCAGTCGGCGAGCTTGCCCGGCAGGCTCGACAGCTCGAGCGCGCCCTTGCGTTGCACCATCTCGCGCGCCTTGCGAGCCGCTTCGCGCGCGCGTGATGCGAGCAGCGCCTTCTGCACGATGCCTCGCCCGTCCTTGGGATTGCGCTCGAGGTACTGGCCGAGCTTGTCACCGATGACCGCCGACACCGCCGTCGCCACTTCGGACGAGACGAGCTTGTCCTTGGCCTGGTTCGAGTACTTCGGATCCGCGACCTTGACCGAGATGACTGCAGTCAGGCCTTCGCGAAGGTCTTCGCCGCTGAGGCCGCTCTTGGCATCTTTGAGCAGCTTGTTCTCATTTGCGTACGCGTTGATCGTGCGCGTGAGCGCCTGACGAAACCCCGTGAGGTGTGTGCCACCGTCGCGATTCTTGATCGTGTTCGTGAAGCACGTGGTGATCTCGGAGTACCCGTCGTTCCACTGCATCGCGAGATCGACGCCGATCTCGACCTCGCCTTCCTTGTGCACGCCCGAAAACGACACGATCTCGGAAATCGTCGTCTTGTTCGCATTCATGTCCGTGACGTATGTGGCGATGCCACCCGAATACGTGAACTCGTGACGCTTGCCGTCGCTGCGCTCGTCGGTGATGACGATCATGAGGCCGCTGTTGAGGTACGCGAGCTCGCGAAGCTTCTGCGCCAGCGTGTCGAAATTGAACTCGAGAATGTTCTTGAAGATCGTCGGATCGGGATGGAACGTGACCTTCGTTCCTCGACGATCCGTCACGCCCGTCTGCTTGAGCTCCGTTGTCGGCTTGCCCGCCGAAAACTCCTGATAGTAGACGCCGCCGTCGCGACGGATCTCGAGCTTGAGCCAGTCGCTGAGCGCGTTGACCGCCGATACACCGACGCCGTGCAAGCCGCCCGAGACCTTGTAGCCCTTGCCGCCGAACTTTCCGCCGGCGTGCAGCTGCGTCATGACGACTTCGGCCGTCGGGCGCTTCTCCTGTGGATGGATACCAACCGGGATCCCGCGCCCGTTGTCCTCGATGGTCGCCGAGTTGTCGAAGTGAATCGTCACCTCGATCCGATCGCAGTGTCCCGCCAGATGCTCGTCGACGGAGTTGTCGACGACTTCGTAGACGAGGTGGTGCAAGCCCGTGCCGTCATCGGTGTCACCGATGTACATGCCGGGACGCTTCCGGACACCTTCGAGGCCCTTGAGGACACCGATCGAAGCCTCGTCGTAGTTGTCCGAACTCTGCGTACTCGTCGTCGGATCAGCCATGCAAACCGCGCGAGAGTTGGTACCACGCCAACCACGCTGGTAGAAGGGATCTGGGCGTCTGTTTTCGTCGATCAACTGATTAGATTCACTGAAGAATCTGGCCTCCCTGGATGCGGTAATCAGCGCGATTTTGGGCCAGCAAAACATGGCCACCATGTGTGGTCGTGATGAAGCATTGACCGGCCAGTGTCGCGAGGTGATCGAACAGAAACTCGTTGCGCGTCGGGTCGAGCTCGCTGGACACATCGTCGAGCAACAGGATGGGCTGATCGCCATGCGCCTCGCCGAGCACGCGCAGCTCTGCGGTCTTCCACGCGAGCATGATCGCGCGAAGCTGTCCCTGCGACGCGAAGCTCCCTGCCTCGCGTCCGTCGAGCTCGAGCACGACGTCGTCGCGATGAGGACCGAGCTGCGTCGATTGTGTCGCGAGGTCCTTCACCCGGTTCTCGCGCAGCTTCTGCTCGACCAGCGCGACCACGAGCTCGTTCTCCTCGACGCGAGTGTTCTCGACGCGAGTGTTCTCGACGCGAGTGTTCTCGACGCCAGCGTTCTCGACGCGAGTGTTCTCGACGCGAGTGTTCTCGACGCGAGTGTTCTCGACGCCAGCGTTCTCGACGCGAGAGGTCTCGACGCGAGTGTTCTCGACGCGAGTGTTCTCGACGCCAGCGTTCTCGACGCGAGAGGTCTCGACGCCAGCGTTCTCGACGCGAGAGGTCATCTCCGCGACTCTCGACACGTAGCGCGCGCCAGCGACGAGGCCCGTCCGCGTGATTCGAGAAAACGTCTCGACGAGCGCGGGACGGAGCGACGCCAGGAACCGCACGCGTGCACGCACGATCTGCACGGCGAGCCGAGCGAGCTGCACGTCGTACACGAGAAGCATGTCCTCGAGTTTCGTCCCACCGAGGATTCCCTGCCCTGCTTGCTTGAGCACCGCATTGCGCGAGCGCAGCACCTTGTCGTAGTCCGTTGCGAGTGCGAGGTACGACGGATCGAAGTTAAACACGCCACGATCGAGAAACCGACGCCGGTCTCCCGGTGACCCGCGCGGCAACGCGAGGTCCTCGGGCGTGAACACGACCACGTTGAAGCCACCGAAGTAGCGAGACAGCGGCCGCGGCGCCTTACCGTCGAGCCGTACCTTGCGCGCCCCTGGTGCAAGGTCGACCTCGTAGACCCGCACCAGGTCATTTTTGACCACGCGTGCTCCGAGCCTCGCTTCGGGCCGTCCGAACGCGATCAGGTCCGACAGGCGCGTCGTACGAAACGAACGCAGCGTGGCGACCACGTAAATCGCTTCGAGCAGGCTCGTCTTGCCCTGCCCGTTATCTCCGACGAAGACGTTGAACCGCTCGCGTGGTGCGAGCTGGAGCGTCTGGAGGTTACGAACGCCGTCGGCGACGAGGGTATTGATCCGAATCTAGCCCCTCACCGAAAACTCAGATGCGCATCGGCATGACGACGCCGAGATAGTCATCGCCCGTGAGCGGTCGGATCAAGCCCGGATCGAGCTCGCCACCGAGGGACAACGTGACTTGATCGCTCGACATCTGCGTGAGCAGCTCGACGACGTACTTCGGGTTGAAGCCGATGGCGATGTTCTCGCCGTTGTATTCAGCCTCCATCTCCTCGCGAACCTCGCCGAGGTCCGGGTTGTCGCTCGTGATGGTCACACCTTCCCTGGTCGCCGCGATCTTCACGCCACGCGTCTCCGACGACATCAGCTGCGCACGACGCAGAGCATCGATGAACCGAACGCGATCGATGGTGATGACCTTCTTGTGCTCCTTGGGAATCACTTGCTCGTACGGCGGGAACTGTGCGTCGATGAGCTTCACCGCGATGGCGATGTCGTCTTGCACGAGGAACAAGTGCGGCGTCTTGATGGCTAGCTTGCACGAAGGTCCCGAGTCTAAAACCTTGCGGATCTCGAGCAGACCCTTCTTCGGAATGATGATTCCCGCGTTGAGCTTCGGTCCGTTCGCGATCGTGCGCTCGACCTTGCTCAGACGATGACCATCCGTCGAGACCATGCGGCTCTTAGACCCGTCGCTCTCGAAGAACACGCCGTTGAGATGAAAGCGCGTCTCGTCGTTGCAGATCGAAAACAGCGTGCGCTCGATCATCTCGCGGAGCACCGCGCTCTCGAGCGTCGAGTACTGCGCTTCACGGTGGTCGGGAACCTTCGGGAAGTCACGGTCGGGCATCCCGACGATGCGATAGGAGACCTTGCCGCTCTTGATCTCGGCCCAATGGTTGTCGGTTTTCTTGAGCGTCACTTCATCGCCTGGTGCGTTCGCGATGAGCTCGTAGAGGTTCTTGGCTCCGAGCGTGATGCCACCTTCGCTGGAGTTGTTGCTCTTGAGCTCCGCAGTCAACGAGACGTTGAGGTCTGTTGCTGCGACGAGGAGCTGGTTCTTCCCTTGTGTGCGAAGCAGGACGTTCGCGAGCATCGGCATCGTGCTCTTGCGATCGGCAATGCCTTGCGCGAGGCGCAGGCCACGAAGGAACTCGGTCTTTGCGATGCGGATCTCCATGTCACCCTCTCAACTCTCTGGGCTCTCTGCGCTCTTCTTTATCTGTAGAGAATTAGATCTTTGAATTAGTAGGATCCAGTAGGTCCTGTGGATCCTGTGGAGAATGCTTCAAGCCCCTGACATCCAACCGGGAGCGGTCTTCCTCGGTCCCAGTGAAACATGGGCGTCCCGTGGTGGACGCCATGCTCCAAACATGTGGACAACCCTGGCAGACCCGGTCCTCCACTTGTCGTCCACAGCTGGCGACACAGGGTTTCGCACAATGGTCGTCATCGCAGGATCATCGCTTCGACCGCGTGGATCTCGGACCGCAGAGACGCGTCGTCCTTGAGTCGTTCGATGATCTTCTGGACCGCCGAAATGACGGTGGTGTGGTGCTTGCCACCAAACGCTCGCGCGAGGTCTGGGTAGCTGTCTTTGGTGTGATGTCGCGAGAGGTACATCGCGACAGCGCGCGGTGTGGCGACACTCTTGTGACGGCGCTCGCTCTTGATGTCGCTCGGCTTGAGGCCGTAGTAGCTCGCCACGGCCTTGATGACGGCATCGACGGTGATGACCTCGCGAGGGCGCGTGATCGCGGCTCCAAGCGTCTCCTGTGCGAACTCGAGGTCGATGCGACGCTTCGAGAGTGACGCGTACGCTGCAAGGCGGATCAGCGCACCTTCGAGCTCTCGTACGTTGCTCTTGATCGACGACGCGATGTAGAGCGCGACATCGTCGGGGAGCTGCAGCGCTTCGACGGCAGCCTTCTTGCGCAGAATTGCAATGCGAACCTCGAGCTCGGGCGGCTCGATATCGGCGAGTAGTCCCCACGCGAACCGCGTGCGCAGGCGATCTGCGATGTCGCTGATCTCGTGCGGCTTGCGGTCGGCAGTGAGGACGATCTGTTTGTGGTTCTCGTGGAGCGCGTTGAACGTGTGAAAAAACTCGTCCTGCGTGCTCTCCTTGCCGGCGAGGAACTGGACGTCGTCGATGAGTAGAACGTCGATGCCCTCGCGATAGTTGCGGCGGAACTCGTGCATGCGACCGGTGCGAATCGCCTGCACGTATTCGTTCATGAATCGCTCGCTCGACAGATACACGATGCGTGCACCGGGACGATTGGCGAGCTGCTGATGACCGATCGAGTGAAGGAGGTGCGTCTTGCCGAGACCAACACCGCCGCAGATGAAGACCGGATTGTACTTGGGTGGGTAGCTCGAGGCCGCAGCTTGCGAGGCGGCAAACGCGAGCTGGTTCGACGGACCCGCAACGAACGTCTCGAAGTTGTACCGAGGGTTGAGGGTCGCTGCTTCGGGCGGAGCGATGAGGTCATCGGCAGAGCTCATCTGGACGGTCTTGATCGGGCCGGAGCCAGTGGACACCATCGGCTCGATGACCGGAGTGACGGTCGTGAGTGGTGGTCCGAGAACAGCCTCGGACTCGACCACACGCTCACGCTGTTCAGAATCGGGCTCGAACTCGACACGAAGCTCGTCGTGGCCAAGCTCGCGCAGATCCTTCAGCAGGCTCTGGAGAAAGTTCGACTCGAACCACAGTCGAACGTAGCTGTTCGGCGCTCGCAGGCGAAGGATGCCCCTGTCGAAGGACCGCACCTCGATCGGACGCAGCCACATATCGTAGTTTTGTGTGGAAACACGCGAGCGGAGCCGTCCGACCGCTTCGTCCCAGAGGAGCTGAACGGTCATCCTCCGTACCTCGCGGCTTTGTTCTGCAATGTCATGCGGTTATACGCCTCGGATCACAAGCAACAGACAGTCAATCCAGAGGTTATCCACAAGGACCTCTGGATCTCACCCGTGGCCAACCGATATGGCTTATCCACAGGCGAGGAAACCTGGCGTTGGTAGCAGTTTCGAAAGTCAGCTCGCAAGTCAAAAACGTCGCCAAGTGAACTCCGGATCGCAGCGAATCTGTTGCTGATTGGAACGCTCAATTCTTCGTCGGCGATCGCGACGAAACGCCACGTTCGGCACCTCGACCTTGCACTTCGTTTCAGCGCTTCGAGACGGCGCCTTGACTTCGCGACCCTGCTTGAGTATCGATCCCCCTCCGCAACGAGCCCGGTGGCTTGGATGCGATCAGCCCCTGGATTCGGAGAGTTACCGTGAGCAAGCGTACCTATCAGCCCCACAACAAGAGCCGCAAGCGCACCCACGGCTTCCGCGCTCGCAAGAAGACCCGCGGCGGTCGCGAGGTTCTTCGTCGTCGCCGTGCAAAGGGCCGCAAGCGTATCTCGGTGACCGCCGCGAAGAAGTAGTCGTGGCACGCAGGTCTCCGTCGGGAATCTCGAAGGAGATGCGACTGCGACAGCGTGCAGACTTCGTCGCTGTTCAAGAGAACGGTATGAAGCTTCACGGTCGCCACGTGCTCGCGATTGCTCGCAAACGTTCCGCACCTGACCTCGCGGGCAGGCTCGGACTCACCGTGACCAAGAAAGTAGGGAACGCACCCGTTCGAAATCGGATCAAGCGGATGTTGCGCGAGTGGTTGCGGCTGCATGGTTGGGTGCCTACAGGCTGGGACATGGTCCTGGTTGCCAAGGACTCTGCGGCGCGGCAGCTTCACTCCGACGATTTCTCGACAGACTTGACCAAGATCTTGCGGCAGCTCCCGAACGCCTCTGTAGCCACGAAATGATTCGCGCCCTTCACCGCTTCCTCGTCTGGCTCGTGCTCGCGCCCGTGATGTTCTATCGCCGCGTGCTTTCACCGATGAAGAGGGCGCCGAGCTGCATCTATCTGCCGACGTGCTCGGAGTACGCGATCGAAGCCGTGAAGACGCGTGGCATCGTCGTCGGCTGCGCGATGGCAACGATGCGCATCCTTCGATGCAATCCGCTGTTCCACGGCGGTTACGACCCAGTCCACCGCCACGACTCGCGTTGTTCACATCACGCGCAGGAGCAGCACTAGATGCAGGATCAAGGAAAGCGACTGCTACTCGCCGTCGCGCTCGCGCTTGGCGTGATGCTCGTGTGGAACTTCATCTTCCCGCCCGCGCAGGAACAGAAGTCGCCCGACACGACGGCACAAGGATCGGGCTCGGCTGGTTCCGCCGCAGCGACGCCACCTCCCTCGACGGGACCGATCGTTCCGTCCGAGATCGAAGCTCCACGTGGCGCAGAAGAGCGCCTCTCGCTCGCGTTTCCGAACTTTTCTGTGACGTTCTCGAGCTACGGCGGCAACCTCGTTTCGTTCAAGCTCTCCGACAAGCGCTTCGATCGCGATCAAACGAAGGGCGAGCTCATCTCGCAGGAGCCGGATACCGGTGCGTTTGGTGTGAACTTCGCCCGCTCGACGTATGTCCTTCCGAAGAAGTCCGAGTGGAAGGGTGAAAGGGTCTCCGACACGTCGGTGAAGTACACGATCGAGACGGAACACCTCTCGGTCACCAAGACGTTCAGGATCGATCCCGCGAACTACCTCGTTCACCTGCACGTCTCGACGACGGTGAAGGCGCCAGCGGGGACCGAGGCCGTACAGAACCTCGCGGTCAGCGTCTTCGCGTTCCAGGATCCACTGAAGATCGTCAGCGGCACGTCGCAGGAAGGGCCGCGCGCGTGGTTCTCGTCGACGCTGCGCGGCGAGAAAATCTATCACACAGCCGTCGCGAACGTGATCAAGGCGCCGCGCGAGGAGCTCGGCATCACGTGGACGGGCTTCGAGCATCCGTATTTGCTGACCGCGTACGCGCCCAAGGTCGACGTGACCTCGCCCGTGATGAAGCGGACGTACGCGGGCGATGTGAAGGGCGTGATGCGCACCGATCTCCTGTTCGGAGACCAGCGCATCAAGGACAGCCGCGCAGTCACGTACGAGGTGGTCGGGTTCCTCGGTCCGAAGAACTACACGAACCTCGGCGCCGCGGACGACGCGGCTGGGTTCGCGACAAACTTCAAGTCGACGATCGATCTCGGCTGGTTCGCCTTCATCGGCAAGCCGCTGCTCTGGCTGCTCCTCAAGTTCTACTCGTTCTTCCAGAACTGGGGCCTCGCCATCATGCTGCTCACGCTCGTCGTGAAGGCCGCGACGCTGTACTGGACGACGAAGTCGATGCGGTCGATGAAGGCGATGGCCGCCCTCGCTCCGCAGATGAAGACGCTGCAGGGGAAGTACAAGGACGACAAGCAGCGCCTCCAGGCGGAGACGATGGCGCTGTACAAGCTGCACAACGTCAACCCGATCGCGGGCTGCCTGCCGATCCTTCTGCAGATGCCGATCTGGCTCGCGCTCTACCGCATGCTCTCGACGGCGGGCGAGCTCTACCAGCAGCCGTTCATCCCCGGCTGGATCGACGACCTGACGACGACGGATCCGTATTACGTCCTGCCCGTTGTTCTGGTCGTCACGATGTTCATCCAGGCGCGGCTCACGCCGGCCACCGGTGACTCGCGTCAGCAGAAGTTCCTGCAGTACGGCATGCCGCTGATGTTCGGCGTGATGTCGTTCTTCTTCCCGGCGGGACTCACGCTCTACATCTTCACGAACACCGTGCTCTCGGCCCTCCACTCGATCTACATGAACAAGTGGGACAAGAAGAGCATCGCGATCGTCGAGAAGATGAAGAAAGCGGCCGATGAAGCTGCGGCCAAGGAAGCCGCGGCCAAGGCCGGAAAGTCAGTGGCAAAGAAGGTTGTCGACGTGAAGGTCGACGAGACCGACGATGAATCGGACGACGCAGAGAGCCCGGCCAAGCCGAAGGTCTCCGTGGCGTCCGGCAACCCAGCGCGTCCTCGCAAGAAGAAGAAGCGCCGGAAGTAGGAGACATCTGTGGCGGAAACAGCGACTGCTGAACGTGAAGACCTCGCCGAAAAGGCGAGCGAGTTCCTGCTGGGCGTGCTCGAGCGAATGGGCATCTCGGCGGATATCGACATCAAAGACGACAAGGACCGCACGACGCTCGAGATCCAGACCAAGGATACCGAGCTCGTGATTGGACGCCGCGGCGTGGTCATGGATGCACTCCAACACCTCGTGAACAAAGTCGTGTACCGCGACAAGCGCGACGAAAAGACGAAGCCCCTCGTCGTCGACGCAGGCGGCTTCCGCGACAAGCAGATCGAGCGTCTCCGCGCGCTCGGTCAACGCATGGCAGAGAAGGCGCTGCAGACCAAGCAGACCGTCGAGCTCCAGCCGATGACGGCGCACGATCGCCGCATCGTGCACATGGCGATCTCGGAGATCGCGGGCCTCACCACGCGCAGCGAAGGCGAAGGCGAAGATCGTCACATCTTGATCATTCCGAACGCGGAGTAGTCATGGACGCGGCCGCCGCGCCCGTCGTTCCCATTAGCGATGGCGACACGATCGCCGCGATCGCAACGGCAGCAGGGATTGGTGGCGTCGGTATCGTGCGGCTGTCGGGCCCGCGCGCGATCGAGATCGCCGCCGCAGCGCTCGGCATCACGCCAGACGCACTCACGCGCGAGGTTCGGGTGGGCTGGGTGCGCGCCCCAAGCGCGGGCTCGGGCGCAGGCTCGGGCTCGGATGCGAGCTCGGGCGCAGGCTCGGGCGCGGGCTCGGGCGCGGGCTCGGACTCGGGCTCAGGCTCGGGCGCGGGCTACGCAGGCTCGGGCGCAGGCTCTGGCGCGGGATCGGGCTCGGGCGCAGACTCGGGCGCGGGCTCGGGCGCTGGCTCTAGCGCGGGCTCGGGCTCGGGCTCGGGCTCGGGCTCGGGCGCAGGCGCGGGCGCGGGCTCGGGCTCGGGCGCAGGCTCGAGTGGTGAGCGTCTCGACCAGGTTCTCGCGTTCGCGATGCGCGCTCCGGCTTCGTTTACGGGAGAAGACGTCGCCGAGCTGCACGGCCATGGTGGCGCGCACAACCTGAACGCCCTGCTCTCCTCGCTCGTCGAGCGCGGCGCTCGGATCGCGGAACCGGGCGAGTTCACGCGTCGCGCAGTCGCGAACGGCAAGCTCGACCTCGCGCGCGCCGAAGCGCTGCTCGACGTTATCCACGCGGGCAGCGAACGAGCGTTGCGCCTCGCACGCGCGAACCTCCGCGGCGCGCTTGGCGAGCACGCGCAGGCACTCGAGGGACGCGCTCTTGCGCTCCTCGCGGAGATCGAGGGGCGAATCGATTTTCCCGAGGAGGACATCGCGCCCGGGGACGCCGCGTGGATCGCGGCGGAGATCGCGGCGCTGCTCGCTGCATGCGCTGCCCTCGCGGATGGATTTCGCCATGGCCGTGCCGTTAGCGCCGGCATCACCGTGGCGCTCGTCGGCCAGGTCAACGCAGGCAAGTCGTCGCTACTCAACGCACTCGTCGGAACCGAGCGCGCGCTCGTCGCGGCGGAGCCTGGCACCACGCGCGACTGGCTCGAGGTGTCCGATGTGTGGCACGGGGTCGCGGTCACGCTGATCGACACCGCGGGCATGCGCGCCACCGAAAACGCGATCGAAGCGCGCGGCATCGAGCTCGGTGCGCGACGTGTTGACTCCGCCGACGTGGTCGTCGTGCTCAACGATGGCGTCGCCCCGTGGGATGACGGAGTCCGCTACGGGTCTCGAGCGATCGTGGTGCGCAGCAAGGCGGACCTCGAGACCCCGTCCGACGCTGAACGCTCCGCGCGCCCCCTGTCCGGTGGTGACGAACGTCAGGTGCTCTACACGTCTGCGAGATCGCGCCAAGGGCTCGACGAGCTGTGTGCGCGCGTGCTCGCGATTGCCGGCGTCGCTGATCGCGAAGGCGGCGAACAGGCGTTCGTGACCACCGCGCGGCAGCAAGCTGTCACAGCGGCCGCTCGCGATGCGTTCATTGCAGCGCAGAGCGCATGGACAGCACGACGACCGCCCGAGGTCGTCGCCCTCGAGCTGCGAACCGGCGCCCAGGCGCTCGCGCAGTTGCGGGGCATCGAGGTCGGCGAGCGCGTTCTCGACGAAGTGTTCGCGCGCTTCTGCATCGGGAAGTGAGCCGACCGACACCGTCGAGTTCGACCGTCGTATCGAGGACCGAAGCCATGTGGCGTTGCCTCCGATCGGGGCATGAAAAAACAGCGACAAGGAATCGGGCGACATCGAGCACGGCTTCCTCGACCGCTCGCGCGCCGGGTCGGCCCGCGAGCGCGGACTGCTCGCGACTGGTGTGAAACGACTTGGAGCAGGTCGTGAGCTCCGTATGATCGCCGTATAGTCCGCGACGATGTCTCTCGACGACGACGCGCGCGCGGAGCTCTCGGCGCTCGAGGCCGCGCATCGCCTGCGCGTTCCACGCGTGGTCGAGACGCGGCAGGGACCGACGTTCGTGTTGGACGGGCACGAGGTCGTGAACCTGTCGTCGAACGACTACCTCTCGCTTGCCGGTGATCCGCGCATCGCGCGCGCGGGGATCGCCGCGATCGAGGAGAGCGGATCAGGCGCGGGTGCGTCACGTCTGATCGCGGGAACCCATCGCGCTCACGTCGCACTCGAGCGCGCGGTCGGCGACTGGATGCACTGCGAAGGGTACGGCGTGCGCCTGTTCAACTCGGGCTACGCCGCGAACACTGGCGTGCTTGCAACGCTCGCGCGCGCCGGCGACATCGTGTTCTCCGACGAGCTCAACCACGCGAGCATCATCGATGGTTGTCGGCTGTCTCGTGCGGAGGTCGTCGTGTATCCACACCTCGACGTCGCGGCCCTCGATGCAGCCCTCGCGAAGAGCACTGCACCGAGGAAGATCGTGGTCACCGAGTCGCTGTTCTCGATGGACGGCGACATCGCGGATCTCGCGGCGATCGCGTCGGTCTGTAAGCGGCGCGAGGCATCGCTCGTCGTCGACGAAGCGCACGCGGTCGGAGCGTGGGGACCGGAGGGCAGGGGAGTCGCGGCAGATTCCGCGGTCGCTCCTGACGTGCTGGTCGGAACGTTTGGCAAAGCGCTCGGAACCTTCGGGGCTTTCGTCGCCACGTCGCGTGCGATCGCGGAGCTGTTGTGGAATCGCGCCCGCAGCTTCGTGTTCTCGACGGCGCTGCCACCGTCGATTCCCGCGTCGACACTCGCGTCGCTCGAGATCGTGCGCAGTACAGAGGGCCTCGATCGTCGACGAAGGCTCGCCGCGAATGCGCGCGCGTTTCGCGAGCTCGTGCCTCGGGCAGGTGGCGCGTTCGAGAGCGCGATCGCGCCGATCCAGATCACGAGCTTGGAACCCGCAGACGACGCAACCGGTCGACAAGCAAAGGTCGATAGCGATCGCCGCGTGATGGAGCTGACTGCACACTTGCTCGATCGCGGAGTCTTCGCGCAGGGCATCCGGCCGCCCACGGTTCCCGAGGGCACCGCACGCATTCGCGTGAGCCTCGCATCAGGACACACGCTCGACCAGCTCTCGAAAGCAGCCAGTCTACTGCGATAACGCGACGCGTCATGTTTAATATTGATGAACTAGATCAAACGGTTACATGGCATCCGTTCACACAGATGGCCGAGTGGTCACCGCTCGTCATTCGCAGCGGTGAAGGGAGCTTCCTCGTCGATACCAACGGGACTCGATATCTCGACGGGGTCAGCTCGCTCTGGTGCAACGTCCATGGTCATCGTCATCCGCGGCTCGACGCCGCCCTCAAGGCGCAGATCGATCAACTCGCGCACTCAACGTTTCTTGGCCTTTCGCACGAGCCTGGTGTTCGACTCGCGGCCGCGCTGATCGAGGTCGCACCGAAAGGGCTCACACGTGTCTTCTACTCGGACTCGGGATCGACCGCAGTCGAGATCGCGCTGAAGCAATCGTTCCAGTACTGGCAGCTCTCTGATCGCTCACACGTGCATCAGCGATACGTGACGGCCGATGGAGAAGAGCACTCACGGTGGCCACGCTCGACCAAGTCGAAACAGAAGTTTCTCCGACTCGGCGACGCGTATCATGGCGACACGCTCGGTGCGGTGGGCGTCGGTGGCATCGATCTGTTTCACCGCATCTTTGGTCCACTGCTCGTGCAGTCGATTGCGATTCCGTCGCCCGCGAGCGTCGGTCTCGAGGTGTCGATTGCTGCGTTGCAACGAGAGCTCGAGACCCGCGCATACGAGATCGCTGCGTTCGTCGTGGAACCTCTGGTTCAAGGCGCCGCTGGCATGTTGATTCATCCACCAGGGTTTCTTGCCGCGGCCTCGGAGCTCTGCCGTCGTTACAACGTCCACTTGATCGTCGACGAGGTCGCGACTGGCTTCGGTCGCACGGGAACGATATTCGCGTGCGAACAAGAGGGTGTCTCGCCAGACTTCTTGTGCCTGGCGAAGGGAATCGCAGGGGGCTACCTGCCGCTCGCCGCGACCTTGTCGACCGAAGAGATCTACAAGGCATTCCTCGGTCAGCGCGTGGAGATGAAGCACTTCTTCCACGGACACACGTTCACGGCGAACCCACTCGCATGTGCAGTCGGATTGGAATCCCTGGCGCTTCTTCGAGAGTCGACGCTGAAGAACGCTCAAGCTCGGATTCCAACCATGACTGCCGCGCTCGAGCGCATCGCGACGCTCTCAGGCGTCGCAGCGATCCGCCAATGCGGCCTGATGGGGGGTGTCGAGCTCGCGCCTGTGGACGGTCGCTCGTTGGGAGTCGAGGTCTGCGAGCGGATTCGTTCGTATGGCGTGATTCTGCGAAACCTTGGCGATGTGGTTGTCTGGATGCCTCCGTTGTCGATCTCGGACAAGGAAATCGAGTTACTCGAACGCGCGACGACCGCAGCGATTCGAGAGACTCTCGGTGCGTGAGCAAGCGGTACTTCGTCACCGGAACGGGGACGGGTGTTGGCAAGACGTACGTGACCTGTACGCTGGCGATGCTGGCGCGGGAACGCGGCCTCCAGGTTGTGGCCCACAAACCCATCGAAACCGGGTGTTCGATGGTGGACGGGAAACGCCGAGGGGACGACCAAATGCTCCTCCGAGCTGCTTCGAGTCTGTGGCTCCAAGAGGTCCACGACGAGCAGGTGCAATACGGGAGCTATCAACTCGAGCTCCCACTCGCTCCATCGGTTGCCGCTGCTCGTGAAGGAGTCGAAATCGACCTCTCCCAAATCCAGCAGGTGCTGGATCGAGCAGGGCAAGCACCGAATAAGGAACCCGTGGACGTGTTCCTTGTGGAAGGTGCAGGAGGCTGGCGGGTGCCAATCACCGATCGTCACGAGATGCGTGACTTGGCAAAGATCGTTGGTGGAACGGTGATCGTGGTTGGTACTGCAGGGCTCGGAACGATCAATCACTCGCTCCTGACCGTGGAAGCTGTCGAACGGGATGGTTTCGAGGTGGCGGCGTTGGTGCTCTCGAATCGGCTGGAAGATGTCGAGGTCCAAACCAACATCGCCGAGATTCGAAAGCGTTGGTCAGGGCTCGTTCTAACCCTTGGTCACCTCGCCCTGTTGCTTTGACTTGGGGAACGTTCCATGTGAAAAAGTTCCCATGGAAACGCTTTCAAGGTTGGAACCGTGGTGGATCACGGGATTGGTCGATGGCGAGGGAACGTTTACCTACTCGCGAAGCAACCACAGCATTGCACTGTACTTCGGCCTGAAACTGACAGCCGCCGATGCAGACATCGTTCATCGGGTTGCGGACTACTTTCGCGTAGGTCGCATCTACGAGGTCAAGGCGCGTGCTCCATCTGGAAAAGGAGGAGCCACGAAGTCAGCGACCTATTACCGCGTGCAACGACATGACGAACTTCCGATCATCACCGAGCACTTCGACACCTATCCCCTTCAAAGCAAGAAGAGGGACGCCTACAAGATCTGGCGAGCGATGGTAGACATCAAGCGCGAGTTCCGAGGGCGAAACCGAGAAGTCCTTCAGGAGCTGTGTCTGGCCCTTTCGGCAGCACAGCCACGCAATCAGAGTTGGCGATAGGTCATGTGGTACGTGGAACGTTCGCAACCTCTCGGAACTCATCGAACAGAGCCACCAGCGCGGCATCTTGATGATGAGCGTTGAGTCCACTTGGATTCGGCAGAAGCCACACCTGCGTCGAACCAATCGACTCCGCCTGCAATCCAGCAACTGCCTTTGGGTGCTTGAATGCCGTCCGGAACGCAACGAGTCCCAGAAACGCCACGTAACGAGGCTGGTACTGCTGGGCGAGCTTTCGAAGCCGGCGACCGCCAGCTCGCAATTC
Source organism: Kofleriaceae bacterium (assembly GCA_046160585.1). GTDB lineage: Bacteria > Myxococcota_A > Polyangia > Haliangiales > Haliangiaceae > JABFXX01. Next base: position 69,675 of record JBJXGN010000224.1, read on the forward strand.
GTCAACTGACAGCTCATCCGCAGTCGCTGATGCGCGAGCAACGAGGTTGGTGATGCCGTAACCGAGGGCCAGCAGGTGCTGTTCTTCAAACGCGGAATACCGGCGTGGAGTGAACTTGGCGTTGTGGAGGGTGATCCAAAATCGATTACCTGGCCCCGCGAAGTGATGGCCGACCGCTGCCGAGTAGAGGCCCGGATTGATCCCGCAGAACAAGACATCGAGGTTTGGCGCGACGAGATCGGGCACGCGCTTTCGGGCTGCCTGCGCGAGCTGTTCTTTCGTGGGAGCCCACGCACCCGTGATCGGATCCGGAGGTTTCGGACTCGGCTTCTTCGCGATCGACGAGGACTTCAAGACGGCCTTCGTCGACGATTTCGGCGTTGCGGATCTCGTCATGTCGATCGTCGCGCGATCACGATTGCACGTGTCTTGTCATCGAGCTCATAGGAGTGACGTTCGATCGGCGTCGGGAGATCGTTGCGCTCGACCGCTTCGAAGCCCACGACGAATCCACCGGGGCGAACATACGTGAGTCCGAGCGAGAGCCACTCACCGAGATCGAAGGTTGCGCGCGACGAAGCCACGTCGTAGTCGCGTCGATCGTGATCTTCGATCCGTGTCGCGAACGCTTCGAGGTTAGCGAGCTCGAGCTCGCGTGCTGCTGTTCGCAGAAACGCGTGCTTCTTGTGAACGGGCTCGAGCGCTGTGAACTCGACATCGGGAAGTGAGAGCGCGGCAATCACGACCGGCAAGCCGCCTCCCGAACCGACGTCGAGAACTGTCTTTGCGGACGCGAGATGAGGAACGATGTGCAAGCAATCCGCGATGTGGTGCGCGAGCTCGTCACGTGTTCGAGCAGCGGACAAGTTTATGCTTTTGTTCCATTTCTCGAACAGGGCCATGAACGCCTCGAACTTCGAATCCAACATAACGCGTTGCGTCACGGTGCCTCGAACAGGAGCTGGCTCGCATGTGGGATCACGACCACCGGCCCGGTCGTCTCGTCGAGCACTACGCTCACGGACGCAGCGTACTCCACGAGTGTGGCCTCGACCGTGGCTCGATCGAGCCCGCTGATGAGTCGCACACGCGCTCCGACAGGGAGCCTCGGAAGAACGCCAATGCGCAGGATCGCTTCGTTCACCACCTCGAGCGGACCGACGCCATCACAACACTCCGCGACGATGGCAATCGTTCCCCCTTCGGTCACGAGCGGCGCCACTGCCGCCGCGATCTTCGCCGCTTGATACAGCGACGCGGTTACCGGCAGCGCATCGGACGCGATCACCAGGGGCGCTCGCGGAGCACGCGCGGAAAACCACGCACGCGCGAGCGACGCCCCCGCGCGAAATGCGTCGAGCGGATCACCCGCGACGGCGGCGTGGATCCGCTGATCCGGTGCGTTCACGCCGTTGACGAGAAAGGTCGGCGTCGGCACGCGACGAAAGGCATCCTCGAGGTCCTCGCGGCACGGATTTCCGTCGACGATTCCGGCGCGCGAGCGCGGGTGTGTCTTGAGTGTGTGGTTGATGCGTATGGCTCGTGCTTCTCCGAGGCCGGGAAAGATCGCCTTCACGCCGGCGCCGAATCCTGCGAAGTAGTGCGGACGAATGCAGCCGGTCGCCACCACGAGATCGGCGTCGGTGACCGAGCGATGTACGCGAACCGGCGTGCCGCGCGGCGTGACACCGAGGTCGACGAGGTCTGAGTCGAGGTGACCGTCGTGGTTGACGAGGGTCGCGTTCGCCAGCACGTCGGCGGGAATGCCGAGCGCGTCCAGCTTGCACGGACCGTGCGTTCCGGTCGCGATCGCCAGGGTCCATCGCACGTCGGGGAGCCGTGCCTGGATCGCCGCGACGAGCTGGGCGCGTGGTTCGGCGCGCGACGGATCGCTGACGATCAGCGTGATCCGTGCTCCCGAGGACACCATGGCCTCGAGCGGAGGGCGGCCGATCGGTGCGTCGAGTGCGGCCTCGAGCAGTGAGCCTAGTGGCTGGGGGCTCGGCAGCGACGTCGGCAGGACGAGCGTGTACTCTCGCCCCGCGAGGTCGAGGGGGTAGGGGGTGCGTCCGTAGGGGAGCTCGACCATGAACGGTCCGGTTCCTGGCGACAGTCTAATTCCTTGGTTACGATTTAATCCCCGGTCTGGCCGGACTTCGCTCATCCCGTGTCCAAACAAAGCTTGCTCCTGGTCGACGGGGACACTCGTAGCCTCCGAGTGCTGGAGGTCTCCCTTCGCAAAGCGGGGTTCACCGTCACGCCGGCGGTCTCCGTGCAAGACGCACTCGACAAGCTCGAGCTGCACGCACCCGATCTCATCATCTCGGAGACAACGTTCACCGACGGTGATGGCTTCGAGCTGCGTCGCCGCGTTCGCGCGACTCAGGACTGGGCCGACATCCCGTTCATCTTCCTGACCGCCGAAGCAGCGATCGAGAACAAGATCCGCGGACTGGAGCTCGGCGTCGACGACTACCTGACCAAGCCGATCTACATCAAGGAGATCGTCACGCGGATCAACATCCTGCTGCAGAAGCGGCAGCGGATCCGGTTCGAGGAGCGCAAGGACGGACGTACGCGCTTCGCGGGACGCGTGACAGACATGCCCGTCGTCGACGTCATCCAGACGATCGAGATCAGTCGCAAGTCCGGCGTCATCCAGTTCGTCGGCGAGCGCGGACGACAAGCGGCGATCTACTTCCGCGATGGACGCGTGATCGACGCAGAGGCAGGCACGCTGCAGGGCGAGGACGCGGTGTATCGGCTGCTCACGTGGAGCGAAGGCGAGTTCGAGGTCGTCTTCCGCACTGTGCGGCGGCGCGAGGTGATCCAGATGAGCTCCCAAGGGCTGCTGATGGAGGGTATGCGCCGCCTCGACGAGTGGTCGCGCTTGCTCGAGCAGCTCCCACCGCTCACGCATCGCTTCGAGATCGACACGGGCGAGCTCGCCACACGACTCGGCGATGTCCCCGACGATAACAACCGGATCCTCCGGTTGATCGACGGCAAACGCACGCTGCTCGAAGTCATCGACAACTCGGACTTCGGTGATCTGGAGTGCGTGCAGGCGATCTCGCGCCTGTTCTTCGAGGAGATCTTGATCGATCTCGATCACGGCAAAAAGACGCGCCGCACGACGGGCCAGCCGATGCCGCTCGTCGAGGTTACCGAGGCGCCGACGCCGATCGAGGAGGTCGCGTCGGGTCCTCACGCGATCGCGATGGCGAGCGGACGCGACTCCGGTCCTCACGCGTCGTTGCGCGACTCGGGGAGCCACGCTGCGATTCAGGAGGAGCTCGGGGTTCGCGACTCGCAGGTGATCTCCGAGGAGGCGGTGGAGCAAGCGGCCGCCGAAGCTGCGGCCGAGGAGAACGAACCGATTCCCGCCGCGGAGTACGTCGAACAGGAAGAAGACGCACCGGTCCAGGACTCGGCGCTCCTGGGGCGCTATCGCCCGTCGAGCCTGCGGTTGATCGACGACGCGATCGCGGCCGCGCAGGCGATCGATCCGTCGCTGTTCTCCGACGGTGCGGTCGCGTCGCAGCCGAAGGATACCGAGAGAGCGCTCGACATCGCCGTTCCGCTCGCCGATCCGTCGGACTTCGCGACCGAGGAGGGCACGGCGACCGGCGTGCCTGCACTCGAGATGAACGAGACCAGCATCCCGCAAGAGATTCCTGCGGACGCCGAGCGCGACGGGTTGCCGTCGTTGCACCTCGGCCGGCCGAACATCGAGTCGAATGGCGATGGGCGCGGACGTACGCGCCGCGTGTCGGCGGTGCCGCCACCAGAGCAGATGCCGAGCCCGCTTGCGAAACGCAACGACGACTCCGGCCTGCGGATGATCGGATCGCTCGGACGCGATCGCGCGGAGGCTTCAGGGGAGCTTGTTCCGATCAGCGAGCGAACGTCGGGACAACAACCGGCGGTGGCCGAGACGCAGCGGGAGCTGGTGACGATCCTCCCGCGCCGCATCACGCGCGAGATGGCGATCGTGCAGCCCCCAGCCGAGACGTCCACGCCGGCGACACCAACCACTCCGACAGAGATCCCACCGGCTCCCTCTATACCCCGCGTGGCGACGCCGCGCGTGTTGCGGCAGGGGACAGGTGTGTCGCGACATACAGGACCCAGCGGTGGAGCGCTCGCGCTGATCGCGCTCGCCGCGATACTCGCGATCCTGGCGCTCGTGTTGTGGCTTCGCAAGCCGAGCAAGACCATTGCGACGGCAGAGGACGCCGCAGTTGTCGCCGTCGTGCCGCCGGATGCCGCCGCAGTCGTCGTGCATGTGGACGCGGCGATCGTTCCAAAGACGCGGGACGCCGCGGTCGCGCCCGTCGATGCCGCGGTGAGCGCGCCAGTGGATGCAGCCGTCGCGACGAGTATCGATGCGGGCATCACGATCGTCGGACCGACAGACGCGGGTGCTCCCGATCCAGCGGCGCAGGCGAAGCAGCTGAGCGTGCAAGCGCAGGAAGCACTCAAGGAGAGCGACTTCGCGAGGGCACTCGAGCTGGCCGAGGCCTCGCTCAAGCTGCGGCGCACAGCTCGCACGAACATCGTGCGAGCGCAGGCCTTGCAACGTCTCGGTCGTGCCGAGGATGCGATCGCTTCGATGGAGTCGGCGATCTCACTCGCTCCCAGGTACGCGGCGAACTACGAGGTGCTCGGTTCGATCTTGTGGGCGCAGCAGCGTTACGACGAGGCGACGAAGTACTACGTGCACTATCTGGAGAACTGGCCGGACGGCGAGAAGTCGTTGATGATCCAGAAGCGCCTCGACTCGCAGCGCTAGTGGCGGTAGAAGCCCACATGCGCGTCCTCGGAATCGAGAGCTCGTGTGACGAGACCGCTGCGGCGATCGTCGACGGTGGAACGCGCGTGCTCGCTGATGTCGTCGCATCGCAACATGAGGTCCACGCGAAGTACGGTGGTGTGGTGCCCGAGCTCGCCTCACGCGCGCACATCCTGAACGTGGTGCCCGTCGTCCAGGCCGCGCTCGATCGCGCGGGCGTTACCCTCGCGTCGATCGACGGGATCGCCGTAACGAATGCACCGGGGCTGATCGGTGCGCTGCTCGTCGGATTGCAGACGGCGAAGTCGATCGCGTGGGTGACGGGCAAGCCACTCGTCGGTGTGCACCACCTCGAAGGACACCTGACGGCGGTGTACCTCGAGCCAAACCCACCGCCGATGCCGCACCTCGCGCTGATCGTGAGCGGCGGCCACACATCGCTCGTGCGGGTGAATGATCACGCAGACGTAGTCGAGCTCGGTGCGACCCGCGACGATGCGGCGGGCGAGGCGTTCGACAAAGGAGCGAAGCTGCTCGGACTCGGTTATCCCGGTGGTGTCGTGATCGATCGGCTCGCGAAGACGGGCGATCCGACGGCGGTGACGTTTCCAAAGGCGATGACAGCGAGCGACACCGGCGCGGAGTTCTCGTTCTCGGGACTCAAGACAGCGCTCCTCCATCACGTGCGCGCGAAGGGCGTGCCCGAAGGCCAGGCACTGAGCGATCTGTGCGCGAGCTATCAAGCGGCGATCGTCGAGGTGCTCGTGCGCAAGACGCGACGTGTCGTGCGGCGCGAAGGACTCGCGCACGTGCAGATCTGCGGCGGTGTGGCGGCCAACTCGGGGCTGCGCGCGGGCATGGCAGCGGCCGCCGTCGAGGACAACTTCACGCTGTACATCCCACCGCCGAGCCGCTGCACGGACAACGCGGCGATGATCGCGGCCGCGGGTTATCACCACCTCGTACGTGGCGAGCGCGCGGGGCTCGATCTCGACGCGGTTCCGAGCAAGCCGCTGCCCAGGATCGTTACATGAGCGGTGGGAACGGCCACGGAGCGAACGGCGACGGAGCGAACGGGAACGGCCACGGCAAGCTCAGCGATCCGTTGCGCGCGATGGAGCCGTTTCCGACGGCGCATATGCTGCTCGACAAGTACGGCTTGCGCGCGAAGAAGTCGTTCGGCCAGAACTTCCTGATCAGCGAGAAGGCGTTTCGCGCGATCGTCGACGCGACCGTGAAGTCCGACGAGGACTGGGTTGTCGAAATCGGTGCGGGGCTCGGTACGTTGACGATGCGCCTCGCGGAGCGACTTACTGCAGGGAAGCTCATCGCGCTCGAGGCGGATCCCGACATGGTGACCGTGTTGCGCAGCGAGCTTGCAGGTGTGGACAACGTCGAGATCGAGCAGGTCGATGCGATGCGTTACGACCTGCGCATGGCCGCGAAGTGGCGCGGCGAACCGATCGCGGTCTGCGGGAACCTGCCGTATCACATCGCGTCGCAGCTCTTGTTCAAGATCATCGATGCGCGCGAATCGATTACCCATGCGGTGTGCATGATCCAAAAGGAGATGGCAGACCGCATTGTCGCGCCACCCGGCGGCAAGGAGTACGGCGCGATCGGCGTGATGCTGCGAACCTACGCGGACATCACGACAGTCGCGAAGGTCGGCGCGGGCTCGTTCGTGCCGGCGCCGAAGATCGACTCCACCGTGATCCGCATGGTCCCGCTCGCGAGGCCGCGCACGGAGATCACCGACGAGAAGCACTACTCGGCGGTCGTGCACGCCGCGTTCGGCCAGAGGCGCAAGACGCTGCGCAACGCGTTGCGGGCGGTGTTCGACGAGGCCGCCGTCGACGCTGCGCTCGCCGCGACCGAGATCGACGGACAGCGCCGCGGGGAGACGCTGGAGATCGGCGAGTTCGGCGCGCTCGCTCGCGCGATTCCTGCTAGGTAGGCGTCATGCCGGAGCTGCCCGAGGTCGAGACCGTTCGCCAGACGCTGCTGCCTGCCGTCGGTGCGCGCATCACGACGGTGTGGGACTCGGGACTCGGGCTGCACATGAAGCGGAAACCTCCGCGTGCGAAGCTGAAGAAGCTCACCGGAGCGACCGTGACTGCACTGCGCCGCATCGGCAAGTATCTGCTCGTCGACACCGACACGCAGCAGTCGCTCCTCGTGCACCTGGGAATGACGGGGCGGTTTCGGCTGCACGGGAGCGGCGACGCGCGCGCCAAACACACGCATCTGGTGCTCGTGTTCGCAGACGGCCGCGAACTGCGCTTCTCCGACGCGCGGCGCTTTGGTCAGCTCGACATCGTCACGCGCGGCAAGGAGCGCGAACACGTAGCGCTGAAAGATCTCGGGCCCGATCCCATCGTCGACGGAATCGATCCGGCTGCGTTCTTCGCACGGTCTCGCAAGAAGAAGGTGCAGCTCAAGGCATTCATCCTCGACCAGACGGTGCTCGCCGGGGTCGGAAACATCTACGCGTCGGAGGCGCTGTGGCTGTCAAGGCTTCGGCCGACCAAGCGCGCGGGACGGCTCACGGAGGAGAAGGCGACGCACCTGGCCAAGGCGATCGACGAGGTGCTCCGTGCGTCACTCGCGAATCACGGCACGAGCCTCCGCGACTTCGTCGACGGGGATGGCGCCGAGGGAAGCAACTACGACTACCTCAAGGTCTATGATCGGAAGGGGCAACCGTGCCCGCGCTGTAAGACGTCCATCCGGCGAAGCGTTCTCCAAGGTCGTGCGACCTACTTCTGTCCAACGTGCCAAACCCCTTAGCGGTCTAGCCCTGGTAGTGTCCGGGACGAGGATCGCTTCCAGTAGGTCCTAGCTCCGCGCGATGATTACGGAACAAGCCGACGAAGACCTGATGGTCATGTACCAAAAGGGCGAGGTTCGCGCCTTCGAGGTCTTGTTGTCGCGTCATCGCAAGCCTGTCTACAACTTCATCCTGCGCTTCGTCGGCGACAAGGAGACCGCCGAGGATCTACTGCAGGAAGCCTTCATGCGCGTCATCAAGGGCGCGGAGGCTTACAAGCGACAGGCCAAGTTTACGACGTGGCTTTACACCATCGCGCGCAACCTGTGCGTTGACCAGACTAGGAGACGCAAACATCGCAAGCACGCATCGCTCGACGCGCCCATGGACACGAGCGAAGAGAGCGGCACGCTGATGGATGTGATCCCCGGCAACGAGATGTCGAGCGATCGCAAGAGTGTGAACAAGCAGCTGCACGAAACGATGCAGCGCGCGATCGCTGCGCTCTCCGACGAGCAGCGCGAAGTGTTCCTCATGCGCGAGTTTCTCGACATGCCGTTCAAGCAGATCGCGGATGTCGTCGGCGTGCCAGAGAACACGGTGAAGAGCCGCATGCGCTACGCGCTCGAGAAGCTGCGACTCGAGCTCGACGAATACAAGGAACTCGCGAAGGCGGCGCCATGACGGACACGCCGCGCAAGGACACCGGCTCCGAGCTCGAGGACGATCTCGGGCTCGACGAGTCCATGACGTCGATGCGCTCCATGTGGCGCGAGATGCGCGACGAGGAGCCGAGCGACAAGGGCATGGCAGCGCTCCTAGCGGCGGCACATGCAAAAGCGGAGGAGATGAAGCCTCGCCGCTCGTGGTTCGCGGTGCTGCTCGATCAGTTGCGCCGGCCACCTGTGCTCGCGATGGCCACCGTGGTCGTGCTGATCGGCGGTGCCGTCGTGATCTCGGGTCGAGAAGACATGAAGGCGACGACCGACGAGGTCGTGGCGAGCGAGCCGTCTCCCGACCCGATGGCGGACGACTCTCGTGCGCCGGTCGCAGCGCCCGGTGCCGCGAGTCCCGCGCTCGAGGATGGCATCCAGAAGCAACGCAGCAACAACGTGCAGAGCGGGGAGGAATCCGCCGCGTCCACCACGGCCGATGCCTCGAAAGTGACGGTACCGGTTCGCCCGCGCGTGACCAAGCCGCCCGCCAAATCGGTGGCGCAGGGACCGCGCGAAGCCAAGCCGACCGATATGGCGTTCGAGTCCGCCCAGCCGCCACCGGCCGAGAAAAAGGACGAGGGCGAGCGGCTCTCGATCGCGAGCGACAGTGACATGCAGCCCAAAGGGGGCTCGGTCGGGACCGGGTCCATGGCACCGAGCGCACCGAGCGCACCGGCGCCGGACATCAAGCGCGCACCGGACAACAAGCCCGTGTCGCGCACACCGCTGCCCTCGATCGAGGGTGAAGACCGCGCCGAGCGCGACGCGTCGATCGCTCAGCTCGTCAAGCAGTGCGAAGCTGCGGCCGCCAAGAACGACTGTGCGGCCGTGCGAACGATCGCCGCCAAGATCGCGAAGCAAGATCCGCAGACCTACAAGAACAAGCTGCAGAAGAACACGAACGTCGCCCGGTGCCTCGAGCCGCCCGCGCCGATGGAAGCAGCATCCGAGGCCGCGAACTAGCCTTCGGGCCGCCACGACGCCACTCGAATTGCCGCCGACACGAAGTTTCGTGAGCCGTCACCGTGTGTGATCGTGGTGAGTCGCGCGATCACCGCGACGATCGAGACAGGCTCAACAAGCCTCTTCTGGGCGTCCTGGCGTCCTGGCGGCTCGCCCTCTGAATGGCGTCTTGCCTACCCGAACAGCTCGACCTGTGGACCCGCCGGCCGCGTGTTGCCGATCAGGTCCTCGACATAGTCGTGCGGCCACGAACGGCGCGCTTCCTCGGGCAAGCGCATGTGCTTCTCGACGTACTTGCGAACCCACGCGCGGGTGGCGGCGTTGGAGTAGCCACCCCCAGCAATGGGGCCGAGCTCGTCTTCGTAGCGCGACTTGATCTGGAGGAAGCGCTCGTCGCGACGCACCTTGGCGATCACTGATGCGGCGGCGACCGAGGCATGTTTCTCCTCAGCACGATCGTGCGACTCGAAGTTGGAGAACCTCCCGCACAGCGCGGCGAACATACGCTTGCCGTCCGCGATGATGCGATCACACGTGGGCGCCTGCGTGATCAACCGGGTCGCGAGCTCTCGCTCGAGGACGTTCAGCTCGTTGCGCAGGACACGTTCGTCGATCTCGGTGTGCTCGACCTCGATCATCGCGACGAACATCGCGCGTTGGCGAATCTGAGCGGCGAGATTCGCGCGCACCTCGTGCGCTTCGTCGCCGGCTCCGTAGGTCTTGGAGTCGCACAGCCCCTTGCGAGTGAGGGCCGCAGCCGCGCGCGAGTCGAGCGCGACCGCGGCCATGACCATCGGACCGATCGCGGGGCCACGACCGGCCTCGTCGATGCCGAGCGTGATCTTGATTGGCGCGGGGCGGCGCGGGCGCTTCTTGGCCATCGGGCAGGAAGCCTACGCGACTGGTCTGACTAGAGCCGCGCGGCGGCTAGTTCTAGCGCACGGGCGATCCCGACTTCCAGATCGAAAGCGTGCACATCGACGACCGCACCCCAGTGATCGAGGCGATCGGCGAGCGCTGCGAGCGCATCGGAGGCAGCGCGCGTCAGCGGTTCGGCGAGCTCGCGATCCAGATCGGGAGCGCCGCGGACAAGCGCGTGATAGACAGCGTCCTCTGCGAGCTCCAGACGCGGGACATCATTGCGGAAGAACGCCTCGACATAGCCGCCTTCGACGTAGCCTCGCGTGTAGGCGCGGGCGCGATCGAACACGCGGGAGAGCGCCAGGCCGATCCGATCATCAGCGGTGCGATGGAGGTCGCCGAGGACGTCGACGGCGAGTGCCGCAGTGAGGGTGCGCGCGGCCGCCTCCGCCGACTTGCTCCGTGCGAGGAGGTCCACGGCGACACGTTGCCGGCCGTTTTCGACGGCGGTCTCGAATCCGGAGGAGAGCAGGGCGATGAGGTAGTCGCGATCCGCGACGGTGGCCGAGTGCGACGAGAATGGCAGGCGGCGCGGACGCACGAGCTCGATCACCTCGCGCGCGGCGCGGCGATACAGCGTCGTCATCTGCTCGGATAGCGCCTTGCGTTCGGCGAGGACAGACGCTTCTCCGAACTTGCGTGCAGAGGTGAACAGCTCGTCGCGACCGGCACGCGCGGCGTCGGCGGCTTCGCTCGCACGCTGGCGCGACGAATCGATCGTACGCTGGGCCTCGGCGACCACGCCACGCAGGAGCCGTGCGCAAGCGTCTCGCTTGAGCTGGCGCGCCTGCTGGAAGAACCGCTCCTCGAGGTTGCCGAGGAGTCCACTCCAGTTGCCGTCTTCCACGCCGGCAGGTCGATCCTTCTGCTTCCACGCCAGCGCCTTGCGCGCGCTGAACGGAACGATGGCCTCCACGAGATCCTCGAGCTCGCCGCCGATGAACGCGGTGACCTCCTGGGTCTCCCCGGGGGTCAACTGGTCGGCCTTGTTGAGCACACCGAGCACGCGCTTGCCTTCTTCGCGAATCGACCGCAGCGCCTTTTTCTCGCTCGCCTTGCCGCCCTGCGCAGCCGTGAACACCCAGACGATCGCGTCGGCCTTACCGATGAACGCACGCGCGGTCGCCTCGTGTTCGGGCTGGATCGAGTTGAGACCCGGTGTGTCGACGATGTTGATCTTTTCGAGCTGCGGTAGCGGCACGAGAATCTCGACACGATCGATCGACTTCGCTGCAGCGGGCGTGAGCGCCTTCATGTGCGCCATCAGCGCGTCCCAGCCGAGCTCCGTCGTCGAGCCATCGCGGGCGATGATCCGACCCCCGCGTTCGCGCCCGTAGCGCACGACGTTGATCGTCGCCGTCGTCGGAGTGATTCCGGTCGGCGCGACGTCGGCGCCGATAAACGCGTTCACGAACGAGCTCTTGCCGCTCGAGAATTCGCCCATCACCGTGACGAGCAACGGCTGATCGAGGTTTGCCGCCGCACGCGCGACCTCGCCGACGAGGTGACCGAGCTCCCGCCGGCTCTCGACGGTCTTCTCGATGTACGTCGCCACGTCCGCGATCTCGGAGCCCGGCGTGCCGAAGGCGGCCGTGCGCGCCTCGGTCAGGATCTGGCGCGCCTTGGTGTGGTGCGGAGCGACGCGGAGCGCGGCGAGCGCGGAGGTGGCGGCCTTCTGCGGATCCGTCGAGAGCGTCAGCCGCGCGAGCGCCGCGTGCGCGTCGACATCGTCCTTGGCCGCCGCGACCTCGAGCAACGCCCGAGCCGCGTCGGGCTGATCGCCGAGCATCGCGGACCCGCGCGCGACGAGAGCGCGCAGATCGTCGGGCGCCTTTGCGAGAAGGTCGTTGCCCCACTGTAGCTCGCGCGTCGCGTCGCCGGCGGCGATTGCGGTGTCGACGGCGGCGCGCAGGACGTCGGCCCCGGCGCCAAGGCCAAGCGCGCGCTCGTAGCTCTGCAGCGCCGCATCGAGGTTGCCGATCGTGCGATGCGTGATGGCGATCCGCGCGTGGACTTCGGCGCGCTTCGCGTCGAGCTGCAGCGCCTCGAGGAAGAACCCGTGCGCGCGCATTGCATCGGCCGACGTGGGGGACGACGCGAGCGCCGCATCGCCGAGCGCGAGCATGATCTCCGCGCGGAGCTGGCTCGCGAACGGCGAGACATCCTCGTCAGACGCGGTGCGGGCGCGGGCAAGTCGCTCGCCGGCGATGGCGGGCGATCCCTCGATCAGCGCGAGCTTGCCGAGCGCATACAGCGCGATCACGGGTGGCTTGTCGTCGGACTTGCCCGTGGCGCGCTCGAGGTGACGCAACGCTTCGTCGTACGGACCACCGTCGGCGATCAGCGCCTCGCCGAGCGCTGCACGCGCCTCCATGTCGTCACCGTCCTCGACGACAGCCTTGCGTAGCTCGCGAATCGCCTTGTCGAGATCGCCGCGCCGGCGCCACGCGATTCCGAGTCCTCGATACGCGCTCGCGAGAATCTCGCGATCACCACCCGCTTCCTGCACCGCGCGTCCGAGGGAGGTGACCGCGACATCGTATCGACCGAGCGCCACGAGCGCAGTCCCGTGACCGACGAGCGCGTGCGGATCCGCGCCGCGCAGCTTGAGGGAACGCTCGAACGCGTCGAGGGCCTTCTGCGGCTGGCGCGACTGCAGATAGGCGGCGCCGAGGACGATCAACGCCTGACCATGCTCGCTCTTGGACACGAGCAGCGCCTCGAGGAGCTCGATCGCCTGCTGCGTGTCGCCCTTCGCGAGGAGGTCCTGCGACTTGTTCAGCTGATCACGATATTCGTCGAGGATCAGATCCTCGGCGAGATCTCCCAGCTTGCGCTGGAACCGCGACCACAACGACATGGATCGAACCTTACAACGCGGGCCGGGCCTTCACCACGTCAGGCTAGCTCCTCGTCGGTGGCCTCGTGCTCCGGATGCGCGATCTCGAGGTCGATGTGTTTGGCCTCCGGAATCGCCTGCCGAATCGCCTGCTCGACCGCGATCATCTCGGTCGCGATCAGGTCGGTGGTGGCGATGGACGCGCGGCGGAGGGAGCGCCCTTTGGTCAGATCGCGATGGCTCGCCGGAAGGACTTTGTCTAGCTGCTCCGCCAGGTAGTCCGTGTCGAGTGTGATCTCGGCCTTGAACAGATACGCGTCGTGCGTGAGCTGGCGCGTCTTCACGTCGCGCACGCTGCGGACGGCGGGGTGTTCGAGGATCACGTTCGTGAACGTCTGTTCGACGACGTCCGGCACCGCGCGCCCGATCAACAGCTCGCGGTTCTCGCGTACGAGGTAGAGCGCGATCCCGCCGAGGATCACGCCGATGAGCAACGAGCCGATCGTGTCGAAGAGCGGATTCCCCGTCACGTACGACAGGATGATGCTCGCGCTCGCGGTGAGCATGCCCAGCACGGCGGCGCTGTCTTCGAGCAGGATCGCCACGGTCGCCGGATCGGCACGCTCGCGCACGAAGCGGAAGAACGGCATATCACCGCGCGCCTGATTTACGGCCCGGATCGCGAGGAGGAGCACGATCCCCTCGATCACGATCGAGACTCCCAATACGACGAACGTCCAGACCGTTAGCTGCGGCGGATGGGGATCCAGCAGCGAATCGACGCCGTGATAGACCGTGATGCCGCAGCCGAGAAAGAAGATGCCGGCGGCTGACAGGATGCCGAACACGAAGCGCTCTCCGCCGTACCCGTAGTGAAACTTCTCGTCCGGAGCTCGTTCGCCACGCCGAAGCCCGATGAACAACAGGAGCTGGTTACCGGTATCGGCAGCGCTGTGGATCGCCTCGGACAACATCGCACCCGAGCCCGACGCGAGGAACGCGACGAGCTTGATGACCATGACGAACGAGTTCCCCAGGAGTGCGATGACCACGGTTCGAACAGCGGTCGAAGCAGCCATCGAGGCGGGTAACGTACTCGATCCGTTCGAGACGCGTGTCCGCGCGCGCACTCACATCGTGGCTACTCGACCATCCTGCGTTTCGCTGACTCCAGCGGGGAGTCAAGCGTCTCGCGCACTTCCGACGCTCATCGCTCGGTACGCGACTTGCGATGAACCCGTGCGATGCGCGCGATGCTGATGGCTCTCGTCCTTGCCGTCACGCCGTCCGCGCTCGCCGACCCGCTTCCGATGTACATCCGTGCGGCTCCTGCACAGGTCGAGACGCCCGCGCCCCGCGGGCAAGAGCCCGTCGTACTGACGCTGGCGATGCGCGAGGCCGACAAGCCTCCACTGCGACAATCGGAGGCTCCACTGGAGCGGCCTTCCTTGATGCAGCAGCTCCGCGACCGCCTCTACGAGGAACTTCCCGTCGTCTCGACCGCGGTCGTCGCGCCGCTTCCGATCTCGTCTGCCGATGGAACCCTCGCGGGCTTCGGGTTGATCGGAAGGTTCTGAGGTGCGCTCGCGGGTCGCGGGTTAGCGGGTCGCGGTAAACGTCGCCGGGGCCGTGCGCAGGCCCTGACCTGCGTTGATCTTCGCGGTCCACACGCCGTTGGTCAGGCGCTCCGCGAGGCGATCGTTGTTCGCGTCGACCATCGTCGCAGTGCCCGCCTCGAAGCGAAGCGCGTCGAAGCGAAACGTCTCGAGCTTCGCCTTCGCACGCGACACGACCTCGTCGAGCCCACGCTCGCAGATCGTCGTGAGCTCGGTCGCGTGGCCGACGCACTGACCGAAGAGGCACTTGTTCGCGACGGTCGCCGCGATCGCAGGACAGTTGACCGCCGCGCCGAGCAGGCCACGGATGTTCGTGCCATGTGTCTCGGTGATGTTGACCTCGAGCGCCTGCCACGCGTAGCGGCCGTACGCGATCGAGAACGTGTGGTCACCGATCGAGAGCGTCGACTTACTCGACGACGAGGTCGTGGTCGCCGACACGATCTCGTTCGGGAACGCACCGAGCTCGAGCTGCGTGTCGATGCCGGCCGGCGAGAGGTCGAGCACCGCGAGGCGATGCGTCGCCGTACCGTTGTCGATCGTCAGCGTCGATTGGATGTCGACCTGCGAGAGCGTGGTCTCGGCGAGCGCGACGATCTGACCCGCGAACTGCGGGATGGGAACGCCACCGATCGTGAGCTTGTTGATCTCGGCGTTGATCCAGCCCTCGAGCTTGTCCTCGAGGAACGACGGCAGGTAGTCACGCACGGTACCGACCGCGGGCACGCCCGCTGCCTCGGCCTCGTCGAGCATCGTCTGCGCGGGGTTTTCCGAGAAGTCGCGCAGCGTGCCGACCAGGTTGTACGCGGGCTCGGGGAGAAGCGCTTCGATCGTGATCTCCACGTTCGACGTCACGGTGTACGGCCCGTTCGCGACTGGCGTGGTCGGGTTCGTCGGGTTGGGGGGATCCGACGGGTCCGAGCCACTATCGTGGCCGTCGTGGTGGAGGCAACCCGTGGCAGTGGCAGCAACAGAAGCGACGAGAAGAGAGGCGATGGCGGTTCGCATGGACCTTCTGAAGGAGCAAGGTTCCAGCCATCGGTCGAACCACTGCCATGTGGCAGCAAGTACCTGATTGGTCTATGGAATGACGCAGCTTGCCATGTCAGCTGTTCGCCGGAGCCTCGTCCGTTTCACCAGACCACAGACCCTCACGTAGGTGCGCGAGCGCTTTGCTAGCTGCGCGGACCTGCTCGATCTGCGCCTCCGTACCTACCTTCAGCTCGGTCACGTCCCCAGCGCGTTCCTTCCTCTCGCGCATCGTGCGATCGAGGATCTCGCTGATGCCCTTGTAGAGCGTGTTGCCTGCGTTGATGACGAAGTCGGACAGCCGCTTTGCGAAGTCGTCGATGCAGCGATCGAAGTGCGGCTTCATCGCCTCGGCCGCCTTGAGCACCGCGCCGGGCACCTTCTCTTTTGCCTGCACCTTGATGTCGCCGCTGATCTTCGACTTGAGGACGATGGCGAGGATCGGCGCGGCGAGTGTGAGCAGTCCGCCCGCGAGCGCGTTGACGAAGAGCATCACCGTCGTACCGAGCGCGCCGACGGCATAGATGCCGACGTCGTACTTGAAGCTGTCGACGGTGATGTCGACCTGCGTGTCCTGTGGACCGAGGCGCTCCGCCAGCGCGCCGGCAGCCGCGGCGACGTTTTCGTTCGTGATCGTGATGACCTCTTCCGCGAGGTGCTCGAGCAATGCGGCGAGCTTCGCGCCTTCGATTTCCGCCCACTCCTTGAACTTGTCCTCGATGAAGTGGGGCAGGTACGCCTTCACGTCATCGGCATCGACGGCGTCGATCTGCGCGGGGAGCGCCTGCACGAACGTCTTCGCGAACGCTTCGAGATCGAGGCCGACCTGCGCCTTGATGGACTGCGCGGCGGCGTCGATGCGACCGTGCAGCTCGTCGAGCTTCCGCTTGCTCGTGTCGAGCTGCGAGCGCACCTCGGTGATTCGCTTCTCGAGCTCGTCGATGTTCAGGTCGTAGCTCTGCATCCGCACGCCGAGGTTGTTCTCGACGTATGCAGCGGTTCGCGCGGCATCGGCGGCGGCGTTGTCGAGGATCATCTGCGCGCGATCGCGAGCGAGGAACTTCTCGAGGTGCGCGATGAGCTCGGGCATGCCGCTCTGCGGATCCTTGTGCTTCGCCCAGTCGCGCGCCGACAACGGGAACATCACCGGGTCCGGCATCATCTTCGCGAGGTTTTGCCTCACGTAGTCGGTGACCGCGATCTTCTCGTCGGTGGACAACATGTCCATCTTTCCGAGTACGAAGATCAGGCGATCTCGCGCGTTCTCGAGGACTCGGCTGCGCAAGAACTCCTGCTCGGAGTCCTTGAGCGCCTGGCCCGCATCGAGGAGAAACAGCACAGCATCGGCGCGCGGCACGTAGCCGTACGTGACCTCTGCGCGCTGCTCGTTGAGATCGTTCACGCCCGGCGTATCGACGAGGACGACGTTGTTCCTCAGGAGATCGCTCGGATAGCCGACCTCGACGAACGCGACCTCGTCCGCCCGTCCGCCTGCGACGGTGACCCAGTCTTTGATCTGCGACGTTTCGAGTGCCTGGCTGTCGCCGGTGAGCAACATGACCTTCGCCGTCGGGTTGTCCGCCCACACGACGTGGTTGATCGACGCCGTCGTCGGCGTGATGCCGACCGGCAGGATCTCCGAGCCGAGCAGCGCGTTCACGAACGTCGACTTGCCGTGGTTGAACTCGCCGAGGACGACGAGGTGGAACCGCTCCGCCTCGAGCTTCGGGATCCGCGTGGTGCGGATATCGCGCGCGAGTGTGACCATGCCGACGCTCTCTGCGACATCGGCGAGCTGCGTGAAGCGGTTGACGATCTCGCGCTTCGCTGACTTGTGGTGCTCCAGCAGAATCATCGTGGTTCTCCTCTAGAGCAGAGCGGCGACTTGTTTGTCGATGTCGGGCAGGCTCGCCTTGCCCGCGGGATCTTTGCCGGTGACGTGAGCAAACAGCGCCGAGTTCGCGAACATGCGCAGCGCCTGCACGCGCTTGGGCATGTACGGGTTCGAGCGAAAAATCTCGGCGTAGCCTCCGAGGCCCTTTTTGATGTCCGGGGGATTCTTCAAGTACTCGGCGACGTCGAACGAGCTGTTCTTGTCGAGTCCGAGCTCGATCTTCACGAGCGCGGAGAGCGTCTTCTCCTCGTCGCGCAGTGCGAGCAGCGCGGCGCGATCGCACGTGATCTCCGCGCGTCGCGACCATGCCTGCAGCGTCATGATCGCGGGTTGTACGACCCAGCGCACGAAGAATGCCGCCGAGCTCGTCAGGTAGTGGAGCGCCGTCGCGTAGAGGATGTGGTTGTTCTGGACGTGACCGAGCTCGTGGCCGATCGCGGCGACCAGCTCGTCGTCGGACAGCTTCTCGGCGAGCTCGAGGTTGACGATCAGATGCGGCGAGTCCTCCGTGCCGAGCACCTTCACCTTGATCGACGAGGTCGGAGCGGCAAACACGACCGGCACGCGAACGTTCAGCGCGGCACCGGCGCGCTTCGCCGCCTCGAACACGCGCGGGTACTGCTGGTCGGTGACCTTGACCGCGGTGCCGAGCAGCTCGGTGCGAGCAACGTCACGCCAGAGCCGCGTCGTGGCCTCGAGCGCCATCGTCACGGGACGCGCGAGCATGAGCGTCCGGCGAAACTTGCGCTCGGACGTGAACGCGTACGCTGCACCTTCTCGCGCGGACTGCTCGATCGAGCCGCGCCGACGCGCGAGCCATTTCGGAAAATCGAAATCGACGCCAACCGACATGACGGCAGTATAGCGAGCTAGGACTCCGGTGCCTGGTTGCGCCGAGCAATTCGGCCGCGCGCGATTGCGAGGAGGACGAGTCCGAGCACGACCGCGAACCATAGCGTCGCGAGACGCGTGAGTAGCGTCGCGTCGAGTGCCGTGGGTTGGTCGACTCCGGTCGCGCTCTTGACCAACAAAATAGTCATCGCTCCCTCCGTGACACCTAGACCTCCGGGTAGGAACGACAGCGCGCCGGCGATCGTCGTCGCGGCGTAGATCATCATCGCCAGCCCGAGATCGACGTGGGCCCCGGGAAACCCGTTGACGATCAGCGCGAAGCCGATGCACTCGAGGCCCCACGCTGGGATAGCGATCGCGGTCGCGACGACGAGCCTCGACGGCGTGCACAGTCCGACCAGACCGTCGTACACGTCGTGTAGCGCCTGACGAAACCGCCGCGTCACGTTCGGCCGCGTTGCGAGCACGATCAGCGCACGCGTCGGACGCGGCCACGCGAGCAGAACGAGCCCGACCACGACGACGCCGCCCGCGACCACGACGACCGTGGTCTGGACGCCGTACACGGCGACGCCGATCACCGCGAGGATCAAGAGCGCGATCAGATCGGTCACGCGCTCGGCGACGACGACCGGGGCGGTCTGTGTCGCGGGAATGCCGTGGAGCTCGCGCAGCAGGTAGCTCTTCACGAGCTCGCCGAGCTTGCCCGGGGTGATCGACAGGGAGAGCCCTGCGCCGAATACGATGGCGCTGCTCCCGAGCGGGACCGACACCGACTGCCAGCGCAGGTAGAGCATCCAGCGCAAGAAGCGAATCACGTAGTTGCCGAGGGCCAGCGCCAGCGCCGCCGCGAAGGCCGACCACGCGAACGCTCCGAGCCGATCGGCGACACGGTTGACGTCGCCGACCATCGCGTACGCGGCGACGCCGATCACGATGACGATCGCGATCCAGATCCAGCGGCGCACGGGACTTCGTATCACGTGCCGCCGTCCGAGGCTGCCCTTGACGATCGGAAGCGTCGCAGCGTAGCGTGGCCCCTATGAGCAAGGGCACAGCGGCGAACATCCTGGTGGTCGATGACGATCCGGAGATCGTCTCCATGCTCAGCACGCGGCTGTCAAAGCGTGGGTACAAGGTCACCACGGCGGCCGACGGCCACCGCGCGATCGAGCTCGCGAAGCGCGAGCACCCGGACGTCGTCCTGCTGGACGTCATGATGCCAGGCAAGTCGGGCTGGGAGGTCGCTCGCGCACTCAAGCAAGATCCGGTCACGCAGGGAATCAAGATCGTGATGGTGACGGCGATCGGCGAGTCCGTGAACGCGCTCACGTCGCCGCTCTACGCGGACGCACACCTCGACAAGCCGTTCGAGTTCGAGAAGCTCGAGAAGATCATCGCGGGCCTCGTCGAGTGATCGAGGCACGCGTGCGCGACCTCTTGGCCTGCACGAACGCGTACCGCTACATCTTGTTGAGCTGAGCTTGCGCCTTCGCGGCCAGCGGGTTCGACGCGTCGACCATGCCGCGTACCTGCTTGAGCTTGTCTTTGGCGCCTGCGGGATCCGCAGACAGCATGCTCATCGCTTCCTTGTAGAGAGTGCCAGCCTCGCGAGCGAGGGCCTTCTTCACCTCGATGGTCGTGTCGTTGCCACCGCCGTTCGCCTCGGCGACTCCAACGGCTTGCTTGGCTCGTAGCCACTCCTTGGCTCCCATGAACGCGACGGCGGCCTTCGGCGCGATCTTCGCGAGTTGCGCCTGGATCTCACCGGAGAACGCCTTGCCGGCGCTGTTGTCGAGGCTCTGCGCCTTGCGCAAGCGATCGAACGCCTCGGGCGGCTTCGTGCCGGGCGCCATGCCGACGTTGTATGCCGCGCCGAACTGCTGGTAGACCGCCGCGAGCGAGTTCAACGACGTCGCTTCGTCGTCGCTCGCACTCTTCGCGGCCGTCTTGAGGGTGTTCGCCGCGGCTGCAAACTGCTTCGCGCGATACTGCTCGTCGGCCTTGTTCTTCGCGCCGCTCGGGTCAAATGCGGTCGTCTTCGACTTCTTCTCGGGCTTTGGCTCGGTGACCTCGGGCTCGGGCTTGGGCTCGGGCTTGGTGCGCGTGACCTTCTCCGTCTGCTTCTTGCGCTCGGTCTTCTTCTTCGGCTCGACGACCGCGACCTTCTTCGGTTCGGGTTTGGTCTCGACGGGCTCGGTCTTCTTTGGTTCGGGTCTGGTCTCGACGGGCTTGGTCTCGACGGGCTTGGTCTCGACGGGTTTGGTCTCGACGGGCTTGGTCTCGACGGACTTGGTCTCGACGGACTTGGTCTCGACGGGCTTGGTCTCGACTTTCGGCGTCGTCGCGACCGCCATAGGTTGCGGCTTCAGTTCGACCTGCGGCGCCGTCGGTTTCGTTTCCGCCGGCGTTGCCTCGGTCTTCTTGTCAGGTTTCGTCGTGGCCTTCTTGTCGTCGATCGGCTCGACCGTCGGGCTCGTCGCTGGCGCGGGAGTCGCCTTCGCAGGCTTGCTCTCGCCACCCTTGATGATCCCGACCGTCGAGATCGCCGCGACCAGGGTCAGCGCCGCACCGCCGAGGATCAACTTCATGCGCCGCGAGAACGACGTGTTGTACGTCGGCTGCGGCACCATGACGTGGGGCATGCCGTTGTACGGTGTCGGCGGCACGAGCGCCGTCGACGTGGCATCGCGCACCGCGACGCCGTTGATGATCACATGACCGTTCGGACCCTGCGGGTGCTGGCGCGGCATCTGCGCGTTCGACGGATATCCGAACATGTCGGTCGTCGGCAACTGCGACGGCGCGAGCGGCGGTCCCTGTCCCGGGATCGTCGACGAAGGAAGCCCGCCCTGCATCTGCCCGGGACCAAGCGGCATGCCCATCGCGTCGCCGAGCATCGTCGGAGACATCGGCGGGCGACTCTGCATCGCACCGAGTGGCGGTGGTAGCGGCGCGATCGGTTGGCCGAGTGCGGGACCGACGCCCGAGCCACGCATCGGTGTGTTCACGCTCGGCACGCTCGCGCTCGGCAGGTTCGGCACGCCGAAGCTCGACGGCACCGATTGTGCGCCGGGCGGCATCGTCAGGTGCATCGGCGCCGACGGATTCGGCGGTGGGATTGGCGAGGCCGTGCGAGAGCGTAGCGGCGGCGGCGGGGGCTGGGTCTTGGGACGTTCGCGAGGACCATGACCCAACGGGGTGATCACGGGCGGAGAAGGTGCGGGCGTCTCGTCGCGCAGCGGCTTGCTAGCGACCGTCGACGGTTCGTCTTCGTCGTGCATGGCCGCGCTCGCGTTCGCGCTGGAGCGAACGATGCGCGCCGGACCGTTCGGGATCTCGATCCGGAACTGCGTGTTGCCGATCTCGATCGTGTCGCCGTTGGCGAGCGAGAAGGGAGCATCCTCGATCTGGTTGTTGACGACGGTGCCGTTGCCCGACCCGCGATCCACGATGACCCAGATGCCGGTCTCGAACCGCAGATCGAAGTGCTTGCGCGACACCGCGATGTCGGTGAGCACGAGGTCGTTGTCGACGGCGCGACCGACCGTATAGCTCTTGCCGGGCGTTACATCGAGGTGCTGCCCGGCGTCGTTACCGGCGGTGATCACGAGCCGTGCGTTCATGCTGGGCGGCGGCAGCAGGGCGAGTGCTGCATTCGCCCGCTGATCATCGACCGTCAGCTCGTCGAGAATTCCAGCATTGGTGTTCGTGACACCCGTGACGTTGGAACGCGCCAAACCGAGCGCGCGAATCTTGTCGGCGACTTCGCCTTGCTCGACCGTGGTGCTGGGCTCTTCCTCCCACCCCGATTCGATCGTCGTCTTTTCCTCGTCATCTCCAAACGAGGACGAGGCTTGGGCCTTCGGCACCACATGTGGAGACACACGTGGCGCTCCAGCATTAGGAGCCCGGCCCATCACGTAAATTGTACGGGGCGCAACGTTAGGGATCAATGACAGGAAGTCTGCGGTGTCCTACCTTTCCCCGCATGCGTTTGCCCCTGGTCGGTTCCGATACCCCCGACTCGATCGACCTCGTTCCCAGCAAGATCATCGGTATCGGACAGAACTACCGTGCTCATGCCGCCGAGATGGGAAAGCCGATTCCCGCGGAGCCCCTCATGTTTCTCAAGGCTCCCTCCGCGATGATCGGGGAAGGAACGCCGATCGAGCGACCCGGCGGCTACGACCGCGTGGACTTCGAGGGCGAGCTCGGGGTGGTGATCGGAAGGCGCGCGCACCGTGTTTCGCGCGCTGTTTCGCTCGATCACGTGCTCGGCTACACGTGCATCAACGACGTCACCGTGCGCGATCTCCAGAAGAAGGACGTGCAGTTCACGCGTGCGAAGGGCTTCGACACGTTTTGTCCGATCGGACCGCGTATCGTCGCGGGGCTCGATCCGACGAACCTGCGCATCCAGACTCGCGTGAACGGCGTAATGAAGCAGGACAGCTCGACGAGCGACATGATCTTCGACGTCGCGGCGCTCGTCGCGTTCTGCAGCGAGCACATGACACTCGAGGTCGGTGACGTCATCTCGACGGGAACGCCCGCGGGCGTCGGCAACCTCGCGCCCGGCGATGTCGTGGAGATCGAGATCGAAGGTATCGGTGTGCTGAAGAATCCCGTCGTGGCGCGCGCGGAGCGCTGAGCTACCAGGTCTTGCGAATCAGCGGAGCTACCAGGTCCTGCGGATCAGCTGAGCTACCAGGTCTCGCGGATCAGCTCGACGTGCTGAGCGTAGACACGCGCGAGCGCATCGCCGACGCGGCCGACACCGGGTAGCTCGACATCCTCGCCGACGAGATCGACGAGTGGAGCCAGCGCGAACCTTCGTTCGCCGACGCGTGGGTGGGGCACGTCGATGCCCCCAGGCTCCGATGCGCGGATCACCCGCGCGACGTCGGACCCTGTGCCCCACGCGAGGATGTCGAGGTCGATCGTGCGCGGGCCCCATCGCACCTCGCGTTCGCGCTCGCGGCCGAGCAGGCGCTCGATCTCGCGAAGCGTGTCCGCGAGCTCGCGTGCCTGCGGTTCTTCGAGACGCAGCGAGACGGCGGTGTTGAGGAACGCGGGTTGATCTGGACCGAGTGGCTCGGTGCGATACAGCGCCGCCGAGCGCACGGTCCCGAGGCTCGCGAGCGCCTCTCGCGCCTGACGAAACCGCGCGACGACCGCATCTTCACCGCCGACGTTTCCGCCGAATCCGATCACGATCCGCGCACGGCGATCGTTCATCTCCGCACCTCG
This sequence comes from Kofleriaceae bacterium, assembly GCA_046160585.1. Taxonomy (GTDB): domain Bacteria; phylum Myxococcota_A; class Polyangia; order Haliangiales; family Haliangiaceae; genus JABFXX01. Next base: position 93,323 of record JBJXGN010000224.1, read on the forward strand.
CATGCGATCAAAGCGGCTTGCCCTTGCGCAGCTTCGCCAGGTTCGTGCGATGCGTGTACAGCATCAGCGTGAGCGTCACGAACGCGAGCACCGCCGCCTCGCGCTCGCGATGGACGAGGAACGAGATGGCGATCGTGAGCGTTCCGGCGAGCGAGCCGAGGGCCGGCACCTTGGTCATCAGGAGGACGCCGACGAACGCGAGGACACCGAACACGACGAACTGCGGAGCGAGCACGAGGAACACCCCCATCGCCGTCGCGACGCCCTTGCCGCCGCGAAATTCGAGGAACGGCGAGAAGCAGTGGCCAAGGATCGCGGCGAAGCCGGTGGCCATCACGGCCCAGTGCTCGCCGGAGTAGCGAATCGCGAGCAACGTCGGGATCGCGCCCTTCAGCGCGTCGAGGACGAGGACGATCGCGCCGGGGATCGGACCGAGCACGCGTGTGACGTTGGTGGCACCGATGTTTCCACTGCCGTGCTCGCGGATGTCGACGCCGAGCCACTTCGCGATGAGAACGCCGAACGGCACCGCGCCGGCCCAGAAGCCGAACAGGAGGAGTGCCATCTGCGCGAGCATGCGATCAGCTTCGCACGACCGGCATCGTCCACCAGCGCTTGACCTGCTCGATCGTCGACGTGCGTGGGAGGTCCGGCGGCAAGGTGTCGAGGAACACGCGGCCGTACGTGCGCGTCACGATGCGACCGTCGAGGATGGCGACGATGCCGCGATCGTCGCGCCGGCGGATCAGTCGACCGAAGCCCTGCTTGAGCGCGATCGCCGCGGCGGGCAACTGGATCGCCGCGAACGGGTCCTCGCCCGCCTCGGCGCGCTGCTGCATGCGCGCAGCGACGAGCGGATCCGTGTGCGGCGCGAACGGCAGCCTGTCGATGATGACGAGGCTGAGCGCATCGCCGGGTACGTCGACGCCTTCCCAGAAGCTGCCCGTGCCGAGAAGTACCGAGCTCGGTGTCGTGCGAAACCGATCGACGAGAGACGCGCGCGGTGCGTCGCCCTGCACGAGCACTGGATAGGGAAGCTTTGCGAGTCGCGCGCTCGCTTCACGCAACGCGCGATGGCTCGTGAACAGGAGGAACGCGCGGCCGTTCGTGATTGCGAGCAGCTCCAGCACTCGCTCGGCGGCCTGCACCGAGAAGCCATCGTTGACCGGCGGCAGATCGCGCGGCACGTAGAGCATCGCCTGCGTCCCGTAGTCGAAGGGCGACGTTACGAGCAGCTCGTCGATCTCTCTCGTGTCCTCGAGGCCGAGACGCGCTCGCGTGTATCCGAAGTCGCCGGCGGCGGTCAGCGTCGCGCTCGTGAATACCGGTGTCGGCCCCGCGCGCACGATGTGGCGGCGCATGAGATCGGCGACGTCGATCGGCGACGCGGTCAAGAACGTCCCCGTCGGGCGCACCTCGCCCCAGTACACGTGGCTCTTCTGGCGCTGCTCGGCGATCGTCGCGAGATCGTCACGTAGCTCGCGCGCGCGACGGGCCAGGCCCACCAGCGACGCGCGGGGACCGGCGTCCATCGCGTCCTCCTCGTCGGGTGGCGGCTGCGACTCTGACTCCGCCACGCGTGCGAGATCCTCGAGCGCTCCGTCGAGCCGGAACCACGCTGCCTGGCGCTCGGGCTGATCGAACAGACCCTGCGGCAGCGGCATGCGCGACAGCTCGAGTGGATCCGCCGCGACGAGCGCCGCTCGAAGCTGCGCGAACAGCGCGAGGCCCGCGCGTTCGACCGTGTCGATGACATCGACGGCCGCGCGTCCCGTCCACAGCGGCATGCGCGCGAGACCGAGATGCGCATCGCGCACCAGCTGTGCGAGCTTCGGCGTCGAGATGCGCGCGCCGAAGTGCTCGGTCGCGACGTCCTCGAGCTGGTGCGCCTCGTCGAAGATCACCGCGTCGTGATCCGGGAGGACCTTCGCACCGGGGCTCGCCGCGCGCAGCGCACGATCCGCGAAGTACAGATGATGGTTCACGAGGATCAGCTGCGCCTGCTCGGCGAGGCGGCGCGCCTGGGTCACGAAGCAACGCTCGAAGTACGGGCAGCGCGGCCCGATGCGGGCATCAGGCGTCGTCGTCACGTCCTGCCACAGCGGCGCGCCCTCCGGCAGCCACTCGACCTCCGCGCGATCGCCCGTGCTCGTCTGTTCGCTCCAGTCGACGAGCGACGCGAGCGACACATCGGGCTTCGCGAGCTTGCTCGCCGCCTCCGCCAGTCGCCGCTGGCACACATAGTTGCCGACGCCCTTGAGCACGACGGCCGCGAACGGCTTTGCGATGATCTCGCGGAGCAGTGGTACATCGTGGCGCGCGATCTGATCCTGCAGCGTGCGCGTTCCTGTCGACACGACGATGCGCTTGCCGGACAACAGCGCCGGCACGAGGTACGCGAGCGTCTTCCCGGTGCCGGTGCCCGCCTCGACGATCAGCGGGCGGCCGTCGTCGATCGCGCGTGCCACCGCCGACGACATCGCGCGTTGTTCGACGCGATCTTCGTAGTGCGGGATCGCGCGTTCGAGTCCACCACCGGGTGCGAGCAGATCGATCACGCGCTGCCCTTCGACGAACCATCACCTGCGGTGTCAGTCGACGCTGCGTCGCCCGCTGCTGCAGTGCTCGCCGCTGCGTCGTTCGCCGCTGCAGTGCTCGCCGCTGCAGTGCTCGCCGCTGCAGTCCCACTCGACGCTTCGCCTGCTTTCGGCCGACGCGCGGCCTTCTCGGTGTGTCCACTCGTGCCGAAGCGCTTCGCGAGCTCGGCGAACACCTTCTCGACGGGAATCTTGCGCGCTGTAAGGCCGACCATGACGTGAAACAAGAGGTCCGCGGTCTCGGACACGACACGCTCGTCGCTGCCGCTCGGCAGCTCCGCCGCAAGCTCGCCGGACTCTTCCGCGATCTTCTCGAGAATCTTCGGAATGCCTTTGTCGAGCAGGCTTTTGGTGTAGCTCTTCTCGCCCGTCGACGAATCGCGTCGCTCGATCATGAGCTCCCCGAGCCGCGCGATCACCTGTGCGCTCTCCGCGTCGATGCTCGGAACGCCATCGTCGTCGTCGCCGTCGTCGCGATGGAAGAAGCACGCCGTCGTCCCCGTATGGCACGCCGGGCCTTTTGGCCGCGCGCGCACGAGCACCGCGTCGCCGTCGCAGTCCAGGCGCAGCTCGACGAGCGCGAGGGTGTTGCCGCTGGTCTCGCCCTTCCTCCACATCGCCTGCCGCGACCGCGACCAGAAGTGCACGACGCTCGTCTCGCGGGTGAGGCGCAGCGCCTCCGCGTTCATCCACGCGAGCATCAGGACCGTACCCGTCGCCGCGTCCTGCACGATCGCCGGCACCAACCCGCGCTCGTCGAAAACCGGCTCGAAAGGCGTGATCACCACGGTACGTTCGCGAACACGGATCGAGCTGTCAACTTCTGCCGATCGCGTTCGTGAGTCAGGGAAGCTCCCAGCGTACGTTCGTGTCGGATCGGCGAGCACGGCATCGAGCGCAAAGGAGCTTGTGGTCTGATCAGCGAAAGCTATCGGATCGGCAATCCGCGCTTCGACAAGAAGGCTTTCACCTCGGGGATCGTGTGCTTGCCGAAGTGAAAGATACTCGCTGCCAGGACCGCATCGGCGCCGGCTTCCAGCCCGTCTGCGAGATGCGCGAGCTCGCCGACGCCCCCCGACGCGATCACGGGAATCGTGACGCTGGTGGTGACGCGCGTGATCAAGTCGGTGTCGTAGCCCTGGCCGGTGCCGTCGCGATCCATGCTGGTCAACAGGATCTCGCCGGCGCCGAGCTCCGCGACCCGTTTGCACCATACGAGCGCATCGAGTCCTTCGGGCGTGCGACCGCCGTGACTGAACACCTGCCAGCTGACAGCCGGTCCCACGTCGCGCTTCGCATCGATCGCGACGACGATCGCCTGACTGCCGAATCGTTGCGCGCATGCGGTGACGAGCTCGGGTGTGCGAATCGCAGCGGTGTTCACGGCGATCTTGTCGGCGCCCGCATCGAGCAATCGCTCCGCATCGGCGACCGTGCGCACGCCTCCGCCGACGGTGAGCGGCGCGAAGATCTGGTCCGCGGTCCTCGCGACGAGATCGACAAGCGTGGATCGGCCTTCGGGCGACGCACTGATATCGAGGTAGCAAAGCTCGTCGGCGCCCTGCGCTTCATAGGCCGCTGCTTGCTCGACAGGATCACCCGCGTCGCGGAGCTCGACGAAGTTGATGCCCTTCACCACGCGCCCATCCTTCACGTCGAGGCATGGAATGATCCGTCGTGCGAGCGTCATTTTCTCTCGCTCGTCCGCCAGCCGGACAACTGTCCAACACCCTCGGCAAATGGGATGGACTTCGGTTCGGCACGCGAGTGGAGTCGGACCCAAGACACCTCCGAAGGTGGCGGACTTGACCAGGGAGCGTGAGGCCTCATCGGACGGAGCCTCCCGGGATGTCGTTGGCGAGCGCGTGCGCGGCGCGTGCGGCGTCGGCGACAGTGAAGCGCTTGTCGTAGATCGCGCGACCGACCACGACCGCGGCGATGTTCGCGTCCCGAAGGCGCACGATGTCGTCGAGCTCGCCCACGCCGCCCGAGGCGATCACCTCGATCGGCACCGCGCGCGCGAGCTGTGCGGTGGCAGCGACGTTCGGTCCGTGGCGCAATCCGTCGCGCGCGATATCCGTGTAGAGCAGCGCGGCGGCACCCCACGAGGCTGCGCGTTGACCGAGCTCGACGGCAGACACATTTCCACTCGTCGTCCAGCCATCGACGGAGACGACGCCATCGCGCGCATCGACCGCGACGATGACGACGCCAGGATGCGCGCGGCACAATTCTTCGACGAGCGCCGGTGATTTCACGGCTGCGGTCCCGAGGACGACGAACGCGGCGCCCATCGCGCGCACTTCGTCGAAGGCGTCACGATCGCGGATGCCACCGCCGACCTCCACGGGAATCGGCGATGCGGCGACGATCGCGCGAACGAGGTCCGCTTGGCGACGCTCGCCGAACGCGCCGTCGAGGTCGACGACGTGCAGGCGATCGGCGCCATCGTGCGCGAGCTGCGCGACGAGCTGCACGGGATCGTCGTGGAAGATGGTCGCGCGGTCGCGCTTCCCCTCTACGAGGCGCACGGCCTTGCCGTCGAGCAGATCGATCGCCGGGAACAGCTTCATCCCATCCCCATTCTGCGTCGAAGAGCGCCTCTCATGCAGTCTCGACGAAGTTAGAGAGCAAGCGAAGCCCGACCGCTTGCGACTTTTCGGGGTGGAACTGACACGCGAAGATGTTGTCTTTGCGCACGGCGGCGGTGATCGCGCTGCCGTGCTCGGCGGTGGCGGCGAGGAGCGACGTGTCGGTGGGCACCGCGTGGAACGAGTGTACGAAGTAGAAGTACGCACCGTCGGCAACCCCGCCGAACAGCGGATCGGCGGGCAATACGTCGCCGTCGGTCGGCGAGGGATGCACCGTGTGACGCACGCGGTTCCAGCCAATGTGCGGCACCTTGAGGCGCGGATCGGTCGGCGCGAGGCGCACGACACGACCACCCAGGATGCCGAGCCCGTCGACAGGACCCTGCTCCTCGGAGGACTCGAACAGCACCTGCATACCGAGGCAGATGCCGAGATACGGGCGGCCGGACGTGATCGCCTCGCGAAGCGCGTCACCGAGGTTGCGGTCCGCGAGGCCGCGCATGAACACTCCGAACGCACCTTGGCCCGGTACGACGATCCTGTCCGCGGCCCGGATGACGTCGGGATCTCGGGTGATCGTCACGCGAGCACCGGCAGCGGCGAGGGCGCGCTCGACGGAGCGGAGGTTGCCCGAACACACGTCGACGATGGTGACGTCGCGTGCGGTGCTCACGTGGTGAGCGTGCCCTTGGTCGACGGGATCGTGCCGCCGAGCCGAGGATCGATCTTCGTCGCCATGTCACACGCCCGCGCGAACGCCTTGAAGATGCACTCGATCGTGTGGTGCGCGTTGCCGCCGTAGTGCAACAGCACGTGCAGGTTGCACTGCGCGCGTGTGGCGAACGCGGCGAAGAACTCTTTCGCGAGCTCGCAGTCGAAGGTGCCGATCCATTTTCCGTCGAGGCCGGCGACCTTCCACACGAACGCGGGGCGGCCGCAGAAGTCGACGGCGACGGTGGCGAGCACCTCGTCCATCGGCAGCGTGGCGGAGCCGTAGCGCACGATGCCGGCGCGATCGCCGAGTGCTTTCTCGAACGCGGAGCCGAGGGTGAGGCCCGTATCCTCTACGGTGTGGTGACCGTCGATCTCGATGTCACCGCGTGCTTTGATCGCGAGGTCGAACACGCCGTGCTTCGCGAACGCGTCGAGCATGTGCGTGAAGAACGGTAGCGGCGTGTCGATCGAACGCGAACCGGTGCCATCGATACCGAGCTCGACCCGGATCTGGGTCTCCTTCGTGTTGCGGTCGATGGTCGCGGTGCGCACCCGCTCTCCTTGTATCAGGTGGGTCGGGATCGTACAAACAACGGATGTTGCGCCAACCGGTGGTGATCGCGAACCTTGTTCTGGTGTTGTCCGCATGTGGCGGCGATCCCAAGCCACCGCCAAAGAAGCCGGACGTCGTCAAAGAGGAGCCTCCGCCTCCAAAGGTCGAGACCGAGGACGATCGCGAGCAGAAGCGCCGCGAGGCCGCGCTCGCGATCGTCCCGGAGAACAGCGCGTGCCTGCCGCTCGCTCTCAAGGAGAGCGGCGCGCCTCGCCTCGAGCTCGCCGCCGTCGAGACGGCCGCGGTCGTCTGCGCGATCGATATCGACGAATCGCGCCTCCTCGGTCCCGTCGGCTGCTGGGCGGTCGACCTCGCCTCGGGCACGCTCGCAGCACGGGCGGCCGCGCCACTGCCGGGCCACGCGTTGCCGGTGAACCTCGACGATCGTTGCGCGCGGGGCTACTGCTTGCCGAAGGACGCGAAGGCGCCGCCGACGAAGATGGTCAGCCTCGCGTGGAACGCCGAGGGCAGCAAGGTCGCGCTGCTCGCCGGCGACGATCTGCACCTGTTCGATGCGGGTAGCAAGGCGCACGAGAAGAGCTTCTCCGTACGCGGCGACAAGGGCGTGTCCAACGAACCAAAGGCCGTCCACTGGGTCGCCGACATGCTGTTCGTCGAGGGCGTCGACCAGGGTCCGTATTCGGCGGTGTGGAGCTTCAAGTCCGACGGCATGCAGGTCGGCCCGATCAGCGCCATCGGCAAGGACGACAAGCCTCTGTCCACGTACGCGGGATCGTTCTCGATCCTCGACAAGAATCGCGTCGGCGTGTCGGAGCAGGGCTTCAGCGCGCTCACGATCTACGAGGCCGACACCGGCAAGCGAACGAAGCTCGTGCGCAAGCTCGCGAAGCCGCCGTGCAAGGCCGACGAGCTCGACGCGTACTGGACCGACAACAACGAAGCCGTCGGTGCGAAGTGCAAAGAGCACATGGTGAAGAACTTCTCGACGCTGATCGGTGCGACGGCCGTCGCGGGCAAGACGAACTTCCTCGTCATGTTGCGCGGTGAGCGCCTCGGCGAGCTCGCAGTGCTCGACGCGAAGACGCTCGCGGAAAAGAAGGCGATCAAGATGCCGTGGTGCGACGCGGGCCCGGCTGCCGCGCCGACGATGAGCGAGGCCGACGCGCTGAAGCCCAAGAAGGACGCCGAGGAGAAGGCGAAGGGGACGACGCGTGGCGCGACGAAGAAGTCCGAAGATCCCGACGCTGGCGGCGAGTAACTGCCAAGACGCGCCCGTCGCGACTCGTGCTTCGCGATCGGCATGCATGCTCGAGGCGCGGTCTACCTGATCCTCTGCGCTATGGCGCCATGGCGGTGGTGTGGATGGCGGTACGTTCTTGGCGGTAGATCGGCGGTAGAGGCCTCAGTCGTCGAGCATCGACGCCAGGTTCCCAAAGAACGACTGCACCTCGGCGGTCGGCACCTTCTGGCGCTGGAACTCGGCGATGTCGATCACCTCGAACAGATCCTCGGGGATCTCGAGCAGGAACCTCGACGGCGTACGGGGCACGCTTCGTCCGCGCGCGACACGCGTGCACGCGCGCGTCAGGTACAGCTTCTGCTGCGCGCGCGTGATGCCGACGTAGCACAGGCGGCGCTCCTCGCTGATGTCAGTCGCGTGATCGGCGTCGAGTACGTCGGTCGCCTGCGGCTGTAGCGTTCGGATGTGCGGCAAGAGCTCCTCTTCGAGCCCGATCATGAAGCAGACGGGAAACTCGAGGCCCTTCGAGCCGTGCAGCGTGGTGAGAACGACCTTCGCGCGCGTGTCTTGCTCCTCATCCTTGGACTCGAGCGACAGCATGCGCAGGTACTCGGCGAGCTGCTCGCGCCCCTTTCCCTTCTCCGCGAAGCGCTCGAGCGACCTGAGGAGGCCTTCGACGTTGTCGATACGACGCTGCGCGGCGGACATGCTGCCGGATGCATGGCGCAGATCGTCGTAGAGCTTGATGTCCTCGATGAGAACCTTCGTGGCGGACACGATGTTCTCGCCCGCTTCGATCGTGGCGCCGAGCTCGGACACGACGTGGATCAGCTCGAGGATGCCGTTCTTCGTGGCACCGCGAACCTCGCCCACCTCGACGTGCGGAGTCGCTCCAAGCGGATCGTCGTCGTTCGTCGAGAGCATCACGTCCATGCCGGGCAGCGTGGCCGTTCCCGTCACGGCGCCCTTCATCGCGTCCCACAGCGTCGCGTGTTTGGCCTGCGCGGCGAGGACGAGCCTCTCGACGGTGGTCGCGCCGATGCCGCGCGCCGGATAGTTGATGATGCGGCGGAGGGCAAGCTCGTCCTTGGGGTTCAGCGCGACGCGTAGGTACGCGATGAGGTCCTTGACCTCCTTGCGCTCGAAGAACTGCTGACCGCCGTACATCACGTACGGGATGCTCGCGGTGCGCAGCTCCTCCTCGAGGATCTTCGCCTGGATGTTCGAGCGGTACATCACCGCGATCGAGTCCCACGGGCGCCCGGACTTGTTCAACTCGTGAATCTCCTGCGCGATCCACTTCGCTTCGTCTTCGGGCGTAGGCGCGACCGCGTGTGTGATCATCGCGCCGTTGCCGATCTGCGACCACAGCGTCTTGCCGTGGCGCTGCTTGTTGTTCGCGATCACGGTGTTGGCCGCCTCGAGGATCGTCTTCGTCGAGCGGTAGTTCTGCTCGAGCTTGACGATCTTCGCGCCGGGGAACAGCTCGCCGAACGACAGGATGTTGGTCGGATCCGCGCCGCGCCACGAATAGATCGATTGATCGTCGTCGCCGACTACACACAGGTTCTGGTGCTGCTCGACGAGCGCCCTCACCATGCGCAGCTGCGCGGCGTTGGTGTCCTGGAACTCGTCGACCATCACGAAGCGGTACTTGTTGGCCCACCGAGCGCGCACGTCGGGGTTGGTCTCGAACAGCCGCACGGGCTCGACAATCAGATCGTCGAAGTCGAACGCGGCGCACGCGCGAAGCATCTCCTGATACTTCGGGTACACCTCCACGGTCATCGCGTCGTAGTCGTCGGCGGGGTTGCCCTCGTACTGATCCGGCGCGATAAACGCGTTCTTCGCGAGCGAGATGCGCGTCAGGATCGCCTTCACGTCGAAGCGGCGCTCTCCGTCGCGCGTCATCTGCTTCGTGTGCCGCAGCGCCTCGCGCAGCGCGCCCATTTGGTCGCTCTGGTCGTAGATCGCGAACCCGCGCGGCAAGCCGAGCGCCTTGCGCTCCTGTCGTAGGATCGACAGGCCGAGCGCGTGGAACGTGCCGATGGTGAGCTCGCGTGTCGCCTGCTTGTCGCGCAAGATCGCCGCGACGCGCTCGCGCATCTCTTCGGCCGCCTTGTTGGTGAACGTGACGGCGCAGATCGCGCTCGGCGGAATCCCGAGGTCGATCAGGTGTGCGATGCGAAACGTGATCACGCGCGTCTTGCCGGAGCCCGCGCCTGCAAGCACGAGCAGCGGCCCACCGCCATGACTCGCCGCCTCGCGCTGCGGTGCGTTCAACTTCGCGAGGTCGACCACGGACCGAGCACGCTACGGATCTGCACGTGGAGAGTCAATCGCCGAGACCGCAGACGCGAACGCGGACGAAATCCGAGTCGGCAGTCGCGAGGGAATACGACCTCGCTCGCAACGCGATACGATGCGAGCGTGGTGCGTCGCGACGACGTCGGAAACCGATCTGCGAAAGCGGGCTCGAACCTGACGTCTCGCTGTGAAGATCCAGCGGGTGAGAGTCCCGTCTCGGTAAGCGGAGACGCGCCGAGTAGCAGGCT
>JBJXGN010000225.1:0-2977 GCA_046160585.1 Kofleriaceae bacterium
ATGGCGAGGTACTCGATCGCGCCGCGCTGCGGTTGCGTCAAAGGTGGCGTTCACCTCCACGTCGCCGTCGCCGTCAATGTCGACGACCACGACCACGACTACGACTACCATCACGGTGCGATCCATACGCATAGGCACGCGACGTGGATGAGCGCGAGGTAGTTGCGGGCGGTCTTCTCGAAGCGCGTCGCAATCGCTCGAAATCGCTTGATGTGGTGGAAGAAGACCTCAACCAGGTAGCGTGTTGCGTATAGCTCCCGGTCCAGAAAGGCTCGCTTTTCGCTCCGGTTTGGAGTGGATGACCGGCTTGATGTCACGCGCTTTGACCTCGGCCCTAAACTCGTTCGAGTCGTAGGCGGTGTCGCCGATCAGCGCGGCGCCGGATGCGTAGTCGAGCAGCTCGCGAGCCGCGATCATTTCGTGGCGTTCGCCCGGCGTGATGATGATGTAGAGCGGGCGGCCTTTGGCGTCGACGACTGCATGGAGCTTGGTCGAAAACCCTCCACGAGCATCCCAACGCATTGTGTTGGATCCCCCTTTTCCGCCCGACGCATCCTGATGAGCGCGGACCACAGATGCGTCGACGATCGATGCTGTCTCGTCGATGTCCATTTGGAGCTCGCGAAACAGTTCCGACCACGCATCGTGGGCCGCCCAGTTGGAGCACCGGTTGTACACCGACTTCCACGGACCGAATCGCTCAGGAACATCACGCCACGGCACGCCCGTCTTCGCGCGGTAGATAGTTAGTCGTAGGAATCCTCGTCACGCCGGCGTCTGTGAGCCGCGCGGGCGCGACGTTCGCGTTCGACGGCCGATCGCAGCGCGGGTCATCTGCACGGCGGCGAGCCACGCGTTCTCGTCACGCGACTGTACAGCGGGCGCGTCCTCGATGAATCAGGTGACTCCTCGCGCCCGGTCACAGGAGCGAGCAGGCGATCAGCGCGGACAGGCAGCGAGCTGTCGAGTGGCCATCACCACGCGCGAAAGCCGCTCGAGGTGAGTGATAGCGACGCGCCGGTCGTGATCGCTTGGGGTCGCGTTCGGATGTCCACAGCAGGAACATCGGGCTGTGGTCGCATTCGAGCTATCCACGGCCGATACGCAGTCGCTGACGTAGATCGGCAGTGCAGTCCCACCGAGGATCTCGACCCGTTGCTGGCGACCGGGACGGGACAGGTCGAAGGGATGGTGTACGGGTCGACCGTCGTGCGAGCGCGAAACGCGTCGCGTGAAGGTCGGGTCGCGCCTCCAGCAGCGCTAACTTCGCGAGAGCTTGATCGCGCCCATCGAGCCGAACGACGCGACGTTCGTCGCGCGCGAGAAGCCGTCAACGAAGCGATAGAACGGTCGCCATAGCCACGGGCGCTCGTTGAGCCACTTCGGCGAGAAATACGGCGGGACCTCCCACCACGTGCGCGACGCGACCCTGTAGCCACGCTTGGCGGCGATGTCCTCGACACGCGGCAGCGCGATCCAGTCGGGGCGTGTCCCACTGTATTCGACGCGTTGCACGAGGTCGTAGCGTGCAAGGATCTTGAACAACGGGTTCGTCAGCGGTTCGACGATGACGAGGTGATCGAAGCAGTGGTCGAGCAGCGACTCGAGCGCTGCGTGCGCGTCGGGAGCGTGGTGCAGCGCCTGAAAGACCAGCCCGATCGAGCCCGGGTACTTCTTGATCGGCGCGAGCTCGAAGCTCGACGCGAACAAGCCGAGCTCGCCCGAGAACTCCTTCAGAGCACGCGCGTTGAGCGACGTCGCCATCGGCGAGATGTCGCTCGCGAACACTCTTTCGAACGACCGGCGGCGCAACAGCAAGCGGAGCTCGAAGCCCGTGCCCACGCCGAGCGCGTACAGATCGCGACCCTCGCCGAGCATCTCGTCGACGACGTCGACCACCCACTTCATCTGATGGGTGAGCAGCGGGTACCAGTCTTCCTTGTTGATCAGCGAATCGGCGAACGTGTCATCGGGACGCTCCTCCCCGTACGCCTTGATCTCGTTCCTGTTGGTCTCGGAGAGTTGGTCGTCCTGGTTGAACGAGACCACGCCGTGGTCCTTGCGGTACACCCGCGTGCATCGCGTACACGCCAACGCGCCCGCTTGCACGCGTAGTTCGGCATCACGACACGTTGGACAAACGAGGGCCCGTGCGAGCTGTTCGATGGTGAGAAGGTTCATGTTGCGCTCTTGAGTCCCGAGCGCACCGCCAGCCAGTACGCCCAGAGCTTGCCCATGCTCGCGAACATGCGCGCGTGATCGCGCTTGCCGAGGCCGAGCCGCTTCGCGTGCTCGCGCTTGACCGCGTATGCCTCGCGGATCTGCTTGCCCATCGCAGCGACGGACTTCGCATCCGTGTGGTAGCGCGCACTCGCGATCACCGCGTCGAGCTTCTTCACCGTGCGTGCCCGCGGAAACATCTCGAGCCACAGGTCGTAGTCCATCGTGTAGTGCAGCGCCTCGTCGAGGCCGCCGACGTCGAGGAACAGCTGCCGGCGAAACACGAGGCATGGCTGCAGTACAAAGGTCAGCGGGCAGGCCACGAGCGTCGCGGCATCGACGTACGGCGCCGCGTGGTAGCGGCCGAGCGGCTTGCCGTGGAGGTCCACGCGCATCCCGTCGCCGTAGACGATGTCGAGCCGCGGGTCGGCCGCGAACGTCTCGAGGATGCGCGGGATCGAGCGCGCGTCCGTGTAGTAGTCGTCGGAGTTGATCCAGGCGATCAGGTCGCCTTTCGCGAGCCGGATGCCCTGGTTGATCGCATCGGACTGGCCGCGGTCTTTCTGCGAGCGCCAGTGAATCTTGTCACCGTAGCTGGCAAGGATGTCCTGGGTGCCGTCGGTGGACGCCCCGTCGAGGACGAGGATCTCGGAGTCCGCGACGTTCTGCGCGAGGCACGAGTCGATGCACTCGCGGATGAAGGGCGCCTGATTGCGCGTCGGGATGACGAACGAGAGCAACACGGGGGCCTGGGCGG
>JBJXGN010000226.1:0-7621 GCA_046160585.1 Kofleriaceae bacterium
GCCGTCGAGCGGCTAGCGACGAAGGCCGTCCTCGGAGAGGCGCCGGAGGATCTGTGTTTTACCGTCGACGACTTCGATCCGGTCGTCAACTTTTTCGCACGCACTCTGGGATGGTGCACTGATGAGCTTTCTTGCCCGCCTCTTTCGATCCGGCCCCGGCGCCGATCTGCGTGCCGCGAAGGCCGGAGACAAGGATGCGATCGGCAGGTTCTACGACTCCCACGTCGATGGCCTGTACGCGTTCGTGTTCTACCGGGTCGGTCGCGATCACACGCTGGCCGAGGACGTCGTGCAGGAGACGTTCACGATCGCGCTGTCGCGTCAGTCCGACTACAGCGCCGACCGCGGCTCGATCGGCTCGTGGCTCACGGTGCTGTCGCGCAACGTGATCCGCGATCACCTGCGTGCGCATAAACGCAGTGACGAGCTGCAATCGACGTGGGAGCGCATCGACGCGACGCTCGCGCAGACGTTCGCGGCGATGGCCGAGCGGCCGTTGCCCGGTGAGGTGCTCGAACGCGCCGAGACACGCGACCTCGTCCACATGGCAGTCGCGCACCTGCCCGAACAGTACAAGACCGCGCTCACGCGCAAGTATGTCGATGGAGAGAGCCTCGAGACCCTCGCGTCCGAGCTCGGCATCTCCGTCGACGCCACCAAGTCCCTTCTCGCCCGCGCCAGGCGAGCGTTCCGCGACACGTTCAACACGTTGACCGCGACGCTCTCGGCGAACACTGCGGAGGTTTCGCGATGAATAACCACAAGACTCCTGACGACGTTCTCGAGCAGAACGTGTCCACGCTCCTCGAATCCGGCGGCGAAGCGCCGAAGCTGACCGGAGGCGCGCGCGCACGCATGCGCTCGCAGCTGATCGCGAAGCACGGCGTCGAGTCCGCCGCGAAGGCGCCGATGCGCGGGCTCCGCGCCGTCGGCATCGGCCTGGTCGCCGCGGCGGCCGCCGCCGTCGTCGTCACGCGCTTCGTCGGCGACGACGGTGAACGCGCGCCGGTCGGCGAGATCGTGAAGCTCGACGATGGCTCGTCGTGGATCGCCGAGGGCGCGTCGAAGGTGACGGTGCTGGGCGATCGGCGCGTGCGCGTCGAGGGTGCGGCGCTGCTCGACATCGCGCCTGGCAAGGGCACGTTCGTTGTCGAGACGCAGCACGGCCAGATCCAGGTGCTCGGCACGCGTTTCCTCGTCGATGCGAGCAGGGAACGCACGACCGCGGCTGTCGTGCGCGGACAGGTGAAGCTCGCGACCAGTGCGGGCGATGTCGTGCTGCACGCGGGCGAGCAGGCCGTGGCCGAGCCGGGGCGCCCGCCGACGCGTGGGCCGGCGCCTCGCCTCTCGCACCTCGTGTCGTGGGCGGCGCAGGCGCGTCGCAAGGCCGAACACGATGTGGTGCCGCTACGCAACGGCACGCTATTCGCGCGCGATCCGGGCGTCCGCAACGGCGTGTTCGGAGCGGAGTATCCGCTGCCGCTGAAGAAGCTCGGCGTCGACATCGTCGTCGAGAATCAAGTCGCGCGCGTCGCGCTCGACCAGACGTTCTTCAACGCGGAGGACCGCGTGCTCGAGGGCGTCTACAAGTTCGCCGTCCCGCCGGACGCCGCGCTCCAGCGCCTCGCGATGTACGTCGACGGTACGCTGACCGAGTCGGCGGTCGTCGAGCGGATGCGCGCGCGCAGGATCTACGAGGAGCTCGTGTATCGCCGCGTCGATCCGGCGCTGCTCGAATGGGAGGGCACCGGCAAGGTCTCGCTGCGCGTGTACCCGCTGCCGGCGAGACAAGAGAAGCGTTTGATGCTCGCGTACACGCAGAGTATCCAGAAGCTCTACGGCGACTGGTCCGTCACGGTGCCGCTGCCACAGATCGACGCGCCCGTCGGTGAGGTCGCGTTCGACGTCGCGATGCGCGGTTGTGCCAACTGCGAGATCACATCGACGAGCCACGCGATTACGGTCCAGCGCGAGGGCAACGACGCGAAGGTCACCTATCGCAAGACGAGCGACACGATCGGTGATTCACTGGTCCTGCGTGTGCGCGACGCGCGGCAGACCGCGTCCGTCGTGACCGAGAACGCGGACGGCGGTCGCTACGTGATGGTGCGCTCTCCGGTGCAGGTGTCGAAGGCAGCGCGCACGTATCGCCCGCGTACGTGGGTCATCCTGGACGACGTCAGCGCGTCGCGCGGATCGATGGAGCGCCGCGCGCAGTCGGATCTCGTGGACGCGTTCGTGCGCGAGCTCGACGAGGAGGACAAGCTCGCTGTGATCGCGTTCGATGTCGCCGCGCGTACGAAGCTCGCGCCGACGCGCGTGCTCGATGTCGATCGTCGCAAGCTTCGCGAGTCGCTGAAGAACGAGGGCGATGTCGGTGCGACCGACTTCGCGCTCGCGCTGGACGCCGCCACGAAGCTGCTCGCGGGGACCAACCCGGACGACGCGATGATCATCTATCTCGGCGACGGCGTGATCACGAGCGGCTCGCGCCAGCTCGAGGCGCTCCGCGGAAAGCTCGTCGGCAAGGCGCACTTCGTCGGTGTCGGCGTCGGCGACGGCGCGGACACGCAGACGCTCGAGGCACTCGCGGCAGCGACGGGTGGGTACACGACAACGATCGACCTCGCCGACGATCTCGGCTGGCGCGCGTTCGACCTCGTCGCGGCGCTGCACACGTCGCGCGTCACCGGGCTCGAGGCGCGGCTCGTCGACGCGAGCGGCCAGCTCGTTCCGTCGACGCTTTACGTGCGCTCGCCGCAGGTTGCCGACGGCGAGGAGCTCGAGGTGGTCGCGAAGCTCGCCGGCGATGGCACGCCCGCGGCGCTCGAGCTCACCGGCACGGTGAACGGTACGACCTGGCAGCAACGCATTGCGCTCGAGACGAGCACGGCGGGTGCGGGCTACCTGCCGCGGCTGTGGGCACATCGTCACGTCGCGGCGCGACTGCTCGCGAAACACGATCCCGTCGAGGCTCCGCCGTGTGTGACGACGCAGACGGTCCGGTGCAAGACCGAGGCGCAGGCGCGCGAGGAGCGCGACGAGGGGATCCGCAAGGAGGTCGTGGAGCTCGGCAAGCAGTACTTCCTGATGACGCGGCACACGTCGCTGATCGTGCTCGAGAACGACGCGATGTACGCGAAGTACGGCGTGCGCAAAGGGCAGGGCGACACGTGGGCGCCGTACGCGATGCCCGCGAAGATTCCGGTCGTCACCGTCGCGACGGTCACGCCCGCCGACGTGGCCGACGACGCGGAGATGTTCCGCACGCCGCTGCAGATCTTCTACGCGTACTCGAGCATGGACTTCGGCGACGGCCTCATCGGAGGCGACCTCGGTGGGGCATGGGGAGGACTCCTCGGCGCGGAGACGTCGACGATCGGCGCCGGTCGTCTCGGTATGCGCGGGCATGGATCGGGAGGCGGCGGGCAAGGACAGACCCGTCGCGAGCTGAACCTCCAGCAAGACAACGATGCGAAGCCAGAGGACGCGCAGGACATTGCCACCGCGCCTGTCGAGGAGAAAGCGACGAAGTCCGCGCGCAAGGATAGCCAACGGGCCAAGCGCTTCGCGAGCGTGAACGACCCGCTCGACTCCGAGGACGGCGAGCTACGAACGCGGATCACCACGCTCGAGCTCCAGAACGCGCGGGGCTGGAGCGGCATCGGAGCGAAGTGGCCGATGCGCGGGCCCGTCGCGCTCCAGCGGTTCACGTATCCGTCGGACATGGCGTTCGATGATCTGAGCGCGTTCGCGCCGGCGCTGTTCGCGGACGCGAGCGATACGTGGCGCGAGCAGCTCGACAACGCGGCGGCCGCGAAGACGCACCCGATCGATGCGAAGGCGACGGAGATCCTCGAGAAGGCGCGGGCGGCGTTGCCGACCGGCGTGTACCGCTGGGGCGATCTCGAGATCGCGGTGGACGCGTCGCGCCGCATGGGCTGGCGTCGCACCACGGATGCGGATCTCGTCGAGACCGCGTCGTTCGACGGCACGACGTTCACGCGTCGCTACGCAGAGCTCGGCATCGACGTCACGCGTTCGATCGCGTCCGACGATGTCGCGCTGGCGCTCGCGTACCTACCGCTGTGGATCGCGGAACCGTCGCACTACGCGCGGTACTTCGCGGTGAAGGGCAACGGCGACACGATCACGCTGTCTTCGTACGCGAGTGGCAAGGCTGTCGTGAGGTTCGTGCTGCGGTTCGCGAACAACCGCCTCGTCCACATCGGAGACGGCCAGGGCACGACCCTGCTCTCCATCCAGTGGGGCCCGATCGGCCCGGCGTTCGCCCGTGCGCCCGAAGGCGAGATCGCGGTCGGCTTCACCGGCCAGGCGATCGCCGATGCGGTCGCGTGGGCGCACGGATCCACAAACGCGCAGCGCACTGTCGTCGAGCTTCCGACGCGGTTGCCGGCCTACTGGGCGGCGCGCGTGCAGAAGGAGACGGCGGGCAGCGACGCGTGGCGCCGCGCGCAACGACAGCACCTCGTGAGCCTCGCGGCGACAAACAACCGCGCCGGTCAGTTCGCTGCCTACGAGGCGCTGCGGACCACCGGCGGCGTCGAGGTCGGTGACATCGTCCTCGCGAGCGGTGGCATCGCGACGTCGTCGACGGACAAGCAGTTCGCCGATGCGCTCGCGCCGCACGCGCAGTCGCCGATCACCCGCTACCTCGTCGCGGGACGGGCATACGGCAAGGGCCCGCGCCCGGAGCGGATGAAGCCGGAGATCACGACGGGCTTCGTCGGCGCATTGTGGCAGCTCCGCGAGATCAGTGCGCTCGTCGCCTCGTCGAAGAGCACGCTTGCGGCCGACAGGCTCGTCGCCTTCGGCACGCGGGCCCTGCAGCTTCGCCTGATCGCGGCGTCGCTCACCACGAACCGCTACGACATGAAGCCCGCGGACATCGCGCGTGTGTGGGGGGCGGTCGCGATCGGCCGCCTGAAGAACGTCGCCCGCGCGAACGCGGCGAACTCGCTGCAAAGCCGCGGTGCGTACGAACAAGCGGCGGAGATGGTGGCGCTGATGATCGAGGACCTCGACCTCACGGCGGATCCGCCGTTCCTGGCCAACGGGTCCTACGCGATCCAGCAGTCGCGCCGCGGCAACGCGGGCTGGCAAGTGCTGTGGGCGAAGTGGCGCGATCGCGTCCTCGCGGGCACGAGCTACGAGCACGTGATAGCGCTCGCACAGTATGCGCAGCAGCACCCCGGCGACGCGGAGGCCATCCTCGCACGTGCCGTGAATCTCGCGGGTACCGATGTCGAGCGCAAGGTCGCCGTCGCGAAGCTCGCCCTCGACCGCGGCCTGATGCACGTTGGGAACAAGCTCGTGACCGAGCTCGTGTTGCACCACAAGACGCCCGAGCTCCATCGGCTCGCAGCGCGCGCGGCGCTCCAGCAGAACGACGCGCTCTCCGCGTTCGACCACCTCGAGAGCGCGCAGAACGCTGCCGCCGACGAGGCGGTCTCGATCGCGACGGTCCGCGGCGAGCTCGCGCAGATCATCGCGGTCGCGAGGCAGCACGCAGTGGCGTCGGTCGATACGGCGCGGGCGGACATCGTCCGGCGGGGAATGTCGTGGGGCGCGAAGTGGCGCGCGATCGACCCGGGCAACCCCGAGATCGATCGCCAGCTGGCGGACCTGCAGTTCGCCGTCGGCAACCATGCAGAGGCGTGGCGACAGCTGTCCGGCGTCATCGAGCGTGATCCGATGAGCGGCGCGGGGTACATGATGGTCGCCGACGCGTTTGAGGGGCAAGGCAAGGTGAACGAGGCCCTCGACTACTGGCACCAGGCGATCGTGATCGAGCAGACGAACCCGACACCACGCCTGCGCAAGGCGCAGGCGCTGTTCGCGCTCGGTCGCACCGCCGAGGGCGATGCACTCCTCGCACAGGTCGCGAACGGGAAGTGGCACGACATCTGGTCGAGCCAGGTCTACCAGGCGAAGTACCTGCTCGAGCGCGGCAAGCAGACGCCGTGAGCATCGCGCGAAGCCAGGCACGTCGACGGCAAGCAGACGCCGTGAGCATCGCGCGAAGCCAGGCACATCGACGGCAAGCAGACGCCGTGAGCATCGCGCGAAGCCAGGCACATCGACGGCAAGCAGACGCCGTGAGCATCACGCGAAGCCAGGCACATCGACGGAAAGCAGACGCCGTGAGCATCACGCGAAGCCAGGCACGTCGACGCAAGCAGACGCCGTGAGCATCGCGCGAAGCCAGGGCACATCGACGGAAAGCAGACGCCGTGAGAGTCGCGCGAAGCCAGGCGTCGACACCCGGACCGTCAGCTCTCGAGGAGGGTCGGGGCCCTGGCTGCGTGTGGCTCGGCACCTTCTTGGGAACCAGATCTTGTCCGGCATGGCCGGCATGCATGGCATGCAACATTGCAACTCGCGCAAGCTCCGTTCACGCCGGAGGAAACGCCAAACTTACCCCGTAACGGAGATGGCGGAGATGGCAACCGGAGCTTCGCTTGTCCGGCAGGCGGACGAGCGACGCACGAACCGGTACAACAGCCGTAGCCGCACGACGTCACCCGCCGCGCGGAAACAACAGCGCCGCACACGAACACCTCGTCCCACGGCGCCTTTGCAGGGCGCACTGCATGAACGTGGCGCTCGCGCGCGCTACGAGACCTTCAAGATGCCGTGGTTGTCGCAGTGCGTGCCGTGCGCGTGGTGCAGGTGGTTGTCGACGACATAGTCGATGTGGTCGCCATGCGGGACGGCCTCGTGTCCACAGTCGGGGCCGTGTACGTGACCGGGCTCGTGGCCCTCGCAGATGTGCTCGGGGGTGCAGGCGCTCTCGCAGGCCGAGGAGTGGACGTGGGGATGTTGGGTCATGTGAGCTCCGTGGAGACAGTTCAACGATCGGTGAATTGACACAGTGAAACGCCTCTCCCTCGGCAACGATCTATCGCCGTTTCGGCGAGGCGAATCGCGGCCTTGCGCTTCGATCCTCGCGCAAGGATGGAAACCAGCGCGTCGACCGCCTGCGCGAACGAGTCAGCGCGGTGGCAACGTGAACCGCAGCGTCGCGCCTTCTCCTGTCGTGCCCTCCGCCCAGATCCGTCCGCCGTGGCGCGAGACGATCTTGTGCGCGGTCGCGAGGCCGATGCCGCTGCCCTCGAACTCGGTCGCCGCGTGGAGGCGCTGGAACGGCGCGAACAGCTTGTTCACGAACGACTGGTCGAAGCCGGCGCCGTTGTCGCGGACGTAGAACACGCGTTCGCCGTCTCGTTGCTCGACGCCGATTTCGATGCGCGCACGTTCGCGGTGACGCGTGAACTTCCACGCGTTGCCGATGAGGTTCTCGTACAGCGCGCGGAGCAACACCGGATCGCCGATCGCGTTCATTCCCGCGTCGATGACGACATCGATCGTCCGGCCGGGCTGGCCCTCGGCAAGCGAGCCCACGACCGTGCTCGCGATCGCGCCGAGATCGACACGCTCGCGCAGAATATCCTTCTTTGTCAGGCGCGCGAGCGCGAGGAGGCCATCGATGATCGCTTGCATCTGATCACCGCCTCGCTGGATGCGTGCGAGGTAGTCGCGCCCCGTGATGTCGATGTGATCTCCGTAGTCCTCGAGGATGGCGACGGCGAAGTGGCCC
>JBJXGN010000227.1:0-14215 GCA_046160585.1 Kofleriaceae bacterium
GACGAGACCGCGCTCCGGCGCAAACGCGTGGTCAACTCGGTGCTGATCGGTGGCGCCGTCACGATCATCCTCGTTGGCCTCGGCGTGCTCGTGTTCGCGATCCGTCGCGAGCGCCGCCTCTCCGAGCTGAAGTCCGAGTTCATCTCGAACGTCAGCCACGAGCTGAAGACTCCGCTCTCGATCATTTCGATGTTCGGCGAGATGCTCGCGGAGGGCCGCACGAAGAGCCCGGAGCAGGCACACGAATACGCGGAGATCATCTGGCGCGAGAGCGTGCGGCTCGGGCGCTTGATCGACAACGTGCTCGACTTCGCGAAGATCGAGCGCGGCATGGGCGTGTACGAGTTCGCCGAGACCGACATCGGCGAGGTCGTCGGTCGCGCTGTCGAGCTCTCGCAGCGCCGCGTGCTCGCCGCCGACATGACGCTCGAGACGGACATCGCATCGCCCGAAGATCTGCCGCCCGTGCAGCTCGACGCGAACGCGTTCACGCTCGCGATCCTGAACCTCATCGACAACGCGGTGAAGTACGCGGCCGAAGGCAAGAAGATCAAGCTCACACTCGCCCGCGACGGCGAGCGCATTCTCGTCAGCGTGAAGGACTGGGGCCCGGGCATCGAGCTCGTCGAGCAGGACCGCATCTTCGAGCGCTTCTATCGCGCGAAGGCGATCCGCCTAAAGCCGATCCGCGGATCCGGCATCGGCCTCGCGCTCGTTCAGCACATCGCGCGCGCACACGGCGGTGACGCATTCGTCGAGAGCAGGGTCGGCGAGGGCGCCACGTTCAGCATGTCGATCCCCGTTGGTGGTAAGACATAGCCAGGGTCAGTCGTGAGTGAAGAAGAAGAGAGTACGCGCAAGCGGATCCTGGTGATCGAGGACGAGCCCGACATCGTTCGCGGCCTGCGCGACGCGCTCTCGTTCGAAGGCTTCGATGTCGAGGCCAAGGGCACCGGCGCCGAGGGCCTCGCGGCGGCGATGGACTGGGTCCCCGACTGCGTGCTCCTCGATCTCATGCTCCCCGACGACAACGGTTATCGCGTGTGCGAGACACTTCGCCAGCGCGACGAGACGGTGCCGATCATCATCCTCACCGCGAAGGCGCAGGAGACCGACAAGATCCGCGGCCTCGACGCCGGCGCCGACGACTACGTGACAAAGCCGTTTTCGGTCGCGGAGCTCATCGCGCGCATCAACGCGATCTTTCGCCGCCAGGCGCGCCTCGTCTCGCACACCGACGAGACGTTCGCGATCGGTGCGTGGACCATCAACGCGCGCAAGCACACGATGGCCAAGGGCCGCACCAGCAAGCGCCTCACGTTCTACGAGCTCGAGGTGCTGAAGCTACTCCGCGAGCGCTCCGAGGAGACCGTGTCGCGCGACGAGCTGCTCGAGAAGGTGTGGGGCATCCAGGCTTCGCCGACGAGCCGCACCGTCGACAACTTCATCGTCAAGCTTCGCCGCAAGCTCGAAGAAGATCAGAAGTCGCCGCGCCACATCCTCACCGTGTACGGGCTCGGCTACAAGCTCGTGCCGTAGGCCGGCCGGCCATCGCCCTTCGGGCTGCCGCCATGACTCGGCTCGCGAAGCGCTCGCCTTTGCGGAATGCGCGCTCGCGTACTTACCGCACGAGCTCGACGAAGTCGACGGTCGCGCCCGGGAACATCACGCGATCCGTCGACGCTGCCACGCTGATCGGGCCGCTCGACGACGTCGCGAGCTTGGACCACACGGCGCCGTCGAAACGCTGGATCGTCGTGAACTCCCCGGAGAGCCACACGTCGTCGAGCGACGTGCCCGAGAGCGCTTGGCCCACCGCGGTCCGGTCCACGCGCCATTCGGTCCCGTCGAACCACGTCGCGCCGCTGGTCCCCGCCGCGACGATCGCACCGTCCGGAAAGCGGACGACTGCCTCGAGCGGACCGGGGAGTGCGGGGCGCGCGAGCTCGGTCCACTGCGCGCCGTCGTAGACCCACACGACCGCCTCGGTGCCGCACGCGCCCGCGGCGACGACGCTCGTCGCGTCGATACCGTCGACGGCAGAAACGGTGCAGCCCGCGATCGCGTGCACCTCCCACGCGGTGCCGCGGCGCACGCCGAGGAACGCCTCGCTCGCACCGTCGCCGACGGCGAACAGCGCACCGCTCGCGTCACGCCACAACGCGTGCAACTTCGGTGCACCGGGCACGGTGACCTCGGACCACGGTCCGGCGATGCCACCCGTCGACATGATCAGCTGCGGCGCAGTGATGTCGTCGAACGACGAGATGAAGTAATTCGGCGCAGCGCCGGCGAAGGCGTGCGCGAAGATGCCCGGCACGCTCGTGTGCGACCACGAGTTACCGTCGGCGTTCGGCGTATGGATCTGCGAGCGCGAGAGCGCGAGGATCGTCCCATCGGGCTCGACGAGCGAGTCGACGATCTCGACGGGTGTCGCGGGCACGATCGGCGCGCGCGTGCCACGGGTGATTCCCGTGAAGCGGTGGATCGGTCCACGATATGCGTACAGCGCTGCGCCGCCGGTGATGGCAAGTCCTCCCGTGGGCGAGCGAAACCGCGCGATGCGGCCGTCGCGCAGGCGTGAGATGTTGCCGGCTGTGTCGCCGAAGTACACGTCGTCGCCAACGAACCCGATCGTGACGACAGTGAGGCCGGCGGTGATCATGAAGCTGCCGGTCTGGTCGATGCGAAGGACCTGATTGCTGGTGCTCGTGGTCACCCACATCACGTCGCCCGCCGGCGTTGGTTGCAGCCGCGCGGTCGTGATCGCCGCGGGCATGTCGAACAACCGCTGGAACTCGTTCCTCGTCGGGACGTACTCCCACAGCTCGGTGGGGATCGGATCACCGCGCGTCACGAGCACGCGCGCGTAGCCGTTCACCACGGGACCGACCTCGATGCGTCCGCACGACGGCCCGGCGAGGGCATCCATCATGGTCCACGATGTCGCGCCCACGGCGATCGAGCGCACGCTGCAGTCCGCGAGCGAGTAGAGCGTGCCGGCCTCGTCCATCCGGACGTGCACGATCGAGGTCGGCAAGCTCGGCAGCATGCGCATGAGGCCGTTCGCGACCTCGACGATGGTCGTGCTGTTCCACGCGACGACGCGCCCGTTGGCGCCGTGTACACCGAGGAAGGCGCCAGGCACCGTGACGTCACCGTTCGGGCTCCGTACCTCGAGCGACGCGGGCGCGGTCGTCACGTACGCGAGCGTGGTCCCATCGGTCCACATCTGCGTCGACGCGGCATCGACGACACGCTCCCAGCCGAAACGCACGCACCCACTCGAGGCATCCGGCTGGCACGCCGTGCATGTGGGGCGTCCCAGGTCGAAGCCGAGGTCGAGGCAGTGCGTGGGTGGCACCGAGTCGTCGCACACCTCGCGCAGGTCGGCATCGACGTAACCATCACCGCACGTCGCGGGTTCACAAACACCGCCCATGCAGCGCCCGGGCAGGCCGAGTGCGTCGCACGCGGTGCCCTCCTCGATGGGGGGTGCGCAGCGTTCGAGCTGCGAGGGGTCCAGGCAGCGGTCCTCGTGGCAGATCTGGGTCGTCGCGCACGCGAGCTCGCCGCAGTCGACGAGCGCCGGCCGCAGACATCCGGCCAACGCGCCGATGACAATCATGCAGATCGCGGTGCGCACCCTCGAACAGGATTGCACATCTTCGTCGAGGAGAACGTGATTGACGGCGCGGGACCGGGTCGCGACAATCGCCCCGTGCGTGGAAGGACCACCATATTCGTCGCCGCGTGCTTCGCGGGTGGCTGCGGCTTCGACGTGCAGCTCGGTGGAACGAGTGACGGCGGTAGGGGGGCTGATGGCGAAGGCTCGGCGACGGGCGATGGTGGTCTCGGTTGTTATGGCACCGGCCTTGTCGAGGTGTGCCCGCTGACCCCACCCGTACCGGATTACACGATCAGCGTGCCGACGACGATCGACACGAACGTCTCCGGCAACTGCACCACGGTCTCGGGAACGAACGTGACAGGAACGTGCGTGCTGATCGCGGAGAACGTCACCGTCGGAGCACCGGTGCGCGGCATCGGTCCACGCCCGCTCGTCATCGTCGCGACGAAGACGCTGACGATCGCGAGCACGATCGATGTCGCGAGCCATGACGACTCGCGCGGCGCGGGCGCCTCCACGACGGTGTGCGCGAACGGCCCCGGTCCGAACGGCCTCGGCGGTGGCGCGGGTGGATCGTTCGGCGGGCAGGGAGGTTTGGGCGGCAACGACAACGGCGGAACACCGGGGCCGACCTCGACACCACCAACGGCGGTACGCGGTGGATGTGGCGGTCAGGATGGTGGCGGACCGTTCGGCATCGGTGGCGACGGTGGGGACGGCGGTGGTGCGCTCTATCTGATCGCGGGCATGTCGATCACGGTGAGCGGAACCATCAACGCATCGGGCGAGGGCGGGCGCGGCGCCACGCTGAGTGTGGTCGCCGGTGGTGGTGGCGGTGGCGGTGGCGGATCAGGCGGCATGGTCGGTCTCGACGCGCCGACGATCCTCGTCATGGGGCAGGTGTTCGCCAACGGTGGCGGCGGCGGTGGTGGCAGTAGCGGCATCGAGAACGCCGGCAGCGGACACGAAGCGCAGAGTGCAATCGCGATGCCCGAGGGCGGCACCAACGCGGCGGGTGCGGGGAAGGGCGGACGCGGTGCTGCGGGTCCGGTCATCGTCGGCGGTGCCGGCGAGGCTCGATCGGTCATCACGACCGGAGGTGGCGGTGGTGGCGGCGGCGCGGGACACATCGAGATCCACGGCACGCTGACGCTCGGCGGACAGATCGCGCCGCCACCGGTGTTGTAGAACGCGCGGGTCGCGCACGTGACGCGCACACGCGAGAGATCGATTCAGTCGTCGTCGAGATGACCGGTCAACTTGAGCTTGTTCTTCGCCGCCTTCGCGAGCTTGCTGCGCGGGCGCTCCTCGATGATGCCCTGGAGGAGCTCGGCGCCGAGCTCCTCGTTGGAGCCATCACCGGACTCGAGCAAGCGGAAGCCCAGCGCGTACAGCGCCTCGTCGGACAGATCCTTCTCGCGGGCGAGCTTCTTCGCGACGGGGTAGCCCTTCGCGGCGAGGCGCGCGAACTGCTCGAACACGGGATCGTCGGTGCGGGTGGTACGGATCAGCCCTTCACCCGCAGCCTCCAGCGAGAGCAGCGCCATCAAGAAGCGCTGCTCGTCGTCGATCGCGGTGTCGATGTCGGCGCGCGAGCGCAGGAGCGGCTTGAGGCTGCCGAACGCCTCGACCGACTTGCCCTGCTTGCGCAGGCGCTGGGCACGATCGAACAAGAGCTCGACGTGCTTCGCCGGCGCGATATCGGCCACGAGCTCCGCGAGGACGCGCTCGAGGACGATCTTGTCCGCGGTCGCTTTGTTCTTGAAATGGAGGTCCATGTACTCGCGGACCTGCTCGACGATCTCGTCGATCGCCTGGTTCGAAATGTTGCCGCGGTGCGAGCGCACGACACCCGCATAGCGACGCGCGATCTGCTCGTCGGTCGTCGCGAGGAGCGCGCGGGTCACAGGGAGCACCGCCTCGGGCGCCTTGGACAGGCCCCGCGCGGCCGCGTCTCGCGCCGACGGATCGTCGCCGGCGAGCGTCTCGACGAGCGCCTTCACGGCAGACGCTCCGCCACCGGCGGGCATGCGCTCCATCGCGAGCATCTGCGCCGCGGGGTTCTTCGACTTCGCGAGCCCGGCGAACGACTTCGCGAGCGACTCGGGGATGCGCGCCCCACGGAGCGTGTCGACGGCGGACTGCGCGACCGCGAGGTCATCGCTATCGGCGAGCTCGATCAGCGCGGAGACCACGTTCTCCGTCCCCTTCGCCTCGCTCTGCGCGACGAGGCGGCGCAGGCCCGCGATCGCGGCGAGGCGGATCGGCCGCGGCTGATCGGCGTCGTCGGCATACTTGAGCAGCATCGTCTTCGTCGACCCGCGGCCGAGGTAGCCGATCAGACGGAGCAACGCGCCGAGCTCGACGATGCCGCGGGCGACATCGACGTCGCGTGTGGGGTCGTGTGATGACGGCGTGTGGCCGTGTTGGCCGTTCGTCGCGCCGTTCTTCTTGGTCTTCTTCGCCGCCTTGTCGGTTTCTTTTTTTGCGGCGTCGGCGGCCTTCACGGCCTTGGTCCACGCCTTCGCGAGCTCCTTGTTCGCTTCACTCGCGCGCTCGGTCGCGGCCTTCTCGATCTGGTTCGCCAGCTTCTCGTTGCCCTGATCGAGCTCGTGACGGATCAGCTGCAGCGCTTGCTCGCCGAACTCGTTGTCGGGGAGCTGGTCGAGCACTGCGTCGAGCGCGGCCTGTGTACCGCGCTTGATCAGCAGCTGCGCCATCACGCGCCGCGCGCTCACCGGCCCGGCCGACACTTCCTTGCGCAGCGTGGACTCTGCGGCCGCACCCTGCTGCGCGAGCACTTGCGCGGCACGCTCGGCGAGAGACTCGTCGCCCGAATGAAGCAGCGGCACGAGGTTCGCCGCGATGCCGCTCGCCCCCATGTCTGCGAGACCTTCGAGCGCGATGCGCTGGACCACGCCGTCCGTGTCCGCGAGAGAGTCGGTCAGCGCGCTCACGACCGTCTTATCTCCTTTCCCGACCGCGGAGAGAACGGTGACCGCAGCGACGCGCAGATCGACGCGCTCGGACTCCAGCAAATCGATGATCTCTCCGCCCAGGTTCTTGCCCATCGGGCCGAGAATCTAGGCGAAGTCCCGTCGGTGGAACAAGAGGGCCGCCAACGCGAGGAGGCCTACGATCCAGCCCAGCCCGTGCAGGCTGGAGACAGCGACGTACCCCCACGACACGAAGTCCGCATGGACCGAGACGTGGGCGTCGTCCAGGGTACGGCCAGATACCGAGAACAGGTGGAGATCCGGGACGATCTCCAGAGCCACCCGGGCCAGGGTGCGGATCCAGGTCGAAGCGTCGCGGGTGGCCGCCTCGACGTCGGGGGTGACCCGGCCGATGACCCACATCGCGAGCGCGAAGATCCCGGACATGAACGGGGTCGAAAACGACGAGAAGAAGATGGCGATCGCGGCGACGGTCAGTACCTCGAACCACGCGAGGACCACGGCCTTCGCGATCACATCCGTCACCGCGACGCCCTGAATCGCCAGCATCGCGACCATCGCGAGTGCGAACAGCACGACGAGCACGGTGAGCACGAGCGCCATGCCGGCGTATTTCCCGAGCACGAACTCCCAGCGCTCGATCGGCTTGGACACGATCGCGTGGATGGTCCGGCGCTGGACCTCGGTGTACAGGAGGAACACGCCGAGAAAGATCGCGGTCATCGATCCGAACAGCGAGATGCCGGCGAGCCCCACGTCTCGCGCGACGCGTGCCTCCTCGTTCGTCGCCATCTGACCGAGCACGAGCGCGAACAGGTTCGCCCCCGCGACGAGCACGAGGATCCCGTACAGCACGCGAATGCGCGCCGCCTCGCGGAACGTGTTGAGCGCGATCGCCCAGATGCGCCCGAACACGCCGCTCACGTGGGGACCCCGGCGGACATGGAGGAGACCCGTGCCCGGCGCACGACGTCGACGTGGCGCAGGCTAGGTTCGCTCACGACGCGGCTTCCTTGGGTGCCGTCGCGTCGGCGCTCGCGACCTCGCGCAGGAACAGATCCTCGAGCGTCTCGTGGCGCGGCGACACCGAGAGGATCTTCGCGCCGGCGGCATGCGCCCGCGCGATCCACGCGTCGACGTCGTCGGTGGCAGCCAGCGTGAGCGATAGCTCGTCACCCGTGTGGCGCACGCGCGTCGCTCCTGCCGTCAGCTCACCGGCCTTCGCGTCGTCTGGAAGGCGGACCATGAGGTCGATGCCGAGCAGCGTGCGCGCGACGAGCTCCTGCGGCGTCCCGCTCGCGACGAGCACCCCACGTGCGACGATCGCGACGCGATCGGTGATCGCCTCCACATCGGACAGGATATGCGTCGAGAAGAACACCGTCTTGCCGGCGTCGCGCAGCGACAGCATCAGCTCGCGGACCTCCTTGCGGCCGATCGGGTCCAGGCCCGACATCGGCTCGTCGAGGACGACGAGGTCCGGATCGTTCATCAGGGCCTGCGCGAGCCCCGCGCGTTGCAGCATGCCCTTGCTGAACTTCTTGAGGCTCAGCGTGCGCGCGCGAGACAGTCCGACGCGCTCGATCAGCTCGTCCGCGCGCTTCTTGCGGAGGTCCGACGGCACGCCGAACAGGCGGCCCGCGAGATCGAGCAACTCGCCGACGGTGAGGTAGTCGTAGAAGTAGGGCGCCTCGGGGAGGAAGCCGACGCGGAACCGCGCGGCGCGGCTCGGGATGGCGTGCCCGAGGATGGTCGCCGAACCGCTCGTTGGACGGATCAGGCCCATCAGCGTGCGGATCACCGTCGTCTTCCCGGCTCCGTTGGGGCCGACGAAGCCGAACAGGTGACCCTTCTCGACGGTGAACGACACGCCTCGTAGCGCTTCGACCTTGCGGCGCGCGAACGGGGTCCGGAACGTCTTCCGGAGCTCCTTCACTTCGATCGCGAGGTCGGCCACGCGGGCCGGAGCTTACTTGATCGTGTAGACGAACGTGACGACCGAGCACGCCGGCACCGCGGAGACCCTGCCCTGGCTAGACACGGAGTGCGGCTTGTAACGCCACGCGCGCATGGCGGTCGTGATCTTCGCATCGTACGCGGGGTACTTCGTGCCGCCGGTGATGGGTGCGATCGACGACACGCGCCCGCCCGCGTCGATACACAGCGTGAACGAGCCCACGGTCCGCTCCTTGCCATCACGCAACATCTGCGTCTTCACGGTGTCCGGGGGGACGATCTGCGTGTCGCCCGCGATGCGCATCGCTCCGAAGATCCCCGGCGGCAGGAGGATCTGCTCGATCCGGCACGCCGACGAACACTTGTCGCCGTCGGCGCGGTTGCCGTCGTCGCACTGCTCGGGGGCCTCGAGGATGCCGTCCCCGCACGTCTGCGTGTGGATGACGGGCGCCTCCTGGCACTGGTTCGGGTCGACCGCCGGATCGCACGTGCCACCGCCACCGCTAGTGCCCGGGCCGACCTCGGGGCCGTCGCCGTCACCCTCACCCTCCCCACTACCACCCGTCGAATCGACTGCGACCTCCTCGGGCTTGTCCTGCTCGATCTTGTGGACCTGGCGCAGCTCGACCTTGGTCTTCTCCTTCTTCTCTTTCTTCTTCTTCTCTTTCTTCTTTTCTTGATCCCGCTTCTCGCCCTCGCCACCGCCGGATTCGCCGGGTGGGAGCATCGCGCCGAGCGCGAGGCTCGCGCGGTGCTTGTAGTCGAGGCGCTCGAGCTTCCAGATGCCCGAGATGAAGAGGCCTGCGCCGAGGATGGCGTGGGCGGCGATGGAAGCGATGATCAGATATCGACGGGACATGGGACCCCCAACGCCATCCTCGTCGATCCGGTCTATCTCGGGACCTCGCAACCTCTAGACCGCTGTGGACTCGGCGTATCGTAGGTGTCGCAGTGGTCGGAGCCCTCGTCGTCTTTTGCTTGACCTACCTGGTGATCGCGAGTCGGCAGCTGCACTGGATCGGCCTCGATCGCCCGGCCGGCGCGATCGTCGGTGCCACCGCGATGGTGCTCGTCGGTGGGCTCCCGATGGACCGCGCGATCGCCGCGATCGACATGCACGTCGTCGTCCTCCTGTTCGGCGTGCTGCTCATCGCCGCGTACCTCGCGGAGGCACGGTTCTTCAAGTTCACCGCGTATCACGTGCTCGTTCGCGCCCGCTCCGCGCGCTCGCTCCTGTTCGGGCTCACGTTCGTGGTCGGTGGCCTCTCGGCGTTGCTGCTCAACGACACGGTGTGCGTGCTGCTCACGCCGCTCGTCGTGTCGGTCGTCGTCGAGGCGCGCCTGCCGGCGTTGCCGTATCTGCTCGCGCTCGCGAGCGCCGCGAACGTCGGTGGCCTCGTCAGCTTCTCGGGCAACCCGCAGAACATGATCGTCGGCGCGGCCGCGCAGGACACGATCGGCTTCCTGCCGTACCTCGTGTTCACGCTGCCCGCGGGCATCGCGTGCCTCGCGGCGAACGCCGCCATCATCGCGTGGCTGTTTCGCAAGGAGCTCCCGACGGAGCCGCTCGCGCAGCGCTCTCCGCCGAAGCCCGCGCTCGACAAGCCGCTCGCGATCAAGGGTCTCACCGCGCTCGCCGCGTTCGCCGTGCTCGCCGCGTGTGGTGTGAGCCTCGCGGGCGCGGCGATGATCGCGGCCTCGGGCCTGATGGTCGTCGCGGGCATTGGACACGCTGCACCCCGGCCGAAGAAGGCGTTCGCGCTCGTCGACTGGCAGCTGCTCGTGTTCTTCGCGGGGTTGTTCATCGTCGTCGCAGGGGTCGCGCACGCGGGCGTCCTCGACGAGATCTTCGGCTACGTCGCGCCGCTCGTCGCGCGCGGTGACATCTGGGGCGACCTCGCGTTCCTCGCGTTCATCGTCGTGATCTCGAACCTCGTGTCGAACGTGCCTCTCGTCCTGGTCGCGGTCGCGTGGGTTCCGCAGATGCCGGATCCGGCCTGGGGCTTCGTGATGCTCGCGGTCGGCTCGACGGTCGCGGGGAACCTGACGCTGTTCGGCAGCGTCGCGAACATCATCGTGATGGAGGGCGCGGGACCTCGCGGCGAGATCAGCTTCGTGCGCTTCTTGCGTTACGGCAGCGTGATCACGCTCGTGGACCTCGTCGTGGTGTTCTCGATCCTCTATGCGGAGCGCGCGCTCGGGCTCCTCGCCGCCGTCACCTGATGCCCCTCCTAGCCATTGGCGCGGGCGTCCGTTTCCGTTTCGGCTGATCGATTTTTTTGGTCTGTTTTCGATCTTTCTTCGATCTTTCTTTGGGGCGCCGAAACGGACCGACGAGGAATCGCCAATTCGAAGGCATGAACGCACGCACGACCGTCTCCGCAGTCCTCCTCTTCGCTCTCTCGATCAGCTCGACCGGCTGCTGGCGCACCGTCCGTCACGCCGCTCCGCTTGCCCCGCCCCCGGTCCTCCCGACCGTGTCGCTCGAAGGCGATCCGGGACCCGGCCTCACGCGCGTCGTGCTCGACGTCGCCGACGGCCCGGCCGTGGTCGAGGAGGTCCGCGGCGGCTCCATGGGCGGTAGCTTCGGCGCGAAGACGTTCGGCGGCTCGCTCGAGGTCTCGACGCGGGTGTGCATCACACCGTGCGTGATGGACACGACGCCCGGCAACAAGTCGCTTCGGTTCACGCTCGTCAACGACGAGGAGCGAACGAGTATGGGCTTCATCAACGCCGATTCGAAGGTGTCCGCGTATCGCCACTCGGTCGGCCTCCAGCGCAGCACACGGTGGAAAGGACTCGTCGGCTGGCCGCTCCTCGTGTTCGGCGTGCTCGCCGACATCGCCATCATCTCGGCGCTCGCCGACGGTGGTCGGGTCGGAGGAGAGGAGATCATCGGGACGGGCGCGGCGATCGGCGTGACCGCGCTCGGCGGGTGGCTCGTGTACGGATCCGTCGTCGAGGAGCAGCCGGGCTCGGGCGTGCAGTGGCACCCCGAAGGTGTGGGGCCGACCGCACGTCGATAGCGAGGCCCGCAGTTCCTCCAGAGCCACACGAGTCCCTGTGATACTCACGGCGGGTGAACGTGTGCGGCGCCCCGGGTGTGTTCGTGATCGCGATCGCGATCGCGACCGCCGGAGTCGCCGAGGCCCAAGTGCCACCCGGACCGACGATCGCGATCGAATACATCGCGCCCGCGAACTGCCCCGACGAGATCAGTCTTCGCGCCGGCGTCCTCGCGAGGCTCGGGCGGGATCCTTTCTTCGGCGACTCCGATCGCAAGGCGTTCATCGACGTGAAACAGACGGCGGCGGGCTTCGTCGCCGCGATCGAGCTGCGCGACGGGACACGCGGGATCTCCCGCCGCGCGATCGGGCCGACCTCGAAGTGTGAAGACGCCGTCAACGCGCTCGAGCTCGCGCTCGCCGTGATCATCGATCCATCGTTCGACGGTACCCCGCCACCACCGGCATCGACGCCAGCGCCGTATCCACCGACGACGACACAACCTTTCGTGCGACCTGCACCGTATCCCGACGCCCGCCGTACCTACGAGCCACCCGGATGGCGAGGACTTGTTCAACCCACGCCCGCAGCGCCTCCGGCGCCGCCGAAGCACGAGATCGCGTTCGCGATCGGCGGGCTGACGAGCCAGCATCCGGATCTGGCGACGGCGTTCATGTTGCGCGCGGCGTACCTGTTACCGGCGTGGCGGATCGGGATGCTCGCGCGCCTGTCGAGCGCGACCAACGTCGAGAACGAACTGTCGCTCCGCGCGAACCAGGTGGAGCTGCTCGCCGAAGGCTGTCGTCGCCAGGGCTTCTTCCTGTTCTGCGCCGCAGTCGGCGTCGGCAACAAGTCAGTGGAGATCGGGGACTACAACTTCGACCCGGTATCGCCGGATCGCAGCGCCGACTATTCGGGGACGTTCTTCGAGACCGCGTTCTCCGCCGGGCTGCACATCCCGCTCGGCCGCGCGTTTCTTCGCCCGACCGTGGAGCTCGCGGTCCCGCTACCATCGGTGAAGATCGAGTCGATGGGCGTCGAGCGGTATCGCGTGGGCTTCGGTCAGGTCGGCTTCGATCTGGCGCTGGGATATCGCTGGTGACCGACGCCGCCGGCGCGCTCGATTTCGCGACGGTGTATCGCGCGAACCTCGACTACGTCTGGGCATCGGTGCGCCGGCTCGGCATTCCGTCGTCGGATCTGGAGGACGTGGCGCACGAGGTGTTCCTCGTCGTCCATCGCAAGCTCGACCAGTACGATCGCGCGAGACCCCTGCGCCCGTGGCTGTTCGGCATCGCATATCGCATCGCGAGCGAGCACCGGCGCAAGAACGCGCGGCGCGCGCAGCAGGAGCTCGAGGACGAGCTCGCCGCGAGCGAGAGCAGCAGCTCGCCCGAGAAACAAACCGTGAAGCGACAGGCGATCGAGCTCGCGCAAAAAGCGCTCGACGCGATCGACGAGGAAGCGCGCGCGGTGTTCGTGCTCGCGGAGCTCGACGGCGTCGCGGTCACCGACGTGGCGGAGACGCTCTCGATCCCGGTGAACACGGCGTACACGCGATTGCGCCGCGCGCGGCTCGCGATCGCGAACGCGATCACGCAGACGCGGGGAGGGGCGGCATGAGCGAGCCGGGCGATCTGCCGCTCGATCCATGGATGCGCGCCGCGCTCCTGGCCGAAGGCCTCGACGGTGGGCCGACGCCCGCGCAGCGCCGCCGCATGGCGAGCAAGCTCGCGCTCGTGGTCGGCGTGTCGACCGCCGCGTTGCTCGGCGGTGGCGGCGGCGATGGCGGCGGCGATGGCGGCGATGGTGGTGGTGACGGCGGTGGTGATGGCGGTGGCGATGGCGGTGATGGCGGTGGTGCTGGCGGTGGTGATGGCGGTGGCGATGGCGGCGGTGATGGCGGTGATGGTGGTGCTGGCATCGGGGATGCGGGTATGGATGCAGGTGCTGCGGGCGTGGGAGCTGCGGGCGCCGGTGCGGGCGTCGTCGCCGGTGGCGTGGCCGCCGGTGCCGCGGCGAGCGCGTTCGCGACGAAGACCGCGGCACTCGTGGTCGGTGCGCTCGTCGCCGGCGGTGGTGTCGGCGCGGCGATTAGCGAGCTTCGGCCGCGTTCCGCGCCGACGGCCGTCGTCGCGCCCGCGGACCTCGCGACCTACAACGATGCGCAGCGCAACGTGCCGACCGACGCGAGGACGCCGATCGATGGCCCGAACGACGACGTCTACGCGCCGATCACCGACACGTCCCGCGACGTCAC
Organism: Kofleriaceae bacterium; assembly: GCA_046160585.1. Lineage (GTDB taxonomy): Bacteria > Myxococcota_A > Polyangia > Haliangiales > Haliangiaceae > JABFXX01. The sequence goes on from JBJXGN010000227.1 coordinate 13,811, forward strand.
ATCACGCGATGCCTCCTCGAAGCGCGACGCCGGTGGTGTGACGCGCGACGATGGCGCGAAACGCGACGCAGGTGTCTCAACGCGCGATGTCCCACCCATGACCGCGACGGATCTCGCGCGCGAGCGAGAGCTGATCGACGTCGCGCGCTCGGCGCTGCGAAATCGTGACTTCCAGCTCGCGGGCAAGTCGCTGATCGAGCACGGCATGCGGTTCCCGCGCGGCGTACTCGTCGAGGAGCAACGCGTGCTCTCGATCGAGCTCGCTGTCGCGAAAGGCGACGTCGCGGGCGCGAAGGCGAAGGCGAACGACTTCCGTCGCGACTATCCGGCCAGCGTGTTTCGCTCGCGCGTCGATAGCATCGCGCCCCCGTGAATCGGGGTGGTCCGTGCGCACGGACCCGGGCC
>JBJXGN010000228.1:0-11507 GCA_046160585.1 Kofleriaceae bacterium
CGCGTTCACCACTGGCCCGGGGCAAACGGCTATCCAAACCTCCTCTCCGGTCGCCCCATCGTCTGCCGACGCCCGCTCCACTTCTTCCGTCCCAACGGGCCGATGCCAGCGTCGGTCACGCTCGAGATGACCATCCCGCCGGAGCTCGGTGAGCGCAACGACGTGCTCGCCAAGGTTCGAGCCGGCGTCGAAGCCGTCGAGCACGACGTCGCCGAGCAGCGCATGCGCACCGGCGCGGGAGTGCTCGGGCGGCGCCAGATCCTCGACCAGTCGTGGAAGGACTCGCCGACGTCGATCGAGCCGCGCCGCACCCTGCGCCCGCGGTTCGCAGGAAGCGAGGAGTCGCGCGTCAGTGCGCTGCTCGACTACCGTGCGTTCCTGATGGCCTATCGAGCCGCGCGACAACGCTGGCTCGAGCATCGCGAGGCGATGTTCCCACCCGGCACGTACTGGCTTGCCAAGTTCGCTGCGGTCCCCGTCGCGTCACTATCGCCGCCAGCCTGACAGCCACGCGCTCGTGGTTCCGAACTCGGCCTACCGCTCGGATGTGCTCCGTGTGGCGCCGCTGCATTCCGGATCCGCACGAGTTCTACTTCGGTCGCTCATCGTGCGCTCACGATTCTGGCGCCCGTCGAACTAACCCCGTTCCGGTCTCTCCTTCAGCCACGCGCTCGTGGTTCCGAACTCGCCCTACCGCTCGGATGCGCTCCGTGTGCGCCGCTGCATTCCGGATCCGCACGAGTTCTACTTCGGTCGCTCGTCGTGCGCTCACGATTCTGGAGCGCGAGTGTCGGCTCGAGGGCGCCCGGCGCCCATCGAACTAGCGAGTGTCGGCTCGAGGGCGCCCGGCGCCCATCGAACTAACCCCGTTCCGGTCTCTCCTCTCCGGGTCCGTTCCGGTCTCTCCTCTCCGGGTCTCTCCGAATCGGTCTCTCCTCTCCGTTCCGGTCTCTTCTCCTTCCGTCCGGTCTCGTGCGAGAGCGCCCGTCGAACTAACCCCGTTCCGGTCTCTCCTCCTGGTCTCTCCTCCTGGTCTCTCCTCCTTCCGTCCGGTCTCGTGCGAACTAACCCCGTTCCGGTCTCTCCTCCGCGGGTCTCTCCTCCGCGGTCTCTCCTCCGCGGGTCTCCTCCGGTCTCTGCGAACTAACCCCGTTCCGGTCTCTCCTCCGCGGGTCTCCTCCGGTCTCTCCTCCGCGGGTCTCCTCCGGTCTCCCCTCCGATCTAGAACCGGCCGAAGCCGACCGTCCACATCGCCACGAGCTGAGTGTCGAGCCCGACGACCATGATGCGAAACGTCGACTGGATCCCGACGAGATCCGCGGTCAGATGAACGCCGAGGCCCATTGTGGGATCCGGATCGACCCGTGTCACCAGATCGAGCGTTGCCGAGCCTCCGAGGATTCCGGAGATGCCCTGCCCAACACCGATGTTCACGAACGTCGGATACGTACCGAGGCCCGAGACGATCGAGCCCGTAAGGATGAGACCGCTATCGGTCTCGAACAGACCATCACGATTGGCTTCGCTAACGAGCCATCCAGTGGCGACACCCAGGTCGACGAAGTGCCACGCTCCGCTTGGCGCGCCCGTGCCGCCGCCGATCCCGTAGTTCACGTGCCCGCCGGCGAGTCGGAACGGTGTCGCGCGCGCTGTCGATGCGAGCGCGAGCGATACGAGGAGCACTGCGCGACGCATACACTCGAGGCTGACACGTGTGCAGCGGCACTGGGTGGCAAGTGCTGTCGGGACGGCCGTCGCGCCGCATCCGTCACGGTCGGCGGAGCCGCGCGGCAGCTACGAACAGATCTCGAGGACGTCCGACAGATCGCGACGGGGGGCCGGATGATGGAGGGGCTCCGCCGGCACGCCCATTCGGAGCACCATCTGCGGGAACTGCATCTCGGGCACGAGCTCGGCGACACGAGCACGCATCTCCGGCAGCTCGAGGGCCTGGTTCATGAAGGCGGCCGAGAGTCCGCGTGCCGTGCCGTGCAGCAAGACCGCCTCGAGTGCCTGACCGCACGCGATCCACGCATCCCTGTCGTCGGTCCGCGTGCCGATCACCGCGACCATCGGCGAGCCGCCGACGAGCATCTCCTCCATCGTGCCGAACTTTGCGCCGAGCCCCGGCGAGCGCAGCGTGTGCATCATCGTGAATGGCATGTTGGAGCCGTACTCCTTCTCGACAAACGGAATGCCGTCCTTGCGGCGACTACCGAACGGGATGAGCCACTTCGAGAGCTCGTCGCGAAACGCGGGATCCCCGAGCTGCAGCTCATCCGCCTTCTCGACGATCTTGGCGAGCTGCTTCTTGTGCTCGGGATGGAGACGGACGAAGACCGCTCCCTCTATCGCTGCGGCCCCGGCCATCACCTCGCTGTCGTGCGACGCGACGGGGCGTGGGAGAAACGCGCGCCGGTTGGTGTGGCGCAGCGGGAGCGCCTGCATGAGCAGGTGGTCCGTCGATGTCGTGATGTGCGGCGGCCCGAGGCACAGTGACGCGACGAGGCCGGGCTCGTCGCGATCGCGGAACACCGTGGTCACGACGTCCGAGAAGCCCATCGCCCGCACCGCGACCCGGGCGTTGAACAGTGCACATCCCACGCTCTGGAGTTGTTGGCGTCCTTCCGCATCGATCACTTGCAGATGCCGGTCGCCATCGACAAAGACGTCGAGACGACTGCCGATGATCCGGAAGTGCCAGGGCTGCGAGTTGTGAGCGCTCGGCGCCATGACCGCCGCAGCGACAGCGTTGGTCAAGACCTCCTGAGCTCGGGCCGTACCGGTTTGCATGATCTTCACGCGAGCAATGCGCGTACCCTCCCTCCAGCCCGCAATTCCCGCAAGATTCGCGCGATTCGCCGAATGCGCGCGCAGGTCTTGCACCTGGTGCTCGACGCACTGCGTTTCACTCCACGAACGCAGGACGGCTCGTCGTGTACGCACCATCGGCGATCGCCGGGCTCATCACGGCAGTCTGCTCGATCGAAACGCCACCGTCTCGTGTCTCGAACAACATGCGCCCCACGCCGCCGCCGCCGCCGGCCGTCGCCGTCGTCGATGCCGTTGCAGCGGTCGCTCCGGCGGCGCCACGTCCACCGCCGGTTCCGCCGCTGGCGGTGGTTCGCGACAGCGCACCGTTTTGCCCGGCGGTCCCACTCCCCGTCGCGCCGCCACCACCGCCGCCATTCGCGGCGAGCTTGCCGGCGATGGTGACAACGGGGGCTTGGAGGAAGATCGCGCCACCGCCACCACCACCTCCTCCAGGTCCGTACGTGAATCCACCCGGGGCACCTCCGCACCCACTCGCGTTGATGCCGCCGTTCGGAGTGATGGTGATGCTCGTGTTCGAGACGATCTGCAACGCGCCACCACCACCGCCCCCATACCCGCCGTACGTGGAGGCACCGCCGCCCGCGCCACCACCACCGCCGCGCAGTACGAACGGCCCGGCAGAGCCGACGCCGCCACTCGCTTCTCCCGTGCTGTTGCTCCCACCCGAGCTTCCGTTGCCGCCACCCCCACCACCGTTGCCGAAGTCGGTCTCGCCGCCGCCCACGCCGTAGCCGCGACGGTACGGGCCACCGCCCGCGCCACCTCCCGGTCCACCCTCACCATCGAGACATCCGCCAGTGACGTCGATGATGTCGTCGATGACGATCGGTCCATCGGAGACCAGCGCAATCGCCGTGCTTCCGATCAACCGCAGCCGGCTCCCCACGTGGAAGCTCGCCGCACGAAACTGAGCGAGCGTGCCATTGCCGAGGAAGTAGATCCCGTCGACCAACCCAGGTCCCGACGAACGAATGCTGCTCATCGCACCGCTATTGCCGTTGAGCGTGATCGTCTGCGTCGCGCTCAAGTCGATGTCATCGAGGATCGTCGTGGCGGAGTCCGTCTCGACGATCAAGCGCGGAAGCGATCCGCAGTGCGGCGTGCCGGTAGCGACGCAGCTCCATGGGCACACGGTCTCGCTTGCGGGCTGACCATCCGCGCACGAAACCAGGTTGTCACCAGAGCACGCCGCATCCACTCCGTCGCAGATACCCTGCAGCACGCCTGCGTCGACGCCTGGATCACTCGGATCGGCCGGATCGGTCGGATCGGTCGCGCGAGGAACCTCGTCGAAGCCAAGTCGACATCCGACGAGCACCGACAGACCGAGCACGCACGCGAGTAGGCCGGGCATACGCGCGGTGAGTGCACGGTGCGCGCCCGGCGTAAGGCCGCGATCGGCGACCCCATGTGCGGCAATCGTGTCGCACACGGCTCGGCTAGTGGTTCCGCGTTGTCGCAGTCAGTTGCCTCCCTCGGCGACAGCCGGCATCCCGACGACAGACGGCGACAACCCAGGGGATCGTGGTCTTGTTTGCGATCGAGGAGCAAGATCGAGGAGCGAGCCGCATCCCCGTGATCACGCCGGCGGGCGTCGCGACACCGTCGCGCTTCGCGGTTGTCACGTCGGGGCGGTGTCAACTCGCGCAGCTCATCGAGGAGCCGCATCCCGCACCGTCGCGCTTCGCGGCTGTCACGTCCGGGCGGTGTTAACTCGCGCAGCTCATCGAGGAGCCGCATCGCGCACCGTCGCGCTCCACGGTTGTCACGTCGGGTGCTGCCAGCTCGCATTCGCGCTCAGCGGTGTCACGTTGGGCGCTGCCAGCTCGCATTCGCGCTCCGCAATGTCACGTCGGGTGCTGCCAGCTCGCATTCGCGCTCCGCGGTGTCACGTCGGGGCGCTGTTAGCTCGCATGGGAGCAGCTCATCGCGAACACGATCCGCGAGGCGCAATTCGTCGACGCGAATCGCGATGGTCGTTATCGACTTCGCGCTCTTCGGTATCCCTCCAGCACCCCGAGCACCACGACGATTCCGGCCGTGTTCGCGATGAAGTCCATCACGTCCGTGAAGCGTCCCACGAACTGCTGGAGCCACTCGTCGAGCGCTGCATAGGGCACCAGCACCACGGCAGCGATCCAGACGAACCGACGGTGGAGCGGGCCGCGTGCGCTCGCGAATTGCCAGAACAGGAATGCGAGCACGCCGAACGCGCCGAAGTGGAGCAGCTTGTCGCCGTGCGGGAGCTCGCCGGGGATTTTCACACGTGGGTAGTGCGTTGCCGTGAACAGCAACGCCCAGTAGGCGGGCAATGCGACGAGCTGCCATCGTGGCCAAGACACGTACGTGATGGTACCCGCTTGTTGAGAATCGGACCGGTCAGCGATCGATCGTCGTCACGTCGATCGATCGCGGCGACTCTTCGCCGGACGCGGTGGGACGGGACCGACGAGCTGCGTCTGCGAGACCTCGCGGCCGAGCACGCGCGTGAGCAGATCGAACAGTTGGTCGACGAGAAAATCGCGGACGGCCTCCTTCGTGACCGAGGTCGATGTGAGCCACTCGATGCTCGCGGCTTCGACCATTCCGATCCACGAGCGGATCGCGATGCGGCTCAGCGGTCGCTCGTGAAGAACGACACCGATGGGCGTGCCACTAAGGAACTCGTCGAGGAGGTCCGCGCGCACCTTTTCGAGCACCGATGCGACCGCTGGATCGGCCCCGTTACCGCCACGCATCAGAGCGACGAACGCTTGACCCTGTCTCGCCACGTGATCGAGGTACGCGTCAACGCCGGCGATGGCGCGCGGGCGAGGTGCGGTCTCCTTCGCGACGTTGGTGACGAGCTTGTCGAGGAGATCGCGCGCGGTTCCCTGGAGGGATGCCAGATAGAGGTCTCGCTTGCTCGGGAAGTAGTAATAGAAGAGGCCTTTGGAGAGCCCCGCTCGACGGGCGAGGTCGTCGACCGAGACCTCATCGTACGGAGTCTTCGAAAACGCCGTACGCCCCAGAGCTAGGAGCTGGGCTCGCCGGGCGTCGTTGTCCAGCCGCGTGATCACGCGTTTCACACGCTTCACGCGTCGGGCCTTCGCGGGCATCCCCGTTCGTATCGCGTTGTTGAGGCGTCCTCAACAAGATTTCGCGGTGTTGACTCGCTCTCAACAAGCGTGTGAACCGTTGTTGACGCTCTCTCAACAACTGTCAACGGCTGTTGTCGGACCGTACTCGCACGCGATCGCGAACCGGCGCATCGTGCGCCACGTGAGGGCGACGACGACGATCCTTTGGTTGTTCGTGGCCGTGGGTGCGTGCACCGCGGTCGATTCCGGCAGCGACACCGGCGAACCCGGTGAGCCCGATCCCGATCCCGATCCGACGCCGGAGGTCGACCCATGCGAGGTACCGCTCGTCGTGCCCGTCGGCGGTCGAGCCGTCACGCTGATGCCCGACGAGCGCCTGACGACGATCGCGGCGCGCATGCCGTGTGTTGTCCCGGGCGCCATTCGCGACGCGCTCGAAAATCTCGGCACGTATTGGTACGACAAGCACTCGCTGACGCCCGGGTACCAGGACTCGTTCGGCGACAACGTCGTCGCGCCGATCGGGATGCGGCCGAACACGATCGATCCCGGCCTGATCAACCTCGCCGTGCCGGGCGGGCACCAGCAGATCTTCGTCGAGAACGGCGTGTTCCACTTCCCGTTCGGGCGGCCGATCGGCGCGGTGACAAACGTCGAGGTGGTCGACTTCTGGCAGCCGCCGACGCAAGGCGGTGGCGCCCCGCTGCCGGTCGTGTACTGGCAGCGCGATCCGAACATGTACACGCACCGCGTCGAATGGATGTTCCCGGCAGGCACCTTGTTCGGCGAGTTGCTGTTCCTCGTCGAGAGCGGTGAGCGCCACCCATTCGAGATCCGGACGCGGACGCGCACGCTCGCGGGCTGGGACGTCGATGTCTATCGACCGTTCCCCGCTGCGACCGATCTCGCCGACGCGATCGAAACGCGCCGTGGCGAGCGTAGCGACTGGGCCGGCTCGGAGGCGCTCGACGCGCTGGTCGCGCAGCTTCGCGGCACGGATGGCACGAGCCACGTAAGCCCGTACCGGGTCGCGTCGACGCACTTCGCCGGTGCGTTTCCCGCGCGCGACGCGGGGCGCGAGCTGCTCCCCGCGCTCGCGGGCACGGACGCCGACTTGATTCATTTGCTCCTGCGAACGACGCCGTTCCGCTCGGCGCGTGGCATCGCATGGAAGGCAGCGAACGGACTAACGGCGTGGGCGGCGGGTGCCGCGGGCTCTGGATCGATCGTGCCGCCCGGTTTCAACGGGGCCGCGTTCGAGGTGAGCGAGCAGTCGTGCGACACCTGTCATCGCGACGCCGGCCGCCCGTTCAAGGCCTGGTACGACAACATCCTCGCGTACGGCGAGCTGTGGGGGAACGACGAGACATTCACGTGGCACCCGTTCACGGAGTCGCGGTTTGTCGATGCACAGGGTCGCGTCGTCAACTTCAACTACGACAACCGCGAGATGCGCGCTGACTTTGTCGCTGCGGGTCTCGTCGCACCGTACCGTCCGCAGCAGCACCCACCCACCACCTACAAGCGGATCGTCCGCGAGTGGACGGACTTCGCGTACTGATATGCGGCGGCGCGAGTTCCTCTTGCTGTCGCTAACGATCGGGTGCGCGAGCGATCGCGAGTCCGATCGCCAGTCGCCCTTGCCCGATGCACCGGAGACAGACGCGTCCGATGCGCCGCCAACCGGCGATGCCGGTGTGGACGCTTGCGTGGGCGAAGTCGTGCTGATGCACGACACCCACGCGCAAGCTCTTTACCTCGACGGTACGCTCGGACCGCTAACCGGCGTCATTCGCGTCGCGATGGTCGTTGCGAGCACCGTGGTCACCCTCGACTTCTGGCACGGACATGGTGGTGTCTCGCACCGGTTCGAGCTGTTGCCGTCGCACTTCGATGCGCTCAAGCGCGGCGAGAGGATCACGGTCGGCACGACCACCGTCGACGGCCACGCCCACACACTGTTCATCGATCCGCGCGACGAAACCTATCGGGTGTCAGGCGCACCCGATGTAGAAGTGTCGCTCGGCTGTTCGTGACGCGCGGCGAGCGCGGGGCGTGCGTCGCGTGCTCCCCACCCAGGCCGTCGCGACAAGCCTCGCGAAGAAGCTGGTCACGTTGCCAAGGCTGTCGCGACAAGCTTCGCGAAGTCGAAGCTGGTCACGATGCCCAGGGCCTCGCGTTCCTTGCATGGCAACACGCGCCTTACACCGAGCCGACTCGCCTGTTCGGCTGCGCGGAACATCTTGGTCGCGTCCGGCAGGCACAGCATCGCTGGGTCGTACACGTCCTCGACCCGCGTATCGCGCGGCAGATCGCGTGACTGCATCGCCTCGAGTTGCGTGAACAGTCCCACGGGGTACTCGTTCTCGATCACGACGAGACCGGTCACGCGAGCTGCGCCAAGCCGCTCCACCGCGGCACTGATCGGCTGTTGCGCCAGGATCGTGAACAGCGGCTTCGACATGATGTCGCTGATCGGGTGCTCGATCCGGGCATCACGCACCGCGCCCATCATGTCGAGCGTGCTGATCACGCCGACGAGGCGACCACCGTCGACCACGAACAGTCGGTGGACCCGCTCGTCGCAGATCTTGCGTGCGGCGTCGCGCAGACTCACGGTCGGCTCGGTCGTCAGCGGCTTGCGGGTCGATTCGCGCATGAGGTCGGCGGCCGTCTTCTCTGGCAGCGTCAGGACGTGCGCCTTGCGATGCGAGCCGGCCTGGATCCGGCCGACGCGGAGAAGATCGGTGCGCGATACCACTCCGACGACAGCTCCGGCGGGGTCGAGCACGGGGACCGCCGAGATCCGTCGTTCGTCGAACAGCCGCGCGATCGTGGAGATCGACGTGTCGGGGGTGACCGACGCAACGTCGGTAGTCATGAACTCTCGAACGGGCTTGGTGAAGAGCATCGATCGCGATGGCTGCATCTCGCTCGCCATCACTCGGCTCGGTTTCAGCGCGGGAATTGCGTTCAACGGCGACTTCCACCGGCATCGCGCAGGCCTTGCGCGACACCAAAGGAGTCCGTGATTGGTCGATCACGATCTCGTCGGTGTTGGTTGGGGCCGTTCACACGCGCACCGCTACGGAACGTTGAGCTCGTTCGGCTCGAGCTTGCGATACACCGCGGAGGCACGGCGTCCGCGAAGTTGCGTGCCCTGAGCTCCGAACCGAAAGCGCTCTCCCGCGACGACGAGACCATCACCGTCGAGATCGGCAAGGGTCGGGGCCTCGAGAGCGCCCAGCTCGAGATCGGAAACGTCGACCCTCGCGATGTCTGCGCGCGTCGTGCTGTTGAGGCGTCGCTCGGCGTACGCCTCGCACGGCGACGTGCAACTGCGGGCGCGCTTGGCGAACACGAACACGCCATGGCCGGGTGTGCCGGTCTCGCTGCGCCACACCTCGGTGACGAAGAAGTAGGTATAGGTCGCGAGCTCGCCGCCGAGATCGACTCTCCGCTTAGCGATCCGGCCGCGCAGGATCACGGGGGAGACACCGGGCTCGTCGGACTGGTGAAGCACCTCTTCCAGATACGTCTGTTGTGCTGGGGTGAAGCTCGTGTCCTCCCACTGCACAGCATCGATTTCGCATGCAGCGCGATACGTGTTGTCGGCGCACTTCAGCGAGCTGCGATTGACACGCGTGATGTACTCGCCGCCGTTGAAGTGAAGCTGGAAGAAGTTCGCCGCCTCGGATCCGTCGCCCTTGCCGTCGTAGTCGACGTCCGACTCCTGCGTGTCGAGTTCGTCGAGCACGGAATCCGTGGTGCAGCCGACAAGGGTGATGAGCGACATCGTGATGAGAGTCCGCATGCCACGTTGTCGAGCAAGCGCTGATCCAGTCCGAACGAATCGGACGAGGCCGTGCACTCGCTTGCTTGCGAGCCATCGGTCGGACTCGGGCTCGCGTTCGACGACACGACAAGTATCCGCCGACGCCACGGTGGCGTGTGGGGTGACCGGTTCGCTGGCTCTAGCTGTCGCCACCGTGCGCAGCGCGCACGCGTCTCGAGGATCGAGGGCTACTCCGCGAACGAGCTGGTCGACGTCCTCTCGGCGCACAGCATCGGAGAGAGCACGTCACCCTGCTCCACCAACCACTTGTTGAGCTGGACATCGACGCCCTTGGAGTACTTGCGCATGATGGCGCTGTGGAGGGCGCAGACCTTCGCGACGGGAAGTCCGGGTAGATCGAGCCAACCCTCCTTCGCTGCGGTGACCCACTGGACGTCGAACGCCGTGAACGCGATCCGATAGGTCCGGACGAGCGCTGTCGTCTCGGTCAACGTTCGCTGGTCGGTCGTGACCTTGTCCGCGTTGCGGATCGATGACGTCGCTCGGGACGCGAGGATGTGTTTTCCGGTCAACGCCTTCTTCACGATCCCGGCAGGTCCGCCGCCGACCGACGGAGCCGGCTTGACGTTCGGGATGAGTTTTAGGACCAGTGCAGCGAGCTGTGCCTGCAGATCGATGACGCGCGCGGGCGCCCCCGCCATCTGGACGGCGCGGTCACCGTCGTACAGCGTGGCAAACCAGCTCATACGTTCGGCGGTCGGCTTGCCACGCTCGAGCGTGCCGTACGCCGAATATGCGTTCTTGAGTAGCTTTCCGTAGATAAACAGCCGGTCGAGCGTCGCCGACTTCGCTTCGTTCAGCACGGCCTGGGCCTCGGCCTCGCCGGGAAGCGTCTGCGGAACGATCTTGTCACGAACGGGTGCCAGAGCCGCCTCCAGCTGTGGCGCGGCGGTCAGGTGAACCCAGATCGTGAACGGCTCGACACCTTGCGGCCTTCCCGTCGGTGCTTGATCGCTCTCGTGGCAGCTCGATGCCGCGAGCAGCGCCTTGCCATACGCGTGATCCTCGGTGACGCGCGTCCGGAAGGCTTGATACGCAGCGATGTACGCCTTTGCCTGGTCGGCCGTGTCCGCGGGACCTTGGGGAAGGTTCGCTTTCATCCAATCGAACGACGCATTCTTCTTCGCCGCGATTTCGGCCCACGTTCCGAATCCAGGAACGCCGGCGAGACGAGCGGTACCGTGCGGCACCAGGTGGTTGTTGAAGTATTCGAGCAGCGCGGCTTGCTCCGTTCGGTCGCGATGGTTCGAGATCATCGTGCCTAGGTTCTGGATCTGTCCCGCCGGGTTGGTCTCGGACAGGATGCAGCCACGCCCGGTGAGGATCTGGTACCAGAGCTCCATCCGCTTCGTGAGATTGAAGCCAGACGCCTGCTTCTGATCGATCTTCGGCGGCGTGGGCAACGTAGGCAGCACGGGAACATCCGCGGCGGCGGATCCGCAGATCAGCATCGTACAAACGACGACGCACCACATTCGCGGCCTCGAAGTGACGGAGGAGCTCATGGTCTCACCACGATCTTTCCTTTTTGTTTGGTGCCCACAACATCCACGGGATCATTGCACTTCGAGCCGTGAATGTAATGGTAGGAGACGTTCTGGCCGGTCGTGTTGGTGAACGTGTGCGTGTGGGTCAGCGGAACCTGTCAACGAGTTTGAGACACCGGGACGCATTAGTTTAGTGAGTTGATCTCGATCTGGTCAGACTGATCCGCGATCGGCTTGTTGATCCAGACC
>JBJXGN010000229.1:0-15612 GCA_046160585.1 Kofleriaceae bacterium
ATGGGGTGCACGCACAAGGGGTCTGGCGTGCATCGCTCGAGGGTCACGTCGATCTCTTCGGCGTCCGCGGAGTCCATCGCGGTCACGAGCTCCGCCGCGTTGATCGTCACGCCGCACGCGAGGTCGCCTTGGGCGATGATCTCGTCGAGGTCCGAGCGCATCACGAGCGTCATCGTCGGTGCTTTCGGTGTCGCGCGAACGCACGCGACCGTTCCTGGCTTGTCGTAGTACGAGGTCGCGAACTTCAGGATGCCGGGCTTGTACTCCGCGACGTTGGCGAGGGTGTTGCGCGCGCCCACCACACCGTCGCCCGGTTCTCCCGCCGTGACGACCAGCCGCGCAGAACCGCCGCCGGTCCAGTGCACGTCGATGTCGCGCCGTCCGCGGAACGTTCCGAGCACGCCGGTCACGACGAGCTCGCGATCGGCCTCGACGGGCCCTGCGAGCCCGAACAGCCCCTCGCCGCTGATAACGAGTGGCGCGAGCCCTAGCCAGGGAGGAAACGTCACATCGACCGACGCGATCGGCTCCGGCACCGAGACGTGGACGCAGATTCGCTGCTCCGCTCCGGTCAGCGGATCGAGTCGAATCTCTGGCTCGATCGTCGGCGGCCGATCCGTGCAGGGGCCCAACCACCCGACGACCTGTACCGCGCACTCGTCACTCTCGTGCGGCTCGATCGTGACCGACACGGTCACCGGCGCCGCATTCGGTGCGGAGATCTCGATGTGTGCGAGCACGCTGTTGGTCGCGCCCGCTGCGACCGCGGTGCACCTCGGTGTCACTCGCAAGAACGTCCCACCGTCGTGCTCGATCGTCGATACCGCGAGGCGCGCCATCGCAGACGCGTCGCCTACGAACCCGAACGTGCGTCCTCGCTCGCCGTCGAGGCGGAGCTCGTGCTCGACCGTCTTGCCCTCCAAGACCCGCATCTCGGGGCCCGGAAATACCTCGATCCCGAGGGAGGACTCGTCGTCGCACGCTGCGAAGACGACGAGAACGATGACCGCAACGTGACGCATCCCTTTCATCGTACCCCCAAGAGCTGCACCCGGCGGGCCCGAGTCGACAGCGGGATTCCGCACAGTTCGCAGGATCGGGGTGCCCCTCGGATGTCGCAGTCGCGTAGATTGAAGCGAGATGTCGCACGGCGAGTGGGGCGATTCGACCAAGACGCTCGGCGAGCGCGCGACGTTCCGGTCGCGCACGCTGCACATCGAAGTGGCCGACGGCCCCGACCGCGGTCGCGTCGTCGAATTGCCCGGTCCTTCGGTGCAGGTAGGTAGTGCTCGCACTGCCGATCTCGTCCTCGCCGATCCAACGGTGAGCCGGCACCACGTCACCATCGCGATCGAGCGTGACGGCGTTCGCGTGATCGATGGCGGCAGCCGCAACGGCACGACGGTCGACGGCGTGCGCGTTCGAGATGCATGGGCGCGCGCCGACTCGCTGATCGTCCTCGGCAGCACGACGTTGCGGCTGCGCCTCCTCGACGGCGAGATCGATCTTCCGCTGTCGACGCGTGCGCGATTTGGGGGCCTGCTCGGGAACAGCGTCGCGATGCGGCGCGTGTTCGCGATGCTCGAACGGATCGCCGTCACCGACACGACCGTGCTCGTCGAAGCCGAGACCGGCACGGGCAAGGAGCTAGTCGCCGAAGCGCTGCACGAGGAAGGCCCGCGTGCGAGTGGACCGTTCGTCGTGTTCGATTGTTCGGCGGTCTCGACGAACCTGATCGAGAGCGAGCTGTTCGGTCACGTGCGCGGAGCCTTCACCGGTGCGGTCGCCGATCGCGCGGGGGCGTTCGAAGCGGCGGATGGCGGAACGCTGTTCCTCGACGAGATCGGCGAGCTGCCGCTCGATCTGCAACCGAAGCTACTGCGCGCGCTCGAGCGCCTCGAGATCCGCCGCGTCGGCGAGAGCAACGCGCGGCGCGTCGACGTGCGCATCGTTGCCGCCACGCACCGATCGCTCGCGGCCGAGGTCGACGCGGGAAAGTTCCGCGAGGATCTCTACTATCGCCTCGCCGTCGTGCGGGTCGGCTTGCCGCCGCTGCGCGAGCGCCTCGAGGACATTCCGCTGCTCGTCGAGCACTTCGCACGCGAGACTGCGCGGGGAGGACAGACGCCCGTCTATTTGCCCGAGTCCGTCGTACGCGGCTTTGGTGCGCAAACGTGGCCGGGCAACGTTCGCGAGCTTCGCAACGCGGTCCTGCGCGCCGCGGCGCTCGGTGTCCCCAACGCCACCCCCGCACCCACGTCGACCGCGCCCACGTCGGCGATGATCGATCTCTCGATCCCGCTCAAGGTCGCGCGCGATCGCGTCACCGAAGCGTTCGAGATCGCGTATCTCACCGAGGCGCTCAAAGCGACCGGCGGGAACGTCTCGCGCGCTGCGGAGCTGGCGGGTGTGAACCGCAAGTTCATCCAGCGCGCGATGAAGGACCTGCGCGCTGCCGTCGATGGCGACGACGACTGACCGCGCCGTGTCGCATCACGAACGGTAACTCCGCGAACGCCCGTCGGGCGCGGCTCGTGCACGAGGACGGCACATGCGACTGTTGCTGCTCGCAGTGCTTCTCGTGGGGTGCGGGCGGCTCGGCTTCGACGCCGTCGACGACGGCGTCCAGAGCGGGCCCGACGGCGGCGTGCGCGGCGACAGCGACAGTGGTGTCACCGGGCTCGACGCGGCAGCACCACTGACCAACTGCGACGACCTCGCGTGCCAACGTCTCGTCGTCGACGGCTCGACCTTTCTCCGTGACAACAACGCGTCGTACCCGGCCACCACCGCACCGTTCGCGCTCGATCGCTACGAGGTCACGGTCGAGCGCTTTCGCGCGTTCGTGACCTCGGGCTTCGGCACGCAGCCAACCGCGCCCGACGCTGGCGACGGTGCTCTCGTCGGTACTCCGAGCTCGGGATGGCAATCGAGCTGGAGCTCGCTCCTCCCGCCGTCGCCGACCGAGCTCGCGACGCGTGTCGCGACAAGCCCGAGCGCGACGTACACGACCGCTCCCGGCGCGAACGAGCAACTCCCCGTCGTCGGTGTCACCTGGTACGAAGCCTTCGCGTTCTGCATCTGGGACGGTGGGCGGTTGCCGACGTCCGCAGAACACGAGGCCGCGGCCTTCGGTGGCGGCGAGCAACGCACCTATCCGTGGGGCGCGATCTACGATGCGACGAAGGTCTCGATCGGCTCGCTCGAGGTCGTGGGGCGTCGCTCGCCTTCGGGCGACGCGCGCTGGGGCCACGCGGATCTCGTCGGCAACGCGGACGAGTGGGCCCTCGACTACTTCGGTGCACTTCCGCAGCCGTGCGCGAACTGCGTGAACCTCACGCCGGAGTCGACCCCCACGCGCCTCCTTCTCGGCGGGAGCTTTCTCAGTGCTGTGAACCAGTTCGCGCAGGCGGGCCTGCTCCACGGAATGGGTCCCGCGTCGCGCAACGGCACCGTCGGGTTCCGTTGCGCGCGCGATCGGTAGCGGGTGTCCGCTCGCCGGGAAGATTCCACCTAGACGGCTCGCGCCGATCTATGGAAGCGTCCGCTCGTGGCAGCCAACGGCCGCGCTTCCTGGTGGATCGTCGTGCCTCCGGCACTGGCGCTCGCCTACGCGATCGCGGTCGTGATCGCCGCGTGGAGCGCGCCCGACAAGGGCTTCGCCGCGTTCGTCGGCCAGCGCGTCGTCTACGTGGAGGAGGGCGGCGTCGCAGATCGCGCGGGGCTTCGCGAGGGCGAGGTCATCGTCGCGGCTGACGGCACGAGGTTCACGGGCACGCTCGACTACGCGATGCGCGTCCTCTCGCGCGGCGAAGGCGAGACCGTGCGCCTCGGCGTGATGCGGGGCATCTCGCTGGTCGATGTCCCGATCACTCTCGAGCCGCCGCGTGTTCCCTGGGACTCGCTCGTCGCCGCGGTGCTCGCCGCGATCCTTCTCGGGTTCGGCCTCGTCGCGCGCATCGCGCGGCCGGATGATCTCGACGCGAAGCGCTTTTATCGCAGCGCCGTGATCTATGCGCTCGTTTACACCGGCGCGCTGTCGTGGACGAAGCTGATCATTCACCCTGCGCTCGGCCTCGTGTTCCTCGTCGCGCTGTTCCTCGGTCCGCCGCTCTCGCTCCACCTGTCGATCGATTTCCCGCACCGCGAGGCCAACACCGTGCGCGTGCGCCGCTGGAAGCGCGCGTCCTACACCCTGTCGGTCGTCCTGGGAACGGGCTGCTTGATCGCGATGGGCATCGCCGTCGGTGAATACCTCGCGGGTCGCCCCGACACCGCGCTGCGCTACGCGGTCGCGATGATCGCCGCGCAGATCGCGCTGATCCCCGTGCACACGTCGTTCGGGTTGATCTCGCAGATCCGCGCGCACCGCACGGCAGCGGGCGCGCTGCGTGCACAGCTGCGCTGGCTGCTCTTCGCGCACGCGCTCGGCGGATTACCGATCCTGATCTCGGTGCCGATCGCGATCGCCGATCTCGATCGCTTCCTCATCTATCGGTACCAAGCGTTTGTCGTCACGGTCGCGATCCTTTGGTTCGTGGGCTACGGCCTCGCGGTCCTGCGCATCCGCCTCGCCGACGTCGACGCGCTCATCAAGAGCTCGCTCGGCTACACGATCACCACGGGCGCCGCCGTGGGCGTCTACCTCGGTGTGGTGCTCGCGGCCGGCTGGCTCACCAGCACGCTCCTCGGCGAGACCGGTCCGTGGCCGCACCTCGTCGCCGGCCTCGTCGCCGCCGGGTTGTTCGGCCCGATCCGCACGCGCGTGGGCGGTTGGGTCGATCGCCGCTTCTTCCGCGATCGGCAGCACTACATCGAAGCGCTTCGCCACGCGGGCGAGTCCCTCGCCGTACTGCGCGAGCCCGACGACCTCGCGCGCGAAGCGGTCGCCCAGATCGTCGACGCCGTGCATGCCGAAGACGGCACGCTCTATCTGCGCGCCCGGACCCACCCGAGCGAGCCGAGCGATCCGACCGGCGACATCGCCTGGCGCGTGGCCTACTCGACGCTCGCCGCCCCACCCGGCGAGCCGCTCGCACCGGCCGACGGCTTGGCGGTGCCGATCTACGTCACGACCGACTCCGACATCGACTCGTCGAACATCGGGGGCTGGCTCATCCTCGGGCCGCGCCGCTCCGGCGATCTCTACTCTACCGACGATCGAGATCTCCTCGGCGCGCTCGCCGCACAGCTCGCGGTGTCGCTCGCCAACGCACGCGCGTTCGGCACCATCGCAGACATGTCGCGCACGCTCGCGTCGCAGACCAAGACGCTCGAGGCGCAGAACGCCGAGATCCGCGAGCTGCGCGATCGCCTCGAGGACGAGAACCGCTTCCTGCGCAAGCGCGCCTTTGCCGCCACCGACGGCGCCACGCTCGCCTTCGACTCGAAAGCGATGCGAGAGCTCCAGGCGAACCTCGAACGCATCGCCCGCAGCGACGCGAACGTCCTTGTCCTCGGCGAGTCCGGCACCGGTAAGGGGCTCCTCGCGCGCACCCTTCACGCGAGCTCGCCGCGTGCCGACGGGCCGTTCATGCACGTCGACTGCGGCGCCATCGCCGCCTCCGTCTTCGAGTCCGAGCTGTTCGGCCACGAGCGCGGCGCGTTCACCGGCGCCACGCGCCTGCGTCGCGGGCCGATCGAGCTTGCCGACGGCGGCACGCTGTTCCTCGACGAGATCGGCGAGCTCCCGCTCGAGCTGCAGCCCAAGCTACTCCGCATGCTCGAGGAGAAGGTCATCCTGCGTGTCGGCGCAACCGCGCCGGTCTCCGTCGACGTGCGCATCGTCGCGGCCACGCACCGCAACCTCGAGGAGATGGTTACCGCGGGCACCTTCCGCGAGGATCTCTACTTCCGTCTGCGCGTGGTCGAGCTCGTCGTTCCGCCGCTCCGCGCGCGCCGCGCGGACATCCCCGCGCTGTGCGCGGCACTGCTCCCGCGCGTCGCTCGTCGCTGCGCGCGCCCGATGTTGCCGCTCGCCGACGACGCGATCGCGGCGCTGATGGCCTACTCGTTTCCCGGCAACGTGCGCGAGCTCGAGAACGTGCTCGAGCGCGCACTCGTGCTCGCCGACGACGCGACCGCGATCAGCGCCGCCGATCTCGAGCTGTCCGATCGCGCACCGTCGCTGCCCGAAGAGGAAGCCGCGATCGTCGCGCCGCTCGCGGGCGAGACGTCCAAGCCGCACGGCGACGTGATGGATGACATCGAGCGGCGCCGCCTCACCGCAGCGCTGACCGCCGCCAACGGCAACCAGTCGACCGCCGCGAAGGCGCTCGGCATGCCGCGCACGACGTTCATAAACAAGCTGCGCCGTCACGGCCTCCTCTGATCGCGCTCGGTGCGCGATCGGCGATCGCGGACCGATAGCTCAGCGGCAGAGCGGGTGCTTTATAAGCGCCGGGTCGAGGGTTCGACTCCCTCTCGGTCCACTAACCAGTGACGACGTTCGGCGCGGAGGACACGCCGCAGTACGGCAAGACGAAGGTTTGCGAGCTATGGTTCGCCGCGATGAAACTATCCGTACTCGCACTGTTGGTGTTCGCCGCGTTCGGCTGCGACAAGAAAGCCCCAAAGGAGGATCCGGCGAAGACCGGCACGCTCAGCAAGATGGAGCTTCGCCTCGCGGTCGACGGGAAGGGCCGCATCAAGCCGATGTTCCAGCTGCTCGATCAGAAGCTGAAGCCGGTGGCCGTGACCGGCTCGTACTCGATCACTCTCTCGCGGCGCGACGGAACCGAGCTGTGCAAGATCGCGGGCGAGTTTCAGCCGACGGACTTCAGCGCGAACCACGCGTACTCCGCGAAGTTCCTCGATGCCGGTTGTCCGGCCGAGCCCGGCGACGACGAAGTGAAGGCTGCCGTCGTCGTGAGCTCCGCCGCAAAGACGATCGAGCGCACGCTGGAGCTCCCGGCGAAGCTCGTCTGGGAGAACTACCGCGCATCGGCACCCGCCGGCAGCGCCGCCGGCAACGCCGTCGGTAGTGCCGGAGGCGGAAGTGCCGCCGGAAGCGAAAGGGCCGCCGGAAGCGGTAGTGTCGCCGGAAGCGGTAGTGCCGCCGGAAGCGGTAGTGCGGCCAGCGGTAGCGCGAGCGGCGCTGCGGTCGAGGCCGAGAAGAGCTCGACGAACTAGGCCACCCGTCGAGGGTATCGACGCGCTCGAAAGGCTCGCGGACGAGCCCGACCGCGGTCGTGCTCCCCGACGTGCAAATGCCGCGCATGAGCGAGCGTTGCTCGCCCGTGTTCACGGCTTCGTGACGAAGTCCGGCTCGGGCTCCTTCGGCGTCGATCCCGCCGAGGGTCCCGAGGGTGCCGCCGATCCCGAGCCCGCACTACCGGCCGGAGGCGTGGGCGTCTGCGTTCCTCCGCCACCGTTCTCGGAGCCAGAGCCCGTGCCGCTCGTGTCGCTGCCGGTGCCCGCGCCATTGGCGTCCGATCCCGAGCCAGTGCCGGTCGTCGCCGAGCCTGCGGACCCCGAGCCGGTGTTCGGCGGGTTCGTCGGGCGGACGAACTGTTGCTTCTCCAGCTTCGCATCGATGGTCGCGACCATCGTGTCGTTGTCCTCGACCCATGTCTTCGCGTCGATCACGCGCTCGACACCCTTCCAGCCCGTCTTGCGGATGCCGATGCGCACGATGCGGCGCGCGGCCTGCGCTGGGGTCAGCTCGAGGTCGAACGGCGTGGTCTTCGCGGTGCCCGCGTTGTCGACCATGATCGCGGCGCCGGGCGGATCGCTCGTCACGCTGACGATGCGCTTCTTCAGGACGAGCGTCGCCTTGGCCTTCGGTACGGCCTCGCCGCCCTTCACATCGATGTCGAGGTTCACGAAGCCGGGCGCCTGGACTCGCGCCTTGTAGTCCTTGCCCTTCTCGAGCTTTGCCTTGAGCGGCGAGGGGCCCTTCTGACTGGTCCCGACCACCTCGATCTCCGCGTTGGGAACGCTCGCGGTGATCAACGTGTCGACGAGCTCGGCCTTCGGTGGCGTCACCGCCGCGGAGCCCGCCGATCCTGCCGATCCTGATCCGACGTCGACGGCCATACCCGCCGAGCCGTTCGATCCGGTCGTCACGGAGCCCGAGCCGTTCGTGCCGTTCGAGCCCGGGTTCGTGTTGTTGACGGCGATCGAGCCCGATCCGTCTTGCTTCTTCACGTTCGAGCCGGGCCTCGGCTTCGATGTGTCGATCGCGATGTCGTCGTCGGTGGCCTCCTCGCGGAACACGAAGAACCAGACGGCTGCACCACCCGCAGCGACGAGGAGGAGCAGCAGGATCGCGAGTCCGGCGATGCTGCCGGACTTCTGCACCGGCGGTGCCGACACTGCACGTGGCTCGGCGGCCGCGGCACGCATCCCGGTCGGCTTGGTGGGCGCATCGCGGATCGACGGCTGCGACGTCAGCGATCCGGACGACATAGGTGTCGACATGGGCGGCGACATGGGCGGCGGCGCCGTCGACGGCCCTGGACGCAACGAAGCGCGCGCCGGCTCGAGGCCAAGCACGGTCTTCGCGGGGGGCGGCATGTTCATCGGCGGCATCGACGCCTCACTGCGCGGCGACGGCGTCGTGTCGAGGATTTTCCCGTGGGGCCGGGACGCCATCGGCTCGATCGCGGGTGGCGATGGCAGGCCGGGGGCGCTGTCGCGATCCGCGTACGGTGCGCGTACCGTGTTGTCGACCGTGGCGGCGCGATCCGCCTCGGGACGTTCATCGACCGTGGAATCGCGCGACGCCGCGCGACGCGACGCGAGCTCGTCGGCCGGCATGTCCGTCGTCGCCGCATCGGCGGTCTGCGCGATCAGCTCGTCGAGCGCGCGGACCTTCGTGGCTTCTTCGAACGCCTGCTCGTCGAAGTCCTCGGCGTCGGAGTGGAATGGCATCGGGCGCGGCAGTGGCGTACCCGTGTCGCCGAACGAGTCGGGACGCCTCCGCGACGGGCGATTCGCCGCTCCGGACTCGTTGCCGAGCAGCGCTTCCTGCACCGGCGCCGGTGCGACGCGCGTCGGCGTGTCTGTGAACACCGGTGGCTTCGACGTGTCCGTCGGCGGGCGCTGCGGTGCTTGCTTCGCCTTCTCCGAGAGGATCCGCTCGAGCACTCCCTGACTACCTTCGGCGAGGCGGTCGAACCGCACGCCCATGCCCG
This sequence comes from Kofleriaceae bacterium, assembly GCA_046160585.1. Taxonomy (GTDB): domain Bacteria; phylum Myxococcota_A; class Polyangia; order Haliangiales; family Haliangiaceae; genus JABFXX01. The sequence continues at coordinate 9,138 of JBJXGN010000229.1, forward strand.
GCGCGATCGCGGGCCGGCTCGGATCGTTCTCGCGTGTCCACACGACCGTGCCTTCGCCGGCGATCAGCGGCGACGCGTCGCGCAGCTGGAACTCGAAACGCATCTGCGTACCGACGGCGAGCGGTTCTTTGGTTCGGATGAAGATGCCGCCTTGGCTGACGTCGACCGCATAGCGCTCGATGAACTGTTCGAGCGTCTCGCTCTTGAACTTGATCTTGAGCGTGACCGGCGTGCGTTTTCCCTGCCGCGTATTTGGATCGACCAAGGCGTTCTCCCAATCAAACGCGCGTACGGCAGGTAGAGCCCCCGCAACGCTTCGATTTGGCTCGATTCTATGGTGGCCCCGACCGCAATGCAACGTAGGGGTAGGGCCATTGCCCGCGGGGGCTCCGGGTGTGTCTAGACCTACGGGGTTCCCCAGGCTGTCCCAGGTGTAAAGTTCGCGCGCATGTCCCACTCGATCCAACCCATCCGCAAGGTTCTCGTCGCCAACCGAGGTGAGATCGCCGTTCGCGTCATGCGGACCTGCAGGGAGCGCGGCCTCGGTACGGTCGCCGTGTATGCAGACCCGGACCGGCTCGCGCCCCACGTCCTGATGGCCGATGAGGCGTTCCACATCGGACCGGCCCCCGCCGCACAGAGCTACCTCGTGATCGACAAGATCCTCGCGGCTTGCAAGGCGAGTGGCGCCGACGCAGTGCACCCGGGGTACGGCTTTCTTTCGGAGAACGAGGACTTCGCCGACGCATGCGAGGCGGCGGGCATCACCTTCATCGGCCCCTCGGCCGAGGCGATGCGCAAGATGGGCTCCAAGACCGAGGCGCGAAAAACAGTCACCGCCGCGGGTGCGCCGGTCGTGCCGGGCGATAACGGCCCCGACGGCAACGGGTTCCCGAACGCGGAGCTCGCGCTCGCATCCGCGAGGAAGATCGGCTTCCCGGTCCTCATCAAGGCGGCCGCGGGTGGCGGTGGCAAGGGTATGCGCCTGGTCGCCGGCGAGGCCGAGCTGCCCGCCGCGTTCGAGGGTGCGGTGCGCGAGGCGACGAGCTCGTTCGGCGACGGAACGGTCTACCTCGAGAAGGCGATCCTCCGGCCGCGCCACATCGAGATCCAGGTGTTCGGCGATCGCCACGGCAACCTCGTGCACCTCGGCGAGCGCGACTGCTCGATCCAACGCCGCCACCAAAAGGTGATCGAAGAGGCGCCGTCGCCGGTCGTCGGCGCAGAGTTGCGCGCGCGCATGGGGGCGGCCGCCCTCGCCGCTGCGGGCGCGGTGAAGTACGTCGGCGCCGGCACGTGCGAGTTCTTGCTCGGGGCCGACGGTGACTTCTACTTCCTCGAGATGAACACGCGCCTGCAGGTCGAACATCCAGTCACCGAGATGATCTACGGCCTCGATCTTGTCGCGTGGCAGCTCGACGTCGCGGAGGGGCGCCCGCTGCCGATGACGCAGGAGCAGCTCGATGCGCGCCGGCGGGGTCACGCGGTCGAGTGCCGCATCTACGCCGAGGATCCGGTCAAGTTCCTCCCATCGCCCGGCCGCATCACACACCTGCGCGTGCCCGATGGTCCGTACATCCGCAACGACAGCGGCTGCTACGAAGGCGCCGAGATCCCGGTCCACTACGATCCGATGATCTCGAAGCTTGTCGTGTGGGGCGAAGATCGCAAGACCGCGGTCGATCGCATGCGCCGCGCGCTCGACGAATACGCGGTGCGCGGTATCGAGACGAACCTCGCGTTCCATCGCCGCTGCTTCCGCCACGACGCGTTCATCGCGGGCGAATTCGACACCGGCTTCATCGGCCGCAACGCGAAGGAGCTGGCGCCGCGCGCGGACGAGGCGGAGCTCACCGCGGCGATCATCGCGGCGGCGCTCGACAGCGCGGCGCACATCAACGACGCACCACGCTCGCGTAACGGCACGGGACCGATCCCGATCGCGATGCCCCACACGAACGAGATCAGCGGCTGGCGTCGCCAGATCTGAGGGACCTCGATGAACCGTGACCACGCCCCGACGTGTCCGAGCTGTACGCGCGCACTCGACAAACACGGAGAGAACTCGCAACGCCTGCAATGCGGCGGCTGCGAGGGCATGTTCATCACGGAGTCCGAGGTCGAGAAGCTCGTCGCGGAAGCGAAGAAGAAGGCGCCGTCCGACCTGCCCGACGTGAAGCCGCTCGAGCTAGGTGCGCCGCAAAAGACCGAGCCCGCACGAACGTGCGCGCGCTGCCTCGCAACGATGACGAAGCACGATCTGCACGGCATCACGATCGATCGCTGCGCGCCGCACGGCATCTGGTTCGATCGCGAGGAGCTGCAGGAGGTGTTGCACAAGCTCGGGGTCGCGCACCTGCGCGGGCGCGACCTGAAGAACGCGCTCGCCACCGCCGGGGTCACGCTCGTGACGGCCACGCAGATCGTGCTCACCATTCTGCGGCTTATCCGGTGATGCGCGCCTTTGTCATGGCGCTTGCGGCGCTCGGCGCCTGCTCCGATCCACCGGTGGGCAAGGACACGGGCTCGACGTGCCCGCCCGTCGATCCGCCGGACTATGCGAGCTTCGGCATGGCCTTCTTCGAGACCTACTGCCTCGACTGTCACAGCCAGACGAAGATGGGCGACGCGCGCAACGACGCACCGGTGACGATCGACTTCGACACGCGTACGCTCGTTCGCGAGCACACGAGCAACATCGACAAGCAGGCAGCGTGGGGGCCGAACGCTCGCAACGTGCTCATGCCCCCGAGCGGCGAGCCGAAGCCAACCGACGACGAACGCCGCCGACTCGGCGAATACATCGCGTGCGAGATCGGCCGCTAGGATCTGTCCCGAATCAGATCGTCGACGGGATGGTGATCGTCGACGCTCACGGCGACGGTGCGACCCGACTCATCTCGCGGAGCGCGATGGTGAATGCCGAATCCCCGCTGTCACGATAGGCGGAGACCCCCCATGTCATCATCGTCGTCGTCATCGGGACGGTCGCGGTGACCTCGTTTGTGCCCAGACCGCTCAGCGTCGCGCGCAGGGTTTCGCCCGAGATGTCGAGGCGGAGCGCGAGGTCGAACGCCAACACTGGCTCGTCCGTCGAGGTCTCCATGACGATCGTCTCGGCCGTGCCGGTTTCGATCGCGAGCTTCCCGATGTCGGCGATGAACGTGAGCTGGACCTGGAACAGGAGGTCCCCCCCGAGGTTCCGGAACTCGAGAGCGAACGCCGAGTACCCACCGTCATACCCGGTGACGTTCCCGCGAAGCTCGTACGTCGCCGTGGGCCCGATCGGTGTGGTGACGTTCGCACGACCGTACGCATTGGCCGTCGTCGGCTGGAAGACCAGGGCGTCATCGACGACGGAGAAGTCGTTGCGGAGCACGAGTCCGATGTCCGAGCCAAACCCGAAGTACTGGCGCACGTGGGGGACGGTGTCGTCGGGGTCGCACGCGGCACCGAGCTGATCGCAGTCGAGGTCGCGCCCGGCCGCCGCAAGCGCCGGGCATGGATCGCAGGCGTCTGCGATCCCGTCGCGATCTTCGTCGTGGGAGTCGTGATCGGCGACGAGCGGGCAGGCGTCGGCTTCGTTCAACACCCCATCGCGATCGGCATCCGCATCGGGTGCCAGCTCGGCGTAGGGACACAGCTCTGTGACGTCACGGTCGGTCAGGCCAAAGACGACGTCGCAGGCCGCCACGTGCACGACCGCGAGCCCCACGAATGCTCGCCACACGCGCTCGATCGTACCAGACCTCGCATCGGCGATGGCGACCTGGGATCTATGACCATACGCCGATCGTCGTCGGGATCAACAGGGTAAATCCGCGCGCGATCTCGATGCGTTGCGAGCGCGTGCTCCCGATTGCGCATCGCGATCAAGCTCGGTAGAAAGCTCCGGGCACGCCGGAGTCTGGCTGTGCCCATGGAGATTCTATGGCGCAGCAGACCAAGTTCGTATTCGTGACCGGCGGTGTGGTTTCGTCGCTCGGCAAGGGAATGGTCTCTGCCTCGATCGGCGCGTTGATGGAGAACCGCGGCCTCAAGGTCGCGAACATGAAGCTCGACCCGTATCTCAACGTGGATCCGGGCACGATGAACCCGACGCAGCACGGCGAGGTGTTCGTTACCGACGACGGTGCCGAGACCGATCTCGATCTCGGTCACTACGAGCGGTTCGTCGGGACGAAGATGTCCCGGCTCAACAACATCACGACCGGTCAGATCTACTCGAGCGTGATCAGTAAGGAGCGCCGCGGCGAGTACCTCGGTTCGACGGTGCAGGTGATTCCGCACATCACCGACGAGATCAAGCAGCGCATCCGCGCGTGCGCGGAGGGTCTCGATGTCCTCGTAGTCGAGGTCGGCGGGACGGTCGGCGACATCGAGTCGTTGCCGTTCCTCGAGGCGGTGCGCCAGCTGCGCGTCGAGCTCGGCACGCAGAACTCGGTCAGCGTGCACCTCACGCTCGTGCCGCACATCCGCGCGGCCGGCGAGTTCAAGACCAAGCCCACGCAGCACAGCGTGCAGAAGCTGCGCGAGATCGGCATCCAGTGCGACGTGCTCGTGGTGCGCTGCGAGCAGAAGCTCGACGAGGCCGCCCTCAAGAAGATGGCGATGTTCTGCTCGGTGATGCCGGACGCCGTGTTCCAGTCGATCGACGTCGATACCGTGTATCGCCTCCCGGTGATGCTGTCCGAACAGGGCCTCGATCAGAAGCTCGCCGCGCTGCTCAACATCTGGTCGCGCGCGTCGCGCCTCTCCGCGTGGGAGGAAGTCGTGAAGCGCGTGACCGAGCCCAAGCGCAAGGTCGTCGTCGGCTTCGTGGGCAAATACGTGCAGCTCGTCGAGGCGTACAAGTCGCTCAACGAAGCGCTGCTTCACGGCGGAATCGCGAACGATTGCCGCGTCGAGATCAAGCACATCGACAGCGAGGAGCTCGAGAAGTCAGGCGTCGGCACGCTCGCGCAATACGACGGCATCCTCGTCGCGCCGGGCTTCGGTGCGCGAGGCACGGAAGGAAAGATCGCGGCGGTGCGCTATGCGCGCGAGCAGAAGGTCCCGTACTTCGGCATCTGTTTCGGCATGCAGATGGCGTGCATCGAGTTCGCGCGGCATGTCTGCGGTCTCGACCGCGCGAACTCCACGGAGATCGATCCGGGCACGCCACACCCCGTGGTGGACCTCATGCCCGACCAGCGCGGCGTGACCGACAAGGGCGCGACGATGCGCCTCGGTGCGTATCCGTGCGTGCTGAAGAAGGACACGCGCGCGGCAGAAGCGTACGGCACGACGGAGATCAGCGAGCGGCATCGCCATCGCTGGGAGATCAACAACAACTACCGCGACGCGCTCGAGCGCCATGGCATGGTGATCAGCGGACTCTCACCAGACGGCCGCCTCGTCGAGATGATCGAGATCCCGCAGCACCCGTACTTCGTCGCGTGTCAGTTCCACCCGGAGTTCAAGTCGCGCCCGAGTGCGCCGCACCCGCTGTTCTCGCGGTTCATCAAGGCCGCGGTCGAGCGGACGCAGAAGAAGGTCTGACGATCGCCGCTCGCGATATCGCGGTTGTCCACGGCGCGAGCGGGTATGATGCGCCATGGGTGACACGGTCCTCGTCGCGAGCGCGCACTCGGATATCGTCTACTACCTGCGCGTTCAGGGGCTCGTCTCGCTCGTCGTCGGGTTGCTGGTCATGGCGCCCTACGTCGCGCTGACCATCCTCTCGCCGAGCATGTGGCGCAAATCCAAGTTCCTCATGTTCGCTCCGTTCTCTCTCGGGATCGGAGGCATCTTTCTCTACCTCGGCATCCGCTCGCTCGCGATGTCCACTCCGCCGCTGACGTTGAGTGGCGATGTCCTTCGCGTCGGCGATCAACAGCTCGCGCTCGCCGCACCGGTGGAGCTCGCCTTCTCCGGTGGGACGCCGGAGGTTCCCGATGGTCCGTTCGGCGACAACGTCTACAATCATCTACCGGGCGGCGCATCGTTCCCGCCGTCTTTCGACGGTGGTCCAGTACTGACGGTGAAGTCGGGGGCGCGCTCCGTCGAGCTTCGTCCGTACGTGTACGGCCCGTTCCGGATCTTCGGCGATGCGGCGAGTCACGACGCGACGAAGTTGATGCACGCGCTGGCGACGCGAGCGTCCGACGGAGACGCACGCGAGTGGCTGCTGAAGATGTTCGTCGAGTTCACGGGTGACGGGCGTCCACGAAAGGACTTCGGAACGTTCCTCCTCTGGGCGGGAGTCAGCGTCCTGGGAGTGACTGCCTTGATGACGGTGGTGGTGATCAACTCTCGCCGCAAGCAAGCGCGCCGACGGATGCGAGCCTCCAAGCGCGATCAGGTATGATGCTCGCGTGGTGCGTCGCGACGACGTCGGAAACCGATCTGCGAAAGCGGGCTCGAACCTGACGTCTCGCTGTGAAGATCCAGCGGGTGAGAGTCCCGTCTCGGTAAGCGGAGACGCGCCGAGTAG
>JBJXGN010000230.1:0-10712 GCA_046160585.1 Kofleriaceae bacterium
GCCGAATGCGCCGTGCGACATGCTCGGCAGCGTCCTCGAGTGGACCGCCGACGACTGGACGGGCAAGCGCGGGTACAAGGTCGTGCGCGGCGCGTCGTACGCGGTGTCACCCGACGCGGGCTGGCTCGCGACGATTCACGCGCGCACCGCGGTTCCCGCGAAGACCGCCGACGCGGAGCTCGGCTATCGCTGCGTGAAGGGTGACGCGATCGCACTGACGCCGAAGCCGGTGGCACCGACGCCGAAGCCGAAGCCGCCGGAGCCATGCGATGGCCGGTCGCTACTCGTCGACGCGAAGGAGGCGAATGCGCGCGGGCAATTCGAGCAGGCGATCGCGATCGCGCAGAAGGCGCTCGCGTGCCAGGAGGTCATCGGCGCGCCACAGCTCCATGCGGCGATCGTGTTCGGTGCGTGTCACCTCGGCCGTGGCGCGGTCGCGAAGAAGCACTTCCCCAACGTCCCGCGGCGCCGCGAACGCCAGCTCGTGCAGGTCTGCAGCACGAAAGGAATCGAGCTCCCATGACCCCTCGGATCTCCGGAATCGAGCTCCCATGACCATCGCCCCTGAGATCCGTCCGCCCGCCGGACAAGCGCTTCGGACAACTCTCGGACAACAGGACAATCAGGCTTGGATGGTTGCTCCTCGCGGGATTTCACTTACCCCGTCACGGGAGGCGCTGGCACTTCGCGGGATTTCACTTACCCCGTCACGGGAGGCGCTCGAGGTCACGACGCGATTTCGCGACGTTGGCGAGCCCGCTGTTGCAGCTCGCATGATGCAGCGCGTGGTCACTCTCGTGGCCACCGTGTTGGTCCTGTCGATTGCCTCGCCGGCCCATGCGATCGACCGCAACTGTCCCCGGGGCCAGGTGTGGAGCATCTCGCTCGGCACGTGCGTCAAGAAGAAGCCGGCGCCAGAGCTGTCCGCACAGGAGAAGTTCGACCGCGCGAACGACGACCTCGAGGGCAAGGGGCGCACGGCGGATCCGAAGCGTGGCATTCGGCTGCTCGAGGAGAACTGCGCCGCAAGCCACGGGCCGTCGTGCACGTTGCTCGGCTTCCTCCACTCGCGCGGTCGAAGCGGCATCGCGACGAACCCGACGAAGTCGATGGAGTTCTTCGTCAAGGCGTGTTCGATGAACGATGTCGAGGGCTGCTACCACATCGGCACCGTCGCCTATCAGCTCGCGGACTATCCGGCCTCGCGCCTCGCATACCAGCGCGCGTGCGACCTCGGCAGCGGCCTCGCGTGTGCGCGAGGCGGCGAGCTGTTCGCGCGCGGCATCGGCGGCGACACGGACACCGGCACAGGCGCACGCATGTTCAAGCGTGCACACGACCTGCTCGCACCGACGTGCCCCGGCGATGGCAGCGGATGCTACGTGCTCGGCTATCTGTTCGAAGCGGGCCGCGGCGTCGCGAAGGACGGTAAGAAAGCGATCGACGCCTATCGGCACGGCTGCACCGGCGGCAGCGGCGATGCCTGCACCAAGCTCGCGGGCCTCCTCGACGAGGCCAAGGACACCGACGGCGCGAACGACGCGCTCCAGAAAGCGTGCGATCGCTACGACAACGGCGACGCGTGCCGGAAGCTCGCCGAGCGCCTCGCGATCGCGAAGAAGGATCTCGAACGCGCGTTCACCCTCGCGAAGCGCGGCTGCACGCTCGACACCGCGCACTGCGGAACGCTCGGCGAGCTGTATCGCGTCGGCTTCGGTGTCGCCGCGGATTCCGCCGAAGCGACACGCCTGTACAAGAGTGCGTGCGAGGCGGGAGGCAGCTGGTGCGACACGTACGGCCAGCGAGCGCACGACGGCGTCGGCATGGCAAAGGACGACACTGCCGCGCTCGTCGCCCTCGAACGCGGGTGCAAGGGAGGCGATCCGCGCTCGTGCCAGATCGCGACGAACATCCTCATCGAGATCAAGACGGACGATCCGCGCGCGTTCACGCTCGCGTCGATGGGCTGCGAGTACAACCGCGGTGTCAACTGCTACCTCGCCGGCTGGATGTCCTCCGTCGGGCGCGCCGGTGGCCCCGCGTCGCCCGAGCGTGCGTTCGCGTTCTACGAGCGTGGCTGTGCGCTCGCCTCGCCCGCCGCGTGCAGCGCGCAGGCAGACGCGCATCGCAGCGGTGCGGGCACCCCGAAGGATCCCGCGAAGGCGATCGCGAAGGCCGAGGAAGCCTGCACCGGAACCGCGACGGAGCTCTTCGTGGCGGCGTGCAAGACGTGGGGCGTGATGGCCTACTTCGGAGAGGCCGGCCCGAAGAACACGAAGGTCGCGCTCGGCGCGTTCCGCCGCGCGTGCAGCTACGGCATCGACACGTGCGCGTGGCTCGCGTCGGTCGCGACCGAGTCTGGCGGCAAGCTCGATGACGAGCTCCCCGTGCTCGAGAAAGCATGCACCGCCGGTCACGAACACGCGTGTACCGCGTACGGCAACGCGCTCGCCGCAGGCGGCAACGACGCCGCGCATCGCAAGGCATTCGATGCGTTCGTCGCGAGCTGCGAGCGCAAGAATGTCGACGCGTGCGTGCGCCAGGCCGACTTGCTCGCCGGCGGCTACGGCGTGACCAAGGACACCGCGAAGGCGGAGCAGCTTTATCGCACGCGGTGTGACGAGGGATCGTCGTCGGCGTGCTTCGGGATGGGTCGCTTGTACGCGAACGACAAGAAGTACGAGGAGGCGCTGCGCATGCTCACGCGTGCGTGCGAGGGCGGCTCCGGCGATTCGTGCAGCTCCGTCGGGTTCATGTACTACACCGCACAAGGCACGCGATGGGACGTCGCTGCCGCTGCGAAGTTCTTCACGAAGGGCTGCGAGCTCGCATCGAGCGTCGGTTGCGCCAACTCCGCGGACCTCTATCGCTGGGGCGTCGGTGTGAAGGTCGATCACGCGAAGGCGTTTGGCTTCTACGAGAAGGCGTGTACGCCGGCAGATCCGGCAGGCTGCGCGGGGGTCGGTCACTATGCGGCGACGGGAGAAGGCGCGATCGCAGTCGATCGCGTGCGCGCCGAGCAGGCGCTCCGCGCGGCGTGCACCTCCGAGGCCTACCTCCTGCCCGACGCGTGTCGCGAGCTCGCCGACCTCCTCGAGCGCGACGGCAAAGGCAGCGCCGGCGAGATCGCGCGCATCCGTACTACCGGCTTCGCGCGCGCGCAGGAGCTCGCTGTCGACAACCCCTACTTCATGTACGTGCTCGGCACGTTCTACGCGGACGGCATGGCCACGGTGAAGGATCCGGCCGCCGCGCTCGAGTGGTTCGGCAAGGCCTGCGACGGGTTCGATCCGCTCGGCTGCATCGCCGCGGGCAAAGCGCTCCGCGCGACGAAGAAGCCCGAGAACGCGGATCGCGCGCGCGTCTACTTCGAGCGAGCGTGCGCCGCCGGCGTCGACGACGGCTGCACGCTCGGCAAGGTCGCACCCGCCAAGCCCGCAAGCGTGCAGACAAAAGGTTGTGGCTGTGCCGGTGAGATCGCCGGCGGTGACTCGGGATTCGTGCTCCTCGTCCTGATCGTGCTCGTGAGTCGCAGAAATCGTCGCCGCATGCGATGAAAGTCACCGCTCCGGGTACCGGAGCACTATGCGGGCCTTTCTTGTAGGGACCCTCGCGGCCTTCGCCGCAGTGCCGTCGGTCGCAGAGGCGGGGGAAGCGGTGTGCTCGATCCGCGTGCACGATGCGCCGCCGGAGGTCCGCGATGCGCTCGTCGGCTGGGCGTCGGGCGAGAAGATCTGCCACGCGCTCGAAGTGCGCATCACGCCGACCGGCGAGGGTTACTCGCTGTGGGCGCGCGCCGACGACGGCCGTACGTTCACGCGCTGGGTCGCCGACGCGAAGACCGCGGCGGTCCTCGTCGTCAGTTGGGCCGGCGACGACACGCTGCCTGCGGCCGATCCACCATCGCGCTCGCGCTCCATACCAACCACCCACGTACACGAGTCGGCGCAGCCCGCGAGCCCACGTTCAAGCAATCACTCGGTCGCGCTCGACGCGCCCCCGCGCATCGAACGCTCCGGCGGGGACGCCGAACGCTCCGTCACGCGGGGACGCACCAAGCAGATCGTCGTCGCTGCGGTCGCCAACCCGGGCGCAGGGGAGGACGTGTACGCGCGAACCGGCCTGCGCGCGTCGATCGATCTCACGACGCACGAAGCGTGGCGCGTCGGCATCGCCGGCATGCTCTCCGACGAGAGGGTCAACATCTACGACGACCGGGCCGGCGAACGTATCGCGCATGCGTACGAGCCGCGCGCCTCCGCGATCGCATACATCGCACGCTCGGTTGCTCGCGAGCGACTCCGCCTCGGCCTGGGCGCGGGCTTCGCGTACATGCAGCTCTCGGACGTGATCATCAGCCCTGGCGTAGGCACCGTGATGCTCGAGCGCGTCGGCATCTTCGCGCCGGCGATCGAGCTGTCCGCGCTCGGATCGATTCCGATCACGAAGCGGTGGGCGATCACCGGCGGCGTCGTGATCACCGCGACCGGGCCGAGCGCGACAAACGGTTTGCTGACGAACGAAGACTACTCGTTCGCATCCGACCACGACGGTGGCACGCAGATCGTCGGCGTACTCGGCGTCGTACGATGGAGGTGAACGCTCCGGTGAACGGCTCCGGTGAATGCTCCGGTGAACGGCTCGAACGGGTCGGTGAACGGCTCTGGTGAACGGGTCCGGTGAACGGTCCGGTGAACGGGTCCGGTGAACGGGTCCGGTGAACGGATGGTGGTCAGCTCGCGCCGCGTCGGGCCCACGTGACGCGCGGGTTCTTGCCGAGATCGTGAACGAGCGCGACATCTGCGAAGCCTGCACGCACGAAGCGCTCGCGAACGGCATCGGCTTGGTCGTATCCGTGCTCGACCACGAGCGCACCGCCCGGTGCGAGATGCGCGATCGCGTCGCGACAGATCCGATCGTAGAACACCATCCCGTCGGCGCCGCCGTCGAGGGCGAGGACCGGCTCGCGCTTCACCTCCGCCGACAGCGTCGCGATCACCGACGTCGCAATGTACGGCGGGTTCGACACGATCAGATCGAAGACCTCGCCCGCGACCGGCGCGAACAAGTCGCCGTGTCGAACCTCGACACGATCGCTCAGCTTGGTGCGCTCGACGTTCTTCGTCGCGATCGCGATGGCGTTTGCCGAGATGTCGGTCGCGATCACGTGCGCGGTCGGCAGCTCCTTCGCGAGGGCGAGCGCGATGGCCCCCGAGCCCGTACATAGATCCAGCACGCGCGATGGCGCGGCTTTGTCGACGAGCTTCACGCTGACCTCGACGACAGTCTCCGTGTCCGGCCGCGGGACGAGCACGTGGGGATCCACGAACAGCGGGAGGCCCCAGAACTCGTGCTCGCCGATCAGATACGCGACCGGCTCACCGCCGAGCCGCCGCTTGATCAGGCCGCGATACCCCGCGAGCTCCGTCTCCGCGAGCGGCTTGTCGAAGTTCATGTAGAGCTGCGTGCGCGTGCACTGCAGCACGTGCGATAGGAGCAGCTGCGCCTCCAGGCGCGCGGACGTGATCCCGGCTTCGGTGAAGCGCTGGGTTGTCCAGTCGAGTACGGAGAGCGTGGTCCACGTGCCCACGGCGCTCTATAGCACCTGCAACGGGAATGTCGGAACGGGGTTCGCTTCCACGCCATTCGATCGCTCCGTTCACCGCGGGCGGTGGCGTCGAGTCGCGCATCGTTACGCCGGCGAGAGCGATCCCGAGATGAGGCTGCGCGCGTCGAGGCCAGTAGGTTCCGGGTCGGAATCAGCCGGCATCCGGCGACAAGGTCATTCTTCGCTCGCGACCGCTTCGCCGGCGATCTTCGCCGCATCTCTGGGATCGATCTTCCCCGCGAGCACGGCCGCGACGCCCGAGAGCAGGGGCATGCGGATCTTGTGTTTGCGCGCGAGCGCATCCCCGGCGGCGCACGCACGAGCGCCCTCGGTGCGGGTCATGTCGGCCGTGATCACGCCGTCCGCGATGCGCTTGCCGAGGACATAGTCGGCGGCCTTGCTCGACGCCGAGCGCACGAGGAGGTTGCCGAGCCCTGCGAGACCCGGGAAGGTCTTCGTGTCGGCGCCGAGCGCGGTGCCGAGGCGCGAGGACTCGGCGATCGCGCGCGTGATCAGGACGGCGCGCGGACCCGGCCCGAGCTTGAGACCGTCGCAGAGGCCCAGCGCGATCGTGTAGGCGCCCGCGAGCGCGGAGGCGAGCTCGACGCCCGCGAGGTCACGCGAGCCGTAGACTCGCAGCGCGGGCGGCACGTTGAGGAGGCGGCGCGCTTCGCTGACGACCTCGTCGAACACCGACGCGCAGACCATCGACGAGAACGCACCCGTGACGAGGTCATCGGGGAGCGCAGGGCCGGCAATGCAGCCGATCTTGAGCGTCGGGAGGCCGAGCGACATCACCTCCGACACGCGGTCGTTGTCGGGAGCGGCGAGAGCGCCGATCGCGTGGACGACGATGTGGCTACCGTCGAGGACGTCGCCGAGCTCGCGCGAGCGATCCCGCACGTCGGTCGAGGATACGGCGAGGACGAGGAAGCGCGCTTCCGCGGCGAGGCGCTTCGCATCGGTGGTCGCGATCAGCGGCTCGGGCAGCGGCGCCTCGGGGAGGCGCGGGCACCGGCGCGCCTTCTGGATCGATTCGACGACCGCAGTGTCGCGCGACCACAAGATGACACGACGATTCGCGCGCGCGAGCACCGAGCCGAGCGCGGTGCCGAACGTGCCTGCGCCGATGATGCCGACGGTGTCGCCGCGCGAGGCGTTCGTCGTCACGCGGCACCTCCCGTCTCGGGCGGGATGTGAGCGGTGCGGTTCTTGTAGTAGTAGAGGAGCTTCACGTCGTCGACCTGCAGGATGTCCCCCTGGCGCACGACCGCCGGGCGCGTGTGGTACGTGCCCAGGCCTCGGATCGCATCGTCGAGCTTCGAGTCGCCGGATTGGTCGACGTACTGCGGGTGTTCGCTGCCCCACGCGGGGTTCTTCGCGATCCGTTCGCGCAAACGGCCGAGCGCCGCAAGAGCGTCGCTGTAGTTCACGCCGAGGACGCCGGCGGGAGCGCGGAGCAAGCGATAGACGTCGTGCGTCCCGGCTGCCTTGGCGATCGCGTCGTAGAGGACGCGTGCGACGAGGTTTGTCGAGTGGAACACGGTGAGGCGCGGGTAGGCGGCGGCGAGGCGCCGGCCGAGCGCGCGCGTGTATTCGGCGTCGCGCTGATCGTCGTCGGTGACTTCACCGCTCGCCCCGCGTACGAAGCTCGCGGGATCCACGGCGCGGCCGGCACGATCGATCGACTCGCCGTCGTCGGTGATGTCGTTGCCGAACACGTCGAGCGGGCGACCGAAACGCACGATGACGGATCCCTCGTGAACGAGGATCTTGCGGAAGAACTCGACGAGGCGACCGACCCGTGAGAATTCGTCGTCGGTGATGATGAAGCGGCTCTTGCCTGCCTCGGCGAGGTAGTCCCCGATCAGCGTCTCGGCCTCGAGCACGAGGCGATAGTTGATCGTTACTGGCACGATGTAGATGCGCTTGTTCGGCGCACCCTCGCGGACGTTGTTCTTGAACGCGGTGACGGTCGTGCCGAGCAGGCCGAGCTTCAAGTGCTTCTCGAGGATGTTGGAGCGATTGCGCGTGCCGCCCGGAAAGAACAGCGAGTGGTACCCGTGCTCGAGGAGGACCGTCGAGTATTCCTTGAGCACGTCTTTGTACAGCTCGAACCGCAACCGGCGGTCGACGCGATACGCGCCGAGGTTGCGCATGAAGAACGAGATGAACGGGTTCGTGAACAGATTCTTGCCGGCGCCGTAGGTCACCGGTGGGAGGCCGGCGCGCAGAAGACCGAAGCCGATCGCGGGCGAGTCCATGTTGGACGTGTGTGTCGGCGTGACGACGATCGTCCCGCGCTCCGCGCACGCGCGTACGACGTCGACGTCACCATCGGCGCTGATGCGTGCGTCCAGGTTACGCAACGTGTTCATGCCCTCGCGCAGCGAGGTGATCGGGTTGAACACGAAGCCGAGGATCGACGGACCGATGCCCGTCGTGAACCGGTACACGCGTGGATCGAAGTTTCCGACGACGTCCTTGCCGTAGTGGTGGACGAGGCTGCGAAGCTCGGCGGTCTTCTCCTCCTCGCTCATCCCGAGGAGGCGGCGCGAGAGGTCCTTCCAGCGATCCGCGGCGCCGTTGCCCTTACTGTCGAGCCGTTTGATCTCGTTGTACGCGACGTCGTTGAGGACGTACTCGAGCGACAGATCGCCGCCCGACGTTGCCTGCGCGACTCGATTGGCGACGACGCGACGTTCGACCTCCGCGAGTAGCTTCTCGCGATCCGCGTTGAACCTCTCGAGTCGGTTTTCTGCCTCCCGTATGGGGCGGTCGCTGGCCATGACTTCCCCTACATTACGAGAGATTGCGGCAAATCGGGGCGATCCCGCTTGCTCTCCACAGCCGCCCGTGGTCTTCATTGATCAGGCGCGCGTTTCCAGGTGGAGACCAGCGCCGCATCTGCCGGAAGCGGTCCGGCATCATGGCCACGACCAAGCGTCGCAGTACCAAGTCCAAGGAAGCAGCCCCCGCGAAGCCAAAGCGAGGTGGCGCTGCTGACCCTCCTGCGTCCAAGAAGGTAGCGGGAGCGAAGAAGAAGGCCGAGAAGCCAGAGAAGGCCGAGAAGGCCGAGAAGAAGGTCGAGAGGGCAGAAAAGCCCGAGAAGGTCGAGAAGGCCACCCGGCCGGAGACGGCCGAAAAGGCCGACAAGCACGAGAAGCCAACAAGGGCCACCAAGGTCAAGGCAGAGCGAGAAGAGACGATCGAAACGACAGAGTTAGAAACCGAAGAACCTGAAGCGACCGAATCGGACCACCCGAAGAAGTCACGTAGCAAGAAGGCAGTCGAGGCCGCCGCACCTCCTCCTCCCCCGAAGCCCCAGTGGAACCTCGAGGGACCCGTACCGCCCGAAGGTGCGAGCCTGCCGACGAAGGTCGGCGCGCTGCTCGGTGTGGGGCAGCAGACGCTCGGCATCAAGTCGTTCCGTCCGGGACAGGCGGAAGCGTTCGAACACTTACTCGCGAACGAGGACCTGCTCGCGGTGATGCCGACCGGAAGCGGCAAGTCGCTGCTGTATCAGCTCACCTCGATGGTCGTGCCCGGTGTCACCGTCGTCGTGAGCCCGCTGATCGCGTTGATCAAGGACCAGCTCGACAAGATGGTCTCCAAGGGCGTGAGCGCCGCGAAGATCGATTCGACACTGACCGTGAGGCAGAAGCGCGAGGTCGACGCGCTGATCAGGGCACCGGGCGGCAAGCTCCTGCTCACCACGCCCGAGCGGATGGCGGTGCCCGAGTTCCGCGAGTACTTGAAGGAAGCGTGCGGTGGCGTCGGCGTGTCCCGCTTTGTCGTCGACGAAGCGCACTGCGTCTCGCAGTGGGGACACGATTTCCGTCCCGCCTACCTGTCGCTGCGCAAAGCGCTCGAGGACGTTGGCCGCCCACCAGTCCTCGCGACGACGGCGACCGCACCGCCACACGTTCGCGACGACATCCTGTTCCAGCTCGGCATTGAAGGCGCGACCACCGTCACGACAACGTTCGATCGCCCGAACCTGCACTACGAAGTCATCGTCTTTTCCGACGACGACGAGAAGATGCGGACGCTGGTCACGCTGCTCAAGAAGCTGCCGAGACCGGGCATCGTGTATTGCGCGACCGTCAAGAAGGTCGAGGAGCTCTACGAAGCGCTCACACGCTGGGGCATCAAGGTCGGCAAGTACCACGGCCGGATGAACAAGAAGGAGCGCGACGACTCGCAGAACGCGTTCATGGATCCCGCGTCCGACATCATCATGGTCGCGACGAACGCGTTCGGCCTCGGCGTCGACAAGCCGAACGTTCGCAACGTGCTGCACTACCACGTGCCCGGATCACTCGAGGCCTACGCGCAGGAAGCGGGGCGCGGTGGTCGTGACGGCAAGCCCGCGCGATGCGTATTGCTGTTCTCGCCCGACGATGTCGCGATCCAGGAGTACTTCCTTTCGGGGACGTATCCGACGAAGCGCCAGGTCAAGATGGTCTTCGACGCACTCACAGCGTTCACGGATCTCCATCGCCAGGGCAATCGCTTGGCCGACGAGACACCGCCGAACGTGGTGAACGTCGCGCTGTCGAGTGGCGTCGGCCAGCAGCGCACGCGCACGGTGCTCGGTCTGCTCAAGGACGAGGGCTTCGTGACCGAGCAGGAGGGCGGTGTCTTCTTCGTCGCGGATCCGCCGCCCGACATGCACGAGCTGATGGAGCGCGCGAAGCAGTACGAAGCGCGCCGGATCGCGGATCGCCAGCGCCTCGACGCGCTGCTCGGCTACGTCAAGGCGCCGGGCTGTCGCAACCAGGTCATCCTGCAGTACCTCGGCGAGCCCGAGCCGCCGAAGTGCGGTCGCTGCGACAACTGTCTGCGTTCACGTGAGGACGCGCTCGCTGCGTCGACACAGGCCACGCGCCTCGGCGCGTCGCTGACGCGGCAGCTCGACGACGAGCCGTTGCCCGAAGTGCGGCCGAAGCGCGAGATCAAGGCGCGTGTCGTTCGCATCGATGCGCCGGCGCCGACGCTACCGGCGGTCGGAGCACCCGCTACCACGAACGGTACTGCCGAGGTCGCACCGATCACCGCGCCGGTCGCGCCGCCCAAGGCCGCGACCGTGTTGCGTCGCAGC
>JBJXGN010000231.1:0-100003 GCA_046160585.1 Kofleriaceae bacterium
ATGAAGTATCGACCCGAGATGCCCGAACAGCTCGGCTCGCTCGAACATGCGCGCCAGGTCATCGGTGCACTCGTCGACTGGTACAACAACGACCACTATCGCGTCGGACTCGCGCTCCTGCATCCCGCCGACGTCCACTACGGCCGCACGGCCGACATCGTCGCTGCGCGCCAGCGCGTGCTCGACGAGGCGCATGCACGCAACCCCGAGCGATTCGTGAACGGACGCCCGACGTGTACGTAGTCCTGCCGGATCAGCTCGTCGTGCTCGCGATCGCACATACGAGCAAGAGGCCTGGCTACTGGCGCGAGCGCATCGAGAAATAGGCGTCGAAACGCTTCGCGGCACTGTAGTAAATGTGTAGTAAGCCGCAGTGATCGTGAAGGTGACAGAGGTCAAAGCGCGAACGCGCGAAGATGAGTAAATCGCGGCCGCAAGCCGATCAACTGTTCCGTTCGCAAGACCTTCTGCACTGTTCACGCCAATCGAGCGACATCGCGCGAAGTTCCTGCTCAGTCGCCACCACCACGACGATGGATGTCTGTTTGCTCCTCGACGAGCTGAGCCAACTCGCTGGCGAGCTCGGTCCGACTTCGCACGGATAGCGCGGCGAAAACGTTGGTCAAGTAGTTCTTTACCGTGCCCTCGACGATGTCGAGGCTCTCGGCGATCTCGCGGTTGCGATAGCCCTGCGCCGCGAAGAACGCGATGCGGATCTCCTGCGCGGACAGGCCGAACTGCACGGCGAGCACACGCGCAACATCGATCTCGCGAAGCGCCGCGGGGGCGAGCGTGAGGAGGAACCCCGAGTTGCGGACGTAGCGGCAACGCGCGAAGAAGCGACGCTTGTCGCGTGCGGTTAGCGGGGTGGCCGGCGTGAAGCGACCGGGCACGGTCTTCGAAGCGTCCATGGCAGGCAACAAGCCCGACCACAACGCGCGCGGAAGGGCGTTGGCGACCGAACTAGCATCATCGAATGCAGCAATGAAGTGATGTGCGATCGAGTTCGCCTTGATTAGCCGCGCGGTCGCATCGACGAGTACGACACCGACATCGAGGCTGTCGAGAGCGAGCTCCGCGACCTCGGCAGCTGTAAGCGCGTGGATGGGCGCTGAGGGTTCAACCTTCTCGTCGTTGTCGTCCATCGTTGAACGGCTGCCATGATTGGCACCGTCCGTCCTGATCATGACGTTGGTCACCCCGGATGCGCAAGCAAACGAATTGCGTGACGTTAGTAATGCGCGTCCGGAGCCTGTCGGCCCATGCTGGAACCTTGGACGCCAACAGCACGCGGACGAGCGGAACCTCTTCGCGATACAACGTTCTCGCGAAGTGGGCGTCTGGTGGCATGGCCGACATCTACGTCGCGCGCCAGCAGGGAGCCGGCGGCTTTGACAAGCTGGTCGCACTCAAAGTTCTTCGCGATCACGGCGATGCGACCGACTTCCGCGAGATGTTTCTCGACGAGGTCACCACTGCAGCGCTGTTGAACCATCCCGCGATCGTGCAGACATTCGACGCGGGCGAGATCGACGATCGCCTCTACATGGCGATGGAATTCATCAACGGCGAGACGCTCGGCCGTTTTCATCGCTCGGTTGTTCGGCGAGAGAAGTCGTTCCACGTCGAGCTCGCGATCTACGTCGTGCGCGAGATCGCGAGCGCGTTGGCGTACGCACACGAGCTCACGACGATCAACGGGCAGCCTCTGCAGCTCGTGCATCGTGACGTGAGTCCGTCGAACGTGCTGCTGTCGTTCGAGGGCACGGTCAAGCTTCTCGACTTCGGCATCGCCCGCGTCGCGACCAAGTTGCATCCGACGAAGGCCGGATACATCAAAGGCAAGTTCGCGTACATGTCGCCCGAGCAAGCGGCGGCCAAGCCGATCGATCATCGCGCCGATATCTACTCGCTTGGCATCGTGCTCTGGCAGCTCCTCGTCGGACGCCAGGCCTTCGACGCAGACAACGACGCCGAGCTGACAAAGCTCGTGCTCGATCCCGTTCTAGAACCACCGTCGCACGTGAACAAGTCGTGCACGCCCGCCCTCGACGAGGTCGTGATGAAAGCGCTCGCACCCGACCCGGACAAGCGTTATTCGTCCGCCGGCGCGTTCGCGCGCGATCTCGCATCCCAGCTCGGGCTGATCGCACCGGGATTCGACGGGCAGGGCGCGATCCGTGCCGTGATGGCCGAACACTTCGCGGAGCGCAAGCAGCGCCTCGCCCGCATCGTCAGCGGCATTCCGGAGAACGCGATGTCGATCGAGGAGATCGACATGCTCGGCGGCACGATCAAGACGCCTTCACCTCATCTCTTGTTCCCGCCCACACACGACCCCGAGCTCGAGATCGTCGTGGCGCCCGGACCGAAGGCTCCGCTGCCGAAGACGCGACGGCTGGCGGGCCTGATCGTGTTGGCGGGTCTTGCGATCGCGGGTGCCGTCGGTTGGTTCGCATACCGCGGGTTTGGTGCGCAGGAGCCGACACCGTCGCCATCGTCGATCGCGTCGACGCCGTCTTCGATGCCGACGACGATGGCGACGCCGACGCCAGCCCCTTCTTCGATGTCTACGCCGACACCGACGCCATCGTCGATACCGGCACCTTCTTCGATGCCGACGCCGACACCGACGTCATCGTCGATGCCGGCACCTTCTTCGATGCCGACGCCGACACCGACCCCGACACCAGCACCACCAACAACAACAACGACAACGACGACGCCAACGCCAACGACAACGACGACGCCGACTCCCACGATCGCCAGGCGAAAGCCCACGCCGGCTGCACCCACACCGCCGAAGACGACGCGTACGAGCACCGCACTCGCGACCCAGCCGGCACCGGTGTCGATCGACGTGGCACCAACACCCAAACCGACACCGACGCCGACACCACGGCCAACACCGGCGCCAACCCCGACACCGAAACCTGCCCCAGGCTCGCTGGATGCCGTGCCCTCGCTCGCGAGCGTCTCCGTCGAGGGGCCCTTGCCCGATTCGGAGATCCGCAGCACCGTCGAGCGCGTTCTCGGCATGTACCGCAATTGCTACCGGACCGCTGCCAGGCTCGCCGGCAAGACACCGGCGCTGCGCGTGAAGCTCCTGTTCACGATCGACGAAGGTCGAGCCGCCCGAAACCTGCGCGTCGTGGGCGACCCGCTGGGAATCGCATCATGTCTAAAGGACAACGCTTCTAAGTTGCGGACGCGCATCGCACCCGATGTGGGGACCGCCGACGTCAGCGTCGTCGTGAAGTTCCAACCGACGGAGGTGCCGTGATGCGATGCGCTCGCGCTGTAGTGATGGGCGCGGTGATCACCTGGATCGGAATCGCAGACGCGCAACCGACAGAGCCGACAGAGCAACCTCCACCCGAGCAGCCGGCTCCGCCGGAGATCGCACCGGCACCGGCGCCGGCAGTGCAACCAGATCCTGAGACCGCCGAGCTCACCGAGACTCCGCCAGAGGAAGAAGCGGAGTCGAAGTCCGACAAGCTGCGCCGCAACTTCGCCGGTTCCGTGCAGCTCGATTACATGAGCGTGCCCTCCGAGAAGACCGGTCGCATGCTCGGGCTCGATGGAGCAACGGCCGAGGTCTCGCTCAAGATCGCGATGGACTTCAATCACCGGGTCTCGGCAAACGTGAAAACGTGCCTCGGTTGTCACGGTGTCGAGGTCGGCATGGCGTACTTCGATCTTCGCATCGCCGACGAATTCAACATACGCGTCGGTCGCTTCACACCCGCGTTCGGCGAGTTTCCGCTCCGACACGACCCTGCGAACCACCGTACGAGCGACAAGCCGCTTCCCTACGACATGGGGCGGATGCTCCGGATCACCGAGTGGAACGAGGGTGTGTTGCCCGCGCCGTGGGTCGATAACGGGATCGAGATTAACGGCACCCACTTCTTCGGCGAGCGTCTACAACTCGACTACGCCGCGTACGCGATCGGTGGGCCGCGCGCCGGCGCCGATCCGCTCGACTTCGATTTCAAGCAGTCGCGATCCGGCGAGAGTTACTATGTCGACAATAACTCTCGGCCTACGCTCGGCGCGCAGGTGGTCGCGAGTTTCGTCACCGAGACGACGACGATCTCGGCGGGCCTGTCGTACATGGGCGGCACCTACGATCCGGAGCACCGGCTGCCGTTTTCGATCGGCGCGGCGCACCTCGTTCTCCGCGCGCGCGACATCTACATACGTGCGGAGTACGTGACTCGGCGAACGAAGATGTCGCTCGGCGAGGACCCCTCCGCTCGCTTCAAGTACGGGCCCGGTGCCGGCGGCATGTACGATCCGTACTTCGTCAAGGATGGTGGTTACCTCGAGCTCGAGATCCCACTCACCACACGACTCACCGTGATTGCACGCGAGGACGGCCTTCGCCGGCGAGGAAACACATCGATGACAAGCGACCTGCGCTCCGATAGCGCGGTGTTGCGACACACCGGCGCCATCGCGTTGGTCCTGCATCGAGCGTTGCGCCTCAAGGCGAGTTACGAATACGTGGACTTCTCAGACTTCGAGGACGAGTCGGTGATTCACCTCGGGATCGCGGGGCCGTTCTGATGAAGCGCATCACGATCTGTCTGCTGATCTCGGCCTGCGATCTGCTCGGCCCACGCGTGAGCGATCAGACGAGCGATGCGCCACCGGGACCATCACCGGACACTGCTACCGACGCACCAACACCGATCCACCTGTTACCGAACGGGACCCCGGTGCCTAGCGTCGACGAGAACGCGGAGCTCGCGAGCCAAATTCGCATCTTCGACGGGCTCAGCGACTCCGCACTGATGGCCTCGGGTGGCGTGATCACGCGGAGTACCGGCAAGGCTGCAGGGGTGACCGTGCGGTTCTGGAATTTCGGCAACGCGCGCATCATCGATGGTTTCGTCGCGTCGTCCCCGCTCTACGTGCTTGCCGACGACGATGGCGCAGGCAACTACACGCCGCGTTCCGATCACCCTTTCCTCATCGACGCGATCCCGGGCGACATCGGCTACAGCGCGATCCGGCGGGTCATCTATGTTCCGGTCACGTCGACGTATGCTGGTGAACGGATCCCCAGCATCGAAGCCCTGCAAGAGGCGCTCGACCTCGGGCTCGTGCGCGATCCGGTCCCCGCCGGTACATGGCGCAACATGCCGGTCGTTCCGACCACGACGAAACTCGAGGTCAGCACCGGAGTGAGTATCGATGCAACCGAGGTCTACGGCCGCGGATATCGCGTCGAGCTGATTCCTCTCGGCGGCACGAGCCTCGGTGTCCAGCCGCTGCGCAACAACCAGCCTCCGCAAGGGCAGGAGTCGCGCCTGCTCTCTGGCGTCGCGACTGGAACCCCACCAGTGAAACCAACCACGCTCGATGCGCAACCCGTCTTCCAGTACGGCATCCCTGCCGTGCCGCCGACGACCACGTTCAACTACACGCCGATCGTGACCGAGGTCGACGTTCGCCTTGCCAATGGCATCGCCCCGACTGCTATCACGCGAGACAACGATTTGTTCACCCGTGCCACCAATGGGTCCATCACCGGTTACTACACCGACAACGTCGAGAGCTACGTGATCACCACGATCTTCTCCAACAAGCAGATCCAGTTCGTCGATGGTGAACCATGAGAGCTCTCGTCTTCCTCATCCTGGCTGCCTGCGACTACATCGCCTACGATCCGGAGGTCGGTCTGCTGCACGCGCCCCCCGATGCGATGGCCCCGGCCGACGGCGCAGCACCGATGCCAGGCGCATGCGGCGACAGCGATCCGTCGCTCACGGTCTCGTTCGCAGCCCACATCCGCCCGCTCACGACCCGATCGCCGGGTGGGTGCAGCTGCCATGCAAGCAGCTCCACGGCGGGGTTCAACCTCGGTTCGTACGAGTCACTACGTCGCGGTGGCATGCACTCTGGAACTTCGATCATCGTTCCCGGCAAGCCGTGCGAGAGCATCTTGGTGACGAAGCTCGGGGTGGCTCCTCCCTATGGCGCCCGCATGCCCTACAACGGCCCACCGTTCTTCAATGCAGCCGAGTTAACCCTGGTTCGTGACTGGATCGCAGAGGGCGCTCTCGACAACTAAAGCGATCACCGCGTACGATGGTGGCCTACGTCTTGAGTGTGAGCGTGTCGACAGTTGGCCGAGCCCGATCGTTGATCGTGGGTGCGTTGTGGCTCGGTTGTAGAGGCTCCCAACAGGTCCTCCTGCCCGAGCCAGCTGGAGTGTCGCTCGAGATTCGCAGAGCGTGCGAACGCGTAGAAGTGCGCTGTTCGAGCTGCCACACACTGGAGCGAATCATCACGTCGCATCGCCGCGGACAAGCAGACTGGGAGCAGCAGGTCGAGCGCATGCGCCTGATGCCGGCCAGCGGCATCTCGCAAGCCGAGACCGCGCTGATCGTGAAGTGCCTCGTGTACGTCGACGATCGCCGCTGACTCGGCGACGAATCACCACCGTCGACCCGGACAAGGACGCTCACATAGCGAGCGCCGTCGCTTCGAACGACAGGACTGCAGAACCAGGGAGGCGTACGGATCGCTCCGCGCGCGATCACGATCGGCTGGATCTCGCGCGTAACGGACACGCGACGAGCTCGGCGTCCGGGCTGTCGCGATCGCCGCCGGCCGCTATTGGCACGTGCCACGCAACACACTGATCGTGTCGTCCAACACGTTCGACACGATCGCGTCGAGGTGACCGTCGTGATCGAGATCCGCGACTGTCACCCCATACGGCGCGTTGCCGACGGGGAACGTGGTCGGAGCCCCGAGCGCCCCGGTCCCGTCGTTCCACATGACGCCGATCGTGTGCACCCCGGGGTTCGCGACCACGACGTCTAGATCGCCGTCGCCGTCAAGATCGACGACCGCGAGCTCGTCGGAACCCGGGCCAGCTGGGTACGAGATCACCGCGGTGAACGTCGCGTTACCCAGGTTGCGCGCGATGCTCACGGTGTTGTTCGAGACGCTCGACACGACCACATCGAGGAGACCATCACCGTCCATGTCAGCAAGGGCGGCCGAGTTCGGATCATTGGGCGTCGCGATCTGCGAACCGGTGGGGAACAAGCCGCTGCCGTCGTTCACCATCACCGCGACCGCGGCCCCGAGCTGTTTGGCGACGACCAGGTCGACGTCCCCGTCGGGCTCCAGATCACCGGCGGCGATCCCCAACGGATAGGTAGGTGCCGAATAGAGCGGTCCCGCCGCGAAGACGCCGGTGCCATCGTTGAGCATCAGTTGCACCCGCGAGCCGTTCGGGATCGATACCGCAGTGTCGAGGTCCCCATCGCCATCGAGGTCGGCGACGGCCGGCTGGTGCGGGCCCACCGCGCCGAGGTTGTAGTTCACGCGCGGCGCGAACGTTCCGTCGCCGTTGTTGCGGAACACGGCCATGTTTTGGGTGCCACGGTTCGCCACGACGATGTCGGGCGCAGCGTCGGCGGTGACCTTCGCGACCACTAGGTTCTGAGGTTCCGTTCCGCTGGGGTAGGAAACGAACGGATCGAAGGTGCCGTCGCCGCGCCCGCGCAGCACGTTGATCGTTCCAACCGACCACGCCACGACCGCGAGATCGAGATGCGTGTCGTTATCGAGATCGACTGCCTTGGTCGAGTACGGTCGCGTCTCGGTCGGATAGTCCACCCGCGGAGCAAACGTCACCCCGCTCGCACACACCGTGATGCCGTCGACCGATTCGCCATCGACCGCGCCGTCGCTGCCATCGCCGCCCGCGGCGAAGCCGAACCGGCCGCACGCGCAGACGCACAGGACGACCACCGCGAACCAGGTCACGTGACGATATGCGCGCGAAGGCGACAGACACCAATCCTACCCGGCAATGGTACCGAGGGTGGAAGCCACTGACGAACTCCGCGAAACCTCGTGAGGGTGGAGACGGAGGCGAGCCGCACGGGCGCGCTCACGCACGAGTCCGTGGTCCCCACGGCGTGAACGCGAACGAGCCGGCGAACTGCTCGGTGAACGCTTCGCCGGCCGCGTTCCTCGGCGCGATCGCGCGAACCTGAAACACACGCCGCGCCTTCGAGTGTTGGCCGTAGGCGCGTCGATCCGAGTGGGATGCCTGTGTGTGAAAATCCTGCCGATCTCACTCGTCGGCTCGATGATCAAAGTCAACGATCCGCGCGTGCCGACACTCGTGCTCGACGGGCAGACGCATCCGTTCGATCGATGACGCTACCGAAGAAGCCGGCCATCACCGCGCTCTCGAACCCCGATCTCGCGCCTACCGCGCGTCCCCGACCAGAGTTAGACGCTCCCGCTCGCCCCGAGGCAGATACATCGCTCCGCTAGCCAGGAACTCGCCGTCCGCGCCGCCGCCCCACACGATCAGCGCATCCCCGGTCCACACTCCGGCCAGATCACTCCGTGCCGCGGGGGCATCTGCGAGGGGAAGTGGACACCAACGGTCCTCGGCGGGGATGTATCGCGCCCCCGTCGCCAGCGGCCGCCCGGCGCTCTGACCGCCCCAAACGATCATCTCGTCGCCGGTCCAGACCACGACGTCGTCTTCACGCGGACTGGGCGCACCCTCCATGCTGATGGGAGCCCACGAATCGGTCGCCGGCCGGTAGCGCCCACCCGTACCCAGCTGATGGGGGACTGCGTGCTCGACGACCGCTTTCGGGTTCGTGCGGTCCGTGGGTTCGGTAGGTTCGATGGAGCTCGTGGCGCGGCGAATCGCTCCGCCCCAGACGATCATCTCGGTCCCCGTCCAGATGGCAGTGTGATCCTCCCGCAGCTGCGGAGCACCCTTCGTGCTCATCGAACGCCAACGACGACCCTGTGGATCATAGCGAGCGCTGTCGAGTGCATAGTTGCGGTCGCGATCGTCTCCGTTCCATCCGCCCCACACGATCATTTCGGTGCCCGTCCACACCATGGTGTGGTCCTCACGAGGTCGTGGAGCGCTGGCGGTGGGGATCGGTCGAACACGGTTGGTGGTGGGATCGTAGTGAGCGCCGGTCGCGGTGTGACCCGAAGCATCGTGTCCTCCCCATACCAACATCTCGCGTCCGGTCCAGACGGCACGGGGATCGTCACGTCCCGTCAACCCCAGTGACGGCATCGGTATCCATTGGTCGGCGACTGGATCGTAGCGAGCGCCCGTGTCGAGGCGATCGCTGTCCTCGTCGTACGAATTTCCGCCCCAGATGATCATCTCCGTGCCGGTCCACACGGCCACGTGGTCATCGCGCTCTGTCGGAGCATCGTCCGTCGTCGTCGGTTGCCACGTCGACGATTGCGGGCGGAATCGCGCACCGTCGAGCAATGGACTACGCATTCGTTGAGTCCCACCCCAGACGACCATCTCCGAGCCCGTCCAGACGCTCGTGTGGTCGACCCGGCCTGGTAGCGCGACCGCGGGAAGCGATACCCACCGTCCCGGTGCCGCGCATCGATCGAGGGGAATCGCACGTCCCGAAACGACCGCTGGCGTGAGCTCGGGGGGCGAGGCGAGGCTTGCGCCGCAACCGGCGAGTAGTGCGCCGATCCATACAGTGTTGACGACTTCGTTCATCGTCGATCCAGACGCTTCCAAGTCGGGCGGATTGCGCTCCTAGATCAACGATTCCGTTCGGAGTGAGGGTGATCACGGGCGAACGAGACCCAGGAATAGAGTCTGTCCGGTGCGCGTTTGGTCGATCGCAGATCAGCCTCTGCGTTGCGTCACACGTCGTACCTCAACTCGATTCCCTCACCTTCGCGAAAGCTGCCCTTACCTTGTTGATGGTCAGCTCCGCCTCGTAGATGTGCTTGACCCCGACGAATCGCGTCGCCGAATCGCTTGTCGATGTCAGCGCGCCCGACGATCGCGCGTCCATGGCGGACGCGCGACGTATAGAGGAACGCTCTCGTCACGATCGCGTGCGTCGGTTGCAGGTCTACTTGCAGCCCTTGTAGGCCTGCTCCTCGAACCTGTAGGTCTTGTCGGTCTTGCTTTTGATCTTGTCCCCCGCGAATTGATACTTTCGGATCGTGTGCGTGCCGTCGGAGTTCTCGAGCCATTGGAACAGCACCGTCGCCTTCTTGAGGACGGCCACGTCGTCCGTCTTCTCGCAGCCCTTCACACGCCAGAAGACGTCGTCGTACTCGACGAACAGAGCGAGCCTCGCCCCCTTGATGCCAGCAGCCTCATACTTCTTTGAGATCTCGGCTTTCTTCGCCTTCTGCTCCTCGACGAGGAGCGCTTCGAACGCCGTACCGTAGTCCACGGCGGACTTACAGATCTTCTTCGTTTCCTCGAGGCTGATCTCCTTGCTACCGACCTTGAGCTTGGCCGGCTTGCCGGCCCGGATCATGCCGTCGACGGTGGCGAGACAGGTCTTGCCTCGCTTGATGATGTTCTCGGCGGCGCCGACGTTGTAGCCGCTCACGGTCTCGGCGGTGGGGAGGCCCTTCTTGTCCTCCATGTACTCGGCAGATCTCTGGATCGACACCAACGCTGTGACCACCTTGATCTGCGCCTCGAATGCCGTACAGATGGCGTCGGCCTCAGAGAACGGGATCGAGGCCACACCGTCGGCATCCTTCGCCTTTGGGTGCTTCGCGAGGGCGCCAGACCTCATAAGGTCCGCCGGCTTCCCGCCCTCCTTCTTCTGCCACGCGATGCTCTTCGCACAGGCGCCCGGCTGATACTTCTCGTCGTCGAGCTCCGGCATGCTCCACTCGGTGCTGTTCGACAGACGGAAGTAGTTCGCCATGTCGTTGACGAACATCCCGTCCAGGTCACCCGCATGAGCGGACCCGCTTGTGACGATCAGAAGTAGTCCGGCCATTCCACAAACCAGCTTGTTCACCATGCGACCCGCCTCCTCGCAAGAGTGGAGCCAGCGTGCGGGACGCGAGATCGTTCGCGATTGTTGCGCCCGCCCCGGCGCTTGCCTAGCCAATCTGCCTAGGCGGTCGATGTCCTCGCATGAGCGCGCCAGCTTCCACGACGATCGAGAAGTAGTGCACTCGATGAACTCGATCAGACGGGCTTTAGGTGCAGCTTGCGAGTGCGAGCCTCGTAGTCCTTGATCCGACGAGACAGAGTCTCGGTGTAGTGGGCTTGGACGTCCTCGAGGACGCTGAGAGCGCGCCCGTTTCTGGAGTGCCTTTGGATGGTGGACACAAAGGGGAAGCTCGCGCGGAGCCGGGCTCGATCTCGTTGGCTGGTACAGTCGCCACGTGACCGACTACATCCCGCCCAAGGTTTGGGTGAATGCCAACCCCTCTGGGGGCACGTTCTCGACGATCAACCGCCCAGTCTCCGGCGCAACCCATGATCGGGTCCTACCCGTCGGGGTTCACCCGTTTCAGCTCTACTCGCTGGCGACACCGAACGGGCAGAAGGTCTCGATCATGTTCGAGGAGCTGCTCGCCGCGGGCCATGGCGGTGCCGAATACGATGCCTGGCTGATCGATATCAGTCAGGGAGATCAGTTCGGCTCGGAGTTCGTCGCGCTCAATCCCAACTCGAAGATCCCGAGCCTCCTCGATCGCAGCGGGCCGACGCCGCTTCGGCTCTTCGAGTCGGGCGCGATCCTCGTCCATCTCGCCGAGATGTTCGGGGCGTTCCTTCCGACCGAGCGTGCGCCACGTGCCGAGGTGTTGTCCTGGCTGTTCTGGCAGATGGGAGCGGCACCGTTCCTCGGAGGTGGCTTCGGCCACTTCTACACGTACGCGCCGATCAAGATCGAGTACGCGATCGATCGCTACGCGATGGAGGTCAAGCGCCAGCTCGACGTGCTCGACAAGCTGCTCGCGACGCGCCCGTTCATCGCAGGGGACACGTACACGATCGCCGATATCGCGATCTGGCCGTGGTACGGCGTGCTCGTTACCGACGGGATCTACAACGCGAAAGGGTTCCTCAGTGTGCAGGACTACGGGCACGTCCAGCGATGGGCGACGCAGATCGCCGAACGACCTGCGGTGAAGCGCGGCGTGCGGGTCAACCGCACCGGGGGCTCGGCGCCGGTTCGCGAGCGACACTCGGCCGCGGATCTCGACGATGCGCCCGCGGCTTCGTCGGTTTCCGTTTCATCACGGCCATGACGGACGGGCTTTTACGCACCGACGAGCGCCGCGATGCGGCAGCCTCGAGGCTGCGAGCGTAGTCGATCGCGTTCTTGGTCGTTCGCCGTGGGCGAGCAGCGGATCGGCACCAGCCTCGAGGACCGAGTCGAACCGCTGCTGACTATTGGGGTGGCCAGGATCGGACGGCGTCGGCCGGCGCTGCGACGAGCGCCGGGTCGAACGTGGTCACCGTTTTCCAACCGTTCACGATGTGGCTCCCGGCGCGTGCGCCGTTGGGCCCGATCGTGTGGTACCGCGACGGGAGGACCACTCCATCCACACTCGTCGTTGCCTCGATCACGTGTGTCATCGGCCCCATCTCCGTGACGTTGGCCGGGAGCCCCATCGCATCGAGGAAGGGGCGGTACGTTACCGAGTACGCGACTCCACGGATCTGCCACGTCGCCGGATCAACGAAGACCCGGTAGTAGCCCGCGGATGGCGGCATCGCAGCGATCCGCGACGGGTTAGCCGTCAGCGTCACGTATTCGGTGTCGTTGCCCGGTAGCCGCGCTCGCCCCACCGGGCCGAGCACAGTCTCCGGTCCGCTGATCCACAGAGGGATCGTGAGTCCGAAGTAGCTGAGGAACGGCATCATCTCGGGCGGGTTGTCGAGCTTCCAGTTCTTCGTCCACACCATCGAGCCATCCCAACCCAGGGCGGAGCTGTGAAGCGGCCATTCCTGGTGAGCGCGATAGGGCAGCGCGAGCTCGACGGTCTCGACGGATCTCCAGACCGGGCGTTCGCCGAAATCGAGCTCGTGCTCGTACCGGATCGCAGCGAACCCGAGGGCACTCTTGACGCCGTGTGCCGTCGCGATCCGCGTTGCAAGCTCGCGCGCCTCGTCCCGAGGCACCGGCTGCACGACGGGGCTCGGCGTCGAGGTCGACGCACTTCCACAGCCGACGACAAGAAGCATCACGACGAGCTCGTTGGCTTTCATCGCGTGACGCTCGCCTCGAATCGCGTTGTTCGTCAACTGAGACGCGATGCGACGCCGTGCGACCGCGCAGGCGTCGAGCCATCGTGTCGTCGGTGCCGCACGTGAACAGATCGACAAACCCGGCCCACATATCGCGAGCGGCGAACTAGTGTTATTCGAGCCGGCAGTGCTCGCTGCAGCCATCATCGCGCGCGAGGTTGCCGTCGTCACACGTCTCGTTGTCCTCGATCACGCGGTTGCCGCATTCGCGGTAGCCGGCGGCGAACCACGAGGTGCCATCCCACTCCCACACTTCCTTGTTCTTGAGCCAGTAGAAGTTCCCGATCACGACGACCCGATCGCGTGCGGTGTCAAAGCCAAACGCGGCGCCCGACCGCGCGGTCGGCCCGAAATCATATCGAGCCGCTGTCCAGGCGGTGCCATCCCATTCCCAGAGATCGTCGCGCATCGCGTAGGCTTCCTCACGGGGTCCATACCCACCAGCGATCGTCAGGCGCCCATCGACGCCCGGGCCAGCTGCGGCCCCATAGCGCGGCGGCGGCACGACATCCAAGCTGATCGTTGACCAGTTCGTGCCATCCCACTCCCACTGATCGGAGAGAACCCCCTCGTCGTCGACCCCGCCAAACAGGACCATCGTGCGGCGCACCGGATCGAAACCGAATGCCCCGTTGTAACGTCCCGGAGGAGACTGTGCTGGCGAGCCACGGGTCCAGGTCGTGCCGTCGTACTCCCACACCTCGTCGCTCCCTTCATCCTTGAAATCGACGCCACCGAACATGACGATGCGCTGACGGTTGGGGTCGTACGCCATCATCTGTGCGCTCCCCGCCGACGGCGAGCTTTGCGGCGACACCTCGACCCAGGTCGCTCCGTCCCACTCCCACGTGTCGGCCAATTTCCCAAATCCCAAGGTGGAGAGCCACATTACTCCACCGAACATGACGACGCGCTCGCGTACTGGATCGTACGCCATGGCGGACGCGCCACGCGGAGGCGGAGAAACCGGTGGCGTCAGGTGCGTCCAGACTGCGCCATCCCACGTCCACGTCTTGCCCGTGTGGTCGTACACCAGCATGGATCCGCGCGCCGCATCGTACGCAGCGACGCCGCCGTCCACTTGCAGGACGTCGCTATCGAAGAAGCATCCGCACGCAATGCCTGTCTCGGGGTCTGCGCGGATCACGGCCTGCCCTTCGCAGTCTGGTGCGCCGACAAAGCCGGTCGCCTCGCGCAGCAATCGAGCATCGTCGTCTTGAAACATCTCTTTGAAGCCATGATCAGGAAGCCCGAAGAAGCTGCCCATGACCGCGTACGGATCGCTGGAATGGATGCGAATGCCAGCGGCGTGACCGAGCTCGTGCGCGAGAATCATGAACAAGCGAAGATCACGCGGAACGGCATCCGGTTCGTTCGAGTGCTCGGCCGGGCACACGTCGATGTGTGCGCGCTGATCGAACGAATAGGTACCGTCCGCGGCCCAGCACGCGAACGGGTTGTACGCCACGTCCACGGTCTGCGCGCTCGTCGGTTCGCGGACGACCTCGAACCGGGTCCCGAAGCGAAGGTTCCAACACGCCGCCGCCTGGCGCAGCGTCTCGACCTCGGCGGCCTCGAGCTCCGCGGATGGAACGAGCTGGATCGTTTCGCTCGGATCGAACCGGGCGCACCCGACCCCGATCGCGATCGTGGCGATGGCCGCGCACCGGATCAGAAGCGCCATACAACTCCGACCTCGGGCCCGACCATCAACTTCCACAGGCCCGCGTGGTGCGCGGTCGCGCTGAGGGGTGAGATTCGGATCTGGATGCAGTCGGACGCGAGGTAGAAGATGTCCGCTACCGGCGAGATCGCGAGAGCGCCGATGGACACGCCGTTGAAGCGAAAGTGCGCGTAGCCCACGCGCCATCCGAGCAACACGTCGATCTCGCGAGACGTGTGAAGCACGATGCCGAGCTCGCCGCCTCCCTCGTAGATCTGCGAGTCAGCTCCGAGCTCGAACGCGATGCGTGCACCGGCGTGCCAGCGCTCGTTCCACCGCCATCCACCGTCGACGCTCGCGCGCCCGAGGATCGGCGAACCAACGGCCAGCGTGAGACGGCCTCCCAGTGACGTCCCGACCATTGCTGGGCGAGACGACGGCGAGGCCACGACATGGGTCGGTGCGAGCAATAGCCCGACCAGCAACACGACGGGCAATCGCATTCTACGTGGCCGTTCAATATGCGAGCCACGGGTGCTCGCCGTGCGCTCGTCGACAAACACTCGATGTGCAGCCTGCCGACGCGTGTGGTGTGGGTGAGCCCGTTGGATGCAGCCAACGGTGAGCCCACCGGCGCCGATCGAGCCGGACCGTGATCGCGGCTCGGGCGCTGCGAGCCAACGCGCGAGCTCGATGACCGCGGGAGGTCGCGCTGCGTTGCTGGGCGCTCGTCACGCCTTCTCCCACCACGACTGACGTGCTCAGATCGTGGTGTGGCACCGACCGCACCCGATCCGCAGCAGATGCTAACACTCGTCCTCGGTGGAATCGCGAGCACCGACGAACGCCCACCGCCCGAGCAGCTCGTGAAGTTCGTGTCGATGTTCCACCCCAAGAAGCTCGAGAGCGGCGACATGTATCGCCACAGCGGCGAGCTTGCACCGAGCTTGGACTTCGTGGTTAGCGGCTTCTTGCGGTTGGCCTACCTCCGCGAGGATGGCCGCGAGTTCACCAAGGGATTCGTGCGCCCGGGGGTGTTTCACGCCGTGCTCGACACCGTGCTCGGCGGGGTCCCGTCGCGTTACTTCGCCCAAGCCGCGACACCGGTCCGTATGTTGGTCGCGGACTACAACGCCATCGCAGCGTTCTTCGAGACCCACGTGTTTTGGCACCGGTTGTCGCGCCGGTTGTTCGAACGCCTCGCGCTGCACAAGCAACGACGCGAAGCCAGCCTGCTCATGGACTCCGCTGCCGCCCGTTACGAGGATTTCTTGTCCGAGTACGCCGACCTCGAACCGCAGATCACCGATCAGATGATCGCGTCCTATCTGGGCGTTACGGCGGAGACTTTGAGCCGGATCAAGCGCGAACGATCGTTGGGCACCGGTCGAACTTGATGTAGATCAAGGCACCTGAGCGAGCCCGTCGTCACGATGGGCTCATGAAGTTGACGATCAACGGACGCAGCGTCAACGTACCCGACGCACTCACCGAGTCGCCCCTGTTGTGGGTGCTGCGAGAGCAACTCGAGCTCACGGGGACGCGCTATGGCTGCGGCGTTGGCGTGTGTGGCGCCTGCACGATTCACGTCGACGGCGTTGCGACGCGCGCGTGCCAGCTGACACCGGCGCAGGTCGGGACCGCGAGGGTCACGACGATCGAGGGCCTCGCGAGCGCCGACGGGCTACACCCGGTGCAGCGCGCGTGGATCGAGCATGGAGTCGCACAGTGCGGTTTCTGCCAATCTGGGCAGATCATGTCGGCATCCGCATTGCTCGCGCGCACGCCCGCGCCGACCGACGGAGACATCGACGCGGCGATGAGCGGCAACCTGTGTCGCTGCGGAACGTACCCGCGAATCCGCCGCGCGATCCGACACGCGAGTATGCGAGAACCGTCGACCGACGCCGCCACGCGCGGCGACGAAACGCCGGAGGGAGACAAACGATGACCACCGGAATGTCGCGTCGCACGATGCTCGCGGCGCTAGGTTGGACCGCGACCGGGCTGACGCTCGCCAGCTGTCGCTTGCTACCGCCCATCCCCAAACTCGGCGCGTCGGACGCCGAGGATACGTTGGGCTGGCTCCAGATCCACGCCGACGGTAGGGTCGAGTTGCGCTCCCCGGTCCACGACTTCGGTCAGGGTGCGACCACCGGTCTGCTCCAGATCGTCGCCGAAGAGCTCGGCGTGGCGGTGGATCGGATCAGCGTCGTGCTACCGAGCACGGCGCACCTTCGCCCGGTCCAGGGCACGTTCGGGAGCTTCTCGATGGCGATCCACGCACGACCAGTCGCCGAGATCGCTGCGGCGACGCGCGAAGTGCTGCGCACACGTGTAGCCCGCGCACGTCGGGTGGCTCGTTCGGCGGTCGTCGACGCACAACCGGATGTCGACGGAGCCGTGTTCGTCGTCGGCGCTTCGAGGCTCGGCCTCGCAGAGGCGGTGGCCGGCAAGACGCTCGTCATCGACGCCGACCAACTTCGGCGAGTCCAGACCCGGAGCTTCGATCTCGCCGCGCCTACGCGGTGGGTCGGCAAGGACGTCGTGCCACCAGATCATGTCGCTGTCGTCACCGGCGCGACGCGGTACACCAGTGACATTCGCCTGCCCGGAATGGCGCACGGCTACGTGATCGCGCCCCCGACACCGGACGCGGTCCTCGAGGCTGTCGATCTGGGTGCGGCGCGCGCGCTCTCCGGCTGGGTCGCTGGTCACGTCGATCTCGACCAAGGCTTCGTCGGGGTCATCGCCGAAGATCCGTTTCGGCTGCGCGCGGTCATCGACGCCGTACGCCCGCGATGGCGCCTAGCCTCGCGGTTTTCACAGGACGACCTCGACGCCGCGCTCGATGTCGACCGCCTGCTCCGACGCGGCGCACTCGAGCGTCAGCTCGTCGACGATCTCGATCTCGACGAGGGGCGCGCGTGGAGCGTCAATATCCGCGTCGATACGCCGATGGTCGCCCATGCACCGATCGAGCTACGCGCCGGAGTCGCGCGCTGGCAGGGCGATCGATGCGAGATCTCGGTCGGGACCCAGGATGCGTTTCTCACGCGTGACGTGTTCGCGCGCCGGCTCGGCATCGCCAATGACCACCTGATCGTTCATGGACAGCGCATGGGTGGCGCGTTCGGCGGACGCGCCGGGGTCGAGGGCCTCGACGCGGCGATCCTGGCGCGGGTCGCACGCCGGCCGGTCAAGGTGCAATGGACCCGCCCCGACGACTTCGCTCGGAGCTTCCACGGCCCACCGACCTCTCACCGCATCCGCGCGCAGCTCGACGCGCGCGGTCAGATCGCCGCCTGGTGGCATGCGATCGGAACCGGCCACGTGCTTCTGACGTCGTCGGTGCTGGCGCCGTGGGTGCAAGCGGCGACCGGCCTCGTCCCCGACGAGGGCGCTGAGACGGGCGCCGTCGGGGCGTATCGGCTGGGCCGGCGGCGGATCGAGGTATCTGCCATTCGGCTGCCGATACCGACCGGGCCGTGGCGCGGCCTCAACGCTGCACCGAACGCGTTCGCGATCGAGACCGCGATCGATGCCCTTGCAGAGGCCGCCCGCGTCGATCCCCTGGCGTTCCGGCTTCGCCACCTCGACAAGAGCAGCTCGCTCGCGCGCTGCCTCGACCGGGTCGCAGAGCGCGCGGGGTGGGCCGGTCGCGGTGGTCGGGGCCGTGGGCGTGCGGTTGCATGCTCGATGTATGGCAAGACAGCGGTGGCGGTGATCGCCGAGGTTGTCGAGCTCGGCGGGCAGGCTCGTGTCGAGCGCGTCGTGGTCGCGCACGACTGCGGTGTGGTGATCAACCCGGACCGCGTCCGTGCCCAGATCGAAGGTAACGTGATCTGGGCGATCGGATCGACGTTGCGGCACCGCCTCGTTGTCGCGGATGGGCGGGTTACCGCGCAGTACCTGAACGGTTATCCGCTACCGACGATCGCCGACACGCCCGCAATCGAGATCGATCTCGTGGACGCCGGACGCGGCACTGCGTGGTCGGGCGCGGGTGAGCCGACCGTTGCTGCGGCGACCGCTGCGATCGCATCCGCGGCCGCGCAAGCGCTCGGCGTCGCACCGCGTGCCTTGCCCGTCGCGTGGAGAAACGCATGAGGTGGTGGTCGATGATCGCTGTGGTGAGCGTGTCGGTGTCGACGATGCCCGCCGTTGTCGCCGATCCCGGAGGCGCCCTGGCGATGCGCGCGGAGGTTCGCACGTTGGCGGGTGCGCGGCCGTGGGCCACCGCGCTCGGTCTGGGAGTCCGTACCAGCGTCGGCGGGTGGGTCGGTGGAGTCGATCTTCATGTCGGCGGGGGCGCCGAGGGCATGGTGTGGGGCGTGCGCGCGTCGCCGATCGGGCTCGGCATCGCACGTCCGCGCTACTCTCTCGGGCTGCTGGCACACGCCGGTAGCCACGGCGTCGGCGGCGTCGACGCCTTCGCGCTCGCGGCCGGAGCCGAGCTGTTCGCCGAGGTCGAGATCGGTGAACGGATACGGCTGGGTGTCATCGCGCAGACGAGCTGGCTCGCCTCCACGCCTGCGCGCCAGGCGAGAATCGGCGCCAGCCTCGACGAGGTATGCAGCGGTCTCGGCGCGCGTCTGGGCCGGCGCTTCGATGAGTACAACGGCGCTGCCGCCCGAGGCTGGCGACTAGCGGTGACGGGCTGCCGAGATGCCAGCGGCGACACACTGCACGTCGCGATCGGCTACGCGATCGACGTCGCGTGGCTACCTTCCCCAACCGCGTTTCCCACGCGCTGAACCCATGGACGGAACCGTCGTCCACCTGATCGCCTGCGCTCGAGTTTCATCCGTCGCGCTTAGATCGATCGTCACTAGAGCGAGGTGCAGGTTCGGAGCGAGCCAAGTACCGCTGTAGGAACGGGATCTTGGACCACTGCAGGGTTTCGGCGCGGTTCACGTGGGTGCTTGCATGGTCCCCCTCTCGCTCGCCGCCCTGCCCGCCCAGCTCGCGACCGCTCGGCTTGTGCTGGCCCGCGTGGGCCGCGATGACATCGACGAGCTCGCGGCCGCGATGATCGCCAACCGCGCGTGGCTCGAGCGCTACATCTCGGTTCCGCGCGACCGCGACGAGCTGGCCGTCGCGATCAGCCAGCTCGTCACCGATCCGACATGTGTCCGCTACGCGTTGCGCACGCCCGACGGCGTGCTGATCGGTTCGGCTGGCCTCGACGCTCGACGTGATCGGGCCGCGATCGCGCTGTCGTACTGGCTGTTGCCGCAGTACACGAAACAAGGGTTCGCGACCGAGGCCGCGATGGCGCTGTGCCAGCTCGCGTTCGCCGCCACGCCGTGCGAGGCGCTCGAGATCGATCACGACGCGACCAACGAGAGCAGCGCCGCTGTCGCGCGCACGCTCGGGTTCTGGCTCACGAACACGAGCTCCACCCGCTGGCGATGGATCGCCGCACGCGCGGTGTTGCTGCCGTGGCACGCGGTCAAGGATTCGCTGCTCGCGATCGGGACCACGTACCAGTGTGGCGATCGCGGCTTGCTTCGTGTTCCGCTCCCCGACGGCGGCGAGGCCGAGGTCCTGGTCTCGAACCTCGGTGACCACGCGTACGCCACGATGACCGTGCCGATCGGCCCCGCGGCGATGTTCGATCCTCACACCCTGCTCGCGTGCAACGCGAGCCTCGAGGTCGGCGCGCTCGCGATCGAAGACCGCGAGGTGTTGTTCCGGTTTAGCTGCTCGGCCTCCGGGTTCACCTCGGTCAGCGCCGAGCTCGCGCTCCGCCGTGCCGCGCAGCTGCGGTTGCTTGTTCCCCGTTCACAGATCGTGCTCGACGCATTCAGCGCCGCGCTTTGACCACCAACCAGGAGACCACGATGGACTATCGCTATGGCAGCAGCTTCGGCTCGGACTTCAGCTTCGACCCTGACGACTTCTCGTCGAAGGGACCAGGACCCATGGACGACGTCAGCCTGCGCTCGACTCCGTTCGATCCGGTCTCGGCGTTCAAGTCGAACTTCACGTTCCAGGGGGACAGCATCGGTAAGTTCGGCCCGAAGGGCAGCACGATCACCAAGGTCGCGAAGAAGGCGCCGATCGTCAGCGGCTTGATCGACGGCATCAACACCTCGATCAAAAACCCGAACAACCTGAACACGATGGGCCGCGTCCTTCACGGCGGCATGGTCGGCCTCGGCTCGTCGTTGACTCCAACGCCGGTGACCATGCTCGACACGATGACCGGCAACCACCTGAACAACATGATGACCGACTCGACCGGCGCGTTCCTCCAGCAGTTCTCGTCGTTGAAGCAGGACTGACGCCGCGGTCAGCTCGACGACGTCCGGCCTTAGAGCGGCTCGAGCGCGACGACAAGCTGCTCGGGCTGGACGTGGCAGTCATCTTCTTCCACGCGAACGTCCTGGACCATGACGCTGCGGAAGCCTGCGGCCTCCACAGTAACGTCGTACGTGCCAGCCCGCTCCCCGGCGCCCAGGTACTGCGAGTTGATCCGCTCGAAAGGTTCGATCACTTCGACGGAGTCTCCGTCGCGCAACGTGACGGTAGCGTCGATCGGTTGGTCGTTTGGCCCGGTCACGTCGACCCTGATGCCGTAGATGGAGACCGTGGTGCAGAACCGATCGACGCCACAGGCGGCGGTCGCCAGGGCGAATGCGAAGACGGCGGCTCTCATGACCGCGAGCGTCGCACACAAATGCAGCTGGACGATCAGAGTTCGAACGTCCCTCGGCCCGTTTCGGCCTGGCGCACCGACGAACACTCCGCGCCGGATCGAGCTACAACAGCTGCCGTGGCCGCACCGAAGACGAAGCGTTCCAAGAAGAGACCGACGGAGCGGGCCGCCGCAGTGAAAGCCGCGCTGCCTGCGCCGCGCGAGCTCGAGAGGATCTGCAAGGGGCTCGCTGCTCTCGACGCGATGATGTCGGATGACTGGGAGGGCCGTTACTTCTCGTTCAATCACGCGTGGAACACGAAGGGGAAGGAGCGCATGGCGTCCATGCGCAACGGGTCGGGTGACGACTGGTTCGTCGTGTTCGCGCCCGCCGGCGTGTTCGTGAAGGCCTACTGGCACGAATACCCGGACGAACCCGTCGCGAAGATCTACGACGGCCTGCCGGCGAAGCTGCAAGCGCAGGTGAGGGAGCCCGCGTTCTCCATGGAGCATGTCACCTTCGGTGGCTGGCACGACGGAACCGCGTGGACGCTTCGCGGCAATGCGAAGCCGATGCGAGAGCAGCTCGCGATCCTCTCCGGAGATCCGAACGCGTATCGCGCGTACGCTTCCGACTACTTCGGTATCGACGTGCCGGTGGACGCGATCGTGCACGTACTTGCCGGCAAGAAGATCGACGCGAAGCTCGTCGCGCGCATCACCACCGAGCGGACCCTGGCGGACTTGAAGGAAGACCTCGCCGAAGTCGCGTACTGATCGGCGGTCGACCTTCGGACCCGAGGATTCACGGGCAACATCAGCGTCGTGCTGCGCACGCGGGCCGGCGGAACGTGGGCGATCCGCGTCGTGCTGCGCACGCGGGCCGGCGGCACGTGGGCGATCCGCGTCGATGACGTCGCTCGAGTCTCGCGAGATCAGGGGGCTGCGCTAGAGTCGCGCGGTGAGTGCGCCCGAGCTCCGCGCGTATCAGCGCGAGGCGATCGATGCGGTGATCGCCGCGCGACGCGCTGGCACGCGGCGCATGGTGGTGTGCCTGCCGACCGGCGCAGGCAAGACGGTCATCTTCTCGCACCTCGCGCGGCTCGCGACCCGACAGGTGTTGGTGCTCGCGCA
Organism: Kofleriaceae bacterium; assembly: GCA_046160585.1. GTDB lineage: Bacteria > Myxococcota_A > Polyangia > Haliangiales > Haliangiaceae > JABFXX01. Next base: position 22,507 of record JBJXGN010000231.1, read on the forward strand.
TCGCGAGGAGCTGCTCGCGCAGGCGGTCGACAAGCTGTCGCGCGCGCTCGAAGGGACACGCGTCGTCGGCCTCGAGCGCGGAGCGTCACGCGCTCCGTCGGATGCCAAGGTGCTCGTCGCGTCGCTGCGCTCGTTACACCCGGATCGCATCGGCAGCGTGCTCGGCGGTCGCGACCTCGGGCTCGTCATCTACGACGAGTGCCATCACGCTCCCGCCGAGGACAACGTTCGCGTGCTGCGGACGATAGGTGCGTTCGAGCCGGATTGGCCGGGCACGTTACTCGGGTTCACCGCGACGACGATGCGCGGCGACGGCAAAGGCCTCGACCAGGTGTTCGAGCGCATCGTGTATTCGAAGACGCTGCCCGACCTGATCGACGCGGGCTTCCTCGTGCAGCTTCGCGGGTTCCGCATCGCGACGGCGGCGGACCTGACGCGGCTCTCGTCGCGCGGCGACGACTTTGCCGAGGACGAGCTCGCCGAGGCGGTGGACATCCAGGAGCGCAACGCGCTCGTGGCGCGATCGATCCAGGAGCTCGCGCGCGATCGGCGCACGATCGCGTTTTGCGTCACGGTGAACCACGCGCGGAACCTGGCGCGTGCGTTGAACCACGTCGGCGTCCCCGCCGCGATCGTCCACGGCGAGATGGCAGCGACCGATCGCGCGCGCGTGCTTGCCGACTTCCGCGCGGGCCGCATCTCGGTGCTCGCGAACGTGGCGGTGCTGACGGAGGGGTTCGACGATCCGGGCGTCTCGTGCATCGCGATGGCGCGACCGACGCGATCGGAGGGCCTCTACGCGCAATGCGTCGGACGCGGAACGCGCCTCGCCGAGGGCAAGCGGGACTGCCTGATCCTCGACTTCGTCGACGTGAGCGAGCTGAGCCTGTGCACGCTACCGTCGCTGTTCGGCTGCCCGCGCGATCTCGATCTGGGGGGTGACGATGCGAGCACCGCCGCGCGTGCGTGGCAGCAGATCCAGCTCGACGTTCCCGAGCTCGAGCTCGAGGCCGGCGCGCTCACGCTGCACGAGATCCAGGAGCGTGCGGCGGCGTTCGATCCGCTGACGCTCGTGCTTCATCGCGACGTGCGAGCGATCTCGGGCAACGCGTGGTTCTCTCTCGGTCGACACGGCGTCGGCTTGAACTTCATGCGTGCGCGCGACGTCGTGAGCACGGTGACGGTGCTCGCGCGGTCGGCGCGCGGAAAGCGCTGGGAGGTCGCGGTCGACTCGCGCGTGATGGAACGATTCTCGACGCTGGAGGAGGCGGTCCAGGCCGTGGACTACGAGATCGAACGGCGCGGTCCCTCGGCGCGCGACTCGGCGCAGGCGAACGCGGCATGGCGGACCTCGCCGGCACCGCGCACGATCCTCGAGCGCATCGGTGACCGGCGCGCCACCTACGCCGAGGGGCTGCAGCTCGTCGTGTGGCACGCGGTCACCCGCCGCCGGTAGCTCGCGACGATCGTCGCGCTCGCAGACGAGCACGCTGCGCGCTCCCGCGGCGAAGCTTCTTGCTGGCGCGCACGGAATGCAGCTGAGTCGGCGTGCCGCAATTTGCGGCGGGGCCGGGGTTGAGCGCTTTTGCGTTCTCGCAGACGCTGCGCGGGGGTGTACGTGAGCCAGGTGGTGAGCTTTGCGGCGAGGGTGGAGATCGATTTCGCGTCGTTCGATCGTGATGTCCTGTACCTCGTGCTGCTGGCCGCTGGTATGGGAGCGATCGGCGGTCTCGCCCGCTTTGCGCGACTGGGGCGAGTTCCTTCGCCCGCAGAGGCCATCAGCGCGATGTTCCTCGGTGCGGTCGCCGCGATCGCCGCGGGGTACTTCCTCGATTCGTCGTCGGCCTACAAGTTCATCGCAGCGTGCATCCTCGCCGGCTATGCAGCTCCGGCCGTGCTCGACGGTCTCGCCGCGCGTCTGAAGATCGACGTCGCGAAGCACAAGGCGGATCGAGCGACCGAGGTCAGCAAGAAGGCCGTCGAGGTCGCGAAGACCGCGGTCGTGGTTGCCGACAACGCGATCGAGGGAAACGAAGCGACGGGAAAACAACCGTCGACCGCCGAACTGTCCACGCAAGTGGCCTCTCTCGAAGCAGAGCTCGTGCGGATCCAGGCGATGCCGAAACCCTGAAACGTTGGAGGTGGTGTGTGAGCGATGCGATGTCGTTTGTGGAGCTTCTGCCCACGGCAGCCGAGCTGAAGGTGGTCGAAGCTGCGGGTGTGGGCGCACTCGCGCAGCTCGCGATGGATCGTGCGATAGCGGACGGAAGCGTCGTCCCCGTCGCGAAGCAAAACGCAGCGAAAGCGGACGTCGAAGCGGCGCTCGCGCACGGGCTCTCGGCCGCGAAGAAGATCTCGGAGCACGGAAGCAAGGCCGAGCTGACCAAGGAGGAAAAAGCGGCGCTGCCGTTGTTCGTCCTCGTTGTCTCGAGGCCGGCGCTGTTCGTCCAGGATGACCGCCCGTCCGGCAGCTCCGACCTCTTCCAGTGGATCGAGGAGGACCGTCTTCTGTACCCGGCGATCGCGAGGGGCGTCGGTCGGATCCAGACCGCGGCCGGCGACATCTCCGGGACGGGGTTCCTCGTCGCGGACAAGCGCCTCATCACGAACAATCACGTCGTGAGTGTTCTGTTCGGCCAGGACACCGGCTACTGGAAGCGCGAGCCGGCGAAGTACGCTGCAGACAGCGCAGCATCGGCGAACAGCTGGGAGCACGCGCCGCCGATCCTCGAGCTCAAGGGAGAGCTTCCGTTTTCCGGTGAAGCGCCGCCGCCTCCGGTGCAGGCGAAGATCGTGCGCGTCGTGTCGCATCATCCCGAGGTCGACTTCGCGATCCTCGAGCTCGACGCGATGCCCGCTGGAAGCACGGTGCTGGCGCTCTCGACGACGGAGCCCACGACGTTCAAGGACCGTCCTGTGTTCGCGCTCGGCTATCCGACGCAGGACACCCAGAGTACGTCGCAGGTGCTCTTCGAGCGCATCTTCGGCTCGGACCCGGCGGTTCTCGGTCGCAAGCGGTTCTCGCCGGGAAAACTGACGGGTTGGCGCGACGAGAAGACGTTCCAGCATGACGCCTCGACGCTCGCGGGCAGCTCGGGGTCGTGCATCGTGGACTTCGAGAAGCGTCACGTGCTGGGGATTCACTTCTCTGGACGCGTCGGGCGACAGAACAACGCAGTTCCACTGTGGAAGTTCCGAGCAGATCCAATTCTTGTCGGCGCAGGCGTGAAGTTCTGAGGAGCGTATGAGTGCACATGCCATCGTGATCGGGATCGACGCGTACACCCATGCGGAGTGGAATCTCCACGGCGCGGTTGCCGATGCGATCGAGTTCGCTCGGTGGGCCACGACGAGCGGCGGCGTCGCGCAAAGCGACCTCAAGCTGTTTCTCGGGCCACACGGTGGAACGCCATCGTTCGCAACGCTTCCCCCACTCGAGTGGAAGCCAGCGTCGGAAACCGGCCTCAAGAAGGCGCTCACGAGATATCAGTCCGAGGCGCACAAGGCCTCGCGCTTGTGGGTGTTCTATGCCGGGCATGCCGTCGCGGTGCCGGGCGATGGAACCTCCGGTGCACCCGCGATCATTCCGCCGGACATCGAGGACACCACGGACCTCGAGAGCTACGTGAATACCGACCGGCGCATCAGCCTCGAGCTGTTTCGCCAGATGATGGAGGACCGCGTTCCCGGCGAGCAGGTCTTCTTCGTCGATGCATGCCGGAACGTGTTCAAGTCATCCAGCACGAAGTTCATCGCGCAGAGCGTGATGCACACCGGCCCTGGTACCGCCGGTTCGAAACAGATCGTCTATCTGTCGACGACCGCATGGAAGAAGTCGTTCGAGACTAAAGGTCGTGGGCTGTTCGGGAAGACGCTTTGCAGCGCTCTCAAGGGGCTTGGACCAACACTCGAGCCACCGGAGGCACCCGGAAAGCCCATGCGGCTGTTCGTCGACGGTCTTCACGGGTTCGTCTCGACGATCGTGCCAACCCTCGCGAGGGATGCAGGACTCGGTGGCGATCACATCCAGGTCGCCCAGCCGCACCTGCACAACACGATCAAGGACGTTGTCCTCGCGACGTTCCCGAAAGACGCACTGCCGCGAGTACCGATCACGTTGCTCGTCTCTCCGCCCGAAGCACGCGAGGACGGAACGATCGAGTTCCTCCACACCTACGACGGAGAGGAAGAGCGCGTGTGCAAGGACCCGCCGGCGATCGGACCCGGCCTCCCCGAGAAGGCGATCTTTCAGGTCACGGGAGGCAAGAAGCGGATCCGCGTTCGCGCACCAGGCTTTGTCGAGGTCATCGTCGAGCCGCACGTTCACACCACGAAGTCGATTCCCGTCGCACTCACGCCGATCGTGCACGACGAAGGGCTCGAGTCGCTGGGCACCAGGCGCACCAACCTCGCTATCGCGTCCCTGGATCGACAGGCACGCCTCGCGATCGTCAACGACAAAGACCAGGAGCTCGCGTTCGGCACCGACCACGTGTCCTTCCTGGTCGAAGACGGTCGCTATCGACTCACCGCGATGTTGTCCGCCTCCGAACGCGTCGAGAAGAACGTGACGATCTCGAACGGCGTCGTGTTTCTGATCGAGCGAGATCCGCGAACAACGGATACGACCGACACGAGCGACACCGATGACATCGACGCGCAGTACACGACGAAGGAGGTCTCGCTTCCCATCCAGCTCGTACTTCCCATCCGCCCACCGACTCCGGCGGTCGAGGCGAGCCTCCCGTCCGACATGCAGTATCAACCCGGTGCCGGCATCCCCATGGCCGAGCACTTCGGCACCGTCGCTGATGGTCGACTGAGCACGCTCCTCGCGAGCGCCGCATGGGCGTCTCGCTGGGGTAGTCGCGACGATGAACATGGCTTCTTCAAGCTGAAGTCGATCTTCGACCGTGTGAACTTCCTGCCCGTCCCCGCCGGAGAGGGCGGGCTACACGTGTTGGTCGGCGACGCTCTCCTGGACGGCGAGTTCCTCGACAGCGTGAAGGTCTCCCTCGAGGAGCACGACGGCGTTCCGATCGATGACCTCGCCCTCGACGTGCTCCCGATGATGGTGATGGTGCGCCAGCGGCTGATTCCACTGCCGCCGGGTACGTGCCGCGTGCGCGTCGAGATTCTAGGCTACGCGCGCTCTACATATCCGATCCACGTCGTCCCTGGTTTCATCACGCTCCTACTCGTCACGCGCGAAGACGAGGACGATGTCGACGTCCAGCAACAGTTCCACCCCGTCGATCCGCTGCAGCCGCTGGGTGGAATGTTTCCTCGTCCGCAGGATGTTCGCCTCATCGGTCTCTCGAGCCAGGCGCTCGCCGAGGGCGCGCGTCTCACGCGTGGCGAAGTCGACGATCTACTCCGCGGAAAATGGTCGAACCCGCTCCTCGCGATCACTGCCGGCTACCGCATGTTCGGTACCGATCACGAAGACCAGTTCCGCGGGCCCATCGACGATCTGCGGCGCGACGGCGATACCCGCGGTCCCTCCCCACTTGGAAATCTCCGGCGGTTCTTCCCGACGCTGCCCGACGTTCACGTGCTCGCAGCGCTCTACGATCCGGAACGGCGCGACGACCACTTCGTCGCGGCGATGTTACGAGGTGTCCCGATCGTCGTACAGGGTTTCGCGGCGCTCTCGCGATGGCTGCCGCAACGTGCGGGTCGACGTGACGCACCACCGCCGATCCTGCGCGAGCAGATCGTTCCGGGCAGCGTGTGGACGGCATTCACGGAGCGCGCGGACAACGCTCGAGAGCATGTCGTATTGCCGAGTGGAAGCTCCGTCGCTCGCCGTGACGACGCTCGCGTTTCTCTGGCGGCCACGGGACGGATCGCAACGAGCACGAACGAACACATCTGCTCCACGTTCCTCGTCGGTCAGCGAACAGCGGCGTGTCCAACTCGTTTCGCTTTGCAGTTCGCCCGCCTCGACGGCGGCGTATGGTCCGCACCCGATCCGGTGAAGGTCCAGATCGGAGAACGAATCGCGACCGTCGTTCGTGTCGTCCCCACGCCGCGACCCGATCACGGGCTGTCGCCGGAGGTCGCAGAGAACTGGCCGGTGATGCTCGAGCTCGCCGAAGCGATCGACGTTCGCGTTCCGCCGATCATCTGCTCGCGTCTGGAGGTCGGCGCAGCAATCGTGGGGACGGGAGTCGCGACACGCGACGTGGGCATTCCACAGCCCTTCGCAGCGGCCTTCGTCCAGCACGAAGCGACGGAGCAGCTGTTCTCCGGATCGATCACGGCCGTCTCGGGGCCAACCATCGAAGTCGACTTGTTCACGTCCAGCGGTTGCGAAGGCGGCGCCGTGTTCGATGCCAGCACCGGCGCGCTGATCGCGATGCATGTCGTATCGAGTTGGACTGGCGAGCGCAAACGTGGCCTCGCGATCACCGCCGGTTGGCTCGCGCACGCGATGACCGACGAGCTCGACGAGGGCCTCGAGAGCGTCGAGGACGACGAAGCCGTCGGCGCCCCAGCTCGCAAGACCACCGCGCGTAATGCACGCAAGGTCGAGCTCGCGCCGAACCTCTGGCAAGAGCTCCAGTGCTTCGTCGGCGGCAAGGGACAGATCGCTGTCTCCGTGACCGCCGAGACCGCGCAGTCGGCTATCGAGCTCGAGCTCGCACGTCCCGACGGCACCGTCGTCGCTCGCGCGAAGCCCGATCGCGTCAGTGGAACGAAGTACATCGCGCGGGACGTGGATCTCGATCCGTCACGACCGTGGACGCTCCGCGCGAGGTGCGTCGCGCGAGTCACCGTCAGGATGGAAGCGACATTCCCAGCGCAGCTCGAGCTCGTGCCGCTCGCGAAGCTGAACCCCGCGGTGAAGTCGGTGCTCGCCGAGGTCGGCCTGCGCGTTTCGGTGGAGAACAACATCCTCGACGTCAGCGTCGATCACTCGCTCGGGAAACACGTCAAGAGTTGGCGCCACAAGGACGTGTCGAAGGAGCTCGGCGACACGACCATCAGCGGGCTACGCACGAAGGGGATCTCGCTGTCGTTCGTTCCCAGCGTGAACGCCACCGTCGGCGGCTGGGCCATGCTGAAGATCGCGTTCGAAGACGGCGCGATGTTCAGTCAGGGCGTCGGGCAGTCGTTTCGCACGCGTGACGCGTCGATGACGATCTCGCTCGGGATCGGAGTGAGCGACGGGCGGCTCGCTGCGAGCCCCGTCGGCGTGACGTTCGATGCAGACGTCTACGATCGCGCCGCGTTCGCCTGGATCTACGACATCGTGTTCGGATCGCTGCGCGACAAGGTTCGCAAGAAGGTCGAGAACGAGCTCGCCGAGCAGCTCAAGGGAGAGGACCTCCGCAACCTCCTGATCGACGCGTCGGGATGGCTGTGTAACCTGCTCCGCGGTCAACTGCTCGTCGATCTCTGGGTCGACGGAACGAACCTCGCGGTGGCTACGATGGCGAAGCCGTTCGCTCGCCCGGTGCGACCGGTCGCAACGGTGCGCCCTCAACCTCGATGGCCGATCGAACACATCGCGATCGTGATGATGGAGAACCGATCGTTCACGCACATGCTCGGCGAGCTCATGGCCGGGCCGCGTCCGGATCTGCGGATCGCGGGGACGCCCGTGCCGATCGTCGACGCTCGAGCGGATGCGCGTGGCGTGACGGATCGCCTGGCATTGCCGTTCGATCCTCCGCACAGCAAGGAGGCGCACCTCGAGAATATGGCCGGCCGCTGGACGACGCCGTGTATCCCGAAGCACCCGAGCGCGGAGGTGCGCGAGGAGGTGCTGAAGTATCACCGCATTTCGCGGCTGCCCGTGTTCGAGATGTTCGCGCAGCACTTCTGCGTCGCGACACAGTGGCGTTCGTCGTTACCCGGGCACACGTGGCCGAACCGGCTCTATTCGCTGTCGGGCTCGTCGAACGGGCACCTCAACAATCCGTCGGGCAAGTTCGACTTCTACGATCTCCCGACGATCTGTGACGTGTTGTCCGCGCAGAAGGTGCCTTGGGCCTACTACAAGCACGACGTCGCGTTCCTCGAGCTGTACCGGCGCTGGACGTTCGACAACACGTCGATCAAGCCGTTCGCGGAGTTCCAGAACGCGTGCAGCGCAAACACGCTGCCCGCGGTGTCGTGGATCGAACCGAACATCTCCGACTTCGGGATTGGACTCGGTTCGGACGATCACCCTCCATTGAGTCCTCTCCCGGGACAGCAGTTCCTCGCCGACGTCTACGACTCGTTGTGCAAGCTCACGACGAGGAACTGGCTGCTCGTGGTCTGCTACGACGAGCACGGTGGCTTCTACGAGGAGGTCGGCCCGGTCCAGACCGAGGACGACTTCGCGGCGTGCCGCAAGACGGGGTTCCGCATCCCCGCGTTCTTCGTGTCGCCGCGGATCCCCGCGCGCACCACGTATCCGCACGCCCTGGACCACACGTCGATCATTCGCACGCTCCTCGACGCGTATTGCCAGCCCGAGCCGATCTTCGAGCGGAATGCCCGCGTCGCCTCGGCGCGTAGCTTCCTCGATGTCGTGCCGCAGTCGACAGCGACGCGGATCACGCTGCCGGCAACACCCGTCGTCGGAGAGCTCGACGAGCCCGAGGCCGTCACGCCGTCACGGACCTCGCCGGAGTGGGGTGCGTTCAAGCACGCAAAGAGCGATCGCGAAGACGCACAGACACAGCCCGAAGCGATCTCTCCGGCGGCGGTGGGCGTCAGCGCGAACCTCGAGGCGATCTACATCGTTGCATCCAGCATCGAGGCGTGTGTCGCGATCACGCAGCGGTTGGAGCAACGCGGATTGCGCGTGCGCCACGCCTTCGACGACGAACGCGCCGTGTATGGAGAGCCGATCGGCGGGATGCCTGTTGCACGCGCGTGGGATCTGGTCCACGAGCTTCGCGCTCGTCGCGACGTGATCGTCGTCGATCCGATCTGGGAGACGCAGATCGGCTGGCCGATCGCCGACAGCGAAGAAGCACCGGAGGCGGTCGTGAACCCCGACTGGGCGGTCACGCTCGTGCGAGCGCGCGAAGCGTGGAAGCTGTCGTCTCCGACGGGTGTATCGCGCGGCGCCGGGATCATCATCGGCCACCTCGACACCGGCTACACGATCCACCCCGAGCTCGAAGATGGAACCATCGTGGTGCCGTTCGGCTTCGACTTCCTCGACGACGACATGGACGCGACCGATCCACTAGCGCAGGGCCCGCTGTTGTTTCCGGGGCACGGCACGGCGACGGCGAGCATCATCGCGAGCCGCGAGCATGGGGCCATCGTCGGTACCGCGCCCGCCGCGACGCTGATCCCGTACCGCATCTCGAGATCCGTCGTTCACATCTCGATGAAGAACATGGTCGCGGCGATCCGTCGTGCCGTCGCGTTCGGCTGTCACGTGATCTCGATCAGCGCAGGCGGACTCTGGTCCGCAGCGCTGAAACGAGCCGTGCGCGACGCTCGCGATGCCGGTGTTATCGTGGTGGCCGCTGCCGGCAACTACGTGCCATTCGTCGTGTGGCCCGCTCAGTACGACGAGGTCATCTCGTGCGCGGCGTGCAATCGTGCGTCCACGCCGTGGCGATGGAGCAGTCGAGGACGCAGCGTCGACATCACGGCTCCTGGCGAAGATCTCGTCGTCGCGGAGGCGAACTCGATGACGCGAATCAGCAGCGGCACGTCGTTCGCGACCGCGATGGTCTCGGGTGCGATCTCGAACTGGCTGGCGTTCCACGGGCGCGATCGGCTCGTCGCGATGTATGGCGCGCACAACCTGACCGACGTCGCACGCGACCTGCTCGCGCGCTCCGCGAGGCCGCTGCAGCGCGACCCGCAGGGTATGGGACCGGGCATCCTCGACATGCACGCGTTGCTCTCGCAGCCACTACCGCCACCCAGCGACTACGAGAGGTTCTTCGACGAAGCCGTGGCGTCTCCCGTCGTCGACTCCCTCCGCGCGGCCGACGAGCTTGCGGAGAGCCTGGGCATCCTGCAGGTCGATGCACTTCCGCTCGCAGCGCGGCAACCACTCGCCGACGAGCTGCTGTTCCATCGTGCGCTGGAGCTCGCGAGCGCGGAGGGCGTCCCCGAAGCGGTTAGTCCGATCCCGCCGAACGCGTCGTCGATGCTCGCGGCTGCCCTCGCGCGTCCGCCGGTCTAGAAGACCTGGATCGCTCCCTGGCAAACCGTCGGGGCCGTTCCCGTGCAGTAGCTCCCCGTGCCGTACGCGCTGAGGCACTGCGGGAATCTCTGCGGATCGGCGAGCGCGGCGTTGTTGCAGATTCCGTCGTTCGCGCAGCACTCACCGACGAGCCCTGTCGTGCACGTCGAGTCCGTCGGAAAACACGCGTTGCACACGGTCGTGGCGAGCTGCATGCAGTAGCTGCCGAGCGACGTGGTGACGGAGAACGTGAACGACGTCGTCGATCCCGACGCGTACACACCGACCGTCGACGCCGCCGTCTGCTGGACCACCGTCGAGCCGGAGCGCGCTTGAGCGACGATGCTGTAGACACCGACCGGCAGCGTGGTGAGCCCGGAGAAGTTGATGCACGTGAAGTCGCGCGTGATCGCCGTGCCGCCCGGTGGTGTCGCGATGATGCGGATCGTGTCCGTGTTGTGGAACTGCGAGCACTGCAAGGAGGCGCCGCCTCCGTAGATGTCCCAGGTGACCTCGAGGATCCCGTCGCCCGTGTTCGGTCCGTCACCGGGTGGGCGACCGTCGCCGGGCATGCCGGCATCGGGCGTCATGGGGAGCGGATCGGTCAGGTCGTCGCAGCTCGGCGGCAAATCGCCATCCGTCAGTTGGCTACAGCTCATCGAGGTGATCGCCGCCTCGCAGACGGCCATGCGCTCCTCGGTAGCGATCACAGGTTCGGCGCAGATGCCGTCGGGGCAGCAGCGAGTCATCTCGCGAGCCGTGCAGCCGGTCGGGGCCACGAGCGGCTCGCAGGCGGCGATGCGCTCGCAGGCGGCGGTCGCGAGACGCTCGCAGACCTCATGGCGGGTCATGACGGACCCGTCGGTGCCGCAAGCGGCGAGAAAGACGGTCAAAGCAATGAAGACGGCGCGCTTGTTCATGCTGGTGAAACGCGGCCCGAATCGGATGTCGCATGAAATCGACATGCGACTCGCGGGGGGCTCGCGCGTTCCTGCTTTGTGAACGCGCTACTCGGTTTCGGGCTTCTCTGGCTCGACGACGGTCGCGAGCAGGCGCTCGATCGACAGCTCGATTCGGCTCTCGATGAGTCCGACCACGCGCTCGAGGTCGGGGCCGCGCAGGTCGAATCGATCGCCGAGGATGCGGGTGGTCTCGCTACGCAGGCGCGTCTTGGCCGCCTCGATCCAGCGCGCGGCGGTCGCCCGATGGACACCGTAGACCGCGCCGATGTGATCGATCGAATGCTGGCGAACGAGATGGAGGCGCAAGAGCGTGTGCTCGCGCGGCGAGAGGCAGCGGACCGCTTCCTCGAACGCGGTCTTGAACTCCACGCGGTGGCGCGCCTTGAGTGCGACCAGCTCGGGATCGTCGTCGGGGGACGACAGCTCCTCGAGCCAGTCGTCCGAGGTCGTCGTCTTCTTGCGGCGGATCAGCGACAGCGCCTCGCGTACCGTCGCGACGCGGACGAGGCCCCCGAGCTTGCCGTGGCCCGCGTACTGGAGGAGGCGCGCCGGTGCGCCGTCCTCGGAGACGAGCAGCTTGATGCGGATCGATTGCTCGATGTCGGCGATGTCCTGTGCGTCGAGGTTCATCGCGCGCAGCTGAGAGCGGACCGGGACCATGTACGTGGTCTCGAACTCGCGGATCGCCGCTGGGTCACCTGTTGCCACTGCCGTGGCGAGGGCGAGCTCCGCGTCGTCGTCCATGACATGAACCCTACACCCGAGGACCCCCCGTGAACCCCACCACTCGGACCCGTGGTAATGGATCTCCGCCGATGACGTGCCTCGACGACATGGACGTCCTCGATTTCATCGACGAGCGGCTTGCTCCCGCACGTATCGCCGAGGTGCGAGACCATCTCGACGGCTGCACCGACTGCCTGAACCTCGTCGCGCAGCTCACGGGCACACGTGCCGCGATCGACGGGCTGACGCTCGGACGTACGATCTCGTCGGGCGGCATGGGCGTGGTCGTCGAGGCGTTCGACACCAAGCTCGAGCGCCGGATCGCGGTCAAGCTGCCGCGCTCGGACGATCCGCTCGCGCAACGGCGGTTCGAGCGCGAGGTGAAGATCACCGCGCGGCTCCAGCATCCGGCGATCGTCCCGGTCTATGCCGCCGGGACCCTCGGCGACGGCGAGAAGTACTACGCGATGCGGCTCGTCGACGGCGACACGCTCGACGTGGCGATCGCGCGTGCGACCACGTTGACCGAGCGGCTCGCTCTCGTGCGCGCGGTGACCACCGTCGCGAGCGCGATCGCGTATGCACATTCGCAGGGCATCCTGCATCGCGACATCAAGCCCGCGAACATCCTCGTCGGAAAATTCGGCGAAGTGGTCGTGATCGATTGGGGCCTCGCGCGCGAGACCACGGGCGACGACGACGAGCTGCCGCTGGCGGTCGGCTCGCAACCCGCCGACGACACGCGTACCGTGGACGGCGCGGTGGTCGGTACGCCCGCGTACATGGCCCCCGAGCAAGCGCGCGGCGAGCCGGTCGACGAGCGCGCAGACGTGTTCGCGATCGGGGCGCTCCTCTATCACGTGCTGCGTGGCTCGCCGCCTCCGCGCAATGCACACAGCGATCTCGCGACGGCTCTCCCCGAGCTGCCGCGCGATCTCGTCGCGATCGTCGCCGAGGCGACGGCTCCCGATCCGGCGGTTCGCTACCGCACGGCGGCGGAGCTCGCGGCGGACCTCGAGCGGTTCCAGGCCGGGCAGCTCGTCGGTGCGCACGAATATTCGTTCGGTCAGCTCCTGCGCCGATGGATGCGGAAGCATCGCGGTGTGCTGACGGCGTCCGCGATCGGGCTGCTCGTTCTCGTCGTCTTCGGTGCGTGGAGCGTCGTGCGCATCGTTCGCGCCGAGCGCCTCGCGGAGATGCAGCACGAGCGCGCCGTCGTTCATCGCGATGACGCGGAAGAGTTGATGGAGTTCATGCTCGTCGACCTGCGCGACAAGCTCCTTCCGATCGGCAAGCTCGACCTGCTCGACACCGTCGCGCAGAAAGCGCGCACGTACTACGAGCGACACGCGGACAGCGCCGACCCCGTCGATCGCCAGAATCGCGCGACGGCACTCCAGAACCTCGGCGACGTGCTCGTCGATCGTGGTGATCTCACCTCGGCGATCGGAGCGTATCGCTCGGCGCTCGTGATCCAGCAGACGCTGCTCGCCGCGATGCCGGGCGACGAGGACCTGCTCCGCTCGCTTGGCATCACGCACGAGCGCATCGGCGAAGTTCTCGCGAAGCAAGGTGACGACGTGGGTGCTCTCGCGAGCTATCGCGCCGGATTCGCACTCTCCGCTCGCCTCGCCGCTGCCAAGCCCGACGACCTCGAGCGCCAGTACGACGTCGCCGTCAGCCACAAGTGGGTCGGCGGATCGCTGCTCGTGCAGGGCGAGATCGTCGCCGCCCTCGTCGAGTTTCGTGCCGCGCTCGCGATCGCGCAGCGTGCTTCCGCAGCGGTCCCGACGAACCTGGACTGGCTGCGCGGCGTGTCCGTCGCGCACTCGCGGATCGGTGACTCGCTCCTCCAGCAGGGCGATGTCCCCGGCGCGCTCGTCGAATACCGCGCGAGCATGGCGATCAATCAGCGCCTCGTCGGGACCGACGCGTCCAACATGCGCTGGCAACTCGATCTCGTGCGCGGTCATCTGGAGCTCGGCGAGGTCCTGCGCGCCCAAGGCGATCTCGCGACCGCCTTACAGGAGTACCGCGCTGCGCGTGCGGTCGCCGATCGGCTCGTCGCGACCGATCCGACCAACGCCACCTGGCTGCGCGAGATCGAGGCGAGTCGGAACCGCGCTGGCGAGACGCTCGAGGCGCTGAAGGATCTCCCCGGCGCGCTCGTCGAGTTTCGCGCCGCGCTCGCGGTCGCCGAGAAGCTCGCCGCGACCGATGCCACCAACGCGACGTGGCAGCGCGACCTCGCCGTCGGACACGAGAAGGTCGCCGGGGTCCTCGTCGCGCAAGGTGCTCCCGCCACCGCACTTCCTCACTACGAGGCGAGCCTGGCAATCGGCGACAGGCTCGCCGCGGCCGACCCGAGTGACCTCGGCCTACAGCGTGATCGCGTGGTCACACTCGCCGCGCTCGCCGAGGCCCACCTCGCCGCCGGCGATCGGACGCGAGCGGTCGCGTACTACCGCACCGCCGTCGAGATCGCGACGAGGCTCGCCCAGCTCTCGCCGCCGCCACCGACCGCCAAGGCCGACCTCGTCGAGGTCCAGGCCCGTCTCGACGCGCTCGCGAAGTGAACGTGATCGCTTGCCCGCTGTCAGCCGGCGCGGGCGAAGTGCGGCGCGAGCGCGGAGGCGAGTGCTCCTCCGATCACGCGTTCGCCGGGGACCAGCGTGTGCGAGACGCCCGAGAGGATCACGAGCACGCGGATGATCAACGTGAAGTGCGACGGGATCTCGAGGCGGCCGCGCCGGACGTGCTGGAGTAGCTGGCCGGCGTTCTTGTTGTCGCCGAGCAGCGTGCGTACGAGAGCGAGGAGATCGCCGGCCACTTCGTCGTCGATCACGAAGCCGATCTCGCGCGCCGCCGCGACCGCCTTCTGTGCGTCGCCCGCCATCGCCGACGCGATCATCGTCGCCGCCGAACGCGAGAAGCCCGGCGGCAACTCCTTCGCGAGCCCGAAGTCCAAGAGTCCGAGGCGTCCGTCGTCGAGGACGAGGATGTTTCCGGGATGCGGGTCGCCGTGAAAGAAGCCGTGTTCGAAGATCATCGTCGCATAGAGCCCGGCCACGCGGCGCGCTACATCGCGCAGGTCGACACCACGCTCGCGCAGGGTATCCGCGGCCGTGAGCGGCGTGCCCTGGATGAAGCCGAGTACGAGGAGCTTGCTCGTCGAGATCTCCTCGTGGACGAGCGGCACGACCACGCGCGAATTACCGGCGAGATTTGCGCGCACTCTCGCGGTCGAGGTGCGCTCTCGAGAGAAGTCGAGCTCCAGGAGGACGAACTGCGCGAGCTCGTCGACGAGGTGCCGGAGATCGAGTCCGCGATTCAGCCATCGCGCGACACGAACCGCGCGGCGGAGCGACTTGAAGTCGATCGGGAACAGCCGCCGCGCCTCGGGGTACTGGATCTTGATCACCACGTCCTCGCCGCTTGCGAGCTTCGCGCGATGCACCTGCGCGAGCGACGCCGCGGCGATCGCCGTCGGCTCGACGTGCGCGAACACCTCCTCGAGCGGCCGGCCGAGCTCGTGCTCGACGTGTTTCCGTAGCTTCTCGAGCGGCCGCGCTGGCACCTTGTCGTGCAGCCCGCGTAGCGGCGCGATGAACGCGGGTGGCATCACGTCCGCGCGCGCGCCGAGGACCTGGCCGAGCTTTACGAACGCTCCGCCCATGCGCGTCGCGAGGCGATAGATTGCCTTGCCCGTCTTCGCGTGTGCGCGGTCCCACGCCGCCTGGCTCGGCTTCCAGCGCTTCGTGTTGTCCCGGCGCAGGAGCCACCAGTAGCGAATCGCCGCGAACGCGATGACGATCGCGACGCGCATGATTCGATAGAGCCGGATGTTGCGCAGGGCGCAAGGCTACCGCTCGCCTACGGGCGACTGCCAGCCTAGACTGCCGCCCATACATGAGCCTCGTGCGCACCGACCTCGGCCGCTTCCGTCTCGTCAGTCTGCTCGAAGGGCTCTCGTACGTAGCGCTTGCCGGCGTGGCGATGCCGCTCAAGTACGCTGCCGGCGTCCCGCAGGCCGTCCGCATCGTCGGAATGATCCACGGCGCGTTGTTTGTCGCGTTCTGCATGGCGCTGTTCGCGGTCGCCACCAATCGCAGCTGGCCGCACCGCAAGTCGGCGATCGCGATGCTCGCAGCGATCGTTCCCCTCGGCGCGTTCTGGCTCGAGCGGCGGCTGCGAACCGAGAGTTAGGACGGCCGCAGGTTCCACAGTAGCTGGCCGAGCGCCGCGGTCGCGGTCGTATCGCTCGACGTCCACATCGCCGCGATCAGGCCCGGCTTCCCGGTCGCGGCGACGAACCGCACGATCGTGGCCTCGATCGCAAACGCGGCCGCGAGCTGCGGTGCATCGAACGCGACGCGGATGCGCTCGCCGACGGCGATCTGGATGTTGCGGTCATTCCGGAGAAGCACGCCTCCCGCGGAGATGTTGATCGTCACGAAGGTCTCGACCTGGCTCGAGTGGCTCAGCTGGATTTGCGCGAGCAGCTCGAATCGCTCGTGCTGGCGTCGATCCTCCGACATGTATAGATGATGATGGAATTCCGGCGGCAGCACAGCTGCCGGGGCCAGAACTTCAAAGAGCCACCTTCAACGTCAGGTCGATCACGCTTCGCGGGCACGTGCGACGTATCGTCGCGCGATGGGCCGCCGATCGCGCGCAGCGGGGCGATCGGCGTTCTCGAACACGATCATGCTCGGGTCCGGCGTCCGACTACTTCGCCGGCTTCGCGTGCTTCGCGCGGAACTCGTCGCGGTGCTTGATCACCATCGCGAGCTCCTCCTTCGTGAACAGCTTGCCCTCGAGCTCGGTCTGCACGGATTTCGCGAACGTCGTCAGCTCCGCGACCATCTCGTCGGACACCTCGACGAACTGCACGCCCTTGCGCAGGAGCGTCTTGCGCGCGTCCTCGTTGGCCCGGCGGATCACCGCGCGCGCCTTCTTCTGGCTTGCCTTCGCGATGGCATCGATCGCCTTGCGATCCTCGGGCGCGATCTTCTCGATGGTCTTCAGTGACATCACGGTCGCACCGATCGCGAACACGAGTGGGCGCGACGCCATGTACCTGATCTTCGTGTGCCACTGAAGCGCGATCGCGCCGAGGGGCGAGTTCATGCACGCGTCGATCTTGCCGGATGTCAGTGCCGGATCGATCTCGGGGATGCTCACGGGCACGCCCTGAATCCCGAGCTTGGCGACGATGGTGTCTCCGACGTTGTCCGTGTTGACCGCGCACATCTTCAGCTTGCGAAGATCTGCCATCGACTGGACCTTCGACTTCGACATCAGGTGGATCCACCCGATCTCTCCGCGCTCGGCGAGCCGGAAGCCCTTCGCTTCGAACTTCTTCTGGAAGTAGGGCCACATCTTGCCGGCGACGTGGTCGACCTCTTCTTGTGTGTCGAACAAGAGCGGCATCTGGAGCACGAGGATCGACGGCTCGATCATCGACAGGCCGACGGCGGTGATCGCGGCCCCGTCGATCTGACCGAGGTTGATCTTGCGAATGTAGTCGCGTTCGTCGCCGAGCTGCCCACCCGTGAAGTACTTCAAGGTGACGCGCTTCGACGTCTTCTCTTCGATCTCGCTCGCGGCGCGATCGAGGACCGCCATCCACGGGCTTCCCGACGGCGCGAGGGTGGCGATGCGCAACTCGCGATTCTCGGCAACGACCGTGGAGGACGAGGCGACCACAACGCAGACGAGCGACGCCAGGAGCTTCATTGCCTACAGCCTACTTCAGAACTGCGCGCGGTTCGCCTGCGACCTTCACGCCTTGCCCGCGAGCTTCGTGCGCGCGATGTGGATCCACTCCTTGTTCTCGCGGCGATAGCGCCCATCGGCGTGGGCGGCTTCCTTGTCGATACGCGTGTAGATCGCCTTCGCCTCGGCGGCGCGTCCGACCCGTTCGAGCACGCCCGCGTAACGACAGCGCACCTCGTCGCCGATCGCGCCCGGACGCGCCGCCTCGTACGCTTCGACCGCTGCTGTGTCGTCGCCGAGCGCCTCGACGACCCGGGCGAACAACAGACGCGTTGCCGGCGTGGGAGGCTGGACGTCGAAGAGATGGACCAGCGTGGCCTTCGCCTCCGCCGCCCTGCCCATCTCGAACAGCGCGATCGCCCGCTGCTTTAGCACCTCGGGGTCATCCTTATGCGTGCCGCTCGTCTCGTACAGCGTCAGCGCCTCCTCGTACTGCTTGTGTCGCACGAGCTCCTCGGCGAGCGCCAAGCGGTTGTTCACCGTCGGTGCGTGCTCCAGCTGCGCGCGCAGCGCCTCGAGCTTGCGCGTCGGCTGCACCACGTTGGCGATCTGCCCTACGAGCTCGCGCCCACCACGCCCGACGCCGCGAACCTCGGACGCGATGTAGATGATCGATCCGATGAGGGGGAAGAACAGGATGATCCAGATCCACCCCGCGTTGTTGTTCCGGACCGCGTGGATGATGCACGCGATCTGCAACAGGATGATCGCCCCGCCCCACCCGTAGAACCCGTACATGGCGCGATTCTACCCCTTCTTGTAGGCGGTCGCGTCGAGACGATACCGCGCGAGCCACCGCTGTACTTGTGGCCGCACCTTGCCAATCGCGCGCGCGACCGCGCTGATGTTGCCGTCGTGCTCGACGAGTAGGCGGATCAACTCGTCGCGCCGCGCGGCGTCGGCGCCGTCGAGTGGAGTGTCATCCGTATCCTCCGTGGCCCAATCCGGCAGGTGCGTCGGCTCGATGCGCGTCGTCGCCCGGGAGACCGCGCGCTCGAGACATCGGCGTAGCTCGCGCACGGTGCGCGGCCACGTGTACGCGAGGAGAGCGCGCGTCGCGACGGTGGACACCGTGAGCTCGCGATCGGGAGCGAGCTCCCGCAGCAGCGCCGTCACGAGGAGCCCGAGATCGACCATACGCGTCGCGAGCGTGGGTAGCGCGAGCACGTGGCCCGAGAGGCGCGCGAGCAGATCCTCGCGGAACGTGCCTTCGCGGGCCATCGCCTCGAGATCGCGATGCGTGGCGCACACGATGCGAACGTCGAGGCGCCGCGTGCGCGTGTCGCCGACGCGACGTACCTCGCCGAGCTCGAGCGTGCGCAGCATCGCGGCTTGCGCGTCGAGCGGCAGATCACCGATCTCGTCGAGGAACAGCGTGCCGTTGTGTGCGGTCTCGACGAGACCTGCGCGATCTTCACCCGCGCCGGAGAACGCGCCCTTGCGTGCACCGAACAGCTCCGACTCGATGAGGCCCGCAGGAACCGCGCCGCAGTTGAGCGAGACGAGCGACCCCGAACGGTTGGAGCTCGCGTGCACGCGCGCGGCCATCCGCTCCTTGCCCGTACCGGTCGGCCCCGTGAGCACGACCGGCGTCGTCGAGAGCGCGACGCGATCGAGATCGGCGAGCGCCGAGCGCAGCGACGGCAACAGCGTCGTGGTCCCGACGGTGGCCGGGTCGTCGCACACGACGAGATCCGCGACGTCGTCGGCGGTGATGTCGACCGGCGGACCGAGCGTGGCGAACGTGTGGCCGAGCTGCAGGATGTTGCCCGGGGCCAGCGGCGCGCTCGTGACCTGCCGACCGTCGACCCAGATGCCGTTCTTGGAGCCGAGGTCCGTGACGGTCCAGCTGCCGCGCTCGAGGCGTAGCTCCGCGTGTTTGCCGGACATCGCCCCGTCGTTGCGACCGACGCGCAGCTGCGTCGCTTCGCGCGTCGAATCGTGGGATGCGGCGCGACCGATCTCGACGCGTGTGACGCTCTCGAGCGAGAACCGCGCCACGTCGCCGCGCGGGCGCTCGCTGTCGAACACGATGTAGAGATGCTCGGCCATCCGGCGCGGGCGAGCGGTAGGGCCGGAGCTGAGCGTGATCGTCCTGTTGGTCATCGAGGCAACTTCGCGAGCTCGGCGTCGAGCGCGTCGAGGATCGCAGGATTGCCGGTGGCGTGGGTCCTCGCGCGGTCGAGAAACACCCGCGCGGCGGCGGCGCGCTTCGCGGTGACGAACGCACGCGCAAGCTCGATCTGGTGCCCGAACGAGTCGACCGTGATCGGATGGTCGAGACCGTACGCCGCGACCATCACGTCGGTCTCGCGCTGCATGTTCGCGAGCGCCTCGTCGAGGCTGCCCGAGCGCATCTGCGCAGTGGCGATGTCGCCGAGCGTGCTCGCGTATAGCGGATGGGCAGTGCCGATGCTCGCCTCGTACGCGGCGCGCGCTTGCTCGAAGAGCACGAGCGCACCCGTGTGATCGCCGCGATCGGTCTTGCCCACGCCGAGGTACTGCAGCGTCTGCGCGACCGCGGGGTGGTGCTCGCCATACGCGCGGCGCTGTGCTTCGAGCGCGCGCTCGAGGTGCGTCACGGCGTTGTCTGCCTCGCCGAGCTCCATCAAGGCAGCGGCCACTTGGAAGTGCACCTCGCCGACGAGCTTGTCGGGCTGGCGCGGCGGAGCGTCCGCGATCGCGACCGCCTTCTCGAGCTCCGTGCGTGCGCCCGCGAAGTCGTCTGCCTCGTACATCACGCGACCCAGATCGAGGTGGAGGCGCAGCTCGATCTCGCGGTGCGCGCCACCGAGGCGCGCGACGGCCGCGCGCGCGGCGGTTGCGAGCGATAGCGCTTCGGCGGGCTTTTGCTCGTGCACGCCGATGTGCGTGATCAGCGTGCCCCACGCGTGCGCGGCGAGCACGTCTTCCTTGCCGCGCGCGGCTGCGTCGATCGCCTCGCGGATCTCGCGCTGCGCGTCGTCGAACTTCAAGAGGAAGCCGAGCCCGTCGCCAGAGATGATGCGCGCCTTCGCGAGTACACGATCCGACGCGATCGCCTTCGCCTCGTCCGCGACCGCGTGCGCGATCTCGACGGAGCGCTCCCACGCATTCGCGCTGCGCGCGACGCTCGCCTGCTCGAGCCGCGCGAACAACGCATCCTCGGCGGGCGAGCGCGGCGGTGCACCCGCGGTCGGCTCTGCTGTCTCGCACGCGCGGGGATCCGGGATCGCGCCGGCGCCGCCAACGGAGCGCAGCGCGTCGACGGAGGCGGGCCGCGCCGACCAGAAGTCGACAAACGCGCGCAGGTTCGCGAGCGAATCGTCGAGGCACGACATGCGATGCGTGCGCGTGGGGCTCGCGGTCGCGCGACACACTGCGGTGTGGCTCGTGCGCCACGTGTGCGCGCGATCCTCGAGAGCGGCGGTCACGCGCGGCGCAAACGCACCGAGGCTCGCCGACAACGCGCCCGCCGCGCGTGCGTTCCACGCCGTGTCGATGCGCGCCGCGCCGGTGGTGCACGTGTCAGGTGACTCGGTGCCGCGTAGCGCGAACATGCTCGCAGTAATCGCGACGCCGACAGCGAGCCCGCCGGCCACGGCGAGCGGCCACCGTTTGCGCGCCGGCGGCTCGAGCTCCGCGAGCAGGTCCTCCATGGACGCGAAGCGGTCGTTCGCCGACGCGGAGAGCCCACGCACGAGGACGGCACGCGCACGTGACGGCAGCGACGCCGGTAGCTCGATCGGCTGCGGTGTCGCGCCCGCGGCGATCGCGGCGAGCTCGGGCACGCGCACGGGACGCGCTCCGACGAGCGCCTCCAACAACGTGATGCACCAGCTGAATTGATCGCACGCCGGCGAGACCACCTCGCCGCGCAGCTGCTCGGGCGCCATGTACGGCGGCGTGCCGACGGCCTCTCCCGTCTGCGTGATCGCCGCGAGCGCACCCTCGCGCAGCTCGAGATCGAGCTCGGCGATCCCGAAGTCGACGACCTTCGCGTTGCCATCGGCATCGATCATCAGGTTCTCGGGCTTGAAGTCGCGATGCGTGATTCCCTGCGCGTGCGCGTGCGCGAGTCCGCGCGCTGCACCGACGAGGACCGCGAGCGTCTCGTCGACACCGTGCCCGCGCCCCAGCCACTCGCGCAGCGACGGACCCTCCACGAGCTCCATCACGACAAACAGGCGCCGCTCGTGCTCGCCGACCTCGTGAACGACGACGACGTTCGGGTGGCGCAGCCGCGCGATCGCTCGCGCCTCCTGGAGCAGGCGTTGCTGGCGCGCGCGATCTCCCGTGCCCGCGTGCAGCACCTTGATCGCCACCAGCCGATCGAGATCCGGATCGCGCGCGGCGAACACCGTGCCCATGCCGCCCGCGCCGATCGTCCGCTCGATCACGAAGCGACCGAGCCGCTGGCCCGACTGCAGCTCGCCCCCCGCCTCGCGCGCCCGTGGGCTGGAGCGGAGCGTCTCGGTGCGAGCGCTCGGGTCGGACATGGCGGACATCATCGAACCTGGGTCCGGACGATTCAAGCCGGCCCACCGGCGCACGGTGCACTCCCCCCTGCACCTGGGTGCACCTCCTGCACCTGGGTGCACCTCCGGGTGCACCTGGCGTTGCCCCGCGCAAATGCCCGTTCGTCGACGGAACCACGTGACTTGCGTGTAGTTTCGCGTGGCACATCGCGTGAACGAGGCGCGGCGACCGAGGAGTCGTCATGCGCAGAAGCCCTTATGTCCTGTTCTCGTTCATCGTCACCGTCGCCACCTCCGTGTCCCCCGCATGTGAGGGCGGGCGCAGCCCCGATCCCACTGGCACCGAGCCCGACGGTGGCATGGCCATGACGGACGCGCCCGAGGAGTGTGTCCCCGCGTGCGGCGCCCGCGAGTGCGGGCTCGATCCCGTCTGCGGCACGCCGTGCGGCACGTGTAATAGCGGCGAGACGTGCAGCGCCAGCGGTCGTTGTCAGAGCGGACAGCCCACGTGCACGCCGACGACGTGCGCTGCGCAGGGCGCCGAGTGCGGCATCATCGCCGATGGCTGCGGCAACACGCTGACGTGCGGTTCGTGCACCGGCGGCGAGACGTGCGGCGCGATGTCACCGAACAAGTGCGATCCGGGCGTGTGCACGCCGCGCACGTGCCTCTCTGCCGGCGCCGAGTGCGGCACGATCGACGATGGCTGCGGCGATCCACTCCAGTGCGGCACGTGCACCGGCGGCGAAATGTGCGGCATCGGCGGGCAACCGAACGTGTGCTCGCCACCGCCCGCGCTGTGGACCAAGATCTCGAACGGCGGCTTCCACACGTGCGCGATCAAGAACGACGGCACGCTGTGGTGCTGGGGCAGCAACAACTACGGACAGCTCGGCCTCGGCACGATGGGCGGCACCATGGGATCGCCGCAGCGCGTGGGCGTCTCGTTTGGCTGGACCGACATCGCGTCGGGCGGCTTCCACACGTGCGGCATCAACTACGATCACCTCTACTGCTGGGGCAACAACGACTCGAACCAGCTCGGCGACGGAACGACGACCGACACGGCGACGCCAAAGTTGATCCAGGGTGCGAAGACCTTCAACGACGTGAAGGCCGGTTGGGCGATGTCGTGCGCGCGCAGCGGCGATCAGTACTGCTGGGGCAACAACGACTACCTCGCGCTCTCGAGCGACCTCGGTCCCGTCACCACGCCCGACTACTCGGGTGACTTCTACACCGAGGTCGCGCTCGGCGGCGCGCACGCATGCTTCAAGCGCGACGGCGTGACCAGCACGTCGCTGTCGTGCGGCGGGCTCAACTCGTCGGGGCAGCTCGGCATCAACAACGGCAACCAGAATTCGCCGCGCGCATCCGTACAACCGACGCGCGAGTGGAACCGAATCTTCGCGGGCGGACAGCACTCGTGCGGCCTCGCGAACGTCGGGACGCTGTTTTGCTGGGGCTCGAACCAGTACGGACAGCTCGGCAACCCGCAGGCGATCACGGTCGCCCCCGACTATGTCGACGGCTTCTCCGACTGGCGCGAGATGGGGCTCGGCGACATGCACACGTGCGGCGTGAAGCAGAACGGCAACCTGTACTGCTGGGGCCTGGGCGACGAGGGCCAGCTCGGCATCGGCACGATGTCCAATCGCGACGAGCCCGCGCTCGTCGGCAGCGGCTTCAAGACGGTCTCCGGCGGCTACGCACACACGTGCGCGCTCGACACGATGTCGAAGCTGTACTGCTGGGGCAGCAACGACTACGGCCAGCTCGGCGCCGGCAGCGGCACCGCGACGAGCCCGCGGGCGGTGCCGTGATGTCGCGCGCGACGACGATCGCGATCCTGATCGCGGTGTGCGCGTGCACCAAGAGCGACGGCGACCAGATGCCACCGATGATCTCCCCCGACGGCGGCATGACGATGCCTCCCGCGACGTGCGGCAACGGCACGCTCGATCCGGGCGAACGGTGTGACGGCGTTCTGCTCGACGGGTACTCGTGCAGCTCGCTCGGGCTCGGCACGGGTGCGCTCGCGTGTCGCGCGGACTGCCGCGGCTTCGACGACGACGACTGCGAGCCCGTGGATCCGGTCGATCCGCCGATGTGCGTTCCAAAGACATGCACGCAGCTCGGCCTCGGTTGCGGCACGGCCGCGGACGGTTGCGGCAACACGCTGAACTGCGGCACGTGCCCGCAGCCGATGCCGCCGCCGAAATGGACGGCCGTCGCCGCCGGTGGCGAGCACACGTGCGCGCTGCGCGACGATCACTCCGCGTGGTGTTGGGGCCGCAACAACTTCTCGCAGGTCGGCGCCGGCGGCACGCCGTTCGGCTACGACGCGCGGCCGATCAAGCTGCAGACCGCCGATGATTGGACCGCGATCGTCTCCGGTCACCAGCACTCGTGCGGACTGCGCGGCGGCGGCAACGCATGGTGCTGGGGTCGCGGCGATAGCGGCCAGCTCGGTCACGGGCTGACGTCGGGCAGCGCGATGCCGGTGCAGTACGTCGATCCGCAGGACTACTCGTACGAACAGCTCAGCGCCGGCGCGTATCACACGTGCGCGTTGCGAACGGGTGGAGGACTTCGCACGTGCGCGGGCTCCGTCACGCTCGGCTTCCCCGACGCGACGCCGAGCTACACCGGTTCGTTCCTCGAACAGATCGCGTCCGGCGGCGACGAGTCGTGTGCGGTCACCTCGACCGGGCGTGTGAGCTGCGATGTCCTCGGCGACGACGTGATCAGCAACGCCGCGCACACATACCAAACCGTCGATGTGGGCGAGTCGTTCTGGTGCGCGCTCGCGAGCGCTGGGACCCTGTATTGCGCGGGCGACGGGATCTGGGGACAGCTCGGCAACGGCGCGAACACCTCGTCGGCGACGCCCGTGCAGGTCGGCGCGTCACTGTACTGGGTCGAGATCACCGCGGGTGGACGACACGCGTGCGGCATCACCGTCGACAGTACGCTGTACTGCTGGGGCGCCAACGAGGCCGGCCAGCTCGGTGACACCACGACGACACGTCGAGGAACGCCGACGTACATCGGCACGGGGTGGGAGAGCGTCAGCGCGGGCATGGATCACACGTGCGCGATCAAGAGCGACGACTCGCTGTGGTGTTGGGGGAAGGGCGACTACGGCCGCCTCGGCTCGAACGGCACGACGAACCGCACGAGCCCGACCCGCGTCGTCGAGTGACGCGGTATCGTGCTGCGCATGAGAGCCGCGATCGCCGTGTGTCTGGTGCTGGCCGCGTGCGGCAAGAAGACAGAGTCGTCGTCGAGTGGATCTGGATCGGCCGCCGGTACTACAAGCGACAAGGTCGCAAGCGACAAGGCCGCAACGAACCGCTTCGCGAAGAAGCCGCAGTCGAAGGTCTCCGCCGTGTGCCAGAAAGCGCGCGAGTCGTTCGGCTACGGGGCCGAGTGCATCGAGACGGAGCTGACCGAGCTCGCGAGCCCCGCCGGAACGATCACGCGTGTGATGAAGAAGGGCGATCCGACCGGCGAGTGGTTCTACGTGCTCGCCAAACCCGACGGCACGATGTTCGCTGGCGGCGGCGGCACGAACGGCACGATCCTCGACGAGGTGATGAAGGGACTCGACGCGAAGAACACCGCGCCCGAGATCCTCGCGAAGCTCGAGGCAACGCTCGACACCGAGGCCGCCGTCGTGCGCTGCTTGCCCGGCACCGACGACAAGCTCCCGCAGAAGGACGGCAAGGACGTGGAGTGCATGCCGCCGGCGATCACCATGGACGGTGGCAAGACGATCCTGACGTACACGATCGAGCGATTTCCGCATCCACGCCTGTTGAACCGCACGGATCACTCGATCTCCTCGTTCAAGACCGAGGTGAAGGATCACGAGCTCTCGTTCAACGAGGGCACGGGCCTCGTCGAGCTGCCCGCCGACGCGCCGCTACCGCAGAGCGCGCCACCGCTCCCCACGATGACGGCGCCGCACGACTGGGTCGCGACGCCGGTGCCCGCGGCCGACGACGTGAACAAGGCGCTGTGCGCGCTCGCCGTCGAGAAGGTCTCGGGCATGAAGGGCCGACAGTGCAAGGCGTACGCGTATCCATCGCTGGAATCGCCGGCGGGCTCGGTGTTCTTCCTCGCGAACGACGCGGGGCAACGGCAGATCCTCGCGCTGAAGAAACCTGATGGCACGATGGTCGTCGGCTACGACGCCCTGACCGACGCGCACCCGATGAAGACGATCGTGAAGAGCTACGATCCGAAGACGATGCCCGCGGAGAAGGTCGTCGCGCTGCATCTGTTCATGCACCACGAGGCTGCGCGCATCTTGTGCCTACCCGGCTCGAAGGACGTGATCCCCGACCACGCGTGCGATCCGCCCACCGCCGAGAATAAGGGCGAGGACCTCGTGATCAAGTACATCGTCGAGGAGGTACCCGCGCACGGCGACCATCACGGCAACGTCTCCGATCCAGCGGTCCGCGCGTACACGACCGAGCTCACCCCGGGCGGCGGCTCGTCTGGTGGTGGGTCCCGCCTGGTCGACATGCGCGACCCGTGACTTGGGAGTGTGGACCAGCCGTCCACATCTCAATTTTTTGAGGGGTTTAGCTCTGCGGGGTTACCGATTCGGCATTGCGAATGCACTCGAGTCTCGCCATGCGAAGAGCGTGGCTTTTAGGGTTGGTTGTCCTCGGTGCGTGCGGCAACGACCGCATGCCAGACGAGGTACCGGTCGGGCTCACCTGCGAGGAGGCTCCCGATCCGCACTGCGACCATCCGATCGATCGCGTACTCGTCCCGAAGCTACGCGCGCTCGGACTCCAGCCGCGTGACGCCTCTCACGAGGAGGTCTGCCGGCGGATGGCGATCGACCTCCTCGGACGTACACCGACCCCGGCCGAGCGCGCTTCGTGCGAGACGCGACCGTTCCGCGAGACAGCCCGTGCGTTCATGGCGACGGACGACTTCGTGCGCACACAGCGCCGGCACTGGGCCGAGCTTGTCGAATACGAATCGCTCCTCGTCTGGGGGAAGGACCTCGTCGATCTGGACGGGGTCGTTGCACAGCTCTATCGCGAGCAGCTCTCGTACGCTGACTTCGTGCGGAAGGTCGCCGTGCACCCCGCGCTGTTCGCTCTGCACCCCGGCGACTCGTGGACCTCGATCGTGTTCGAACTGTTCCTCGGTCGTCCCGCGCGCCAGGACGAGCTCGACGGTGCGCGCTCGCTGCTCGCGCCGTGGGCGCAAACTACGTTTGCGGGAGGCGACGCGTTCTGGGGCCTCTACACCTTCTATCGCCAGCGCCTGAACTGGTCGGAGGAATCCGCGACGGAGACCGCGCGGATCGTTTCGTACAACGGACAGCGCGTCGAGACGCTGTCGAACCTGTGCGCTTGCACGCCGAGCCTCCTCAACGTCGGTTGCATCTCCGAGGTGTTCGGCACGACGGTGCGGCTCGAGCCGATCTGCGTCGACGCGACGAACCCCCGGTCGAACGTGAACGTGTTCCGGCATTCGGCGCGTACTCCATCGACAGACGATCTCTGCGGCGACAACGTCACGCGCCGTCCCGAGTGCGCGGATCGCGCGCGTCTCGACAACCCCGTCACCGTGCCACCGACGATGTACACGTTCGGTCCTTACACCCAGTCGTTCATCGAGATGACACCGGCGATGCGTGTGGAGTGGAACAAGATCGGCGACGCGATCGTCGCGCGCGACGACATGTGGGAAGCCGCCGTCGATCGCGAGCTGCGCAAGCTGCTCGGCTGGTGGCAAGCGACGTTCAAGCACCCCGAATCGGACATCCCCGCCGTGCGCGCTGTCCTGGCGCAATTGCTCGCGGAGGGAGCAACGACCGTCGACCTCATCGAGCTGATCGTCACGAGCCAGCTGTACGTGCGGCCGCGCGCGATCACCGAAGACGTCGACGCGTCCACGCTACCGCCGTGGGCGGCGGGTCCGTCGAAGCTCCTCGCCGGGGAGGTGTGGTGGGCCTCGGCCACCGGCGCCGTCGGCGAGACGCCGGGCACGTGCGACTTCCGCTTCGGTCAGTCGAACCGCTACGAGCCGTTCTGGGTCGACGTGCGAGACGTCGAGACGACGTACGGATCGATCGAGCAGCGCTACGCGGGTGCGCCTTCCTCCTCGGTGTGGGGCGTCGCCGTTGGTGCGATCCAGCGCCTCGGTGGATGTACGGGCGACAGCAAGCGACCGGAGATCTCGAACGTCGGCCTCGCGTTCTCGCAGGCCGCGATCGCGCGAGAGCTATGCGCGGTCGCCACGAGTGTGACCCCACCGGGATGGTCCGGTGATCTCGCAGCCGCCGCGACGCACCTGATCGGTCGCATCTGGAACCGCGCCGCGATCGCCGGCGAGGTCGACGCGCTTGTCGGCGAGATGCAGGCCTGCATCGCCGCGGGTTCGGCCAGCGGCTGCAGCGACGCGGAGGTCGCGGCGCGCTGGGCGTGCAGCCGCATGATCGATTCCGCCGAGTTCTCTACCTACTAGGAGCCACCATGCCGAAGCAGCCTTCTCGTCGCGATCTGCTGAGCCTGTGCGGTACGAGTGCGCTCGGACTCGCATTCCTTCCCTTCCTGCGCCGCGTCGCGCGCGCACAGCCGGGTCCATCGGCGCGCGCCGATCGCGTACTGATCGTCAACCTCGCGGGCGGCATTCGCTCGAGCGCAGCGTTCCACGCGTCCAATCGGTTCTCGCACAACCCGTACGGGTTTTTGTCCGGCGTGTCGACGCCGTTCGCGCTCGGAGCAATCCTCGACGATCAGGGCACCGACGCCTCGTACCGATTCGACCCGCCCGCGACACCACAACAGCGGGTGCATCCGATCGAGCTCGACGGTCTCGTGCTCCCGCGCTTTCGCGCGATGGCGCCATCCATGTCCGTGCTCGGCACGTACGCACGCGAACGCGGTGATCACCTGCGCGCGCGCTACGAGGAGCCCACCGGCAGCGCGTCCGGCGCGGCGCCCGGCATCCTCACGCGCATCGGTGCGGGCTTCGCCGCGGCGACGACGGCGACCGGGGCCCCCGCGTTTCATCTAGCACCGGCCGCGCAGTTCGGCTCGGCGATCGGAGACCTCACACGCTACGTGCCGGTGTCACTCGCAAGCACGAGCTCGATCCCGAGCGCGGCAAACGTGCTACCTGCGTGGCGCTCGAAGACAGGCAACGGCTTCGCGACGAACGACGCGATGCGTGATCGTCTCGACGAACGCGCGCTCGGCGAGCGTCACTCCGTCGGCAAACAGATGACAGAGACGCTGTCGTTCCATCGCCGCGCGGCCCGTGACATCGGCGGTCGTCTCGCGAACGACGACTTCGCACTCGCCAACGCCGACAAGGACGCCGCATCTCTGGGCACGCTGATGCTCGGCGCGCAGGCGCCGCTCTCGAACGGGATACTCAAGGCGATCTTCCGCAAGGGAAAGCCACTCGGCGGACAGTTCGACGCGTATGCCGACAACCTCGCGCTCGCCGTGCGTTTGCTGCAGATCGGCAGCCCTGCCGTCACCATCGAGACTCCGAACTTCGACTTTCACTCCGGCGAGGCCGCTTTCGCGCCGCCCCTGTACGGCTACTTCGCACGCTCGTGGGCCGCGCTGTGGTGGTTGCTCGCGCGCATCCCGAGCGGTTCGGGCTCGCTCCTCGATCGCACGCTCGTCGTCACCATGAGCGACTTCGGACGCGATCCGGGCGGCGCGAGCGGATACAACCCCGGCCTCGGTACGGACCACGGCGCCGACAACGCGTGCTTCTACCTTGCACACGCGATGATGGGCGCCGGGATCACACCGAACAAGTTGACGGGTAACGTCAACACCGACACCTACAACGCGATGCAAGAGCCCAAGCGCTACTCGCCGACGGAGCTCTTGATCACGATCCTCGACGCACTCGGCCTCGATCATCGCGACGAACAGTGGGGCTTCCCTGAGGGCGGCTCGCCGATCACGGAGATCTGGTCGTGATCGCGCGCAGCATGATCCTCGTCGCGCTGGTCGCGTGCGGGACCAACACCACGCCGCCGCCGGTGGTCGACGACTCGGACCTCGAGGCGCGCACGCGTTATCCCGATCTCGCCGCGCTCTACGAGGGCGAACAAGGCATCTATCGAGGGTGCGGTCCCAATGGCGGCGTGTGCCACAACGGAAACGAGTTCCCGAACCTCGACTCGCTCGGATCGATCATCGCAAACATCGACGTACCGTGTAACCAAAAGCAGGGATCGGGTGATCGCTTCCACGACATGTGCGAGCGGCGTGGTGATCTGATCGAGTTCGGCAACGACGCGATCGGCTTCGAGCAGATCGAGATCGGCTACTTCGAGCCGCACCCGATGTACGGGCAACAGATCTGGCGCATGGTGCTGCGCGAGGCGCCGACGAAGCTGATGCCGCAATCGCCGACGTACAAGGACCAGATGCGTACGTTGCGCCGCGTCCCCGACGGCGTGGGCGGCGAGGTCGAGGTCCCGTTCGTCCCGATGAGCCTCACGCACGACGCGTATCAACTCGAGGCCGAGGATCCGACCGGGCGCACGATCCTCATGCTCCTGCCCGGCGCGCCTGCCTTCGACATCGTCAACGGCTTCCTCACGCAGTCCGCGCTACCGCGCCCCGATCGCTTCAACATCGGCGACCCGAACCGCAACCGCACGTTCGGTTTCGACATCGGTGGGAAGCTGATCCGCCCCGGTGATCCCGAGCGCAGCTACCTCATGCGTCGCCTCACCGATCCGACCGTCGGGACGCTGATGCCACGCGCCAACTGCTGCTCGTGGTCACGCGCGAGCGTGCGTGCGCTGTGGTGCTGGATCGACGGCCTCGCACCCGATGGATCGAACGCGAAGGCGCCGATCGACTACGACGCGTGCCGCGCGAGCCCGGGCGTCGAGCTGATCTATCCCGAGCCCGGCCCCGGCTGTGAAGCGCAGGGTCTGTGCCCCGTGATGGCGGGCGAGAACACCGGGGACGCGACGTTCGGATCGATCTACGCCGAGATCCTCACGGCCAAGTGCGCCGGCGGCATCTGCCACGACACCGAGGCGCCGAACGGCGTCGACTTCCGCTCGCGCGAGGCCGCGTTCGCGTCGCTGGCGACAAAGGTGGTGCCCGGCGATCCGTCCGCGAGCTCGCTGTGGATCCACATCGATCCCGCACTGTGCACTGGCGATTGCGAGCTGATGCCACTCGGACGCTCGCCGCTATCGAGCGGGGATCGCGAGCGGATCCATGCGTGGATCACGGACGGAGCACCGGACAACTAGTCCCCCGGCAAGGGCGGATCTCGCGTGGTACCCTATGCTGCCGATGTTCCTGTCCGCGGGAGCACATCTCGACAAGTATCAGATCGTCGCTCCGCTCGCGGTCGGCGGAATGGCAGAGCTCTACCTCGCGCGCATTCGCGGCACGGCCGGGTTCGAGCGTCTCTGCGTCGTGAAGCGGATCTTGCCGCAGCACGCACGTGACGAGATGTTCGTGAAGATGTTTCTCGACGAGGCGCGGCTCGCCGCCACGCTTCGCCATCCAAACGTGATCGACGTCTACGACGTGGGCGTGGGGGAGGGTCGCTACTACTTCGTGATGGAGTACGTGCACGGGCAGGACCTCGCGGCGTTGATGGCCGCTGCACGCACACAAAAGCGCGGCCTCAAGGTCGGCAGCGCGATCGGCATCTGCATCGCGGCCGCGGCGGGTCTCCACCATGCGCACGAGCAAGTCGGCCCTGATGGCAAGCCGCTGAAGATCGTGCATCGCGACATCTCCCCCGGAAACATCCTCGTCTCGTACGACGGTCATGTGAAGGTCGTCGATTTCGGAATCGCCAAGGCCGCCGCGCGTGCAACGCAGACAACCGCGGGCGGCATGAAGGGCAAGCTCTGCTACATGTCGCCCGAGCAGGTGCTGGCGAGCGCTGATCTCGATCATCGCAGCGACGTGTTCTCGCTCGGCGTCGTCCTCTACGAGCTGACGACGGGGCGGGCGCTGTTTCGCGGCGAGAGCGACTACCTGATCTCCATGAAGATCACGAGCGGCGAGATCACGCCGCCGAGCGAGGCGCGCCCGGGCTACGACCCTCGTCTCGAGGCGATCGTGATGAAGGCGCTCGCGATGAACCCACGCGATCGCTGGCAGACGGCGCAGGAGCTCCAGCACGCACTCGAGGACTACGCGCGTTCCGCGCAGCTCACCACCGCGAGCCGCGCGCTCGGAGAGCTGATGCGCGATCTGTTCGCGTCGCATATCGAGGAGTGGGAGCAGGCACAGCGCGCGGGCCGCTCGCTCGCGGATCACGTTCGCCAGAGCGTCCAGATGGCAGCGGTCGACCCGATGACGGATCCGTATGTCGAGATCGACTTGGCACCACCGCCGAAGCGCTCGCCACGATGGCCTACCTTCGCTGCGGTCGCCGTGCTCGTCGGTGTCAGCGCGGGCGCCGCGACGTTGATCGCACGCAGCGGTGGCGAGTCGGAGAAGGTCACGGCAGAGTCCACACCTGGGTCCGCGACGACGCCGCTGATCACGCCGGTGCTCGTGCCCGTTGCGGTGACCGCACCGGCGCCCGCACCCGTCGATGCCGGCGTCGCCCCGGTCGCGCCCGTCCCGGTCGCACCCGTCGACGACAAGCCCAAGGCACGCACGAAGAAGCCGAAACGCACACCCGACGTTCCTACGGGGAATGGCTCCGCGAGCAAACCCGCGCTCGACGATGTCGTCGATCCGTACATGCTGACCCAGCCCGGGAAGAAGAAGCCATGATCGGTCGCGCGATCATGATCGTCGTCCTCGCGTGCGGGCCAGCGTTCGCGCAGGACGCTGCGCCGATCGGGCCGACGAGCGTGCGTGCGAAGGAGCTGCAGGCCGAGGGCGTCGCGGCGTACAAGGCAAAGGACTTCGCGACGGCGAGCAGGCGGTTCGCCGCAGCGTATGCGGCGGAGCGCTATCCCGGCTTTCTGTTCTCGTGGGCGCAGTCGGATCGCCAGCGCGGCGAATGCACCTCCGCCGTCGACCTGTACCAACGCTTCCTCGACACGTCGCCGCCCTCGGACTTCGCGCAGCTCGCGCGGGACGGCATCGCTGCGTGTGGTGGACCCGCCGCGCCCGTCGAGCCTCCTCCCATCGAGCCAACGCCGGTCGAGCCTGTCCCCGTGCCCGTCATCGGCGACGACACGCTCGAAGTGGTCGATCGCGCCCCCGAAGATCCGGGCTTCCAGCACAAGCTCGCGCTCGGGTTGCTCGCTACGGGCCTCGTCGCCGGGGGGACGAGCGCGTACTTCTACCTATCGGCACGCGGCTACCGCGACGACGCGAACCGGGTGACGCTGCACGCCGACGTCGCACCGCTCGCCCAGCGCTATGACGATCAACTGCTCGTGTCCCGGATCGCGTTCGGCATCAGCCTCGGCTTCGTCGCCGCGAGCGCGATCCGCTTCTTCCTCACAGACTCGCCGAAGACCGACGGTGTCGCGCTCGGCATCTCGCCGGCAGGCGACTTCTTCGTCGCCGGCGCGTTCTAGCGCGTCAGCTTGTGCCGGCGCATCAGGCGATGGAAGTACGTGCGATCGATCCCCGACGCGCGCGCCGCGGCAGACACGTTGCCCTCGTGCGCCGCGAGGAGTTGCTCGACGTAGCGTCGCTCGAACTCTCCGAGGACGATGTCCCGTGCACGCTGGTACGGCTGTAGCTCGCCGCCTTCACTCGTCTCGGCATCGCTCGCGTCGAACATGATCGCGGTGCGCTCGAGGTAATTGCGAAGCTCGCGAACATTGCCCGCCCACGCGTGCCTGCCTAGCGACGCGATGAACACCGGCTCGCGCAAGCGTGCCGCCCGATCCGCCGGCACATCCAGCGACGAAACGATCCGATCGACGAGCACCGGGAGGTCGTCCGGGCGCGTGCGCAGCGGCGGAATCGCGATCTTCACCACGGCGAGGCGGAAGTACAGGTCCGGACGAAACCGCCCGGCGTTGACCTCGGCGCGTAGGTCGCGGTTCGTCGCCGCGACGATACGAACGTCGATCTTCTGTGTCGTCGTCCCGCCGAGCCTGCGCAGCTCGCGCGCCTCGAGCACGCGCAACAACTTGGGTTGCAGCTCGGCAGGTAGCTCGCCGATCTCGTCGAGCAACACGGTGCCGCCGTTGGCGGCCTCGAACGCACCGATGCGCCGCTCGAACGCACCGGTGAACGCCCCCTGCTCGTGTCCGAACAGCTCGGACTCGAGCAACGCTCCCGGCAACGCGCCGCAGTCGATCACCACGAACGGCTTTTCGCGCCGATGCGACGCCTCGTGCAGCGAACGCGCGACGCCCTCCTTGCCGGTACCACTCTCGCCCTCGACGAGCACCGTGGAGTCCGTCCGCGCGACGCGCTCGAGCAGCGCGAACAACGCGCGCATCGTCCACGACGTCCCGACGAGCCTGCCGAACTCCGTGCGCGGCGACACGGGCACACGGATCGCCTCGCCGATCTGCACGCGCAGCGTCGAGCGCCCGATCTGCACCACGCTTCCGTCGCGCACGATGCCGATCGCGACGGGCACACCGTCGAGTGTGGTGCCGTTCGTCGAATCGAGATCGTGGACGCGGATCTGGTCCTTCTCGAGGCGCAACTCGCAGTGGAAGCGCGAGGCGGCTGTGTCGCTGATCACGAAGTCGTTGGACGCGTGCGACCCCACCGCACACGACGTGCCCGCGGACTGCCATGTCGTTCCGGCGGCTGGACCATCGACACCGACGAGCTCGAAGCGCCGCACCGACGGTCGCCCGGCCCCGCCGAGGAGCTCGGTCTCCGCAGGTGCGGTCTCGTGCGCGCCAAAATCCACTTCGTCATCGACCACGCGCGGAGCATAGCCGCGATCTGATAGCGTGGAGGGGTGAGGCTGGTCGCAGCGGTCGTGCTTCTCGCGGCGTGCCTCGAGCGGCCGATCTATACATGTGACGAGTGGACCGATTGCGGGCAGGCTGGCGCGTGCGAGCCCGTCGCGGCGGCATGCAGCTTCGTCGACGACACGTGCCCATCGAATCGAAGGTTCAGCGAGTTCGCCCCGGGTGATTATCGCGGTGCGTGCGTCGAGGTCGTCGAGGGCGCCGGGCGTGGCGAGCTGTGCGAGCCGGGGCCCAACGCGTGCAGGTCGTTTCGCGAGTGCCTCGGCAATCGTTGCGTCACCGTCGATCAACTCTCGAGCAACTCGAACTTCTTCCTCGCCCACTGCGCGAGCACGCTCGATGGTGGATACGCACCGGCCGTTCTCTGGGGGAACACCTCGTTCGGGCAGTTCGCGCCGACGGCGTCGCTCCTCGGCACGTGCCCTGTCGACTGTCCGCTCGAGTGCACGACGTGCCGGGCGGACTGCCCCACGAACTGCGGCATGCCAAACGCGGACGTGCAGGCATGTGTCGACTGCGCGCTCGACTGCGAGTTGTATTGCAAGAACAGCGAGGCCGTCAGCAGCGTGTCGGCGGGTGACAATCACTACTGCTACACGAGCGGCCGCATGTCGTATTGCCTCGGCGAAAATGTGAAGTATCAGGTCGGCTTCCCGGCGAACGATGCCTATAGCGGCTGGTGGATGAAGACCTGCGGCGGCGATCCGTTCATGTGCTTCGCGAAGACGTACACCATCATCTCCGCTGGCATCGAACACACCTGCGCTGCGTTTCCGTTTGGCGGGCCCATCGAGTGCTGGGGTGACAACACCTTTGGCCAGAGCGGTGCTGCACCGAGTCCCCCTTCACCGATCCCGATCGTCGTGGAGCCCTTTCCGCGCATGGGCGGCGAGGAGCCGCTCGAGATCGGCTGGCTCGCCGCGAGCGGGCGGTTCACGTGCGCTGCGACGAGCGAACGCGTCGCGTGCTGGGGCGAGACGCCCACAACGCCCGGAATCGTCGCCGAGCTCAACGGCGGCTCGTTCTCCGCCCTCGAAGTCGGCATCGGTCATGCGTGCGTGATCGACGAGGGACGCGTGAAGTGCTGGGGCGCGAACGAACGCGGGCAGTCCGCCCCGGGTGACGGGCGGGCCAACGTTCCCCCCACGGTCGTGCTGCCCGAGCTCGAGTTCGTGAACGTCACCGCAGGACGCGAGCACACCTGCGCGATCACGACGACCGGCGCGACGTACTGCTGGGGCGACGGGTCGCGCGATCAGCTCGGCGAAGACGCGCCCGGCCCAGGCCCCCACCGGCTGAACATGCCCACCGCGGTCGGCCCGATCGCCGCCTCCGACAACTCGACGTGTGCGCTCCATCTCGACGATCGGATCCGCTGTTGGGGTGATGTCGTGCAGATCGCCGGGAACATCATCGATGACTTCGAGATTTGCCCGCGCTAGTCGCTCGGCGGCGAGTCGCCCGGCGGCGTAGCACTCTCGGCCGCCTCGACCTGCGATGTCCAGCCGCGCTCGTCGCGCTCCAGGCGCTCGATCGCACCAGCGCGAGCCGCGCCGTAGCGATCGTGGGATGACCACGTGGTTCGCTCGCCTTCGATATCGAGCGCGAGCTTCCGATCGACCAACTGCGCGATGAGGCGGTTCGCGAGCGGGAACGTCGCGTCCTCGGGCATGACGCCCACGATGTGTAAATCGAGCGTGCCCTCGTCGAACGACCAGCGGCCGAACGATCGCGCGATCGGCAGCTTCGTGTTCGCGTGGATGAAGCCCACGATGCCGGAGTCGAACAGCGTGAGTAGGTAGTGCTCGTCGTTTGGCAGCTCGTGGCGCCACGAGCCGACGAGCGCATCGCGGGTGACCGGCACCGGCGGCTTCGGACCTGGCGTGCAACCGAGGACGCAGGCAACGAGGAACATCACGGCGAGGCGCGTGCTCATGACGAGACATCGCCCACGCCGTCCGGAACTTACGGTTCGTCGGTCGCGAAGTTCCACGTCAGCGCGAAGTGGTCGCTCCCGCCATAGCCGCCGTTCGGGCCACGCCACGCCTTTACGGACCTCGAGATCCGCCGGCTCGCGCCGGTCGGGGCGATCAGCAGGTGATCGATCGCCTGCAATCGCCCGTTGTAGCTGTAGGTTGCCTGCTCGACGTCCGACACGTCGTCGGCGACGCGGATGAGGCCACCGTCGACGACGAGTGCGTCGAGCGGCGGCGAGCCGGGAGTGTCGTTGAGATCACCGCCGAGGATGACGAGCGCATCGGACTCGCGCGCCGCGATGTCGTTGACGACCGTGGCCGATGCCCGCGCCTCCGCGAGCCTGCGCGGCGGATCGTCGTTCGACTTCGCCTTGAAGTGAGCGGCGAGCATCACGACCGGGACGCCGCCGACGCGCACGTGCACCTCGAGGAGCTCGCGGCTGAAGAACGGGTACATCGCGCGATGCCCCGCAACGCGCTCGATCGGCGTCTTCGACAGGATGGCCACGTCGACGGACGCGACGTCGGAAGTCTCCCCGAGCACGCCGTACGGCATGACGTCGCCGAGGCGAGCGAGCAGCGCGTCGAGGCATGCCTGCGTCTCGATCTCCTGCAGCGAGATCAGGTCGGCGTCGAGCGCTCGGATCGCGTCCGCGATCTGGGTCGCACGCGCGTCGAGCTCCCCCTGCGTCGGTTGCTCCTCGTAGGCGCCCGGCTCGCAGGTGGCCGATTCACAGACGGTGTCGAACAGGCGACGCACGTTGAACGTCGCGACCCGGCCGTCGAGACCGGTGTAGGCGTCCGGAGGCGGCTCGTAGGTCGTCAGACGGCACGCGGTCATGCCGAGCAGGCCGAGCAGCAACGCGCGCATTCCTTGTTCATAGCCCGGAAAAGAAATTGCCACACCGTCGATGGTGCCGGTGCCGTAAGCTCCCTCCCATGTCGCCCTCCTCCGCCCTCGCCGCTGCGGGCGTTCTCGTGATCGCATTCGCCTCGTCGGCAACCGCACAGCCCGGCATGCAGGAACCCGTCGAGCCCGAGGTCGAGCCGCGGCCGATCCGTCATCCGTTCGCGAAAAAAGCGAACCCCAATGCGACCGACGAGGTCTGGGGCGGCGGCGTGCGACTCACCGGGCTGTCTGGAGTCGGTGCGCTACCCGGCGTGAACGTCGGCGGCGAGGTCGCTGTGCACCTGCGCTGGCAGGAACGGTTCGTCGAGCTCGGCCTCGCGAAGTGGCGGCCGCAGGAGACGATCGTCGTCGAGCAAACGACTGATCGACGCGTCGAGCTCGGGCTCGACCTGTGGTCGGTGCGCGGCGGCTGGGCGTCGATGACGATGCCGCTGCGTGCGTGGCTGCTCGTCGAGGCAGGCGAGCTCGCGAGCCCGCACAGGGTGATGCCCGTGGGGGTGCCGCGCATGGTGATGGGCAGCGTTCCGTCGGAGCACAAGTGGTTTGCGGCGGGCGGCGGCTTCGGCGTGCAGTGGCCGATGAGCAAGAACGCGCGCCTCGTCGGAAATGTCGAGCTCGCGATCCCGATCGATCGCGAGCCGATGATGCTCGCCACTGGCGGGACCTTCGAGCCCGACTCCGCGACCGCACGCTGTTCGCTCGGTCTGGAGCTCGGCTGGCGTTGACGCCATCGGCGATCTGATAAGGTCGGCGGCCAGGGGGAACACTACTCGTGGCCAAGAAAGCCGGCACCAAGATTCCAGTGAACAACATCGCGTTCGTGATCGATCGAT
Source organism: Kofleriaceae bacterium (assembly GCA_046160585.1). Taxonomy (GTDB): domain Bacteria; phylum Myxococcota_A; class Polyangia; order Haliangiales; family Haliangiaceae; genus JABFXX01. Next base: position 61,197 of record JBJXGN010000231.1, read on the forward strand.
CCGGCTCGATGTCGTCGATCCGCAAGGACGTCGTCCGCGTCTTCAACGAGCAGCTGAAGACGATCAAGAAGGACGCCTCGAAGGGCGATCAGGAGACGTTCATCTCGCTCTACACCTTCAACTCGAGCGTCGACAAGCCGCTCTACTTCCGCCGACAGGCGCAGGTCGTGAAGCCGATGGCCAGCCTCAAGACGCAAGGCGGTACTGCCTTGCTCGACGCGGTCGGCACGGCGATGACCGACCTGGGCAAGGTGAAGGGCGCGAAGGATGATCACGTGTCGTTCCTCGTTCTCGTGCTCACCGACGGCGAGGAGATGTCGAGCCGCAAGTACGTCAAGAAGCTGCCCGGCATGATCAAGACCGCGCAGAAGACGAACCGCTGGTCGATCGCGTTCCTCACGCCGAAGTCGGGCGCCAAAGCGCTCACGAAGTTCGGCATTCCGAAGGGCAACATCCAGGACTGGGCCGCGTCGTCGTCGGGAGCGAAGGCCGCGGGCAAGAAGCTCAGCGAGGGTCTCACCGGCTTCTTCGAGGCGCGCCGCAGCGGCAAGAAGGCCGTCACCGGCTTCTTCCAGGCCGACCTCTCGACCGTCACCGTCGCGGACGTCAGCGGCAAGCTCAAGAACGCGAGCAAGGACTTCTCGGTGTGGCCCGTGCCGAAGGACGGCACGATCATCCGGGCGTTCGTAGACGACAAGCTCAAGGGCAAGGGCACGTACAAGGCCGGCAACGGCTACTACGAGCTGACCAAGTCCGAGCTAGTGCAGGCGAAGAAAGAGATCGCGATCCGAGACAACAAGACCGGCGCGATCTACGCGGGCCCCGGCGCGCGCACGATGCTCGGCTTCCCCGAGGGTCAGGCGTTCAAGGTGAAGCCCGGCGCGATGGGGAACTTCTCCGTCTTCATCATGTCGACGTCGGTCAATCGTGTCCTCGCGAAGGGCACGACGCTCCTGTATCGCAACTGAGTCCCGCGTCGCTGGGTGGCAGAACCGGGCAACCTCGAAGATCCGAGGAATCCTGCCGGCGGATGCGACACGCGTGTCAGTCCGCTTCACGCCGCGAGGATGTGATTCCGCGCGCGTACTCCGTGGTCCATCGCATGCAGCGTCCGCGCGCATGCGAATCGTGATCGCGCTGTGCGCTATGGGCATGGGCTGCGTGACGGAGCCGGAGGTCGAGGTGCCAGGCCCTCGCGAGCCGTACGACATGGTGAAGACCAAGTCGATCGCGGGCGAGCTTCCGGTGTTCGGCGTCGACGGCGACGGAGCGGGCGGGCTGTGGATCCTCTACCACGCGTCGTGGGCCGACGAGGCCAGCGTCGTGCGCCTCGACGAGAACGGCACGAAGCTCGCCGAGCACCGCTGGTTTGCGAGCGCTCCGCCGAGCGGCATCGCGCGCGATGGCGACACACTATGGATTAGCGATCCGGGAGCCAGCTTCGAGTCTCCGAAGACGCTGACGCAGATCGACGGCGCGACGGGCGCAACGTTGCGCACGGTGATGCACGACGAACACGAGGCGATCGACATCGACGTGTTCGGCGACGAGCTTCGCCTCGGGACGTTTGACGGGCGAGTGGTCGCGCTCGACCGCACCACCACCATGGAGAAGTGGCGCGGAACACTCATCGGCGCCCCCGACGGCTTCACCGGAACCGCGCGCGGCTTGACGACCGACGACGACGGCGCGATGTGGGTGATGTCGAGCGGCTATTGGCTCGAGAAGTACACCCCCGAGCTCGCGGGCGCCGGGGTGTTCAGAGCCGCGCCCTTCGAAGGTCATCACACGACGGCGTTCGAAGTGTTCCTCGCGTGGGACGGCGGCCTGATCGCCGCGACGGAGAACCAGATCACGTGGCTCGCTCCGCGAGGTGGGCTGTGAGGACGGCACTCGCGATCGCGCTCGTGCTCGCCGGTTGTGTCGACGAGGGGCCGGTCCGCGACGGCGATCCGCGCGGCGTGTTCGAGCTCGACGAGGTTCGCAGCATGACGTTGCCGAAGACCGTCGCTGGGATGGACAGCGACGGTGCGGGCGGCCTGTGGGTGATCTACGAGGGCGAGACGGCGCTCGTGCACCTCGATCCGCAGGGCAACACGCTCGCGACCGTTCCGTTCGAGACGTCATTCACGTTCGTGTGGACGCCGATCGAGGGGCTCGCCCTCGACGGCGATCGCGTATGGGTCTCCTACGACGGCGTGTACATGCTGCGCGCGTACGATGTCGTCACCGGCGAGCTTCGGGGCAGCTTCGCATCCGAGACAGGGCTCGCGGATGTCGACGTGTTCGGCGACGAGCTGCGCTACTCGGTCGTCTGGGACACGCTCGTCGGGCTCGACATGATGCGAGGCGGCGAACGCTGGCGCCGCCCGTACGATGACAACTGCTGCGGCAGCCAGCGCGGAATCGCGTCGATGACCGACGACCTCGCCTTCGTCGCGAAGCTCACGGAACGCGTATTCCTCGTCGATCGCAAGGTCGGGGTGATCGGCAGCGGGGTGCACACGTTCGACACTAACGGCTGGTTCGACATCGAGCACAGCCACGACCTCGCGTGGGACGGGCAGTACCTCTTGATGCAGCAGGAGAACGAGATCCGCTGGTTCGAGCCGCTCTTCTAGTCGGCGACCTGCACGAGCCCCTCCTGACGTCGGAACGCCGCGGCGCCCGCGGTCGGGACGAGCCCCGCCCCGACGAGTCGCATGTCTACGGAGGCCCGAGACGCGTGCCTACGGCAGCCAACGAGTTGGAATTGTCGGGGTCGAACGACCCCACGAAATGGCTACAGCTTGCCGGGGCAGGCCTTGCCGAAGCGCTCCTTTAGCGGAGCCACGCTCGGATCGCTCTCGGCGCCGGTCGCGATCACGGTCTTCATGAAGATGTTCCAGCCCGAGCACTCGGAGAGGAACGTGGCCTCGGGATCCTTCGCGCGCTCTTCCTCGGCTCGCTCGACGAACACCGCGAGCGAACGTAGCGCGAGATCCGGTCCGCACTTCTTGGTGAGCGTCTCCGCCAGCTTCTTGTCGGCCTTCTGGATCGCCGCCATGTCGGGCTTGATCACGGCGCACGTCGACGATGCAGCTCCGGGATCTTTGCTCGCCAGCAGTTTGTCGATCTCGGCGATCTGCTTGCGCGCCCAATCGACGGAGGCTTCGTCCTTCATGTCCCCCAGGTCGTTCGACTTCGACTTCTCTTCCTTGGAGCCGCACGCTCCGACGAGAGCGAGGATCATGCACACGCCAGCCGTCTTCATCCGTGCGTTGTATCGCGAATGGGGGCTCGATTCGGCCGCCCGCTCGACAGGACGCGCGCTAAGATGTCGGCATCTTGGCCTGGCGGGCGATCGTGTGCGCCGTGGCGCTCGCAGCGTGCGGGCGCATCGGCTTTTCAGGCGAAGGCAACGACGCACCGGCGACCGACGGCGGTTCGGGCGACGGACTGACCCCGATGCTCGACTGCACATCGACGCACCCGGGTGCGTTGCTGTGCAGCGGCTTCGAACAAGATGACATGGGCGGGTGGGACTACACGGTAATCGATGAAGGTAGCGTCACGCTGTCGACCGCGCGCGCGTACCGCGGAGCGAAGTCGCTCGAGATCCAGACGACCGGGGCCGATGCGTACAAATACGCGCGGTGGGGCAAGAACTACGTGTTGCCGCAGGTGTCGTCCGGCGACATCTACCTGCGTGGATACTACTGGATGTCGTCGACGACGATCGTGACGCACCAGCTCTCGATCATGGTCGTCGGCAATGCGATCGATCCCTTTCCATCGGCATTCGTCATGCTCGCACCGGCCGAGATCAACGCCGTCCTCACGGATGCACCGACGACGACCGCTTCGTTCGAGTTTCCGCGCGATCGGTGGGCGTGTTTGCTCCTCCACATTGCCGTCGGCGTCAGCGGCACCGTCGAGGTCTTCGTGGACGGGACGCGCGTGTTGTCGCGAAACAACTTCGACACGCGCGTCAATGGTGGCTACACGAACGTCGAACAAGGCGTGCACTACGCCACGCCGGAACAGAGCGCATCGCACTTCTGGATCGACGAGGTCGTCCTCGACACCTCGCCCGTCACGTGTGACTAGCCTTCCGCGAGTACGATGACGTGGTCGCTCGCCGAGAAGGCGACCTTGTCGCGCTTCGACGGGTTCACACGAACGCCATACGCCGCCGCCGGATCGCGCGCGTCCTTTGCGAGACGGTAGCCGATCGCGATCTCGTTGCGTTTCATCGCCGCCTCGCACACCGTCGCGTACGTCGTGGTCCCCGCATGGACGTAGTCGGACATCGGCTTCACGTACAGCTCGTATCCCTTCGACGAGAACAGCTCGTCGAAGACGTGGACGAGGTGCGGGTTCTCGGAGAGTTGCGAGATCATCAGCGACACGAGCGAGTTGCTGACGATGAAGTCATCCGCCTCGGCGACGCTCGCGAGATCGCGAGACTGGATCTCGAGGATCTCGCTCGTCATCGGCACGCGCTTCCCTGCCTTCCGCGCGATGTCGCGAAGATAGAGCAGCGTGATGGTCGTGCGCGCATCTGCCATCTCCTGCGTTCGCGACTCGAGCTCCGACAGGATCAGCACGTGATCGAAGCGCGTGATGTCGAGGTCCTCGAGCACCGAGCGATCAGTCACATCCGCATCGTCGACGAGTAGCTTCGTGTTCGGGAAGCTAGCGGGATCGACCATCGCGAGGATCTGTCGCGCGTTCTCGCCGCGCACGATCGTCTCGCTACCGGGCGCGACGTAGCTGTCGAGCTCGCGCAACACGATCGGCAAGCGCCGCGATGCGCCCAACACGAGCGTGCGCTCGCTCCGTCGGGAAGCGCGCACCGGCGATGCGTTGATCGAGCTCTCGTCGACGGCACCCGAACCGTCGAGGATGATCGTGTCGTCGTCCTCGCTGATGGTGACGATCAGATCATCCGCCGCGAGCGCGTGATCGAACGGCGGCGGCAAGAGCATCTGTCCCTTCGCCGTGAACACGCCGAGCAGCGTCGACGTTCCGAACTCGCGCATCGCGTCGCGGAACGTCTTGCCGGCGAGCTTCGGTTCCTTCGTCACGTAGATCTCGCAGCCGCCAAAATCGAGGAGCTCCGTGTACACGACCGAGAGACCTGACTGTCTCCCGGTCTGCACCAGCAACCGGCTCACGAGCGGCGCGGCGAGGAGCAGCGCGGCGTGCTCTCCGGCGACCATGCGCGCGACTGGCTCCGTCCGCGCGTCGAAGATCTCCGCGACGATATGCAGGGGGTGATCCGCGGCGACCTTCTTGATCGCGAGCAGTGTGCGCAGCACGACGGCGTCCGATTCGTGCGGGCCGCGATCGCCGCCGACCTCCAAGGCGAGGACGATGACGGCCTTCGAGGTCTGCAGGCTCACGAGCTCGAGATCTTCCGTCGACATCGCGCTACCGCGCCGGGTGATCACGCGCAGCTTCTCGCCTTTCATCGCCGCCGCGATCTCGTCGTCCATCTCGACCTTGTCGCGATCCGCGAGGATGACCACGCAGGCGCCGCGCCTGTTGCGATTCGCTTCGGCGAGCTCGTGAAGCAGCGTGAACACCTTCGCGCCCCAGCCCAGGATGATCGTGTGGTCCTTCTCGACGACGACGGACTTTCCGCGCCGCAGTTGATCGAGCATCGTGCCGAATCCTTGGTTGAGCACGCCGATCAGCGCGCTGACCACGAACAGGCCGCCGATCGTCGCGAACAGGAACACGAACAAGAATGTCCAGCTCCCCGCGTCGCCGCCGAGCGTGCCGGCGTCCATCGTGTGCATCAGCGACTTCCACGCGAGCATCGCCGTCGAATCGCGGTTGCCCTTGTCGTCGGCGGGCGCGACGCCGAGCGCGAGTAACAACACGACCGTGATCGCGACGATCACCAGAGTGAATAGCGCGAGGAGCAGAATCTGCGCCCCGACTCCTCGCGCCATCAGGTTGTCGAACTTGTATCGCGCACTCTGGCGGAAGCTCATGCGGCGCATCCTACGTGCGGTTCGTCGCCTCCGGGGCGCGCGGGCACGTCAGATCGCGGGCAGCGTCGTGAGCGTCGTGAGCTGTCGCTATCCCGGAGGTCAGTGCGTCAGTGCATCAGAGGTCAGTGCATCAGGACCCACACGATGTAGAGCGCGCCGCACGCGATCGCGATCAAGCCGAAGGTGGCCTGGTAGGGCACGAGACGTTCGCGAACCTGATCGCCGCGAGCGCGCGCCGCCGGGCTGCCGTTCAACGTGTACTTCGTGATCAGACCGAACCCGAGCAAGAAGCCCACGACGAGATCCGATAGCGTGACGGCGAGCGCGAAGACGAAGAACACCGGTGAGTGAAGGAGGACGCCCAGGAACCGCACGATGTTGATGACGCCGTAGACGCCCCAGAAGAACATCACGATGCCGATCCAGCCGGTGTATGGCGTCAGCTTGTTCAGTAGCTCCTTCGCGTTGGGCTTGCGCGCCACGATGAGGGCCGAAGCCGCCAATAATCCGCCTCCGATCGAGATCAGTCCGTCGAGCATGGGTCCTCCTGGTGAATGAGCCCTGACCCACGAGCAACTGCCGCGCCGGTCGATGCGTCCGTGTAAGTAGTTGCCGCGATTGGTGTTCGACGAGGACGGACTACGCAATAATTTGCTCGATCACGCAAGATGACCGACCGACGAAACACGTTCTCCGGCGCGACGCTCAAGGACACCGCGAGCGGCGGCAGCGTCGTGTTGATGGCGCGGACGACGCTCGTCTTCTATCACCGCGACGGCGCGATCACCGCGCACCTCGAGAAGGGTCGCTCGCTGATCGTCGGACGCGCAGCGCCGTCCGAGATCGAGATCCATGATCTGAACCTTTCGCGACAGCACGCGCGGTTCAGCTGGGACGATCACGGGCTGTGGGTCGAGGACCTCGGCAGCACGAACGGCACGAAGAAGAATGGCGAGCCCGTGCGCGATACCGCCGGCCGCGTCCGCATCGGTCCCGGCGACGAGATCGCGGTCGGGCCGGTGAAGGTCTCGATCCACGTGCTGTCGTCGATCGACGAGGAGCTGCGCGGCTTCGACGGTCACGATCGCTTTCTCGCGGCGCTCGCGGACGAGCTCACCCGCGCGCGTACGTTCGCGCGACCGCTTGCCCTATGTATGGTGCGCGGGAACAGCAGGGACGGTAGTGGGCACGTGAGCCGCTGGGGTGGACGCGTGCGCACTCAGTTGCGGCCCGTGGATCGCGTCGGCATCTACGGTCCACACGCGGTGCTCGTCTCGTTGCCCGAGACCACGGCCGCCGGCGCGCAAGCGTTCGCGTTGACGTTGACCGGAGGCACGCCACCGCTAGTGACGACGGTTGTCGCGTTTCCCGAGGACGGCGCATCGGTGGAGGAGCTGATCAGCGCGGTGCAGTCACCGAAGCGCGCAGCATCTCCCGACGAGCGCGCGACCAGCGGCGCGGTGATCGCCAAGAGCGCCGCGATGAAGGCGGTCATGGCGACGGTGAAGAAGGTCGCACCGTCGACGATCGCCGTCCTTATCACCGGCGAGACGGGCACGGGCAAGGAAGTGCTCGCACGCGCGATCCACGACGGCGGTGCGCGGAAGAAGATGCCGATGCGCTCGATCAACTGCGCCGCGATCCCCGGCACGCTGATCGAGAGCGTGCTGTTCGGTCACGAGCACGGCGCGTTCACCGGCGCCGACAAGCAGGCAAAGGGTATCTTCGAACAAGCACACGGGGGCACTGTGCTGCTCGACGAGATCGGCGAGCTCGCACCGTCGGCGCAGGCCGCGCTCCTGCGCGTGCTCGAGACCAAGAAGGTCACGCGCGTCGGCGGCGACAAGGAGATCGATGTCGATGTTCGCGTGATCGCCGCGACGCACCGCGATCTCGAGGCGATGGTCGAGGCTGGACGCTTCCGGCAGGATCTCCTGTATCGCCTCAACACGATGACGCTCCGGTTGCCTCCACTTCGCGAGCGTACCGACGAGATCAAGCCGCTCGCCGAGCGCTTCCTACAGGAAGCAGCGAAGCAGACGAACAACGACGTGCGCTCGATCGATCCCAAGGCGCTCGCGGCGCTCGAGGCGTACAGCTGGCCCGGCAACGTGCGCGAGCTCCGCAACGCGGTCGATCGCGCCGTCGCCCTCGCCGAGAACAAGACCGTCATGCTCGCGGACCTCACCGATCGGATCCGGGGTTCAGCGAAGGAACCTGCGGCCGGCGAGATCTCCGCCGGTGACGGTGCGCTCCCGTCGAACTACAAAGATCACCTCCGCAAGTACGAGGCGGAGCTGATCGTGAAGGCGCTGCACAAGCACGGGGGCAACCAGACCGAGGCGGCCAAGGCGCTCGGACTCCCGCTGCGGACGCTGGTGCACAAGATCCAGACCTACGGCATCAAGAAGAAGTTCGACCGCTGAGTCGTTGCTCGACCACGCAAGAAGTTGCGTGCCGTACAGACGTAGGCCGACGTCGTGCCGCGTAGTTAGCGAGGGCATACGGGTTGCTGTTCGAGCGCCCGATGCACGCTCTCATCCTCGTCGCGATCGCAAATGCAGCCAACCCCGTCACCGCGTCGGATCTGCCGGCCGACGTCGTCGAGATGGCGAGGGCCACGATCGTGTACGCGCGCCCGAACACCGACGCGACGAAGCTCGGCGTGATCAAGAAGAAGACGCGCGCCCTCGTGCTCGGCACGGCGGAGCTCGAGAACACCGACTGCACGCGTTGGCTCGAGATCGCCCCGCGCGGATGGATCTGCGACGAATCGACGACGCCGACCCTCGAGGCGCCGACGATCGCAACCCCGTCGAACCTCGCCGCTCTCGAGGACGATGGCGAGCTCGCGCCGATCCGCGCGACGTACGGCATCGTTCGCCGCGGTACGGTCGCCTATTCCTCGCGCGAGGATGTCGCCAACGGTGCCGGGCGCGCACTCGAGGGGTCGAACACGGTGCGTGCACGTGGCTCGACGATGATCGATGGCACGCGCTACTGGATCACGACGGGCGGCGATCTCGTGGACGCAAAGCGCGTCTATTCGGTGGCGCCGTCGCGGTTCAAGGGCATCGCGCTCGCCAACGGTGCGCCGATGCCAGCATGGGTCCGCGGCAAGAGTGATCCGTACAAGCCGGTCGCGACGTTCGACCAACCTGGTGCGCGCAAGAGTGGCGAGCTCCCGGCGCGCGCGCAGGTCACCGTGCTCGAAGCCTCGACGGATGGTCGCTTCGTGCGCGTCGACGAGGACGTGTGGGTCGCGAGTAAGGACGTCCGCATCAGCGAGCTAGCCGAGCCGCCCGCCGGAATGCGCACCGACGAGAAGTGGCTCGACATCGATCTCGACAAGCAGATCCTCGTCGCCTACGAAGGTGCACGCCCCGTCTACGCGACGCTCGTGTCGACGGGCAAATACGGCCACATCACGCCCGCGGTGATCGCCCGAGTCATCTCGAAGCACGAGGCCACGCCGATGACGAGCAACAAGGACGATGTCTACTCCGTCGCCGACGTCCCGTGGACGATGTTCTACGATGGCAACTACGCGCTCCACACGTCGTACTGGCACGACGGCTTCGGCGGACCACGCAGCCACGGCTGCATCAACCTCGCACCGCGCGACGCGCGCCTACTCTACGCGTGGTCGTCCCCCGACGTGCCGGCTGGCTGGTCGACGGTGTACGGATCTGAGGACCAACCCGGCACGCTCGTACATATCCGCTCGACGCGGCAATACGCGCCAAAGCTGCGCGGCTACGCGAAGAGGATGCACGAGCCGCGCGTCGCCGAACGCTGATCTCGGCGTCGGCTAGTAGTGCTCGTCGTGCGTCATTTGCCAAAGCCTCCATCGTCGGCCGACACCGCGGCGTTCGGCTCGTCGCCGTTCGCGACCGCCGACTCCACGTTTGTGAGTCGCCACTCGGGCAACGCACGAGCGGCGTCGTAGCTCGCCGCGCTCGACAGATCGACGAGCGTCAGGTAGTGGCCGATGTAGTCCTTCGCCTCCGGCAAGAACTCCGCGAGTTGCGCCGGCGGCTCCGGGAACCGGAAGTCGCCCACATTCGGCGGGAGGATGATCGTCCAGTTGAAGTAGCGAGTGTTCTTGCCGTCCGAACGCGACCAGTTGAGGGCCAACACCGCAGCGTCATACGTTCCAGTCGTCTCGAACCACACCGCGCGTCGCTGCTGGTAGCTCACGAGAGCTGGGCCGTCGATCCACGGGAGGTTCGTGTGCTGGGTTCCGATCGGTGCAGGCCCGGCCTTGTAGAAGTACTGGGATCCGTAGTTTCCGTTCCGGACCAACTCGATCCGCGCGTAGATGCTCGGCGCCGTCGTGGGAACTGACAGCGACGCCGAAGCGACACCGCCAACTGGAGCCACACTGCCAACGCTGGCCTGGAATGTGAGCGACGCGTACGGGGCATACGCCCGCACATACGCGTCTCGCACGACGGGATCGAGGCCCGAGATCGAAACGCTGACATTCCCGGTGGCCTGCGTGACCCACTGACCGGCGGCGATGTCGACCGTCGCCCCATCCGTCCCCGCGGCGGTCGGAAGGTACACGCTGCCCACGGCGTCGTAGTTCGCGTCGTACGCCACGATCAAGAGCGGCATCGTGGGTGCCTGACAGCTGGGGTAGAGCTGGATCGTCAGCGTGAGCCCATTCGTGCCGGCGTTCGCGCAGGGTGACAGCACCCCGTAGTTTACGGCGCCGGGGGCCGCCGCCCAGTTGACGGTCATCTGGCCGCTGACACCGGGCACCGGCGTTGTCGTGTAGTACGCGTCGCCAAACGTCAGGTTGTCGCCGGGCTTCACACCGACGTACGTGCGAACGTCGTTGTCGGAATTCGCGTCCTCTGGATACACGGCGGACACCGACGCGCCCTCGCGCAGCATCAACTGCGCGGTGCCGTTTGCGCCGCTCGTCGCCGTGACGACCGATCCGTCCGTGTTGATCCCGACGACAAGGATGTTCGGCGCGGGTGTGTTCGGCGCGACGGTGCAGCACCGCGCCATCGTCGTGATGTTCACGGTCCCCGACGCGACCATGTCGGGTGGCGCGCCATCCTCGGGCGGCGGTGAATCCGGGAGCATCCTCGCTCCCCCATCGTCACCGCACGCGGCGACGCACAACAATCCAATAGCAAGCGAGACGATATGACGCATCGCACCCACGGTAACACGCTCGCGTAGTGTGTCGCCGCTATTCCTCGACAAGCGTGCCACCGGCGAGCTTGTAGAAGCGGCGCTCGCCGTCGCAGCCCCTCTTGCCCTCGAGCGTCGTGATCACGAGCCGGTACTTCGAGCTCTTGTCGGGCCGAAGATCGCGCTCGATGTTGACCTCCTCTTGGCACTTCTTGGTCGAGCGCGGCCCGGCGGTGTCCACGTACGAGCCGTTCACGATCTTGCCGACCCACAGCTCGCGCGCGGTCGCGAACACCGCCTCGTCGCTGCCATCGTCGTCGAGATCGCCGTAGCCCACGACGATCTCGCCTGGTCCCGCGGCAAACGGCACGATCTCTGTCTTTCCATCGAGGCTCACGACGCCGCGCACGAGCGCCCCCTTGTCGGGGAACCACACCGAGTACGCGGGCACGAGCGGCGCCCCCGGTGCCATCATCCCGTCGCACTTCACGATGCGCGGTGAGGCGAGCACACTTTCGTACGCTACGGCGAGACGATCGAGCAGCTCGCCCGGAACACCCGCGCATATGGGACGCGTTGGCGTACACGGCAACACCTCGAGCTTGTTCGCGTCGGTGGTCTGGCCCGCCTCGCGCAGGAGCGCGACGAGCTCGGTCTTCGCCGCGGTCGAGCACGTCGCCTTCACGGTCGCGCGTAGCTCGTCGATCCGGGCGCGGGTCGTTTCGACTTGTTCTTTTCGCTTCTTCGCTTCGGCGTCGCGCTCCGCGGTCCGGGCGCGCATCGCCGCGGCTTCGTCGTCGGAGACGCCCTCGCCGGTCCCCATCGCGGCGTAGTAAACGCCGTACGTCACGATGCCGAGCCCGACGAGCCCCGCCGCGACCTTTACGATCGTCTTGTACTTCGCGCTCTGCAACGAGCCCGCCTCGGCGATTGCACGCACGTCTTGCCGCGCGAGCTCGTTCCAATCGATGTGCGGCATCGCGGCCATCAGCGCCTTGCACGCCTCCTGCGCGCGCTGGTAGCCCTCGAAGTCGAAGCTCGCGACCTTGCGATGTGTGGTCGCGAGGACCGCGCCGTACTTCGTCGTCCAGTCGACTTCGTGATACCCGATCGACGTGATGCCCATCGCCGCGAGCACCGTCGCGCGCAGCGCGTCGTATCGCGCCGTGTCGTAGCCCCCGACGATCTCTGCGCGCGCTTCGTCGAGGTGGCGCCAGATCTCCGGATACAACTGGTTCGATTCGCCGATCGCGAGCTCCATCTCGGACTCGGTCGTGCTCGCCTGTTTCATCAGGCCAGGAAATCTCCCCAGGAGCGCGCTCGCCACGCGGATCGATCGAACCGGGTCACCCACGCGGCAGGCTTCGCACGATCACGGCTGTTTGATCCACGCCTCCGTCTTGATCTTCGTCAGATCGGGCTTGGAGCAGTCCTTGTAGACCGGCTTGATCGAGCCGAGCTTCAGCGGGCCCGAGCCGCGACACGGCACGTACCAGTCGAGGCGGCGCGGTGGAAAGCCCACGATCGGCACCGCGGTGCCGCGTGTCCCGACGAACGTCGACAGCCACCAGGCCGACGGCCACTCCATGTCCCAGATGATCTGCGAGCGCATGGGGCGCTTCTGATCGTCGAGCGCCGGATCGAACTTCAGCTTGAACGCCTCCGCGATCGCGATGTCGTCGAGATCCCACCCGGGCTTGCGCAGGAACTTGACCGCCTCGACGTTGCCCTTCTCGTCGACGAGCAGCAGCAGCCACGCGCGCGTCCACGCGTCGCTGAGGATCGCGCGATCCGAGTACGGCGGTGTCGCGCGCTTCTTGAGGTTCGTCGCCTTCGGCGGCGTGGCCGGTGGCGCCTTGCCCTCGATCACGATGACCTCGCCGCGTACGTCGAGCGGCGCGTCGTCGGCGTGCGCGGTGGAGGCAAGCACGAACAGGAGCAGTGCGAGGCGGCCCATGGTTTGACGATACGGATCCGCGCGCGCTGCCCGTAGCTCGCACTCGTGACAACTGCTTGTGGACGCGCGACCTCGTCCCTTTGTGGTGTCGCAGCAGACCAATCCCAATCATTCGTGGGACCTACCTGGGATCACGGGTGCCTTGTCAGGGGTGACGCGTAGGGTTGGTCCATGGCCTTCGACGTCGTCGGCAAGCTTCATGTCGCGTACGAGACCAAGCAGGTCTCGGCGCGGTTCACCAAACGCGAGTTCGTTGTCGAGATCGAAGACGGCAAATACCCGCAGATGATCATGTTCCAGCTCTCCGGCGATCGCTGCGCCATGCTGGACAACTTCCGTGTCGGCGACCAGGTTCGCGTCACGTTCAACGTGCGTGGTCGCGAGTGGAAGAGCCCACAGGGCGAGACCAAGTACTTCAACAGCCTCGACGTGTGGAAGCTCGAGGTCGCGCGCGCGGGAGCCGACGATGGCCGCCGCGGTGGTCGCCCGCCGGCCCGCGACGAGGAGTGGGGCATGCGCGACGATCCGCGCCCACACGATCTCGTCGGTGCGACGCGCGAAGACGACCTGCCGTTCTGAACGGCAACCATCCGAGCTACGCTCGCCTTGAATGGTAGCTCGCGGCGCTGGTGACGTCGGGTGTGCTCACTGCACCATGATCGGCGCGGATCGCTCGTGTCGCGTCTGTACGCGACTCGTGTGTGAGAACTGCGGTGCGGACTGGACGACGTGTCCCGAGCCGACAGGTCGCGAGGTGCGACTCGGACGAACCGCTCGCCTGCGCGACGTGGATCCGAGCGGTCGCCTCGGCCTGGTGACGCGATGGGTGGGATCGATGCGCTTGTTCGATCTGCGCCGCCTGCGCTGGGTCGACGAGATGGTGTTGCTCGCCCGGTGGAGGGCCGATCGTGCGCAACCTGATCTCGAACGGCCGCGCAAGACCCAACTTCCCGCGCCGCGCCTTCGCGGCAACAATCTCCTCGAGAGGCTGTCTCCGACAGGGGACGTCTATTGCACTCGGTTTCGCTCTTCGGTCGACGACGCGGGTTCCTTCTTCGAAACTCTCGAGAAGCGCTCGCTCGTGACCGGGGTGTGGAAGGACATCGAGACCAGTCAACAGCCGGTCGCGAGCGCGGGGATGACGAAGGACGGGCACTACTACTACGTGTCGGCCGAACAGCTCGTTGTCGTCATCGCGCCCGACGACACGGTGCGTACGTTCGAACCGCTCCCGCGGCGCGTCGTGCAGGCGTGCCACGTAAACATGGAGACCAAGCTCCTCGCGAGCGCCGGGTGGGGCGAGATCGCGCTGCACGCGATCGAAGCGGACGCGCTCGAACACATCGACGGCGTGCGCACGACCGGAAATTGCTCGTGGCTCCGCCTCGAGGCGCCGTGGCTCGCCGCGTGCGTCGATGGTGTGCTGCGCATCTGGTACGTCTCCGAGAACCTCCATGTCGGCGACGAACGCTTCCAGCACACCGTCGGCGATATGGTGCGCGCGGCGGACATCTCGCGCGACGGGCGCTACCTCGCGTTCGCGGCGAATCGCAAGGTGATCCTGCACGACCTCGAACAAGATCTGATCGTCGAGTACGACGATCACTCCGACGAGATCTGTCTCGTCCGATTCGTCGGGCTCGATCAGATGCTCGTCACGGCCGATGAGGACAACCGCGTCGTGATGCGGCCGCGCACGCCGGCTGGCTACGTGCGTACGTTGATCGAAATCGCGATCCCCGACGCGCCAGTCGAGCTCGCTCTCGACGACGAGATCCAGGGGCGCTGATCACGTTGGCGCCGGGCCCGGCGGTGGTGGCACCGGCGGCCGGAACATGGGCGATGCTGCCGCCGGTGCGGGCTCGGGACGGAATACGCCGAGCACGCCGACGACCACTGCGCCGACTCCCGCGAAGAGCAAGAAGTGCGCACCCGGCGCGAGCACGATCGTGGTGCGCTTGAGCGCGATCTCTTCGAGCCCATAGTCGAGCGCGAAGCGCAGCACGAACCACGACGCCGCGGAGATCACACCGAGCAACACGACGATGCTCGCCGCCCCGCGCGTGAGGCGACCTTTCCATTGCGCGAGGATGGCGAACAACATCATCAGCGCGATCGGAATGAACAACGCCATCGCCCACTTCATCGCCTCGGCGACGAGCCGGATGTCCTCGCGCGTAGAGCGAATGTCGGCGGGGAGTCGCTTCTCGGCAAACGAGGGGAGCTTGTAGTCGAGGAGCTGGTGGCCCTTCTCGAAGCCGAACGACAGCTCCTTCGGCGTCACGTCGATCGGAACACCGTGCGAGCGGATCTGGATCAGCGGCAGGAACGCGCCGACGATACCGATCAGCGCGATCGCGAACAGGATGTGCTTCGTAGCTCGCACCGGAGAGTGAGCCTGCCATATCGGGCGCCAGGATTCTCGTGATCGCCCGCGCGTGGCATCATCGTCGGCTCGATGCCCGATCGCACGCTCGTCGCGTCCGCGACCAACTTGCTCGCGCGCGGGTTCCTCGTCATCCCCACGGACCGCAAGTCGCGCGCGGGCGAGCCGGTGAACGGGCTGTTCGCGGTCGCGCGCGCGCTGCATCGCGCGCTCGGGTTCAAGACGCCGGCGCGCGCGGTCGCGGTGATCGAGGCGAACCCACCGCCGAGGTCGTGGCCGCCGATCCTGACGGCGCAGCTCGGTCCGTTGCCGGAGCTGCTGCGCGCGCTCGGCATGCACGTGGTCGTCGCACCCGACGAGGTGCACGTCGTCGCGAGCTACGTGCGTGCGGCGCTCGAGGCGGGGGACGACGCGATGGTCGTCGGTGTCGACAAGCGCTATGCGCAGCTCGTGGGCGATCGCGTGTGGTGGTACGACGCGAACAAAGACGCACGGTACACGACGGAGATCGTGCAAAAGCGATTCATGGTGCCACCGGCCAAGGTCGCCGAGTGGCTCGGGCTCGTCGGGGACGACGACCAGCTGCCCGGCGTGAAGGGCATCGGTGCAAAAGGCGCGACCGAGTTGCTCGGGACGTACGGCTCGATGGACGTGGCGATGGCCGTCCTCGACACGATGAAGGGGCGCCTCGGCAACGCGCTGCGCGCCGCGAAGGATTCGATCCCCATCGAGCTCGCGCGCGCGAAGCTGGATCAGACACGCGCGTTGCCGACACCGCTCGACGCGCTCGCCTACGCGCCGCCGGACGCGACAGCGCTCAACGCGCTCTACGACAAGCTCGCGTTCGCGGAGCTGCTCGTGTCCGACGGAGCCTCCACGACGACAGAGACGATCGAGAGCACCGCCGCGTTCGCGAAGGCGATCGCAGCGCTCGGCGCAGGCGTCGTCACGCTGCACGCGTTGCTCGAAGATCCGGCGCCGGTGAAGCAGGGCCTTACGGGCATCGCGCTGTCGTCAGGTGCGGGCTCCGCGATCTACGTGCCCGCGGGCGGCGCCGCGTGGCCCGCGTTGCTCGCGTGGCTCGCCGACGCGAACGCACCGAAGCAGGGCCATGATCTCGTCGGCACGATCGTCGCGCTGCGCCGGCTCGGTGTCACGCTTGCGGGGATCGCCGGCGACTCTGCGTGCGCGTCGCACCTCACGCAACCTAGTAACTGGGCGCCGCACGATCTGACGGTCGTCGCGAAGCACGTGCTCGGTCGCGCGCTCCCCCACGACGACGAGGTGCGCGGCGTGGGTCGCGCACGCAAGGCGTGGCACCAGCTACCGATCGATCGCGCAGCCGAGGTCGCGGGTCAACGTGCCGAGGCATCCGCGCTGATCTGGAAGGATCTCGCGCCGCGCGTCGATCCCGCGCTGCTCGCTGAATACCTCGAGCTATCCGACGCGCTGGTGCGCATGGAGCTGACCGGCCTGATCGTGGATCTCGCGAAGCTCGACGAGGCCGAGACCGCGTTCGCGACGATCGAGGCAGAACTGACGACGCAGATCGAGGCGCTCGCCGGTCACTCGTTCAACATCAACTCCGGCAAGCAGCTCGGCTCCGTCCTGTTCGAGGAGCTGAAGCTCCCCATCGTTAGTCACACCAAGACCGGCTGGTCCGTCGCGATCGACGCTCTCGAGCGCATCGAGAACGCGCACCCGATCGTGCCGCTCGTCATCCGCTGGCGCTTGCTGCGCCGCCTACGCGACTCGTGGGTCATCGCGTTGCGCAAGTGCGTCGACGACGACGGCCGCGTGCACTCGCGCTTCCACGTCGCGCGCTCGTTCAACGGACACCTGATCAACACGAACCCCGATCTCGGTCGCGTGCCCGGTCGAACGCCCGAGATGGCGATGATCCGCCGCGCGTTCGTCGCACCACCGGGCAAGCTGCTCATGTCGGTCGACTTCAGCCAGCTTGGCCTGTTCGTGCTCGCGAACCTCACGAAGGACCCGAACCTCGTCGGACCGCTCACCACCCGCGCGGACATGCATCGCCTCACCGCCGCCGCGGTCCTCGAGAAATCCGCTGACGAGCTCACGCAGGAGGAGCGCCAGCTCGGTAAGGTCGTCAACTTCGCGACCTTCGCGGGCCAGGGCTCCGGCGCGCTCGGGCTCTCGCTCGGCATCACCCCCACCGAGGCCAAGGAGTACATCGCTCGCTTCGATCGCCACTACGCGAAGGTCCGCGCGTTCCAGGACGAACAGCTCCGTCTCGCAAAGGAGCTCGGCTACATCACTACGATCGCCGGCCGCAAATGGCCGATCGGTGGCCTCGAGTCGCTCGACTCGCACGACCGCTCCTACGCCGAGCGCCTCGCGCGTCGTGCCACGCACGAAGGCTCGGTCTCCGACGTCTCGCGTCGCGCGCTACTCGTCGCCGATCGCGCGCTGCGCGCCGCCAAGCTGGGCACCGTCCCGCTCGTGCAGATCCTCGACGAGGTCCTGTTCGAGGTGCCCGAGGCCGAGCTCCCCATCGCCGCGAAGCTGTGCGCGGACTCGATGCGCAACGCCTTCGCTCTCGACGTGCCGCTCGTCGTCGGCGTGGAGGCGGGTAAGAACTGGGCCGACCTCGAGCCCGTCGCCATCTCATGAACCTCGTCGACACCGCACGCCGTATCGCGAAGTCGCATCCCGACGCGATCCTCCCCTGCCCGCTCTGCGCGTCGAGCGTGAAGGGCGACAACCTCGCGAGTCACCTCACCAAGGTGCACCCCGACACGCCGATTCCGCGCGCCGCGATTCCGAGCGACACGATCGTCACGGTCCCCGCGTGGCGCGGCTCCGACGCGCGCGCGGTCGTCACGCTGCTGATCGGCCTCGTCCCGTTCGGCGCCGCCGCGGTCGCGACCATCGCGCTCGCGCAACCGCGCGTCTTGCAGATCGCGTCGCTCGTCGCGTTCGCGTTCGTCCTCGTCCTCGTGTTCGCGGCGTGGTTCCGCAAGATCCCCGCGCGACTCGCGCTCGCCGAAAACGCGATCGTGATGCGTGGGCTCGTCGCGAGGCGGTCGGTCGATCTCCCGTGCGCGATCGAGGCGGGTACGATTCGCGACTCGCGCCCCGACGCGACCTACCACAGCGCCGATCACAACACGCCGAGCGTGTCGTTCGACGCGGGCACGTACCTGTGCTTCACGGGACCGCGCGAGCTCGTCGTCGCATGCCGCGCGAAGGCATCGCACCTCGGTGCGCCGAAGGGCCGGAAGCGGACCTCGTGGGACATCGAGCTCCCAAGAGAGGCGTTCGTCGCGCTGCAATACGCGCTTGTCGAACGGGGGCTCCTCGCGGTCGGGCGCGGCGATCTCGCGCTAACTTGGCGTCGGTAGCTTCGCTCGAGCGAACGCGCGTAGTGAGCGAGGCAACGCTGACTCGTCGAAAGCGGCTCGCGGGCGAGGCGGCACGCCTACACAGGCGAGGAAATCGTGGCCCTCGACACGGCGCGTACGTCGGTGCAGCACTTTCCCCGTTCGCGAACTAGCGTCACCGGGTGGAAGTTCGCGACTTCTTCGGGCCCCGGGCTATATACGGCGGCGTGGTGCCCGGACTCGCACGTCTGACCCTCCTCGTCGCCGTGGCGGCGTGTACGGACAATGGCGCGCCCCAGATCGACGGGCTCGCGGATCAGACAGCCACGGTCGGCGTCGAGCTCGTCGTGTTCATCGACGGCACCGATCCCGAGGGCGATCGGCTGACGTACGGCGTCGACGCGGACGTGATGCTGCAGGGTCACGCATCGCTGACGCTGAACCCGAGCGGCATGGGCGTGTTCCGGTGGACGCCGACCGCCGATGACCTCGGCTCCAACATCTTCGACTTCAGCGCCTCGGACGGCGATCTCACGACCACGGTGTCGATCGCGATCGAGGTCAGCTCGGCCACTCTCGTGCCGATCTTCCGGCAACCGCTCGGCGCGGGGACGCAGGTACCCGCCGCGACCTGTGCGGACTTCGACGTGGTGGTGGACGATCTGGACTCGCTCTCCGTCGAGATCACCGAAGTCGCACCGACGATCGCCGGCGCGACGCTGACGCCGATCGACGACCACTCCGCCCGCTGGCGATGGTGCCCGACGAGTCAGCAGATCGCCGAATCCGATCGCTACACGCTCGTGCTCTCCGCCGACGACGGCGAGAACCCGCCGACGCTCAAGTACTACGTGCTCGTGCTAGCGACCGGCGGCGGCGCACGGCTCGTGATCAACGAGGTCGACTACGATCAGGCGGCCTCCGACACGCGCGAGTTCGTCGAGCTGTTCAACGCCGGCACGTCGCCGATCGCGCTCGCAGGTCTCGCGCTCGCGCTCGTCAACGGCGCTACGAACGAGGTCTATCAGACGGTCGACCTGTCGTCGGCCGGCACGCTCGCGGCCGGGCAGTACCTCGTCGTGGCGGGGCCGCTCGTCGACGTCGACGGAGCCGCGCTGAGCGTCGATCCGGTCTGGACCCAGGACGAGGTACAGAACGGCCCGACGGATGGCGTCGCGCTCGTCGATACGGTGACGATGACGCTGATCGACGCGCTGTCGTACGAAGGCGCGATCACCTCGGTCATGATCGAGGGCTTCACATCACCGATCTCGCTCGTCGAGGGCACCGCGCTCGCGAGCACTGTCGCGGACCTGAACAGCGGCAACGCGAGCTTGTGCCGCGCGCCTAACGGCAGCGATACGAACAACGCCGCGGCCGACTGGGCGGTCTGCGCTACGGCAACACCGGGTCGCGCGAACTGACTACTGGATCACGATCGGCGTCGGCGGGACGAGGATCAGCACGTCGCGCTGGTCGAGGTCCGAGCAGCCGCTCGCGAGCACGCGGATCGTCGCGCGGAAGATCTGCGCTTCGGCGGTCTGCATCACGAAGTCGTTCAGCGCGCGCACGTCGAACTGCACGCGCGTGCTCGGCGTGACGCCGTAGAACGTGGTCGCGTCGAACGTCGGGTTCGGCACGACCGGCGGCGCGGGCGGCAGCACGAAGCCTGTCGGCGTGACGGCCTTGATGAAGTCCGCCGTCGTGCGCGGCGGGGGCAGCGCGTTTCCATCGATATCGGTGGTGACACCCTGGCGCTCGCTCGTCACGTCGAACTGTGCGAAGCGCGTGAGTAGCTGGATTCCCGTGACGACGTTCGTGCTGACGCCGGCGCCCGCGTCGTTCACGCGGAACACGAGCGGGCACAGACCGTTGCCGTCGGGGGTACGGCCCGCGCCGTTCATGCCCGTGCAGCACTGGTTCGCCGCGCAGCCTGCGGGGCGTCCACCCAGATCCCACGCGGCCGGCGGAACGCGCGCGCCCGTCGCCGTCGCGAAGTCCTCGAGGTCCGCCTCGGCGGAACAGTTACCGATCAGCGGGATGACCGGCGCGATACCGACGGTGCGCGCGCACTTCGCGAGGAGTGCGTCCTTCGCTTGCTGGCGCGTGTGCGCGGTGGCGATCGAACTGCCGTACCCCGTCGTGGCACTACCGCCATCGAGCGTGTTGCACGTGCGTGCCTCGCCTGCGGCATTGGAGATCGCATCCGTGATCGTCACGACGACCGGCATCGTCTTCGGGCGGAAGCCGATGTTCGATGCGGGCACGTTGGTGCCGCCGGGGCTGTTCACCCCCTGCCCCGTCGCGACGAGGTACATGGCCTCGATCGCCGACTCGGGCCAGCTGTTGCCACACCCCTTGGGCAGACCACCCACGGTGTATTGCGCCACGGCCGCCTGGAGCTGCGCCGCGACGTTGGTCATGTTCGAAAACACCGCGAGCGGCTGATCGAGCGTGGAGCCCGTGAAGCAGATGCTTCGGGGACCGCCATGCGGCGCGATGGGGAAGTCCTCGAACGCACCGACGCCGAACATCGTGTTCGCGACCGCGTTCTGGATGCCAGGAATCACCGTGTTCGTGAGCGCGTTCTGGAGGTTCTGGATCTCCTCGAGCATCGAGCCCGTGGTGTCCATGAGGAAGAACACGTCGAGCGCCGGCACGGCGGTGCCGAAGTCGAGCGGCTTCGCGACCTCGCCCGTCGGCGGCATGTACGGCAGCACGAAGAAGAAGTCCTGCGAGGTCCCGGAGCGGCGATACGCGACCACGGTGATCTGCGCCTCGCCGACGATGCCGTCGAGCTCTGCACGGATCCGCGACACCTCGACGGTGGTGGTCGCGAAGCCGGGGATGTTCAGCGTGGTGCCGGAGAGCGTACCGACGGCGGGATTCACTACGGACCAGTTCACGCGGTCCGAAATGTCCATGTCGTTTCCATCCTGGAAGCGACCCGTCGCGGCGAACCCCTGCATGCCGGGCTGGTTGAGGTCGAGCTCGATGATCGGGTTCGTCGGCGTCACCTCGATCGCGGTCAGCACGTGGAGGCCGACCGTGCCATCACCGTTTCCGCTGTCGCCCGTCCCGGTTGCACGGGAGCCGCAGGCGAACAAAACACACGACAAGACAACGATCGCGAGCTTGGTCACGAGTCCCTCCACTCGCATCGTACTGCAATTCGAGAATCTCTCGCGCGGACTTTCCTACGCGGTAAGGTCGCCATGTGCGCTGGCCGCTCCTCACGCTCGTTACGCTAGGCGCGTTCTTGGGGGCGTGCTGGACCGGCCCTGCAATCGAGCCAACCCCGGCGAATTCCTCGACGGAGAGTCGGCCTCGACGCACGAGGTATCAGTTCGACAGTCTCTCGCTCGAGCGGACCGGCTGCCTCGGCGTGTGTCCTGCCTACACCGTGACCATTTATGCGAGCGGGGCGGTTCGCTGGGTCGGCGAGGCCAACGTGACCTCGATGGGCATGCGCACCGGCCGCACGACGCGTGGCCAGATCTCGCTACTCCAACGCAAGCTCGATGCGATCGAGTTCTTCGCGTTCGACGAGACCGGCCAGAAGAAGTCCACGCCCCAATGCACGACGGTGCGTCGCGGCAACTCGGTCACGACGACGTGCAACACTCAGATCTCGATCTGCACCGATGTCTCGCGGGGGATCATCACGCTGGTGCGCGGACGCAAGGAACATCGCGTCGAGGTCGCGCACTGCGACCGCGAGAAGGAAGCACCGCTGCTCGAGCTCGAGCAGATGATCGACGACGTCGCGGGAACGCGCGATTGGGTCAGCGGTTAGTGTACGTTCGGCCCATGAAGCACGCGGTCTTGATGGCGGTCGCGCTTGCGACCTCGGTTGGGTGTGAAGCGGACGAGCCGCCGAGCGCGGCGACGTACCAGGCGTGCTTCGACGATCGTCCAGACAACGATCCGGCGCAGGACAAGATCATCACGTGCTGCCTCGACTACGTCGTCGCCGGACTGCGCTACGCGTGTGGGACGACGACCGCCGAATGCATCAATTATCTGACGGCGAACCTCGATCAGACGGACGCGGGACAGCCGGAGAAGATGGCCGCCTGCGAGATGTACGTCGACATGCGGCCCGAGCCGGCGGAGTGACCGAGCCCTACAGTGACCGAGCCTAGTTGATCGATGCGTTGTTCGCGCCGTCCATCGTCGTCGGACGATCGAGCTCGATGCGCGCACTCGTCGCCTTGCCGAGCGACTCCGAGAGCGCGTCGCTGCTCGGTAGCTCGAGAGACGGCACTTCCCAAACACGGATCGTTCCATCGCGCGAGCCGGTGACGAGGTGCTCGCGATCGCGCCACACGACACGATCGACCGCGCCCCCGTGACCGCGGATCACGCGACTACGCCTCGGGCCGCCGACCTGCCACACGCGAACGGTACGATCGTAGCTCGCCGACGCGAGGAAGTTCCCGTCGGGCGAAAACGAGACGTCCATGACGAGATCGGAGTGACCGCGAAGCAGCGCGAGCTGCTTGCCGGTGTTCGCGTCCCACATCCGGACGGAGCGATCCGCCATGGCGCCCGCGATTCGCGATCCGTCATCGGAGACGACGAGGCGATGTGCGTTGTAGCCATCCTCGAGCTCGAGGACCTCGTGACCGACGACGATCGCGAGGCTGAGATCGCAACGCCGGAGGATCAGCCGATCGAGTACGCGATCGAACTCCGCGATGCTCACGCACCACTTGCCACCCTTTCCGAGGACGCCGCGCGTCCCGTCCGGGTTGATCATCACGGCTTCGTCACCGATCGCGGCGCCGATGCGTCCATCACGGGCGACCGCGAATCCGCGGATCGGTGTGGTGCCTTCGATCATCGTTGTCATGGCGCCCGTGCTCGTGTCCCAGCGGCGAAGCGTGCCGTCGAACGAGCCCGAATAGAGGTACTTGCCGTCGCGCGAAAACTCCACGCGGGTAATGACGGCCGTATGTCCCACGAGCGCGAGTGGTGACTTGCCGCGCCGGCGCAGCTCCATCGACCAATCGGCGCCCGGCACGAGCAACAGCTCGCCATCCGACGACGGGATCGCGCTACCGAGCGTCTTGGGATCGTTGGCCCACGAGAACAGCTCCTCGCGCGTGCTGGTCGCCAGATCCCAGCGCGCCACCGCCGTGGGCGTCTTGATCTGGACCTTGTCGCCATCGAGCTTGAGCTCCTCGACGACAGCACCCTCGGTGATCACCTTCTCGCCCGCCTGCTCGACCGTCCACACGCGAATCGATCCGTCGAAGCTCGCGGTGACGACCTGGCGACCATCGGTGGACCAGCGCGCGCGCACGACGTCGTCGTCGTGGCCGTGCAGTGCGATCGAGCTGCCATCGGTCAGGCTCCACACGCGCGCCGTCGCGTCATCGCTCGCGGTCACGAGCCGGCGCCCGTCCTTGCTCCACGCCGCCGCGTACAACGCGTCCGTGTGACCGCGAAGCGCGCGGATCTTGCCGGTCGCGATCTCGACGAGCACGACATCGCTGTGATGGCCGACGAGCACGACCGTCTTCCCGTCGGGGGACCACGACAGCGAGAGCAGCTTGTTTTCGTAGACGGCGAGCTTGCGGAGCGGACCACCGGCGAACGGCACGATCCACACAGTCCCACCGTCGTGCGCGATCACGTGGTCACCACGAGGCGACAGACCGAGCCACGCGATCGCCTTCGTCATCGCGACGAGCGGACGTGGTGAGCCCCCGATCTTGTCGACCGCCGCGATCGCGTTTGGCGCCGTGAGCACGGCTTGCTTCGTCCAGTCCTGCGCCGCGACCACCGTCCGCAGCGTCGACGACGAGCCGATCGTGGTCTTCTGAGTGCCGTCGAGCGCCAGCACGTGGAGCACGCCCTTGTCCCGATCGACGAGCACCTTCGTGCCGTCGGGGGAGAACTGCAGCAACATCGCCATGCGGCCGTTCGGCGGCAACAGCGTCGTCGCCGCGCTGCCGTCGAGCGGGAACTTCATCACCTCGCCGGTGGTCCCCGCGGTGATCGCGGCGGCGCCGTCGGGCGTCATCTCGATGATGTCGGGTGCTGACGGTGCTGTCCCGAGCTTGCGGACTCGCCCCGTGCGCAGGTCGTACGCGCGGATCACGCCGTCGCGCACGGCGCCGACAACGGTCTGCCCGTCGGGAGCAAACGCGGCGTCCATCGTCCAGTCGCCCGGGCGGAACACGTGGTGCGCGACGCCCAGGGCAATCGCCTCGTCGATTACGTTCACGATCTGCGCGCGATCTTCGTCGGCGATCTGGTAGGTCTTGAGCCACGCGATCGACGCGGTCGGGTCCTTGCGCAACGACGTCACCGCCTGCATCAGGATCAGCTCGCGCTTTCGCTTCTCCGCCTGAGAGAGAGCGTCCTCGGTGCGGCCGCGTTCGTGCTGCGCGATGTTGCGCTCGTGCACCACGCGACGGAACGACTCGACGCCGACGACGCCCAGCGCGATCGCGCTCGCGAGCGCCACGGCGACGACGCCGCGGTTCTGCGCGAGCTTCTTGCGCAGGATCGCCCACGTCGAATACGAGTGCGCGCTGACGAGCTTGCCCGTCGAGAACCGCCGTAGATCCTCTGCAAGTGCGGTCGCGTTCGGATAGCGATCCCCAGGATCGCGGGCCATCGCCTTCGCGATGATCGTGCCGAGCTCGGAAGGCACGTGCGCCACGGCGCAGTCGACGGGTTTCGGCGGTCCGGCGAGCACGCGCTCCAGCGTCGCCTGCGGCGTGGCGTGCGGTGCGGAATGCGGCGCGGAACCCGCGAGCAGCTCGTACAACACGGTGCCGATCGCGTAGACGTCGCCGCGCTCGTCGACGATCTCGCCGCGCGCTTGCTCGGGCGACATGTACGCGGGCGTGCCGATCACCTTGCCGCTCACGGTCGACACGTTGCTCGAGCCCGAACCCGACGTACCGAGCGCGTCGCTATCGTGCAGACACAGATCCGCGTCGGGGAGGTCCTGCTTGCGATCGCGCGCGAGTCCCCAGTCGACGACCATCGTCTCGCCGAACGCTCCTACGATGACGTTGCTCGGCTTGATGTCGCGATGGATCACGCCCTCGGAGTGCGCGTAGCCAACGGCGTCCGCGACCGCGATCACGTGCGGTAGCAGGACGAGGCGATCGCGCATCGTCGACTTCTCCGCGATCAGCTCCTTGAGGGTGCGCCCCTCGACGAGCTTCATCACGTAGTAGGGATCGCCGTTCGGCCAGTGTCCCGCTTCGTGCACGGGGACGATGCCCGGATGCTCGAGGCGCGCGGTGATCAACGCCTCGCGCATGAACCGCGTCTCGTTCGACGTGTTCCTGCGCAGCAGCTCCTTCACCGCGACCGTACGCCCGAGCCGCTTGTCGACGGCGCGAACGATGCGACCGAGACCTCCTCGCGCGTGCTCGCCGATCGACTCGTAGCGATCCGGATCGTCATTCGTTGCGATCGGACGCGGCTGCGCAGGCTCGGCGGGCGGACGGCGAT
Organism: Kofleriaceae bacterium; assembly: GCA_046160585.1. Lineage (GTDB taxonomy): Bacteria > Myxococcota_A > Polyangia > Haliangiales > Haliangiaceae > JABFXX01. Next base: position 87,504 of record JBJXGN010000231.1, read on the forward strand.
CCGCCTCGTGTGGAGCGAGTGTTTCGGTGCGATCGGGGACCGTCGTTGCGGACATGGCGATTGATTCGATCGGCGCTCAACCTACGGCGCTCAAACCAGATTCCCATGATCTCATCTCGGTGGACGCTGTCATCATCGATTTCAGATGTTTCTGTCACGGTCCCTCTGTAGAGTGCGCCCGCCTATGGGTTGCCTCCCCCGATTCCTTCTCGCGACCGTTGCTGTTCTGAGCGCTTGCGGACCTGGCGGTCGTAACGGCGACGACGATCCCGGTACAGACGCGCCCGGCAGCGACAGCGGTGGGACACAGGATCTGTCCCGGGTCTACGCGCACTCTGGCGACACGTTGTATCGGATGAATCCCGTCACGCTCTCCCCGATGCAGATCGGAGCGATGAGCGGACTCACAGGTCAGCTCCTCGATCTCGCAGTCGACAAGTCGGATCGCATCGTCGGCGCTTCGCGTACGGAGCTGTACACGATCAGCTCCACGTCGGGCGCGGCCACGCTCTTGCGCGCACTCGACGCGAACGCGCAGGGCTTCACGAGCCTCTCGTTCATTCCGGGCGCTACGCCCAACGATCCGGACATCCTCGTCGCTGCGAACGAAGCCGGCGATGTCTTCCAGATCAACGAAGCGAACGGCACGGCTTCGCTCCTCGGCAACTACGGCATGCACGGCGGTATGCAGGTGAAGTCGTCCGGCGATCTGTTCGGCGTTCGCAACTTCGGCATCTTCGCGACGGTCGACGTCGGCGACGGCACGATGGACTACCTCGCGCGAGTCGATCCCGCGAATGGATGGAAAGCGACTCCGCTCGCGCAGAGCACGAACCACGACAAGATCTTCGGCCTCGGCTTCTGGGGCGGCAAGATCTACGGCTTCGTCGACAAAGGCTTCGTGAACAACCAGCCCGCCGGCGGCAGCATGATCGAGATCGACGCCAACACCGGCGCGGCCACGACACTGGCATCGGGCACCGAGCGCTGGTTCGGCGCGGGCGTCACGACGAACGCGCCCATCATCCAGTAATCATCGAGTAATTGCGGGTTCGTCGCCCGGACCCGCCGCCCGAAGTTATCTGCCCATTTCGGGTGCCTCGTGCGTCTAGGAGGCATGCGGTTGCTCGCGCTCGTTCCACTCCTGTTCGCGTTGTCGATCACCTCGGCCGACGACGCCTACGGGGACTCGCCCCTGTACATCGGCGTCGACGAGCCCGACCGCTTCGACGAGCCCGAGGTGATGTCGCTCGCATCGGGCCTCCTCGATCGCACGCTCCTCGCCTACGGTCGCCTCAGCATCACGACCGAAGTGGGCAGCCACGACCGCGCGAACACCGCGACCAGCACGCTGCACGCGCAGGTCGCCACCACATGTGACTGCACGTTCGGCGCGTACTTCACGCTGCCGCTCGCGTACGCGCTCGCCGAACCCGTCACCTTCGTCGGCGCGGGGATGACCCCGACGCAACCATCGCGCATCGGCTTCGGAACCGCCGACGTCGGCCTGTTCATCGGCAGCCCGAAGAAGAGTGGCCACAACGGCATCTGGCGCATCGGCGCGCTCCTTCCCACGGCGCCCTCCAAGGGCCAACCGCACACGATCAGTGCACGCGCTGGTGACATGGTGCTCGAGCTGCCGCGCAGCGCCGGGGCCCGGTTCTCCGCGTCGCACGTGTTCGGCTTCCTGCAGCTGCCGAACAGCTGGTTCGGCACGCGCGTCTACGGTGCGCTGCGCCTCGATACGGGCCTCGACCTCGCGTACGAGCTCGATCGCGCGCCCGAAGACTCACCGATGCACGTGATCCCGCGCGCGGGCCTCGGCGCGATGTTCGCGTTCCGCCCGGGCACGGTGTCGCTCGACACCGTCCTCGCGATGGACCCGAACGACCAAGGCGACACGAACGTGCGTTGGAGCACCGGCATCACCGGCCGCCTCGCGTCACCCAACGGTCGCGGTTCCTGGTTCCAGCCGGCGCTCACGCTCGCGATGGTGCGGACGCCCGACGGCTGGGGCGGCACTGTCGCGCTCGACATCGCGGCGACGCGCTACCGCGACAAGAACGACAACTACTGACCGGCGCGCTACTCGCGCGAGCAGCGGCACCGTACGATCGCAGGCCGGGATGGCAACCCTCTCGGAAGCGCTCGAAGGCCGCTGGCGCGATGACGATCAGTCGCTCGCGTGGCACGTGCCGCAAAGACCAACCATCGACACGCGGAGATCGCCGACGCCATGCGACGTGCGGCGAGCGTGTCGACTACGTAGGCACGCGGAGACAACGCGCCGTTCGATCAGCTCGGGCCGCGGCCGAGCGCGATCAGAACGCTGTCTCGCCGGACCACGTGGGACCGCCGCCACCGAGCACGACCTCTCCGTCGAGTGCGCCGGTGGCGTCGGTGGCCGAGCCGTCGAAGTGATAGAGGCCGACGGTGTCTGCGTCCGGATCGAACGGCGTGGTTCGCGGCGTGAACGTCGCGTCGTAGCGAAGGACGCGCGATACGCGTAGCTCGTCGATGAATCCGGCGAACGAGATGTCGGGGTACCCGTGCTTCTCCGCCCCGAGCACCAGGAACGGATCGCTGTAGTCGCAGAGCCCCATCGGGCAAAGGCTCGTCGGCTGACCGTTGTCGGGATAGCTCACGTCGCCGTCGGGGCCGTCGGCGCTCGCGTCGAGGACTCCGTCGACGAAGATGCGCATGCGTCCGTCACTGCGGCGCCGATCGACGGCGACGTGATGCCACTGTCCATCGGCGACGATCGTGTCTCCACACATCGACGTGGAGTCGCCGGCCGCGCCGACGACGGCCCACACGAGCGAGGCGCTATGGACGCCCGCACCGAACGCGGGGGACTGACTGTGGCGGTCGCGATCGAGGATGATGTTGGAGCTCGTCCACCCGATGCCGTTGCCGCACATGATGGAGTTCGGGTTCGCGGCGGCCGTGCCGCGCATCCACCACTCGAGCGTGAAGTCGCCGGCGCCGACGTCGAGGGTCGGGCCCGGGGTGGTCGTGGCGGGATCGTCGAGGCGCCAGCGAACGCGATCTCCGAACGTGTGACCGCGACCGAAGAACTGAATGCTGCCGCAGGCGGACGTGCACGGCGCAGCGTCGACCGAGGCCTGCGTGTCGGACAAGGCACTGTCGATGACGGTCGTGGTCGAGTCGTCGCCGCACCCTGTGAGGAGCACGAGCAGGAGAAAGCGATCGAAGCGCATCGTTGTCGCGGCTCTCGCATCCAGGATACTCGTCAGGACGGGTCCGAAGGGTTCGATCTTTGTGATCGCATTCTTCCCATTTTCGCGGGCCGGCGCGTCTTCGGGGGATGCGCGCCACCGTTGTCTTCACGTTGCTCGCTGCGTGCGGCGGTGAATCCGGGCCCGGCGCCGAGGCCGACGGTGGCGTCGTGCCCGACGCCGTAACCGACGGTGGCGTCGATGCGGGCACGAGCGGCCTCGAGCAAGGGCTACTCCTCGCAGCGGCGGATCGCCGTGGGCCCATCGAGTGGATCCCGGTCGAGGAGGGCGGCATCCAGCCGCGGGTCACGCTCGTGGCGAATATCGATCCGGCGCTACGCCAGTCCGTGTGGGGTTTCACCGACGACGGTGCGTGGCTGTTGTACGGACTCGACGACAACGCGACGAACGGGTCGCTCTGGGTGCGCCATCTGAACGCTGAGCCTCAGCGCATCGATGACGCGAGCCAGCCGTACTGGAGCGGGCTCACGTGGACGAACGAGCGGCTGTTCTTCGTCGGTGGGTCGGAGATCGCGTACGCGGTCGACCTGCCGGCGACGGGTGTGGCGAGCTCGGCGACGCGCGTGAGTCGCGAGGGCAAGCGCGTGTTCGCGGTCCCGATCGCCAAGAGCGGCGACTATGTCGCGATGCACTACTACGGCTTTCAGATCCCGATCGTCCGTGCGGTGCAGTCGATGACCGCCCTCGGTGTCGACTCGAGCGAGTGCTGCGCGTTCAACTACTACTGGAACCTGACCCCGGAGTGGGGGCACGTGGCCGACGTCGAGCTGATGGTCGCGGGCGCAGACTACGATCACCGCGATCTGTCGATCGCCGATGTCGACGATACGTCACCGACGACGGTCCACAGCCCACCGCAGCACGGCGGCCTCAGCGTCGTACAAGGTGACTGGTCGCACGACGATCGCTTCATCGGCTACCTCGTGAAGAAGACGAGCGCGCTCTTCTCGTGGCGATTGTGGGTCGCCGACGTGACCGGCGCCCCGCAGCGGGTGGAGGTCACGAACGTCCACACGAACAACGTGCAGTGGCGGCCCGGCGCGAACGCGCACCACGTAGCGTTTAGCGAGTACCCGCAGGATGGGGCGCAACTGCGGGTCTTGCTCGGCACCGTCGAGACGAACCCGCTGCGCGTGACCACGCGCCCGATCATCGAATACGCGCCGAGCGCCATCTATCTGATTCGCTACGAGTGGAACGCCGACGGCACCGCGATCCTTCACCACGGCGGAGCGAACGGCGAATACGCGGTGACGTTTGTCGACGGAGCTGGCGCTCCGACGCGGGTGCCGCTCGGCCTGTTCTTTCGCGACGAGGACTCCGCGCGGTGGACGATCCCGCACGTCGGTTGGTCCAAGGATGGCCGCTGGCTGATCGTGCGCACGAACACCGGGTACTCGATCGCGTCGATCGACGTCGCCGCGAAGCAGGTGTCGGCGTCGATCGAGTTGCCGAGCGACATCGACTTCGCGTGGTGGGATCGCCGGCTCGCGACGGAGTGACCCGCTCCTCGGAGGAGCGCGCCCTACCGATGATCTAGTGACCGAAGCACGCGTACGTGACGCGCGAACAAGCGGGGCGTGTCGCGGCCTCGAACTGCGTAGCCTCCGCAGCGAGCATCACGAGTGTGGTGCGGAGCACGGCACGGGTCGCGACCTCGACGCGGATCTTGCTGCGCACGAGCAGCACTCCGCCGACCGTGGCGAGCGTGCCGACGACGAGCGATGTGCTGGTGTGCCGGCAGCGCTTCGCGTCACGGTCCTTCGCGTGCGCGATGGCTACGTACAGCATCACCCAACATGCGCCACGCCGGGGTTCGATCCGGACGCGGACGTCGACGGGGCCGACGGGAACGACGTAGCTGTCGTGATCCGTGGCAGTTGCGCCGATCGCGACGAGGTCGCGGTGCACGTCCATACCCCTTGGAGACCGGCAGGGGCGCCGTGTCGCAAAGATTCAGGTGAGCGGCGCGAGAAGGTCGTCGAGGTCACGCTCGGTCAGCTGCGGCGTGGATGTCCCACCGCGGTCGAGGATCGCGTTCGCGAGCAGGCGTTTGTGACGCTGGAGGCCGAGCATGCGCTCCTCGACGGAGCCCGCGATGATGAGGTCGTGCACGAAGACCGGTTTGGTCTGGCCGATGCGATGCGCGCGATCGGTGGCCTGCGCCTGGGCGGCCGGGTTCCACCACGGGTCGTAGTGGATGACGGTATCGGCGCCGACGAGGTTTAAGCCCGCGCCACCCGCCTTGAGCGAGATCAGGAACACATCGGCGCGGCCCTGCTGGAACGCGTCGATCGGCTTCTGACGATCGGGCGTGTGCCCCGTGAGCGCGACGTGCTTGACGCCGCGTGCGAGGAGCGCTTCGGAAATCAGGCCGAGCATGCGCGCGAACTGCGAGAACACGAGGATGCGGCGACCGTCGGCGAGCTGCGACTGGAGCATCTCGAGGAGCACGGCGAGCTTCGCGCTGCCCTCGACGCCGGCGGCTGCCTCGCTGTTCGTGATGAGGCGCGGATCGCAGCAGACCTGGCGGAGCTTGAGGAGCGCGTCGAGGATCGCGATCGTCGAGCCGGCGAGCCCACGCGACTTGATCTGCATGCGCACGTCGGCGTGGGCAGCAACGCGGATCGATTCGTAGAGCTCGCGCTGAGCACCCGCGAGATCGACGGCGCGGACGAGCTGCGTCTTCGACGGGAGCTCGGGCGCGACGGCGTCTTTGGTGCGGCGCAAGAGGTACGGGCGAACCAGGTCGCGTAGCGCCTCGAGGCGCGTCTTGTCCGAGCGCTCTTCGATCGGCTGGCGGAACTGCAGCGTGAAGTCCTCGCGCGAGCCGAGGAGACCTGGGTTCAGGAAGTCGAACAGCGACCACAGCTCCCCGAGATGGTTCTCGATCGGCGTGCCCGACAGGCAGATGCGATGGCGTGGGTCGAGCGCGCGGACGGCCTCGGAGGCCTGCGCGTCGTGGTTCTTGATCGCGTGTGCTTCGTCGAGGACGAGCACGTGCAGCGGGACCTTCGCGAGCTCGTCGCGATCGCGCGCGACGAGCGGGTACGTCGTGATGACGACGTCGTGACCCGCAAGTGTGGACAGGCGAGACGCACGATCGGGACCGTGGTGCACCGCGACGCGCAGCGTGGGCGCGAAGCGCTGGAGCTCGCGGCGCCAGTTGCCGACGAGCGACGTGAGCGTGACGATCATCGCGGGCCGATCGAGGCGGCCGTGCTCCTTCTCGAGGAGGACGTGCGCGATCGTCTGCAGCGTCTTCCCGAGGCCCATGTCATCGGCGAGGATGCCGCCGGCGTCGTGCTCGCGAAGGTGCTGCAGCCACGCGACACCCTCGCGCTGGTAGGGGCGCAGCTCGGCGCACAGGGTCTGCGGTGCGGTGATGCGCGCGGTGCGGCGCGGACCGAGCGCGATCGCATACGCCTGCTCGCGGATGCGCGTGTCGCCGACCCAGCGAAGCGGACGAGCGCCGTCATGAAGCGCGGAGCAGAGCTCGGCGATCAACGGTGCGCGGACCGCGGGCGCGCGAACACGCGGGCCCTCGCGGTACATCTCGAGGAGCACCTTCGCCAAGAGCTTCAGGCGAGCGGGCGGGACGGGGAGCCAGCGGCGCTCGTCGACGCGAACGGCGACGCAACGGCGCGCGCTGCGTGCGAGCGCCGAAAGGTCACCCGCACCATCGAGCATCTCGAGCAGCGCCGGCAACAGATCGATGCGGTGGCCCTCGACCTCGACACCGAGCTCGAGCCCGAACCAGTCGGGACGCTCGGGATCGCGCTCGGCCGACGCGTACATGGGCGCGTCGTTCGCGACGACCTGCCACGGGAAGTCCGGCTCGATCTCGATCTGCCAGCCGAGGTTCTTCAGCTGCGGGACCGCGTACGCGGCGAACGCGCAGAGCGCGTGAACGTCGGCGTCGATCGCGACGACGTAGTCGATGCCGGAACCCGGCGAGACCGCGCAGTCATCGAGGTGGCGGAGCTCGATCGCACCGAGGCCCTCGAGCGCGCGGCACGCCTGGAGCTCGGCCTCGCGATCGCGACCGGCGAGGCGCGGATCGGTACAGCGTACGCGGCGCTCCCCGTAGGCGAAGTCGAGCCGCAACATCGCAGTGCGGATCTCGTCTCCATGACGGCTGCCGTCGTCGACGAACAGCGTTTCGGCAAACAAGCGAAGGCACGGGACGCAGCGCTGTGGTGCTGCGACCCCCGTAGGCGACGACATCGGTCACGTGATCTTCGCGGGCCGATCGATCGGGGTCCAGTTTTGTGCGGCACCACTCTCGGTCGTAGAGATCCGGACGGCACGGGAAACGCGGTCTCTCGATCTTGACGACGCGAGTTGTCCGCTTCTGGGACGACTACTTCCTCTTCTTCGGATGAACGAGCTCGACCGTGCGACTTCGATCGGGAACCACGACGATCGCCACGTTGTTGCCGATGATCTTGATCGGCTCCGAGCTGCTCTCGAGGCGCAGGATCAGCGGCGTCTTGCCGGCGGGCGCACCATCGACGACGACCGGTGTCCCGTCCTTCGGTGCCGTGATCCGGATCTCGATCTCGCCGACGTCGGCGCCGCGCAGCGTCGGCGACCGCTGCCAGACCATCATGCCGATGGCACCGACGGCGACGACCATCACGATGCCGAGCAGCCAGTAGCCGCCGCGCTTCTTCGGCGCGTTGGCCGCCGCGGCAGCATCCTGCTTCGTCTTCTTTTCGGCGGCCCAGGCCGCGTCGACCTCGGGCGGCTTGCCGGCGAGCAACGGCGTCCCGCACTGCGGGCACGGCGTGTCGTCGGCGATCTCGCCATCGACCGTTCGTCCGCAGTCGGAGCAGGTAATCATGATGTTCTCACTTGAAGCCGCCGGCTCCAGGGAAACCGCAGTGCGTGGTGCTCTTGTTCCCGGTCATTTTGCCCGCAGCATCGAAGCTGTAGCGCGTGATCTCGTGGACCTCGGGCGCACCCTTCTTGAGGCACACGCGCCCCGGAGAACCGTCGGTGAACAGCACGTCGACCTTCGCCATCTCGGCGGGATCTTCGGTGAGCTTGCCGCCCGGCAGGTAGAGCGCGCGCCATGACAGCGCGAGGGCGAGCTTGTCGCCCTTCAGGTGCTTCTTGTAGGGCGCGTCGCGGCGCCCGCGCTCGGCCTTCGCGTTCTTGAGACCATCGTCGCACCACTTGATGCGGATCTCCTCGACCGTCCCGCCCCACTTCACCATGGCCCCGCTCGCGTCGGCGATCATCTGGTCGGCGACCTTGTAGGTCGGCGGGATGCCCGCCTTCATCAGCTTCCGGTACTCCGTCGCGCAGTTCTGGAAGTGCTTCTGGTTGAACGGCGTCTTCTTGGTCACCTTCGGGTACTCGTAGAACGCGTTCTCGGCCTGCTTCTGGAACGCCTTCGTCTTGCCGAACGCGACGAGCCGCTCGCAGATCGGGAGCATGTCGTCGAGCGTGTGATCACCCTTCTGCAGCTCGGCGGTGTCGTTGGCCAGAGTCACCTTCGAGCTTCCCGGCGCGCCGAGCTCGGCGAGCTTCTCGATGTGCACCGAACACGTCGCCTTACCGTCGACGATCGACGATGACGTCGGCACCCACGCCTTCGTGTCGGCGTCCTGGTCGAACCCTGCATCGATGGCGTGACCGAGCTCCGTCAGCGCGTTGTGGATCTTTGCTGGGTCCGCCAAGGCGGGAGCGACCGTCACGATCATTGCAACCAGCACAACAGACTTCGTCATGAAACGCCCTCCGCTGCGAGCCTACAGCAACAATCGCGCGCTATGGTGCGTGCATGTCAGCCCCGATTCGTCGTGTAGCGGTGCTCGGAGCGGGCGTCATGGGCAGCGGCATCGCCGCCCACTGCGCCAACGCCGGAATTCCCGTCATTCTCCTCGACATCGTTCCGCCCAAAGGCGGTCCGCGTAACTCGTTCGCCGACGGCGCGCTCGAGAAGCTGAAGAAGGCGAAGCCCGCGGCGTTCTCGCATCCGCGCAACGCTCTCCTCATCCAAACCGGAAACCTCGAGGACGATCTCGATCGTACCAAGGACTGCGATCTGATCGTCGAGGCGATCATCGAGCGGCTCGACATCAAGCAGGCACTGTTCGAGAGGTTGGAGAAGCTCAACGATCCGGACACGATCGTGGCCTCGAACACGTCCGGTCTGCGCATCGTCGACATGCTGCAGGGACGCGGCGAGCAGTTTCGCAAGAACTTCATGATCACCCACTTCTTCAACCCGCCGCGCTATATGAAGCTCCTCGAGCTCGTCGCCGGTCCGGACACATCGCCCGAAGCGAAGGAGCGCGCCGAAGCATGGGGCCGCGAGCTTCTCGGCAAGGGCATCGTGTGGGCGAAGGACACGCCGAACTTCATCGGCAATCGCATCGGCCTGCAGTCGATGATGACGACGATCCACCTGATGCTCGAGAAGAAGCTCGCGCCCGAGGACGTCGACGCGATCACCGGCATCCCGATGGCGCATCCGAAGAGCGCGACGTTCCGCACCGCAGATGTCGTCGGACTCGATACCGTCGGTCACGTCGCTGCGAATTGCTACAACTCGCTGACCACCGACGAGGATCGCGACACGTTCAAGACGCCCGCGTACATCATCACGATGATCGAGAAGGGCATCCTCGGTGACAAGACGAAGGGCGGGTTCTACAAGAAGGACAAGGCGTCGGGCGAGCTGACCACGTTCGACCCCTACACCGGCGAGTACCGCGCAAATGGCGGCGACCCGGAGATCAAGAAGGCGACCAAGGCTCTCGGCAAGATCGAGGATCCGAAGGCGCGTCTCAAGGCGCTCGTCGCGACCCCCGGCGTCGTCGGCGAGTTCGCATGGACCGTGTTGTCGCGCTCACTCTCGTATGCGGCGCGCCGCATCGGCGAGATCACGGACTCCGTCGAGGCGATCGACAACGCGATGAAGTGGGGCTACGCGTGGGACCTCGGCCCGTTCGAGGTGTGGGACGCGATCGGCTTCGTCGAGGCGTACGACCGCATGAAGAAGGACGGCATCGCGCTCCCAGCGTGGGTCGACAAGATGGCCGCCGCGAAGGCGACGGGCTTCTACAACGACAAGTCCCACGAAGGTGGGACGCGTAGCAGCGCCGAAGGGGCTGCGAAGGTAAACGACGAGTCCCACGAAGGTGGGAAGGTAAACGACAGAATCTGGGAGCCCGGTTCGTCCGACTTCGTCGCGCGCAAGCTCGATCCGCGCGAGGCGACGATCGAGGTCATGCGCAAGGGCGGCGCGCCCGTGCTGAAGAACAGCGGCGCCGAGGCGTGGGACATCGGCGACGGCGTGCTCGGCCTGACGTTCAAGACCAAGGCGAACTCGATCGACTCCGACGTCATCAAGATGATCCACGACGCCACCGCGCGAGCCGAGAAGGACTTCCGCGCGATGGTGATCTGGAACCAGGGCGAGTTCTTCTGCGTCGGCGCGAACCTGTTCGCCGTGCTCGTGGCCGCGGGCCAGAAGCAGTGGGACGGCCTGCGCGAGATGATCAAGGGCTACCAGTACGCGACGCAGCGGATGAAGTACGCGACGGTCCCCGTCGTCGCCGCGCCGTACAACATGACGCTCGGTGGTGGCCTCGAGCTCTGCTTCGGGACGGACGCGGTGCAAGCCGCGCTCGAGACGTACTCCGGTCTCGTCGAGGTCGGCGTGGGCCTCATCCCCGGTGGCGCCGGCACGATGAACATGTTGTGGCGCTCGCTCGAGGGCGTTCCCGAAGGCGTCGACATCGACACGTATGCGTTCGTCACGCAGACGTTCAAGAACATCGCGCTCGCGAAGGTCGCGACATCGGCCGAGGAAGGAAAAGCGTTCGGCTACTTCCGCCAGACCGATGGCGTGTCGTTCGATCGTGCGCGCCAGCTGCACGAGGCGAAGCAGCGAGCCGTGGGCCTCGCCAACGCGGGCTACCACCCGGCGATCCCACGCGCGTACAAGCTGCCCGGCGAGAGCGGCATCGCGACGCTGAAGATGCTCGTGAACACCCTCGTCGCCGGAAAGTACGCGACCGAGCACGATGCGAAGATCGCGATGAAGCTCGCCAACGTGTTGTGCGGCGGCGTCAACGGATCCACACACGCGGTCACCGAGGACGAGATCCTCGAGCTCGAACGCGAGGCGTTCCTTTCGCTGTGCGGCGAGCCGCTCAGCCAAGCGCGCATGCAGTACATGCTCCAGAACAACAAGCCCCTGCGGAACTAAGGACCAAGGAGAACATCCATGGAGATCGTAATCGCTGAAGCAGTTCGGTCCGCGGTCGGCCGCGGCCACAAAGGAACCCTCTCGACGAAGCGCCCCGACGAGCTCGCCGCCGATGTCATTCGCGGCTTGCTCGCGCGCGTGCCGCAAGCGCGAGGCAAGATCGACGACGTCATCCTCGGCTGCGCGATGCCCGAGGGCGAGCAAGGCCTCAACGTCGCGCGCTTGATCTCGCTGCTCGCGGATCTCGGACCCGAGGTCCCCGGGCAGACGATCAATCGGTTCTGCTCGTCGGGCCTGCAAGCCATCGCGACGGCGGCCGGCTCGATCGCCGTCGGCACGAACGATGTCGTCATCGCGGGCGGCGTCGAGTCGATGACGTACGTGCCGATGACTGGCTTCCATCTCTCGGCATCGCCCGAGCTGATGGACAAGCTGCCCGGCGCGAACACGCCGATGGGCATCACCGCCGAGAACGTCGCCAATCGGTTCAACATCTCGCGCCAACAACAGGATCAGTTCGCGTTCAACAGCCAGCAGAAGGCGAAGGCCGCGCTCGAGAAGGGCACGTTCAAGGACGAGATCGTCGCGGTCCGCGCGGTCGGCTACGCGAATGGCGAGCGGGTCTACAAGGACTTCACCGTCGACGAATTGCCGCGTCCGGACACGACGCTCGAAGGTCTCGCGAAGCTCCCACCCGCGTTCGCGCAGGGCGGCAGCGTGACGGCCGGCAACAGCTCACCGATCAGCGACGGCGCGGCGATGACGCTCGTGACCTCGAAGGCCAAGGCCGACGAGCTCGGCATCAAGCCGCTCGCGTACTTCCGCAGCTTCGTTACCGTCGGTGTCGACCCGGAGATCATGGGCATCGGTCCGCTGCCCGCGGTGCAGAAGCTGCTCGCGAAGAACAACATGAAGATCTCGGACATCGATCTGTTCGAGCTCAACGAAGCGTTCGCGTCGCAGAGCGTCTATTGCCAGACCCAGCTCGGCATCCCCGATGACAAGGTCAACGT
>JBJXGN010000232.1:0-2631 GCA_046160585.1 Kofleriaceae bacterium
ATTGCGCGCGCCTTCGCAGCGCGGAGGAACTCCGGGGAGAAGAAGAGGGAATCATCATCGATGAGCTTCCCGTGATCTCGACAGCACCAGATCCCGTTCTCTGCCGACCCTCGCTCCTTCTTGGACAGCTTCTTGTCGTAGCGCGGTCCCCCCTCAGCGGCTGCAGTGATATGTGCTGCTGTTCCTGCGTTGCTCACCTTGTTGGGTTCGGTGCTCGGGCCGCTTGTGGGGCGGTCACACAACGAGCAACGGTTTCCAACTTCGGCGGCGAGATGGCGCACGACTGCAGGGGGGAAGTCGTCGCGACGATTCGACGGACGAGCGGCACGCAGCTTCTTTCGCGACCTCCCTGTCTTGGAACCTTTGGCCTTTCGAGACTTCTTTCCCGCCACGTCACACGACCATCCGTTCGCCTGCGTGCAGGGGCTCGTTCTCGGTCGGTGACGAGGTAACGACGTCGAAGCGCAACCCGCCGCCACGCAGGATCACGCGCGTCACGCGACGACGCGCAATCGCGTTGTGGACCTCTTGCCGGACGTACTTCGCACGCTCCCCATCGCCGTCAAGCGATCGAAGCGTCACTATGTCCGCGTCGAGCACACGGACTTCCAGGATCGGTGCGTCGCGCTGTTCGTCGAGGGCCTGGAGCGCGTTGCCGAGGAATTGGTCGAGGTCTCGCATCGTGACGTGGAGCGTAGGCTGCGACTCTGACATTTCCCAGCGTAAGCCGGACTGTCGTTGCAAGGGCGACTGACTACGAGAACAGCATCTCGCGCACGCTAAGCGTTTCACTTCGGCGCAACGCTCACCGGTGCTGACGAAGCCGCGATGCTGAGAAGCGAAAGATGTTGAATGAACCTACACCGCAGAGGCGATCTCGACCTGTACGTTGCAAATCGAGGCAGCTTTCAAGACGCCAGAGCATCGTGTTGCGCGGAACCCCAGGCCAACGCACTCGTAAGTTGCCTCAGAAACCGATGTGTCTGCCGCTCGACCCGGAACATCGAGAAGAAGACAGGGTCCAATAGGACGAACGGAGTCATCCTAGCCTCACCTTCGCGGCGGACCCACGCCATGCACTGAGCGTAGTGGCAGACAAGCGCCGTTCGCCCGGCTATGGGTGAGCCTCGAAACGCATCAACGATGTCGTCGTGCTCTGCATCGACTCGTGAGCGCAGCGCGCGGCGAAACGCATCGATGTGTTCGGTCCAATCATCCTTCTCGAAGATCTCGTACGGTTCTGTTTGCGACTTGCGGCCGAACGGCAGAAACGTCTCGAACGGGATCAAGTTCTTGACGTTGATTAGCACCAAGCCGCGATCGACATCGCAGCGGTCGATCTGCGAGATGCCTTTTCGGATCTGGTCCCGATATCGCGCCGGCTTGTCGCTCTGGAGAACCTTACAAGCAATTCCCCAGCGTTGGCCCAGCCAGCTGGCTGTCACGTCTGGAGTCTTGGTCTCGTTCGCGTCTGGCGGCTCGACGATCAAGTCGTCGGCGAACGATGCGCTCGCCGCCCCGATGAGTAACTCGAAGAGTTTGTGGTTCGCTTGATCGGCGTGATCGGTGGGCGCGTTCTGGCTCGGGTCCGCCGCACGTGCGAGCAGCTTGAAATGCGGCACCAACTTCGGGAACCATTTCGTCTCGTTCGCCCCGATGACCTTGTACGCGAGGTCCACGAGACCGAGCATTCGAACCCACTCGTCACGAAGGTCCGTTGTCGGCGGGAGAACCATCTCGCGCCGGTTCAACGAAAGATACTTCTTGATCGACAGGAAGATTTCTTCGAGCTTCGATCCGCACGGTATCGCGATGCCGTGCTGGAGAAGGAGCGACTCGAACTGATCGAGTTTCGCCTCGGCCTCGGTAAAGGCGAGGGGCGTTCCACGCATGAAGACCAACGGTCCGTCCACGATCAAGATCAAATGGTGTAGCACCACCGATGCGTGTTGACAGTCTTCAAGCCCGAGTGGTTCGCAAGGCACACGTGTGCTTTTCTGGACCGGGTGTTCCGCTGGAGTGGCGGCGAATCCGGCGGCTGCATCGAAACGGGTGGATGGCACGCTGGTGGCAACCAGCGCGTGCTGAGCTGAGAGCATGGGCGAGCGCATCATCATCGTGCCCGACACCACCGTGCTGCTTCACGCGCAGCCGTCGAAAAGATCGTGGGTCACTCGCTAACGCAAAGTTACGATGTTGGTCGACGTACGTAGCGAATAACTGATTCTGCAAACGCGCGGGCCTCGGGCAATGCTGCATCGCCACGCCTCACCATCTCCCACGTCTCGACAATCCACTCGTTCTTGTCGGAGGGACCTTCTCTTCGCCAGCCTTCTAGCTCGCCGTGCCTCACGACGAAGATGCCGAGTCGAGCAAGTGTCTCGAGCAGCGCAGCACACTGACGATGAGCACCACCGGAGAGCTTCGCGATTCCGTGCCGCTTTGCCTCGTACCCTGCTTTAGCCGATTGAACAAGTTCGTGAACGTCGCGCAAGAGCTGCTGACGGCTGGTAGTCGGGGCCGACGCGACCTGCTGGAGCTCGTCCTGCAGCTCACTCAGGGACCTTTGCTTCCCGGAGCCAATCTGCGCTCGCACGTCTTGGTAACCGCTTGCTCGGTCCAGGACAGCAG
>JBJXGN010000233.1:0-23496 GCA_046160585.1 Kofleriaceae bacterium
GGCAGTGCTGCGCGCCGGACCGTGGTCCGGCTTGCGGAGCCCCATCTTGCCGGGGTTCAGGATGCCGTCCGGATCGAGGCTCGCCTTCGCAGCCTCGTAGATCGCCATCGCCTCGCGATGTTCGCCGGCCATGTACGGCGCCTTGAGGAGGCCGACGCCGTGGTGGTGGCTGATCGTTCCGCCGACGCGCGTCGTCGCTTCGAGCCCGTCGCGCCAGATCGCGTCGTAGATCCGCTCGGCACCCTCGGCGTCCGAGGCCGTGCCCGCGAACGTGAAGTAGATCGAGCAGCCGTCCGGATACGCGTGGGAGAAGTGCGCCATCACCAGCGCGTGCCGGCCGATCGCCTCGCGCACCGATCGGTACAGGTCGCCGAGGCGGTCCCAGCTCGACGCGACCTCCATGGTGTCGACGAACGCTCCATCGCGGAACACGGGGCTCATCCGGTACGACACGTGATAGCGGTGTGCGAGCCACGCCCAGCCCGGGTCCTCGCCCTTGTCGCGCGCACCTGCGGTCTCGAGCTCGTGGAACGTGAGCGCGGCCTCGATCTCGGTACGGATTCGCGAGCCCTCCAGGCCGATGATCATCCGGCACCCTCGACGCGCGACTTTGTCGACCATGCCGAACAGCTTGTTCATCGTCGACGATCGGCCGAGCGCGGCGTTCATCGCCACCTTGCGCGACGTGCGACCCTTCGCGAACGCGAGGATTCGATCGACGACACCGTCGTCGCCCATGCGCGGTGGTTCCGGCCATTCGGGGAGAGCGCCCGACGAGATCTCCGGGACCGGACCGCGCACGACCGGCGGCTCGTCCTCGGAGTCCTTGGAGCTGAACGAGTTGATCAGCGTGTCGAGCTCGTCGTAGAGGCGCACCACCGACGGGCGCAGCCCCTTCTGCATGATGCGCCGGATCGCCTCGAGCCCGGTTGCCACGTCGTCGACTTCGAAGCCGCGGAACACGCGTAGCTGCGGCGCCGGCGACACGCGCACGCGCGCCGACGTGATGATGCCGAGCGTGCCCTCGCTGCCGAGGATCAGCTGCGTCCACGACGGACCTCGCAGCGCACGGTTGGGGCCATCCGTCTCGATGACCTCGCCCTTGCCCGTGACGACCGTGAGCCCCGCAACGCGGTCTTCGACCTTGCCGTACTTCGTCGAGAGCTGTCCGGCGGCGCGCGTCGCGAGCCAACCACCGACGGTGGAGCAGTAGATCGACGACGGAAAGTGACCGAACGTGTAGCCGCGCCGCGACAGCTCGCGCTCGAAGCGCTCGCCGTTGAGGCCCGCGTCCACATCGCAGATCAGCTCGTCGGAGTGCACGCTACGCAGCTGTTGCATGCGCTTCGTGTCGATCGTGATGCCACCGAAGATCGGCACCGCCCCACCGCACACGCCGGAGCCACCGCCATACGGGACGAGCGGGACACGCATCTCCCGCGCGAGCTTGACGATCGCGACGATCTCGCGGACGTGCTCGGGCCAGACCACGGCGTGCGGGCGCGGCACCTCACGCTGCCCTTCGCGATGGCGGAGGAGCAAGCGAGGCCACATGTCGCGCGCGTACGTGTCGAGGTCGACGCTGCGCATCGACATCCGCCGCGGACCGACGATCGCCTCGAGGTCGCGCTGGAGGCGATCGACGTCGACGCGCGCGATCATTCGCGACGACGGTACTGCAAGTGGACGCGACCTTCGATAGCTTCGGCGCGTGAACGCCGCACAGATCCGCATTGTCACCGTCATCGGAGCCGGCACCATGGGGCACGGCATCGCGCACGTGGCCGCCGTGATGGGCGCCGAGGTCCGCCTGTTCGACGCCATTGCCGGAGGCGCGCAGGCAGGCCTCGACAAGGTGACGAAGAACCTCGCGAAGGGTGTCGAGCTCGGCAAGGTCGCTGCGGCCGATCGGGATGCAGCGCTCGCGCGGATCCGCACCGCCGACGATCTCGCCGCCGCGTGCTCCGACACCGACTGCGTGATCGAAGCGATCCCCGAGCGCATCGAGCTCAAGCGCGAGGTCTTCGCCGCGATCGATCGCGCCTCACCCGCCCACGCGCTGCTCGCGACGAACACGTCGTCGCTACCGATCGCGCAGATCGCCGACGCGGTCCGCGCGCCCGAACGCGTCGTCGGGATGCACTTCTTCAACCCGGTGCACGTGATGAAGCTCGTCGAGGTCGTGCGCCACCCGACCGCAGACGCCGATGCGGTCGCATGCGCGGTCGCGCTCGCCGAGCGCATGGGCAAGACGCCGATCACAGTGACCGACAGTCCCGGGTTCGCGTCGAGCCGGCTCGGTCTCGTCATCGGCCTCGAGGCGATGCGCATGGTGGAACAGGGCGTCGCCTCGCCCGCCGACATCGACACCGCGATGAAGCTCGGCTACGGCCACCCGATGGGCCCGCTCGAGCTGACCGATCTCGTCGGGCTCGACGTTCGCCTGGGGATCGCGGAGTACCTCGCGACCGCGATCGGTCCGGCGTTCACCCCGCCGCAGACACTGCGTGACAAGGTCGCGGCCGGCAAGCTCGGCAAGAAGAGCGGCGAGGGCTTCTACCGCTGGTCGCCGGACGGCAAGCGCGTCGGCTAGTTGGGATCCTGATCGAGGATCGTGTGCGTCCGCCGGAGCAGGGCATTTCCGCCGAGCAGACGAACGTTTGTCACCGGAGTGCCGATCGTCATCACGATGGTCTCGTCGGCTCCTTCGACGGTCTCTTCGCCGACGACGACGAGGTCGATCGTGGCGGTCGTCATTCCCGCGGCGATGTTGATGGTCACGGCGCTGTTGTTGATCGCGGGGACGGTCGAGTAGTCCGGCATCGATCCCATGTGGCTCGCGGTGCTGCCCGCGAACGTGATGGTGTACGAGATGGTCCTTTCGGACGCCGCCGAAAGCTGCATCATGTAGGTGGTCGTGTTGGTCCCCGAGTCACCTTCCATGGCCGAACCATCGGGGCTGGTGAACTCGACGCTCGGTGCATCGTCATCGTCGTTGATCGTGTACGTGTGCGTCGTTCGCGTGCCCTGTTGCACGTTGGTCAGCGGAGTACCGAGCGAGGTGACGATCGTCTGGTTCGCTTCATCCATCGTATCCCCGGTGATGATGACCGAGACCATCTTGGCAGTCTCGGACAGCGAGGAATCCTGGTTCGGCATGAACACGAGAGCCGCCTTTGACATGTACGTGTAGTCGGTGTTTTCGGTGGCCGTGCCGCCACCGAACACGAGCGGTACCGTGATGACCTTACCGCTGGGCCCCGACAGGCTGACCGCGATGTTGACGGTGTTGTTTGCGTTGCCCTCGGTTCCCGCGTTGCTCAGCTGGAACTCGACGGTCGGCGGATTGTCGTCGTTGTTGATCGTGTGCGTACGTTCGTTCCGCATCCCGATCACGACATTCGTCGTGTTCGCGATCTCGATCACGAGGTCCTCGGCATTTTCGTCGATCTGGTCCTTCACGATCGGGATCGTGATCGTCTGACTCGTCGACTGCGCGGGGAACGTCACCGTCATGCTCGCCGGCATGGTCCAGTCGTGTATCGCGGCGGCGGTGGTCCCGACCACTTTGACCGCGATCGTCACGCTCGATGCGAGGAGCGGCGGCGTATCGAGCTGGAGGGTCAAAACGAGGTCAAGCGCCTCGTTTTGTGCTGACGTGTCGAGCGAGAAGTTCACGCGCGGGAGCAGCGCCGCGTTGATCGTGATCGTGTGTGTCGAGGTCCCGAGCTCCACGCCGCCCGACGGGTTCGAGAGGCGGATCACGATCGTCTCGTTGATTTCCTCGACGGTATCGATCGAGATGGTGAGATCGATGGGGGCCTCGGAGATGCCGGTCTCGAATGACAGCGTCCCCGTGTCGACTGCGCTGAAGTCCTGACCGAGGACGGCCGTGCCAGCACCGCCGTCGATCGTGTACGTGACGGAGATCGGCTCGGGTGCGGGACGCGAGAGGCGAACGATCACCTGGATCGCGCCGGAGCTCTCGTCCTGGAGTTGACTCTCCTGCGCGAAGCCGACCGTCACCGGCGGGGGTGCAGCATCACCGAGGAATTGATCCTTGCTGAATCCGCACGATCCGAGCAGCACCACCACGAGCAGCTCGAGGACGACGGTTGCCGTCTTCCGCCTCATGGAAATAGTGTATCGCAGCGGACCCCACCCTCGTCGAGAAAGCTGAGCTTCCTTCGCCAGATCCTGTGCGGAGCCCGCACGCTTATAGAGGTAGGCGTCGTGACGCCGGCCGCACTGCGAGGATCGCGGGCACCACCACGAGGGCAGTGACAAGACACGCGATCTCGCCGATCAGCGAAGCGGTGCCGAACCCGCGGATCGCGAGGTTCTCGCTCGCCAGGAGCGATCCGTAGCCGATGACCGTCGTGATCGAACACATGAACACGGCGCTTCCGCTGGTCCGGATCGCGTGGATCGGGTCGCGGTTGTCGTCGTGCCCCTGCCGATGTGCGACGTTGATCGCGTAGTCGATCCCGAGGCCGAGCGTGATCGGAAGCGCCACGAAGTCGAGGAAGTTCACCTTGATGCCGAGCAGCGCACATGTCGCCACCATCAGGAGTGACCCGGCCGCGGTGCCGGCGAGGACGGCAAACGCCCGCCGGTTCGCACCGACGAGCAGCACGACCATGACCGCGAGCGCGATCGAGGCGAGTAGCGTGACCGTCGGACCGTCGCGCTCGATCGACGCGACGATGTCCGCGAAGATGACACTCGTGCCGGACGTCGTGACGGTCTCGCCATCGCGCAGCTTCAGGGCACGCACCGCCGTCGCGAACGCGATCAGATCCTTGCCGTTCCACTCGTCGAGCTGACTCGCCGGACGGACCTCGATCAAGAGGCCCAGGTTGCCGTTCTTCTCCGTGAAGCGCTCGCGCAACTGCGGCGGCAGCGACGCGATCGTGATCGGCACGAGCTTGTCGGGTGGACGCAGCTCGAGGATCGATGCGCGCTCGTCCTCGGGCAACGCGTCGAGGGCCTCGTCGATCAGGGTGCGGATCTCATCGAGGATGGGGACCTTCTTGTCCTGGTCCTTGGGAACAAACGAGAAGATCGACCAGACGTCGCCGATCATGCGGTCCTCGGGCTTCTTGCTCGCGCCGAGCGCGCGCAACGCCTCGACGATCATCGGCACCTGCTCGAGACGATCGGCCGCGATCACCGTGCGGTTGGATAAGCCACGCCCGAACGCGGTATCCGACACCTTCATCCACCTCCGCGCCTCGACGGCATCGCTACCTTCGGACCGAAGGTTCTTGATGTCGTATTCGAACGGGTCGGTGGCGATGTAACGCGCGACGATCACGCTGGATCCGATCGCGAGCAACAGGCTGACCACGATGACGATCGTCGAGCGACGGAAGCCGAGCACCGACACGAGCACGCGGCCGATGATCGGATCGCCGGCGAACGCGTGCGTCCGCCGCCCGAGGAGCAGGACGAGCGTGGGCAGGAGCGTGTACGTCGCGACCCACATGATCACCATCCCCACCGCGCCGATCACGGCGAAGTCAGCGAAGCCCTTGAAGCTCGTCGCAGCAAGGGATCCGTACGCGATCGCCGCGCCAAGCGACGCGATGATCGTCGGCCGCACGGTGTGGACCATCGCGATCGCCATCGCCGCGTCGATGTCGTGCGTGCGCCGCTCCTCGAGGTAGCGCGCGATGAGGAGGATGCCGTAGTTGATCCCGTTGCCCGCGATGATCGCGCCGAGGAACGCCGTCGCGGCGTTGAGGTGACCGACGGTGAGCGCGGCGGCGCCGAACGCGATCGAGGTGCCGGTCAGAAGCACGGTGACGAGCAGCACGAGGAGCTTGGCGCTGCGAAAGTAGAGCGCGAGCACCAAGCCGACGAGCACGCCCGTGATCACGCTCGACAGGATCATGCCGTTCGAGATCGCCCGGTGCTCTGCAACGGCCGTGATCACGCTGCCCGTGAATCCGACACGCACGTTCGGATGCGACGCCCGCACCGACGAGCGCACGGCGTCGAGCGCGGAGATCAGCTGCTCGCCTAGCGCGGCGTTCGTCGAACGAAACGGCGTGCGCACCTGGATCATCGCGGTTCGTCCGTCGGCGCTGACGTTGGACAGGCGATCGAGCTGCACCTGTGCCTGCCGGCGCTTCTCCTTCAGCTCGTCGAGCTGTTGCTTCTCGCGCGCCTCCGCGACCGGGTCCGGTTCGTCGTCCAGGTCGATGAACAGCGGGTTCGCCTTCAGCTTCGCGGTGTCGATGCGCTGGCGGAGCGCATCTCGCGCGCGCACGAGATCCTCGAGAGGCACCAGCAGGTGCTTGTTCGCCTCGAGGAAGGTGCGCGTGTGGTTTTGGTCGGTCTCGACCTTCTCCACGAGCGACGACGGGATGCGCCGGAAGCCGGCCGCGAGCTCGCTCATCGCGGCGGCGCGCTCCGCGGGCGGCCCCTCGACGATCACGAGGATCGCGTCCGTCGACTTCACGCGCGCTTCGAGCTTGCGGAGATCGACGACCGCTGACGCGTTCTGCGGCAACAGGTACGAGAAGTCCGCGCGTAGCGGCAGATGGAACACGACGAGATACAGCGCGGCGCCGAGCAGCGCAATGCTTGCGAGGATGACCGCGATCGCGTGCGCGCGCAGCCACCCGACGAAGCGGGTAGCGAGGGCGTGATGGTCGCGTGACACTCCGCGAACTATTGCAGAGCCGGCACGCTTGTCAGCAAGACGCACAGCGCATTCGCGATCGTTTCACGAGACGGGGCGGACGCGCTTCACGCGGCCTGGACGATCGGGCCGCGACTCGGTCGTCGACTTCTTCGAAGCCGCTTTGCGAACCTTCGGTGGATCGAGCGCCGAGGTCTGGTGCGTCTGCACCTCGGGGGCGAGCGCGAAGGCCGCGAGCGTTGCCTCGTCGGGCGCTTCGCGTTGCAGCTTGCCGACGGTGAGCGCGGTGGTCGGGCACACCGGGTTTTCATCGAGGCGAATCTCGAAGTGGAGGTGCGGACCGGTCGTGCGACCCGTCGAGCCGACCTGCCCGATGCGCTTGCCGCCGACGATCACCTCGCCCTCGGACACGTGAATGCGACGGAGGTGTGCGTAGCGTGTGGTGACGCCACCACCGTGATCGATCTTCACGAGGTTGCCGTAGCCGCCCTGGCGCCCGGCGAAGATCACGACACCGTCACCGGCGGCAAACACGGGGGTGCCCGGCTTCGCGCGGATATCGGCGCCCGGGTGAAACTTCCGGCGATGGCGCATCGGATCGTCGCGCCAGCCGAAGCCCGAGGTCGCCCACGAATCGTCGGAGGCCGGCAGCGGGAACGTCGTCAGCGCCGTCAGGTCGGGCGCGCGGAACGTGGTGTCCTGCACGAGCGCAGCGAGCCGGTTCGCAGTTCCGCGCACCACGTCGCGCAGCGAGACCCGCCAGCGGACGATCTGGTCGACGAAGGGCTGCGGAACGATCTCGAGGTCGA
The DNA here is from genome assembly GCA_046160585.1 of Kofleriaceae bacterium. Taxonomy (GTDB): domain Bacteria; phylum Myxococcota_A; class Polyangia; order Haliangiales; family Haliangiaceae; genus JABFXX01. The sequence continues at coordinate 7,459 of JBJXGN010000233.1, forward strand.
AGATGCTCGTGAAGCGGGCGAACGCGAGCATCGAGGTATCGACCACGTTCGGCGCCGCCGAGCGATCGACCTGCACCGGCTCCTTCGACGTGCGAGCGTCCACGACGGGCGCGATCAACACCGGAAGGACGAGCCCGAGGACAACTGCGCGGATCATTCGGGGTATCGAGTCTTTTCGACGCACCCATGCCAGGTCAATGTAGGCAGTTGGTCTTTTTAGGTTATGTAAGCGCCTGCCAGGAATCGAGACCATGCAGCGCCGTTGGATCATCGTAGTTCTCGCTCTCGTCGCCGCGACGGCGTTCGCGATCGCTGTTCAGGCTGGCAGGTGGTGGTCGGTGGGAGATGTGGAGATCGGCCCGTTCGGATCGAAGCACTGCTTCGATGGAGATTGCCGTCCTGCGAGTCTGTCGTGGGTTGGCGGCACGTCGCGGTGGGCGCGTACGGGGATGGGCGCATGGGCTGGAGGGTTGGTCTCTGCGATCGTGCTCGCCGTCATGGCGGCGGCGGTCGCGTCGCGACGCGTGCCCGTGCTCGCCGCGAAGACGGCGCTCGTGTCGATCGCGACCACGCTCGTCGCGGGCGCGCTGTTCATCGCCCAGTATCCCGGCGTGCAAGGCGCGGGGGTCGACCGCGGCATTCCGATCTTCGCCGGCGCGATCGTGCTCGGTGCGATCGTCGCGATCGTTGTTCTCCGCGCGGCGCGAGCTCGAGTTACGACGGCTGCTGCGGCGGCACCTGATTGACGGCGGCCTGCACGGCTGCGCTCGCGGCCTGTGCGTCGTCGAGGCGAAGCGCGGTCTTTGCCATGGAGCGGATCACGAGGAATGCGATCACGGTGAGCGCGACGGGGATCAGCAGCATGCCGGATGCGAGACTGGAGTAGCCCTCGTAGTGCAGCGGCTGCTGGTAGAACACCGCCGCGTCGTACGCGCCGTGAAACGCGACCGCGAGCAAGTAGCCGCCGAAGAGACCCAGCCCCTTGTTGTCGAAGCGCTTGCGCGCGGCGCAGTAGCCGATCATGCCGGTCCACATCGCGTGACCGGGCACCGCGAGGAGCGCACGGGCGATCCAGACGAAGATCTGACCCTCGAGCGTGGTCTGCCCGAGCAAGTACCCCACGTTCTCGACGAGCGCGAAGCCGAGACCTGCGCGGCTGGCATACACGATCCCGTCCATGCGCTCGTCGAACTCGGGACGTCTCCAGACGATCCAGTAGACGACGCCGATCTTGCATGCCTCCTCCGTACCGGCGGCGACGACGAAGGCCATCCAGGTGGCGCCCTGGTAGGTGTATTGCGGATGGAAGTTCGCGCCGACCGAGTCGGACAGCCAGCCCTCGACGAGAATCGCTGGAATTACCGAGAGTGCGCCGACGATCGCGACCAGCCGGCGGAGCTTGGCCGGCTCTGGACGTTTCGCGTCCAGGCGGTCCACGAGGTACATCGCGACCAGCGCCGGAATCGCGCCGGAGAGAGCCACCTGAAGGTTCGCGTCCACGCGAGTCGAGTATAGGGCGGTTGCTTGACACGTTGGGCTAAGCAGCCGAAACTTCCAAGGTGGCGCCGCCGGAGCCCACCACGGCTGCCCCTCAGAAGGTGGGCCGCTACGAGGTGATCAGTCATCTCGCGACCGGTGGTATGGCGCAGATCTATCTCGCGCGTCAGACCGGTCTCGGATCGTTCGAGCGTCACGTCGTGCTGAAGACGATCCTCCGCGAGCGTGCGACCGATCAGCGCTTCGTGACGATGTTCCTCGACGAAGCGAAGCTCGCGGCGACGTTGAACCACCAGAACGTCGCGCAGGTGTACGAGGTCGATCAGGCCGACGGCGCCTACTTCATGGCGATGGAGTACGTCCACGGCGAGAACGCACGCGCGATCCTCGAGACGACACTTCGCCGAGGCTGGACGATTCCGCTCGAGCTCGCGGTGATGATCATCAGCGGCGCCGCCGCGGGCCTGCATCACGCACACGAGCGACGCGGCAAAGGAGGTGCGCCGCTCAACATCGTGCATCGCGACGTGTCGCCGGCGAACATCATGGTCGGCTACGACGGGAGCGTGAAGGTGCTCGACTTCGGCATCGCCAAAGCCGAGGAGCGCGCGACCAAGACCGTCGGCGGGACCATCAAGGGCAAATACGGCTACATGTCGCCCGAGCAATGCAAGGGCAAGCCGATCGATCGCCGGAGCGACATCTTCGCGCTCGGCATCGTGCTCTACGAGCTGACCACGCTTCGGCGCGCGTTCAAAGGCAACGACGACTTCGAGACCATGAAGCGCATCGTGTCCGGCGATGTCGTGTTGCCGTCGGTCGCGGTGCCCGGCTATCCACGCGAGCTCGAGGCGATCGTGCTCACCGCGATGGCGAACGACTCCAATGCGCGGTTCCAGACGGGCCAGGAGCTGATCGAGGCGCTCGACGCGTTCGCGGTGCGCGCGAAGCTGACCGGATCGAATACGGCGATGGGCCGATTCATGACGCAGCTGTTCGGCTCGAAGAAGGAGCCGTGGGTCGGCGGCGGCGAGAATCACGGCGACAAGACCGAGATCAGCGCAGACGAACATCCCGATCCGGACAACGAGAAGACATCGGTCGTCGCACCGCGCGACTTGCCCGCGGAGCTACGTGAAGAGATCGAGAATGCGAGTGCACGCCGCCCGCAACGCCCCGACACGGCCCTCACCGCCGACGAGGGTCCGCAGGCTGCCGATGCGTGGCAACAGAACGACAGCACGTTTCAAGCGCGCAGCCAGGCGCGGCAACACCCGCAGCGCAGTGCGAACGAGGCGCGCCACGTCTCGACGAAGACAATGCCCGGCTCGGGACCACAGGTGTTGATCGCGCCGCAGCCGCCACCAGCGGTGTATCCGGCGAACAACCCGCCGCTCATTCCCCAGCAGGAGATCAGCGACGTCGGCGCGCGGCCGCTCGTCGACGATCCGAAGCTCGGCTGGAGCACGAACGTCGGCAACATGCTGCAGAACCCGGACGGCAGTTCGACGCGACTATCGAGCGACGTCTCGCAGGACAACTTTCGCATCAAGTCGAACACGGGGTGGATCCTCCTCGCCGTGTTCCTCGTCCTTGGCACCGCCGGGGCCATCGCGGCCATCGTCCTGTACTAGCGGCTCCGTCGCTGAACGATGTCCACATTCGGTGACGCGTGGATCGGGCTTGAGGCGTGGTCAGACCGGTGCCATGGTCGCGCACCATGGCGACCGCGAGCAGCACGAATCCCGATCGACTAACGAGCTACAATCCATCGACGGGCGAAGCGATCGGCAGCGTGCCGATCTACACCGCCGCCGAGGTCGACGCAGCGGTCGCGCGTGCGCGTGTCGCCGCGAACGCATGGGGCGCGCTCTCGTTCGAAGCGCGCGCGGAGGAGCTAACCGCGTTCCGCAAGGCGCTCGCGAGTCACGCCGAGGAGCTCGCCGAGCTCTTGCGCCGCGAGAACGGCAAGCCCGAGCTCGAGGCCACCACCGAAGTGATGATGGCGCTGTCCCACCTCAAGCATGCCGTCGATCGCGCTGAAGAAGCGCTCGCGCCGAAGAAGGTGTCGTCGGGCGTGCTCGTCAATTTCCGCGCGACGATCAGCTATCACCCGCTCGGCGTCATCGGCGTGATCGGTCCGTGGAACTATCCGATGTTCACGCCGATGGGATCGATCGCGTACGCGCTCGCCGCCGGCAACGCCGTCGTGTTCAAGCCGTCCGAGCTCACGCCACTCCTCGCGGTGCGCATCGGCGAGATCGCGAAGCAGACGTTCGCGCTACCGGATCTCCTGCAGGTCGTCACCGGCGCGGGCGCTACCGGCGCCGCACTCGCGAAGGCCGCCGTCGACAAGATCGCGTTCACGGGCTCCGCCGCGACCGGCAAGCGCGTGATGATGGCCGCCGCCGAGCGCCTCACCCCCGTGCTCCTCGAGCTCGGTGGCAAGGATCCGATGATCGTCGCCGAGGACGCCGACGTCGCGAAGGCGGCCGAGGCCTGCGTGTTCGGCGCACTCACCAACGCCGGCCAGGCCTGCGTGTCGATCGAGCGCGTCTACGTCGCCGACGCGGTCCACGACAGGTTCGTCGACGAGGTCGTCAAGCAGGTGCGCGAGCTCAAGGTCGGCGGCGACGACGGACACCTCGGCGCGATGACGTCCACGGCGCAGGTCGCGATCGTCAAGGACCACCTAGAGGACGCGATCAAGAAGGGCGCGAAGGTCCACGTCGGCGGCCCCGACGCGATCAACGGCAACTACATCCAGCCGACGGTACTCACCAACGTCGAGCACTCGATGAAGGTGATGTCCGACGAGACGTTCGGCCCGGTGATCCCGATCAAGCGCGTGTCCTCGCTCGACGAAGCCGTGAAGCTCGCGAATGACACCACCTACGGCCTCGGCTCTGCGGTGTTCGCCGGCAAGGCGGCGCGCACGGTCGCCGGCAAGCTGCGCGCGGGCATGACTGCGATCAACGCCGTGCAGGCGTTCTCCGGCATTCCGAGCCTCCCGTTCGGCGGCGTCGGCGACTCGGGCTTCGGCCGCATCCACGGCGACGAGGGCATCCGCGAGTTCGCGCGCACCAAGGCGACCGCGGAGCAGGCGTTCTCGATCCCGATGAACATGATGAGCTTCCGCCAGCCCAAGAACGCGTCGAAGCAACTGCTCGGGATGATCAAGCAGCTTTACGGCGATGGGATCGTGGCGCGCGCGGGCGAAGTGTGGCGCAAGCTGCGCGGCTAGCCGACGTTCGAATCGGCCTTCGACATATCCGCGACGAGCTTGCGCATGAACAGCTCGATGTTCCTGCGCAGCGCCGGGTCCTCGCACACGGGCAACGCGCGGCGCCATGTCTCGACGGCGCGTGCATGCAAGCCTTGGCGGAAGTAGAGGTACGCGAGGCGCGTCAGCGCCGGAAAGTAGGTCGGCTGAAGATCGACGACCGCTTCGTATTCGTCGACGGCTTCCGCCCAGCGCGACGCTCGCTGCAACATGTTCGCGAGCATGAAGTGCAGCTTCGGGCTCGAGGGATCCGTGACGAGCGCGCCGCGCAATCGTGCGATCGCGCCGTCGATGTCTCCGTTGTGATAGCGACCGAGCGCGTCGGCGAGGATCGCCTCGTGGTCGTGGCGCTCGTCGGTGTTGAGATCGCGGAGCAGGCGATGCAATCGGCGCGGGTCGAGCGGCTTCTCGAGGTAGCCGTCGGCGCCGTGCTGTTGCAGCGTCGCATCGGGGATCTGGCCGGAGTCGACGACGCTGGTGGTGACGATGACACGTGTGCGCACGAGCCGGCGCGAGCGCTTGATCGCGCGACACATGCGCAGGCCATCGAGCTCGGGTGTCGCGACGTCGGCGAACACGAGATCGAACGCGAGCTGCGAGAGCAGATCGATCGCCTGCGCGCCGACGCCGACGGCCTGGCACTCGAAGCCCAGGCGCTCGAGCTCCGCGACGAGCTGGATGCGACCTGGCGGATCCGGATCGACGATCAGCGCGCGCAAGCGTCCGCCCGTCGCCGTGACCGCGTCGCCGCTGCCACCGCGGTCGAGCTCCTCGGCGATGACGAGCGTGGCCTCCTCGACAAGGCGATCGTCGGCAGACGTCGTCGTGGTGATCGTGTTCGCCTGCCACTCACCCGACAGCGTCGCCGACGCCTGGATCTCCTCGGACGGGAGCTCCTCTTTGTCCTCGATGGCACGCGCGGCTTCTTCGGCGAGTGCGCGTTGCGCGCGCCGGTGCTCGTCCTGGTTGTCCTCGTCGGGTGCGACGACCGCGAGGTATGTCGTCTGTCGCTTCGTCTCCATGCCGAACAGGTACGTCTCGCCGTCCCTGTAGCGCTGGAACGCCACGCGGATCGATCGCGCGAGCGTGACGTCCAGCGCGATGCGCAGCTCGACGTTCTTGCCGCGTGCAGCCGCGAGCTCGCGCGCGGGAACGATCGCGTCCTCCGGGCGCGCGGCCGCGATCACGATCGTCGATGAATCCTCGTAGACGACGAGCGCGCTGAAGATTCGCGCCCACTCGAGGGACACGTGCTCGAGCACGTCGAGCCGGAGCACGGACTCGTCGAACACGATGCCCGGCCAGCCCGTCTGGATCGACAGCGCCATCGCGAGCTGTCGCTCCGACGCGTAGCCGAGCGCATAGAGCTCCGAGGCCACCGGGTGCCGACCACTCTGGCGTGCGAGAGCGTCCGAAAGCGCAGAGGCGTCGATGACGCCTTGTTGGATGAGCAACTGCCCGATCGATCCGCGCACTCGAAAGCAAGGGTATCAGGTCCCTGCCGATCTCACATTTTCTTGGCTTCCCAAGTCCTCGTAATCCCGACGCCGCGACCGGTACTCGACCGGCCGCGTCACATTTTCTCTAGCGATCGTGGGCGAGGTTGATAGACTCCGCCGCGCCTTACAGAACCCGTACTGCGCAAGGCCTCGCTGTGACAGGCTGGCGCATTCTGACGGGTGGTCGAACGGCAACCACACGACTTCGCACTCCGCCCGAAGTGGCATCAGCATTGCTCCCTTGGGCGGTCCTTAAGCCGTAGGAGAACCTAGTGAACAGCAACGACTTCAAGATCGGTGAGAAGGCCGTCTATCCCGCCCACGGCGTAGCCGAGGTGATCGGGATCGAAAAGAAGGAGATCAACACCACGGTGTGTTCCTTCTACGTGCTGAAGGTGCTCGCCACCGGGATGCAGATCTTGGTGCCAAAGGAGAAGGCCGATCAGGTCGGGCTCCGTCCGGTCGCGACGTCGTCGGAGATCGAGGAAGTGTTCGACATCCTCCGCGAGAAGGATGTCCACATCGACAAGCAGACGTGGAACCGCCGGTATCGCGGCTTCATGGAGAAGATCAAGACGGGCTCGTTGTTCGACGTCGCCGAGGTCTACCGTGACCTCTACCGCCTGAAATCGTCGAAGGTCCTGTCGTTCGGAGAGCGCAAGATGCTCGACAACGCGAAGCAGCTCATCGTCAAAGAGCTTGCCGTCGCGAAGAAGTGGGCCGAGGACAAGGTCGAGCAAGAGCTAGAGAAGGCGTGCGCCTGAGCTAGGAAATGTGTTACGTGCCTGCCCGCATGCAGGTACACGTAGCCAAGGCCGAAATCTGGAATCTGCCGGTCGACGCCATTGTCAATCCGGCCAACTCGCTCGGCATCATGGGCGGCGGAATTGGCGGGGCGCTGCGCCGACAAGGTGGCGACGTGATCCAGCAGGCAGCGATGCAAGCCGCGCCGATCGCCGTCGGTGCAGCGCTCGTGACCACCGCCGGGCAGCTCCCCGCGAAGAACGTGATCCACGTGCCGACGATGGAAGAGCCGGGCATGAAGATCGGCGCGGAGAACGTTCGTCGTGCCGCCCGCGCCGCACTCATCGCCTCCGACCGCAACGGCTTCAAGGTGATCGCTATCCCGGGCATCGGCACCGATCTAGGCGACGTCCCGCTCGACGAGGCTGCACGTGCGATCGTCGAGGAGATCCGCGCACACCGTCGCCCAAATCCCGAGACCATCTACCTTGTCGACACCAATGAGGGCATGGTTGCGGCGCTGGAAGAGGCGCTCCGGAACGCGCAGGCGAATCTCTAAATCCACGGACGAAACGTCAGGGCGCTCGCATCCGTTACGCGAGGATCTTCTGCATCATGGGGATCCATGAGCAGAACACCGCTCCTTCGCAGTCTTCGCCAGTTGATTCGCGACGTACGCAACGCCAAGAAGACCGGCATCCCGGTCGACGTGATCCAGGGGGTCCGGGAGGAACGCAGGGCCGAACGACGCCGTGAGGGCGTCACGCGCCGCGATCTCCTCGTCGGTGGCGCGATGGGCGCGAGCCTCCTCGCGATCCCGCGGAGTGCGCGCGCGAGTGGACAACCATCGATCACGATCGTCGGCGGCGGCATCGCGGGCTTGACGTGCGCGCTCACGCTCGCCGACGCTGGCTTCGACGCGACCGTGTACGAAGCGTCGGGCCGCATCGGCGGCCGCATGTTCTCGAACCGGACGAACTACTTCGGCGGGCAGATTACCGAGTGGGGCGGCGAGCTGATCGACTCGGGTCACAAGACCGTCCGCAAGCTCGCGACGCGGTACCACCTGACGCTCGACAACCTGCTCAACGCCCAGCCGAACGGCTCGCGGGACCTCTATCGCTTCGACAACCAGTACTACGCGGCGACGCAGGCCGACGCGGACTTCCTCGCGATGGCCGACGCCGTCTACGCGGACCTCGAGGCCGCGGGCTATCCGACGCGGTACGACGACTTCACCGCGCAGGGTCAGTCGCTCGATCAGATGACGATCACGCAGTGGATCGGGTCGCGCGTGCCGGGCGGCAACACGAGCAAGCTCGGCCAGGTGCTCTCGACGGCGTACAACATCGAGTTCGGCGCCGAAGCAGGACAGCAGTCCGCGCTGAACCTCCTCTACCTGCTCGCGTTCCAGCCGACGTCGTCGCGGATGGATATCTTCGGCGAGTCCGACGAGAAGTTTCACATCCAGGGTGGCAACCAGCAACTGCCCGAGGCGATCGCAGACGACCTCGGACCCGGTGCGGTCAAGTCGGGCCACTCGCTCGTCAAGCTCGCCGAGACGCCGAACGGTCGCTATCGCTGCACGTTCCAGAAGGCGAACCAGACGGTCGAGGTGGTCAGCGATTATGTGGTGCTCGCGATCCCGTTCGCGATCCTGAAGAACATCGACACGGCGCAGGCTGGCTTCGACGATCTGAAGAAGCGCGCGATCAACCAACTCGGTGGTGGCCACAACGGCAAGCTCCAGCTCCAATTCGACCAGCGCACCTGGCTCGGCACCGGGCCGTGGCCCGGCAAGTCGAACGGCTCGAGCTATTCCGACGCGGGCTATCAGGTTTCCTGGGAGGCCACCCGCAAGCAGGCCGGGACGCCCGGCATCCTGGTCCTCTACTCGGGCGGCAACAACACGCTCTCCATGAAGACCAACGTCCCGTTTGCGACCGCGACGGATCCGAAGGTCGTCCAGGACGCGCAGAAGGGCCTCACGCAGATCTCGCAGACGTATCCGAATCTGTCGTGGAATGGAAAGGCGACGCAGTCGCTCTTCCACAAGAGCTCGTTCGCGTGCCTCGCGTACAGCTACTACAAGCCCGGTCAGTACACGGATTTCGGTGGTTACGAGGCGGAGAAGCAGGGCAACGTGTACTTCTGTGGCGAGCACACGACACAGGACTTCCAGGGCTTCATGGAAGGCGGCGCGATCACCGGCGAAGACGCCGCCAAAGCGTTGATCCAGAAGCTGACCTGATCAGCGCGATTGTGGCGGTTTGTCGCGGGTAACCGCGCGATCGCCTTCTGCTAATTGGCGGCGCGGTTCGTTGACCGCCCTCCCCGCCGCCATATACTGCACCCGCTTTGCAGCTACAGGCATACATGCCAGCGGGGCTGGCGATCGCGTTCACGCTCGGCTTTTGCGGACTGTTCGTCGCACTCGCCGTGCTGGTCGGCCCCAAGGCCACGAACCCCGACAAACTCAAGCCGTTCGAATGCGGCAGCGAGCCGATCGGAAGTCCACGCGGGCGCTACAGCGTGAAGTTCTATCAGGTCGCTATCCTTTTCCTCATCTTCGACATCGAAGCTGCCTTCATGTACCCGTGGGCGGTCCTCTACAACCAGCTGTCGAAGACCGTGGGCCCCAACGGCGTGGCGCAGGTCAGCGTGTTCGGCTTCGCCGAGATGCTGCTGTTCGTATCGATTCTTGTCGTCGCCCTCGCCTACGTCTGGAGAAAGAAGGCGATCGGATGGGAGTAGAGATCACCACGACGCGTCTCGAGGACGCGGCAAAATGGGCGAAGAGCTCGATGCTCGACAAGGCGGTCGGCTGGGGGCAGAAGTTCTCCCTGTTCACCTATCCGTTCGTCACCGCGTGCTGCGGCATGGAGTTCATGTCCGTCGCCGGTCCGAAGTACGATCTCGCGCGTTTCGGCGCCGAGTTCCCGCGCTTCTCACCACGCCAGAGTGATCTGCTCATGGTGGTCGGCACGGTCACCGAGAAGCAAGGTCCTGCGGTGAAGCGCGTGTTCGACCAGATGGCCGAGCCGAAGTTCGTCATCGCGTTCGGCGTGTGTGCGTCGACGGGCGGCTTCTACCAGAACTATCACACGATGCCCGGCGTCGATCAGGTCATCCCCGTCGACGTCTACATCCCGGGCTGTCCGCCGCGCCCCGAGCAAGTGCTCGACGCGATCATGATGCTCATGGATCGCATCCAGGGCGGGCGCTCTCACAGCCAGCTCCGCGACAAGCACGAGAAGATCATCGCGGCCCGCGCGGCCGGCGACGAAGGCTAAGGAGTCGACCATGGCGCAGAAAGTTCTCGCGGCGCTCGAGGCAGCCCACCGCGGCGGCGTCGATCGCACGGCGTCCCCGCACGGCGACGAGACCGCGTGGATCAAGCGCGACTCGCTCCTCGCCGTCGCGACGTGGCTCAAGAACGATCCGGCGATGGCGTTCGATGCGCCGGTGTTCTGCACCGCGATCGACTGGCTCGACTGGAATCCGCTGAACCAACCACCGTCGGCGAAGTGGGACGAGAGCAAGCCTCGCTTCACCGTGTGCTATCAGCTGCGCTCGACGAAGCATCGCCATCGCATTCGCCTCGAGATCGACGTGCCCGAACACGACCCACGTGTGGTCTCGTTGGCTGGGCTGTGGCCCGCGTTCAACTGGCAGGAGCGCGAGACGTTCGACATGTACGGCATCAAGTTCGACGGTCACCCGGACTTGCGTCGGATCTACCTCTACGAGGAGTTCGTCGGCTATCCGCTGCGCAAGGACTATCCCAAGGAGAAGCGGCAGCCGCTCGTGCGCCGCGACGATCTCCCGATCAACCCGATCAAGCGCGCGGGGGAGCACAAGTAACATGCCGGTCACCGACGCTCAGTCGCTCAAGCAGCTCGTCCTCGGTCGCAAGGACGCGCAGGACCTCTCGGACAACGAGCAGGAGCTTCCGCCCGATCTGATGACGGTCAACATGGGCCCGTCGCATCCGGCGATGCACGGCACGGTTCGCATCGTGCTCACCGTCGATGGCGAGAAGGTCGTTCGCTCCGACGTGCAGCCGGGCTACCTGCACCGCTGCTTCGAGAAGGAATCCGAATACGCGACGTACACGCAGATCTTCCCGTACACGGATCGCCTCAACTACGTCTCGCCGATGATCAACAACGTCGGCTGGGCGATGGTCGCCGAGAAGCTGATGGGGATCACGAAAGAGATCCCGAAGCGCGCCGAATACGTGCGCGTGATCGTCTCGGAGATCTCGCGCATCACGGATCACCTCACGTGCTGCGGCGCATCCGCGATGGAGCTCGGCGCGTTCGGTCCGTTCCTGTTCTTCTTGAAGGCGCGCGAGTGGCTCTACGAGCTGCTCGAGGTCGTCTCGGGCGCCCGACTCACGCACACCTACGTCCGCGTCGGCGGTGTGAACAAAGATCTGCCGGAGGGCTTCCTCGATCGCCTCGAGCACACGCTCGCGAAGATCGAGAAGGACGTCCTCCCCGACGTCGCGAACCTCCTCAACTCGAACAAGATCTTCCGCGATCGCATGGCCGGCATCGGCGCGATGACCCGGGAGCAGGCGATCGCGACAGGTTGTGTCGGTCCGATCGCGCGCGCGGCCGGGCTCGACTACGACGTTCGCAAGGACTACCCGTATTCGGTCTACCCGGAGGTCGAGTTCGACGTTCCCGTCGGCACCACGGGCGACTGCCTCGATCGGTTCCTCGTTCGCGTCGAGGAGATCCACCAGTGCATCCGCATCCTGCGCCAATGCATGAAGCAGATCCCCGATGGGCCGGTCGTGATCGACGACCCGCGCTGTACCCTGCCGCCGAAGAGCGCCACGTACAACACGATCGAGTCGATGATCCGGCACTTCAAGCACATCGTCGACGGCATCAAAGTGCCCGCCGGCCAGACGTACGCGTTCCTCGAGGGTGGTAACGGCGAGCTCGGCTTCTTCGTCGTCGCCGACGGGACCGGTCGTCCCTACAAGGCGTACGTGCGGTCGCCATCGTTCGTGCATCTCTCGACGGCGAGCGACCTCATCCACGGCCACCTCATCGCGGACATCGTTCCGATCTTCGGCATGATCAACATGATCGGCGGGGAGTGCGACAAGTAATGGCGACAGCAACGACTCCAGCGGCGCCCGCGGCCGCGCCGGCGGATCCGAATCAGGTCACGCTGGTCATCGACGGCCAATCGGTGACCGTGCCGAAGGGGACCAACGTCCTCGAAGCGGCGAAGCTACTCGGCATCGACATCTCCGCGTTCTGCTACCACCCGGGTCTCCCGATCGTGGCGCAGTGCCGCCAGTGCCTCGTCTCCGTCGAGAAGAACCCGAAGCTCCAACCGAGCTGCCAGCAGATCGTCGGCGAGGGCATGGTCGTGAAGACCACGGACCCGCAGTCGACGCTCGCCCGCAAACAGCAGCTCGAGTTCACGCTCGTGAACCACCCGATCGATTGCCCGATCTGCGACAAGGCCGGCGAGTGCACGCTCCAGAAGCTGTACTTCGACCACGACAACGCGGACTCGCGCGTCGACACGCCCAAGGTCGAGAAGGACAAAGCCGTCGATCTCGGACCGACCGTCGTCCTCGATCAAGAGCGCTGCATCCTTTGCTCGCGCTGTATCCGCGCGTGCGATCACACGTCGGGACAGCACCAGCTCGACTTCGCCCATCGCGGTGATCACGAGGTGCTCACCACGCCACCGGGCGAGAAGCTCGACAACCCGTATTCGCTCAACGTCGTCGACGTGTGTCCCGTCGGTGCGCTGACCGCGAAGGACTTCCGGTTCACGATGCGTGCGTGGGAGCTCGACTCGACACCGTCGGTGTGCAACGGCTGCGCGACGGGCTGCAACGTCGAGATCCATCACAAGAACGGGCGCGCCTGGCGGCTCGTCCCGCGGCACAACCCGGACGTCAACGACTACTGGATGTGCGACGAGGGCCGGTTCACCTATCACGATCTCCGCGAGGAGCGTCTCGCCGCCGCCCTCGTGGACGGCCTGCCAGCCGGCTGGGATCGCGCGATTCGCGCGGCGGCCGATCGTCTCGCCGTCGGTCGCGCGGCGGGTCAGTTCGCGGTCGTGCTGAGTGCGCTGCACTCCAACGAGGACAACTTCGCGCTCGCCAAGCTCGCGCAGGCGTGGGGCGTCACGCATGTCTATGTCGCGGGGAAGCCGCCGGTCCCCGCGCGCGCGGATGGTCGCCTTCGCGTCGCCGACATCAATCCAAACACGGCCGGCGTCAAGGCGATCACGGACGCGCTCGGCCTCGAGACCAAGCCGGCGTTCGAGCTCGACGCGTCGATTCGCGGCGTGCTCGCCCTCGGCGATGTCCTCCCGGGCCTCGATGCGGCGCGGCTTACGAGCCTCGCGTACGTCGCGATCGCGACACACGAGCGCGGACCGGTCGGCCACGCGAAGGTCGCGTTGCCCGCGGCGGCGTGGCCGGAGATCGCAGGCACGATCACGAACAACAAGGGCCACGTGCAGCGCATGCACGCCGCCTTCGCCGCGCCGGGGCAAGCGCTTCCCGCGTGGGAGATCATCGTGCGCCTCGCGCAAGCAACAACCGTGAAGCTCGCGTGGTCGCATCCGCGCGAGGTGTTCAAGGACATGATCGCAGCGGTCCCTGCCTGGAAGGACGTCGTGTGGGTGCGTGAAGCACGCCCCCTCTCGCTGCGCTTCGCCGGGAGCCGAGGCTAATGAGCACCGTCTACGCGATCCTCGATTGGCCGGGAACGAAGTGGCTGCTCCTGATCATGCTGCTCGTCATGCCGCTCGCGTCGCTGCTCACCTGGGCGGAGCGCCGGCAGAGCGCGATGATGCAGGACCGCCTCGGTCCGAACCGCGCAAACATCGGCCCGATCAAGCTGAAGGGCATCCTTCACTTCGTCGCGGACGCGCTGAAGATGATCTTCAAAGAGGACTTCGTTCCGGCGAACGTTCACAAGGGACTGTTCGCGCTCGCACCGATCCTCGCGCTCGCGCCCGTGCTGATCGCGTTCTGCATCATCCCGTTCGGCCCGACCGTCTATCCGCACCACCTCACCGAGGTGCTGTCCGACTACAACCTCGCTGCGAATCCAACGGCGCCCGAGTTCGCCGACTCGATCCGCATGCAGATGTTTCAGATCGACTTCGGTCTGATCTTCTACTTCGCGGTGCTCACGCTCGCGAACTACGGTGGCACGATCGCCGGCTGGGCGTCCTACAACAAGTGGGCGCTGCTAGGCGGTCTACGTAGCTCGTCGCAGATGATGTCGTACGAGGTCGCGATGGGTCTCGCGCTCATGGGCGCGTTCCTCGTCACTGGCTCGCTCGAGCCCGGTTACATCTCGGCGAACGGCGCGACGTCGTCGATGGCGCCGTCGAACCCGTTCAACTGGCTGTGGCTGTGGCAGCCCGTCGGCCTCCTGCTGTTCTTCACGGCGGCGATCGCGGAGACCAAGCGCGCGCCGTTCGATATCCCCGAGGGCGAGCCCGAGATCATCGGCTACTTCGTGGAGTACTCCGGCATGCGCTGGGGCATCTTCTTCCTCGCGGAGTTCATCGAGATCGTCTTTATCTCGGCCGTCGTCGCGACGGTGTTCTTCGGCGGCTATCAGGTGCCGTTCCTGGACCCGGACGGCTTCCGCATCGGCGGCGAGATGGTGACCACGGCGCTCGGTACGTTCCACGAGGGCGGGTACTGGTTGCCGCTCGATCACTGGGTCGTCGTCGCGCTGCAGGTCGGTGCGTTCGGTATCAAGGTGGTCCTCCTGTGCTGGTTCCAGCTGATGATCCGCTGGACGCTGCCGCGGTTCCGCGCCGACCAGCTGATGAACCTCGGCTGGAAGCTGCTGCTGCCGCTCGCGCTCGCGAACATCATGGTCACTGCGCTCATCAAGCTGCTCGTCCAAGCGTTCTCAGGTTTCGGGACGCCAGGCGTGCCGGGAGGTTCGTGATGTCTGCCGCCCACGACGACCACCAGGACGACGAGCACGAGGGGCCCAAGGTCCTCTCGGTCTCGGATCGCCACCCGCGCGTACGCACGATCCAGGTCGTTCGCCCCGAGCCGGAAGACGTTTCGTTCCTCGGCGCGACCGGCAAGGGCCTCGGCGTCACGCTGAAGCACTTCGCCAAGAATTTCTTCCTGCCGCTCAAGAAGCTCGCGAACCGCCGCCAGGCTGGCGCGCCCGACGAAGAGAAGCTGAAGAACGACATCGAGACGGTGCAGTACCCCGAGGAGAAGGTCATCTATCCGGAGCGGTTCCGGGGCCTCCACCGCCTCACGCTGCGCGACGACAACACGGTTCGCTGTGTCGCGTGTATGTGCTGTCCGACGGTGTGCCCCGCGCACTGCATCACGATCATCCCTGCCGAGGTCGACAACAAGGGCGTCGAAAAGAAGCCCGCGGTGTTCGAGATCGACGAGCTCCGTTGCGTCGTGTGCGGACTATGCGTGGAGGCGTGCCCGTGCGACGCGATTCGCATGGACACCGGCGAGCACGCGAAGCCCGTCGAAGATCGCGCAGACGCGATCGAGACGCGCGAGTCGATGATGGCTCGCGGCATTCGCTCGACGGCGACGCAGGGCGGCGAAGGCCCGAACTGGCGCGAAGACAAGTAGCCAGCTTGTCGGCGCGGCGGCGTGGACACCGCTCCTTCGTCGCGACACGCGCGCGGACTCGATCGAGCTCATCACGACGGGGGCCACTCAATGCGGACCGTGGATCGCGCGAGCGCGCCGGCACTCTTGCTGGCGACCGAATACCGCGGCTCGCGCCGGCGTTGTCTCGCCATGTGGCGCGTGTTGCTCGTGGTGGTCGTCGCGTGCAGTCCGACCCGGGTGCCCGCGCCGGTCGAACATCCCGCACCGTCGGATGCATCGACACCGCCCGTTGCCGCGACACCGCGAACGCCGAACGCCGTCGACATCTCCAAGCCGATACCCGCGAAGCCCGCGCCGATACCTGTCCTTCCCGCGCCGCTCGGCCCAGACCCTGTCGACGACGG
>JBJXGN010000234.1:0-52690 GCA_046160585.1 Kofleriaceae bacterium
GTCGCCGCCCGCGGCCTCGAGCTTGCGGACGTTGGTTGCCTCGAAGAACTGGTTCGAGCCGACCTCGCTCTCGGGGCCGGTCAGCGGATCGAGCCAATACAGGTCGTCGTCGGCGACCATGCGCAGCTCGAGGTCGCCCGCGTCGAGCTTGCTAACGAGCTTGTTGATCAGCTTCGTGTGACCGAAGCGATGCGCACCGAGATCGATCGAGCTCGCGTCGTCGATCGCGCCGAGGAGGTAGCGCTCCGCACGCTTGCGATCCCCGGAGTGCGGGATGAAGAACGCTTTGATGTCGCTCTCCTCCTCGGCCTCGATCTCGCCGCGGCACTCGTCGAGCGCGGCCTTGTACTGCGCGCGGCCCGACGACGCTTCCTCGCTGATCTGCGCCTCCATCAGGCACAGGTGGTTCTGACCGAAGTAGCTCTTCCGCTTCACGTCGATGAAGTGCCAGTTCTCGTGGTGCGTCACGACGCCGGACGACATGTTGCCGCTCGAGAACACCATCTTCATGTACTGCGACGTCGACTGCGGATTGATGATGACGAGCTTGTTGTGCGCATAGCCGATGCTGCCCGCGTGACCGCGCAGGAGAATCGTCGCGCCGCATCCCTCGAGGCGGTCGGCCTGCGTCGAGCGCGAGTCGAGGACAAACGTGATCTTCGCGCCGGCCTCGGCGAGCTCGCACAGGCGATCACCGATGACGGCGTTCGAGAAGCTCAGGTACGCGAGGAAGATCTCGTCGTTGCCATCGAGCGGCTCGAGCCACTTCAGCAGCTTGTTCTGCGGGCTCGACGCGCGAGCCGCCGACGCCGCGGCATCCTCGCTCGTGCAGTACACGTTCTTCGGCTTCGACGTGAGCGTCTTTGTCCCGTCGGCCGTCTTGGTCGGTGTCGGGTACGTGTACTCGCGGCAGAGCGGGTTCGTGAACATCACGTCGTAGCTCTTGTACGCGAGCGGGTTCACCGTCTCGTCGGCCTTGCCTCCCGCTTCCGGGTGCCAGTCCTCGTCGAGCGCTTCGTCGGACGCGCAGCCGACCAGCGGAGCGGCGAGCAGCGCGATCACGGACAACGAGCACAGCGAAGAACCGAGGAGCGAGGTGGTGGCAGTCGAGCGCATGAGTCCTTTGCGAAGCTAGCCCTCGCGAGGGCGATGACTCCGTGGCTGACGGAGCGGCTAGCGGAGTGGCCCGTGGTGGCCGGGCACCGGACCGTCGAGCACGATGGGTGCCACCTCGCGTCACGATCTGCGTCGTGCAACCGTCGAGGATCAATCGTGTGCAACCTGCCGTCCGCGGCTGTCACGTTCGCCAGATGGCTACCGCGATGACAGCGTCACGAAACGGGCGACATCGTGACGACCTCGTGCACGCCGTCGGTCACCGCCAGCATCACGAGGTGACGACCTCGTGCACGCCGTCGGTCACCGCCGGCATGATCACGAGCGGAGCGATGACGTCCCATGCCGAAAAAAAGCGCGGCACCTGGGGTCAGGTGCCGCGCAACCGAGGAGTCCGCAACTGCAGGGGCCTCGGTAAAATGTGCGCGACGTCCCTTGGGAGGAGGAGGGACGCGGGACGTCGCGCGTAACTTGTTAGCGAACCTGGCAGCCCTGGATCTCGCCGCCGTTGCTCGTGCCCGTCGAGAGGCACGCCGCCGCGGCACGCTCGACCATGTCGCGCGTCGGCAGGTAACAGGAGCCATCTTTCTTGGTCTGGCTGATCCACTTGATCAGCGTCGTGCGCCATGCCCAAAGACGCGCACCGGATGCGTCGCCGAAGGCGCCTTCGCCGGAGTAGTCGTCGTTCCAGTTGAAGAACGAGCCGCTCCAGTTCGTGTCCGCGTTGAGCTTCACGAGCGACGCGGGCGGATCCTTCATGATCTCTTCGAAGCGAATCGCCGAGGCCTGCATGCAGAGGCGGCCCTTGTCGGTTCCTTCGCCGAACGAGTAGGTCGGGTTGTGACCACCGGACCACTTCTGCCAGAACTCGGTGCCACCGAGGTTGAAGTCGCCGCCCTCGGGATAGTCGTAACCGGTCGGCGCAGCCGTACCCGCGGGGAACGTGATCTGCGCCTTCGTGACGTCGCGTGCGGCCGCGTACGGATCCGCCGGCGTGTTGCAGCGGTCGGTGACCATATCGATCAGCTGGCGAAACGCCATGCGACCGACGTACGCGACCTCGTCGACCTCGTCGATCGAGTCGAACTTGTCGTCGTCTTCCGTGCCGAACGTGCCATCCGCACCATCGCGGTGCTTCACGATCGAGGCGGCGGCGCGCGAGTGGAGGCCGCCTTCTTGCAGCTTCGCGGCGGAGGCGCCTTCGTTCAGGTACGCCACGATCTGCGCCTCTTCGCACGCCGTCGGGTTCTCGCCGTCGGCCTTGCCGTCGCTCACGCCAACGTCGTCGATGCCATCAACAGCTTCGTCATTGGCCACGCAACCCGTGGCGGCGAGGAGTCCGACTGCAATCAACGAGAGGTGGCGCATGACAAGCCATGGAGCAAGGGGCTTGCCAGCGCATGTACGCGAGATCAGGCGGGGTGCGGGCGCGAATGGATCCGCCGGCAACTACAGTGGTCGGGATGACCGGCGACTCCGGTCGTGCAACGGCGTGCACGACATGCTGTCTTTGACGACGTGCGGCGCATTTCGGGGTTGGGGATCGCAGCGGTCGTACTCGTCGCGACCGCGGCGACGGCCCTCGCGGACGCTGCCAAGCCGACGTCGTGTAAGGACGACGAGCCGTTCGACCAGGCGACCTTCGAGACGAAGGTCGCGTTCCTCGCGAGCAAGGAGCTCGATGGACGCGCTCCCGGCTCCACGGGCGACGCCGCGGCGCGAAAGATGATCGCGGAGCGCTTCGAGTGCCTCGGCCTCTCGAAGGCGTTCGGCGCGTCCTACGAGCAGGCGTTCGTAGCGAACACGAAGACGACCGCGAACGTTGTCGGTTACATCGCGGGTTCGGACGCGACGGTTGGTAGCGAGATCGTCCTCGTCGCCGCGCACCACGATCACCTCGGCAAGGGCTATCTCGGTGCGAACGACAACGCGAGCGGCATCGTCGCGATGCTCGCCGTCGCGCAGTCGATCGTGCAGCGCGAGGAAAAACCGAAGCGCACGATCGTCTTCGCCGCGTTCGGCGCCGAGGAGACCGGAATGCACGGCAGCTACTTCTACGAGGCGCACGCGCCCGAGACGCTGCCCGCCGATCGCATCGTGCAGGTGATCAACCTCGACATGGTCGGCTCGCACGCATCGCGCGGGTACGTGGCCGCGCTCGGTTCGTTCGCGAAGGTCGCGGCGACGCCGATCTTGAAGAAGCTGCTCCCGAGCTATCCAAAGCTCGATGTCGCGATGGGCGGCAAGGCGCGCGGGTCGGACTTCGAGCCGTTCTGCAAGAAGGGAACGCCCTACGTCTTCTTCTGGACTCCCGACCGGCGCTGCTACCACGGCCGGTGCGATACGGCCGACAAGCTCGACTACCCGCGCATGGTCGACATCGCGAAGCTCGCGACTGACCTCACCGCGGCCATCGCCGACACCGAGGTCGACCTCGTGGAGGCCAAGGCCACGCGCGGGTGTTTTGGAACGCGGCGGTAGCGTGGGAGCCCACCACAGTGTGGAATCTGGCCACCCGCTAAGCCCTTAACTTTTCAGGCCCACGTGTGGTCCTCGCCCTGCAACATCTCGCAGTCGGGAGGGGTCCGTGCACCTTCGATCGATATCGCTCTTGGTTTGTTTGGCGGCCTGCGACCAGACCGTCGCCGGTGGACAGCCGGTCGGCGTGAGCGTCGACTCGGACGCCGAAATCCAGCGCTACCTGCGGCGCGCCTACCTCGACCTCACCGGCAAGACGCCTTCGGAGGCAGACCTGACGGCGTCGACCACACGACTGCGCGACGCGAACAACTCGTCCACAGCACGCGGCGAGCTGGTCGCCGAGCTGATGGCGACCGACAAGTTCGCGGCCGTGTGGACGGAGGAGCTCGAGAACCAGGTCTTCGCGGGCAACACGCTCGAGTCGCACTACCAGCTCATTTGCGGCTTGACCCGCGGCGCGTTCGACGAGTGCCTGTCGTGCACCGCGACCGACAACTGCGCGTGCACGTGTCCGCAGGTCGCGCCGTTCGCGGCGGAGCGTACGATGCTCGCGACGACCGCGACGGACCTCAAGGGTGGCATGAAGACGTCAGCGCTCGAGAAACGCTATGCGATGCAGACGGCCTACTTCGCGATCACGGGCTCGTTCGACGCGCGAATTACAGCGCTGTTCGATGACTTCCTCGCACGACCTCCCGAGCCCGACGAGATCGAGAACGGCCGGTCGCTGATCATCGGATCGATCGCGCCGGGCTCACCGGCCGGCGTGCTGTTCCACGAGTACGGCTCGTCGTACACCGACATGCTCGACATCCTGTTCGAGAGCGAGGTCTACCGCGAGGCCGTCGTGCGCCGCGTGTTCGATCGCTACCTCGCGCGTTCGCCGAAGCCGGCAGAGCTCGCGCACTTCTCCGCTACCCTGAATGCGGCAGAGCCCGATGCGCGATCGATCGTGCGCGCGGTCGTCTCGTCGCGGGAGTACTTCGAACAATGAAGCGCCTGCTCTTGATCATCGCGCTCGCGAGCGCGTGCACCGAGACCTATTACTACGAGCCCGGCGCCGCGGGCGACGAGGAGAGTGACCGCACGCCGAGGGCCAAGACATCGTCGCAGTTCCTGCGCACCGTCTATGCGGACCTGCTCGGCCGCACCCCGGAGTCGTACGAGTTCGTCGTCAGGTTCAACGGCATGGAGGCGTTCCGGCTACCGATCGACGAGGAGCGCGAGCTATCGACCGTCCTCGACGGACTCGGTGACTCGATGCCGATGCGCAACCTGCTCGTGAACGGCCTCCTGCATTCGACGGAGGTCACGGTCCCCGACAAGGCGACCGCCGGCGGAACGGATCCGCGCGAGTACATCACCGAGCAGTTCGAGCGCTTGCTCGGCCGCGCGCCGAACACGTACGAGCTCGAGACCTTCGCCGACGCGTGGAAGCAAGACCCCGCCGTCGGTCCCCGCACCGTCATCCGCGCGATCATTGCGTCGCGCGAGTACCAGAGCCAGTAGGCCCGGAAGGAGATCACCCCATGGCCATCTCTCGTCGCAACTTCCTCCGCGGTGCGCTCGCCGGACTCGGCGCGGCCGCCGCGACCTCGGCGCTGTCTCCACTGATCCGCGTCAAGCGGGCGACCGCCGCCGGTAACGGCAAGCGCGTGATCATCGTCGGCATCGGCGGAGGCCTGCGCCTGCGCGAGTCGCTCGGCATGGCCGAGGGACCGACAATGCCGAACCTCCTCGGGACGACGCGGCTCGTGTCGATGCCGAACCCACAGCCGACGTCGGTGCGCATCGCGCCCGAATACGCGATCAACGCGCCCGCACTCGCATTGCCGCCGCCGCGCGCGCAGCCGCTGTACACGCAGGGCACCCTGATCACGAACCTGCGCTACGCGGACGGACCGCCCGGACACCTCCAGGGTCACGGCTGTTTGCTGTCGGGTGCGTACAACCGCATCGAGAACCGCGCCGACGCGCACCTCGCGACCCCGACGATCTTCGAGCTCCACCGTCGTGCGACGAACGCACCCGCGACGGACACCTGGTACGTCTCGCAGGTGGGCGGCTTCTATCGCGCCCTGATCGCGAGCGATCACGTTCACTACGGATCGAAATACGCGGGCATCTACCTCCAGCCACCGGGTGCGATGCAGCCGCTCGCCGCGATCATCGCGAGCGGCAACCGCGAGCTGAACATCGTCAGCGCCAGCGGCTTGCCGACGATCCCGTCGGACGCTGCAGAGGACGCCGCGGCGGCCAAGCTCACGGCGATCCTCGACGGCAACTCGCCGAAGTTCGCTGCCGACGATCCGATGGTGCACCTCTCGCCGCGGGACAACGGCGAGGTCCAGACGCACCTCTCGCAGATCTACTCGGACGGCACGTTCCAGAGCTACTTCCCGGACAGCTTCGGCATCGGCCTGCGCGAACAAGACGGGGGCATCGACGGCACCGCCGACGCGCGCACCATCTATCACGCGGAGCGCGTGCTCGCGAAGTTCAAGCCCGCGGTCATGGCGATCACGCTGCTCGACGTCGACGTGTGCCACTCGGACTTCAACGGCTACCTGCGCAACCAGCAGATCGCCGACGCGTGCGTCGCGCACCTGTGGGACTTCATCCAGGCCGACCCGGAGCTGCGCGATACGACGACCATGATCGTGCTGCCCGAGCATGGTCGCCACGGCTACTTCAACAACAACAACCCCGACAGCCTCGGACGCTTTGGTATCGATCACGGCGAGGGCGACGACTCCGATCGCGACGTGTGGATGCTCGCGCTCGGCCCGGACATCGCGCGCAACAACGTCATCGCGCCGACCAACGTCTCGCAGACGGGCCGCACGTCCGGTCGCTACGAGACGATCGACGCGGCGATGACCGCGATGACGCTGCTCGGTCACGACACGGTGATGAAGGAGACGCTGATGGAGAAGGGCGCGCGGCCCGGCATGCTCGTCGAGGAGGTGATGGCATGAGGCCCGTCGTCTTCGCGGTCATCGCACTCGCGGCGTGCGGTAGCGATTCGCTGCCCGACACCCCCGACGCCGCGGTCGATGACGATCCGCTCGCCGTCGAGAACACCGCTGCGCCCGGATCGCTCGACGATCTTCACGCGCGCATCATCAGCCAGCGCTGCTCGGGTCAGCCGGGCTTGTGCCACAACGGGCAGTTCGAGCCGAACCTCTCGACGCCCGCGCTGACCTACGCGTACGTCGTGAACCGCCCTGCGATCGAGAAGTTCGGTCGCCTGCGCGTCAAGCCCGGCGATCCGAACGCCAGCTTCTTCATCGACAAGATCCGTAACCGCGACGTCACGACGCAGATGCCGCTCGGCGCCGAGCCGCTCGACGAAGCGGATGTCGCCGCCCTCGAGGACTGGATCCGCGACGGCGCGCTGCGCTCGCCCGGCGCCGCCACGGCGCCCGTGTTGAACAACCCGCCCAAACGACCGCAGCTCGGCGTGTACGACACCAACGGCAATCGCCTCGACAACGGTGGCCAGCTGAACGTGAACATCGGGCAGACGATCGTCCTGCGTCACACCGTGCAGGACTTCGAGACCGCGGACGCGATGATCCCGTTCTCCGGCGTCTCGCTGCTGCTCGGTAACGACAAGGCCGTCATCCTCGATCCCGCGAACACCGACGACCCGCAGACCGGCGCGACCACGTACGACGCGACGAACCCACCGATGGGCAACGGCGACTTGATGAACCGCGAGCGCAGCTTCACGATCCCCGCGACGCTGCCACGCATCGACACCGTCACGATGGTCCAGGACACGATCCCCGCAGGCGGTGCGAACATGTTCCTACAGGCCTTCTACATCGACGAGTTCGACATCGGTCCGCCCGTCGTGTTCGGCATGATCGCGTTCGAAAGCGCTGAATTCACCATCCACATCAACTGATCACGAGGAACCTCATGACCCGACTCGCCCTCGTGCCCATCGCATTCTCCCTCGCGTTCGGCTGCGCCGACGACGATCCCGCGCCGAGCGCAACCGTCCGCATGGCTACGCCGGAGTCGCTCACAACCGATGACGATCGCCTCGACGATCTCACGATCACCGTCGACTACCTCGACGCCGACGGAGATCTCGGCGGCGGCGCGGCCGAGGTGCACGACTGCCGCAACGACAAGCTCGTCACGATCCTCGACATCCCCGCGATCGCGCCCGACTCCGTGGTCGATGGCGACGCGGGCGTCAGAGGCTCGCTCGATCTGCACGTCAACGACGTGGGCGCGACCTCGTCGAGCGTCCTTCCCGCCGCGTGCGCCGAGCTCGGGATCGACGAGATGGGCGCGACCGAAGCCGTCTTCTGCGTGATCCTCGTCGACGCCGCGGGTCACGCGGGCCCCGGTGACTGCACGTCCCCGATCGCGATCGAGACCATCGAGTAAGGTCTCTGTAAGATCGATCGTGACGATCGGTAAGACGCTCGGCGATCGAAGAAGTTAAATCGTAGAGCGATATCGATCGCGGCGCGTGAGTCGCGAGATGCGTCACTGCACCACTCTCGCGTTGATCCTGTCTCTCTCTGCGTGTGAACGCGCGAGCTCGCCGCTCGCGTCTACACCGCAACCATCTGCTTCGGAGGCCGCTGCCACCGACAAGGCCGCGCCCCCCGACAAGGCCGCGCAGCCCGACTCGCCGCCGGATGCGTCGCCCAGCATCGCGCCCGCCAAGGCCGCACCGGCGATGCCCGAGCTGCCGACGCGTGCGTCACCCACACGTGCGTCACCCACGCGTGCGTCACCCACGCGGGCATCGCCGACGAACCCCGCCCCGACGGCACCGAAGGACGCGCCCACAACGTCCGCACCCACAAAGTCCGCGCCCACAAAGTCCGCCCCCGGCGTTGCGCCTGCGAAGACGGCCCCTGCGAGTCCCGCGCCCACCCGCGCCGCGCCGACGCGGATCACACCGATGACCCCCTCGATCTCCGCGGAGCCATCCTCGGCGAGGACCGAGATCGCGCCCACGCGCGAGCCCGAGTTTCGACCACAGTCGCGCGCTTACCGACCGTGGAAGAACGAGCTGCAGAAGCAGCGCGTCCGTCCTCTCGGGAACGACACCGATCGCGCGGACGAACCCGCGAGCGATGCGCCCGCGAAGGAGGCGCCGTGATCGCGCTCCACATCGATGGCGTGATCGTGCCCCCATCGATGCCCCCGACGCCGGAGGTGACCTCGTGATCGCTCTCCACACCGATGTCTCGATCTTCCGCCGGTTCACCGCAGAGCTCGATGCGACCGCGCCGCGCGACGTGCCGGGCGCGCCCGACCTGTCGCGGTACGCGCGCGGTGACATCGACGCCGCGCGGGTCGCGTGGGCCGGCCGCATCGTCGACGAATATCGCTCCGTGGCCGTGTTCTCCGAGCTGTTGCGACTGCTCGCGGACATGGAGGCGCCCTACCCCGCCCTGTGCACCGTGCACCGACTGATCGGTGACGAGCTCCGCCACACCGAGCTGACCGCGCGAGTTGTCGGCTGGCTCGGAGGGCACGCGGACCTCGCGATCGATCTGGCGGACTGCGGGTTGCCGCCGCGCGAGGCAGCAGAGTCGGCGCGCGAACGTGCGATCATGATCGTGGCGCGCGAGCTGGTCGTCGGCGAGCAGGAGTCGATCTACGCGCTTGCCGCGTATCGCGACGCCACCACCGAGCCCGCGATCAAGGCCGTGCTCGAGCTCGTGCTATTCGACGAGGTCCGCCACGCCGCGGCGGGACGAGCGCTGCTCGCGATGTTGACCGACGACGAGGATCGCGACCGGCTCGCGTCGTTGCTCGCCGACGATCGGGCGAAGCTGCGCGAGACGTACACCGCGTCCGCACAAGGCGGCGCGGGACGCGCGCTCGGCGGCAGCATCGTGCTCGGTGACATCGAGCGATATTGGGCGCGCGGCGCGGAGTAGCAAGCGCTTCGCGGGCGATCCGGTTTCGTCAGTTGCCGGCGACCCGGCGGCGCAGGTCTTTGACCTGACTCAACCACGCGGAGTCACCGCGCCACAGGACCGCGAGCTCGGAGCCCTTGGTCACGCGGTCGAGGACGTTGGTCGCGAGCTGGACCACGTCGGGAGATGGACGAGCTGGGTGCGACCGCACCCAACTTTCGACGAGCTCCACCATCGCGTCCTTGCGGGAGACGATCGTATTGGATGAACCACGCGCGTGCGTCTGCAGGCGCGCGATCACCTCGCACGCCGCGACGGCGGCACAACCGAGCTCCACGTCGAGCTCGTCGTCGTCGACCTCTTGGGCCGACGACAGCGTGTCGGTCACGAAGGTCAGGTCCGACGTGTCGGCCAGGTCGGCAAACCAATCACACGCCGCGTCATTGTCGAACGCACCAGTTCCCCAAACGCCCATGTCGGCCACCAATAGCGAATCGCGATCATGATCGTCAAGTACAGTGTGCGTGCGTGGCGAAAGAAGTTCCGGATCTCCGGCGCGATGCGTCAGAGATGACGAAGGGTGACGAGAGGGTCGGCGAGGACGAGGTGCTGCGTTGTGCTGCATGTGGACACGAGATCGCGACGCGACGCGACGCGATCGAAATGAGTGGATCGCACCAGCACACGTTCGTGAATCCGTCGGGGGTCGTGTTCGACGTAGCTTGCTTTCGCGACGCGGCTGGATGCGTGGAGGTGGGTGACGAAGAGGCAACGTTCACGTGGTTCCCCGGATGGACCTGGCAGATCGCGATCTGCAAGCGTTGTCGTGCACACCTCGGCTGGAAGTTTCGGCTCGCTCCGGATGGGTTTTGGGGGCTGATCCGCACGAAGCTGCGTGGCTAGCGATATCGTCGCCATGTGGCGAGACCGAGACCGGAGCTGGACATGGTGGCAATCGCGCGCCGCGTGCTGCGCGACAACGGGTTCGACCCGGAGCTGCCCGAAGGGATCGAGGACAGCGTGCCCGCGGAGGATCCGGTCGCGGGAGTGAAAGACCTGCGCGACCTGCCGTGGTCGTCGATCGACAACGCGGAGTCACGAGACCTCGATCAGCTCGAAGTAGCGGAGCGACTCGACGACGGGAGCATCTGCCTGAAGATCGGGATCGCCGATGTCGACGCTCTGGCGCCGCGCGAGTCCCCGATCGATCGATACGCAGCGACGAACACCACGACGCTCTACACCGGCGTCGCGATCTTCCCGATGTTGCCCGAGCTACTGTCGACGGATCGCACGAGCCTGCTGGAGGGCGAAGACCGACTCGCGATGGTCACCGAGATCGTCGTCAAGGACGATGGGAGCCTCGACGACACAGCGACGCGGATCTATCCGGCGCGCGTGCGCAACCACGCGAAGCTCGTGTACGAGCGCGTCGGCGCCTGGCTCGAGGGCCAGGGCTCGATCTTCGAGAACAAGACGATCGCGGCACAGCTGCGCCTGCACGACGAGGCGGCGCAGAAGCTGCGAACGAAACGTTACGCGCTCGGTGCCCTCGACTTCGAGACGATCGAAGCGCGCCCCGTGATGCGCGATGGCCGCGTCATCGATCTGCAGGTGACCCACAAGAACCGTGCGCGCCAGCTCGTCGAAGATCTGATGATCGCGGCGAACGGCGCGACCGCGCGGTTCCTCGAGGGAGCGGGCTTCTCGTCGATCCGCCGTGTGGTACGCGCCCCGAAGCGCTGGGATCGCATCGTCGAGCTCGCGGCGTCCTGGGAGTACAAGCTGCCGGCGGAGCCCCACGCGAAGGCACTCGCCGAGTTCCTCGCCGAGCGGCGCGAGGCGGATCCGCTACGGTTCGCGGACCTCTCGTTGTCCGTCGTGAAGCTGCTCGGCCCGGGCAGCTACGAGCTGCAGCGCGCGACCGATCCGGACACCGGTCACTTCGGTCTCGCCGTCGACGACTACGCGCACTCGACCGCGCCGAATCGCCGCTACCCGGATCTCATCACGCAGCGGTTGCTCAAGGCCGCGGCGGCCGGACGGAAGCAGCCCTACACCGACGACGAGCTCGTCGAGCACGCCGCGCACTGTACGGACCGCGAGAACGCCGCGCGCAAGGTCGAACGAACGATGCGCAAGGTCGCCGCCGCGGCACTGCTCGCACCGCGCGTCGGTGACGAGTTCGACGCGATCGTCACGGGTGCCGCCGACAAGGGAACGTTCGCGCGCCTGTTCCACCCGCCTGCCGAGGGACGCGTCGTGCGCGGAGAGCGCGGCCTCGACGTCGGCGATCGGATCCGCGTGAAGCTGATCGACACCGAGCCCACGAAGGGCTTCATCGACTTCGCGCGCGTCTAGCAGGTCTCAGATCGAGTCGATGCGATCGTTGCGGACGCCGTTCGTCGGATCCCAGTGAAGCGAGATCGATAGAGATCCGCTGATCGACAGCGGCTCGGCGTACGACAGGCGCGAGAGCTGCGCGAAGTCCGACGGATCGATCGCGTCCATGTCGGGCGCCGGAGTCTCGCGCTGCGTGAGGGAGAGCGAGAACCTGAGGTCGACGTGATCGCCGAGCTTGATCGCTATCTCCGGCGAGAGCGTCACGACGCGCCGGCGCGTCGGATGCAGCAGCTGCACCTCGGTCTCGAGCTCGAGGCCGAACTCGAGCTTGTCGTGGCGAAGCGAGCCGACGGCGTTGATGCCATGCACCGGGTGCGACGAAAACGTCTCGCCCAGCTCGTTGCGAACGCGATAGCGCTCGGTGACCCAGCCGAGGTGATAGAAGACCGCGAGGCGATTGCCACGCGGATCGTCACTCGCGAAGCGATCCCACTCGATCGCTGCGCGCGACCGATTCGAGTACTTGTACTGTGCCTTCGGATCTTCGAAGTTCGTGAAGCTGCCCGCGCCGATCGACCACTTCTCGTCGAGAAGTTGGATGAACTCCGCGCCCGCCCGGATGAACCAGCGCTCTGTGTCGAGCGACACGAGCTGGCCATCGACCTCGAGCGGCGGCTGTCGATTGAGGCCCGCGTTGGAGAACATGCCGACGAGCGCCCGCCGCTCGCGCGTGACATATTTGCCGACGATGTTCAGGTTCACAAACGCCGATCGATAGCGCTCGGTGTAGCTGCCGTTGCCGCCGATCTCGACGACAAGACCGAACGGCGACCCCACGCTCGCACTTGCGGCCGCGACCTCCGCCGGCGTCTGCAGCGCGACGGTGACTGCCTTCGGATACCGCGCTCCGACGTACACGGCCATGCCGCGCAGGAACGCGGGCTCGAGCTGCGCGCGCTGCTCGTCGTCCGTGCCGCGCGAGTCGATGTCGACGCCCAGCTCGATCGCCGCCGGCGCACCCTCCATCCGTCCGACGAAGCGCAGCTGCACGCGATCGATCATCGCGACCTGTGTCGCCGTCACGTAGATGACGACATCGGCGCCCGCGCGCGGCGACGGCAACAGCACCTTGTTCGCGTCGATGAAGCCGAGAAGGAACGCGGGACACACCTTTGTCCTCCCCGCCTCTTCACACTCGAGCGCGACGCGAATCGGTGCCGAGACCGCGACCGGTGGAGGAGGCGACTGTGCGTCGGCGCGCGGGAGCCCGAGCAGGAGGGCCAGCGCGAGGACTACGAAGCGCACGGCAGTAGCCTACTGTAAGGGCTGCGTAACGTCGCGGTTTGCGCGTGGTTACGCGCAGACCTTACGTGCACGCCGAGCGTGAAACTCCTTGCCGCCAACAAAGGAAACTACGTCATGTCTCGCGTTCGCACTCTCTTCGCCTCCCTTGCCCTCGCATCGAGCCTCCTCGGCTGCGCGATTCCTCACGCCGACGCGAGGTCGACGACGTCGCCTCTGTCGGTCCCGATTCAGGTCAAGCCCGCGCCGATCGTGATCGAGCCCGTCGCGCCGATGCCCACGCGCAAGCAAGTTCGCGCGAAGCTCGCCGAGCGCCGCAAGATCGTCATCGAGCGCTTCCTCGCGTATCGCGAAGCGCGCGTCTATCCGGTGAACCGCAATATCCCGGGCGCCGGTCACGTGTGGCTCGACGAGCTCGGCAACCTGTGTGCTGCGGCGACGCTGATCGCCGGCGACTGGGGCCGCGTCGCGTCGGAGGCCGTCTCGTACGAGAACAACAACCTCGCGCTCGCTGACGTCACCAAGGGCGAGCTCTACAACTGGATCCTCACGTCGGGTCTCACGAAGGCAGAGATCGTTTCGATCCAGGTGCCGGGCTGGCACGAGGGTCGCGAGCAGATGCAGCGCACGCAGGAGATCCAGCGCCTGTACACGCTCTATCAGGACGTCGAGCGCCAGATCAACTCGCTCGCGAAGCACAACCTCGACCTCGCCGTCGACGAGCTGATGAAGCACCCGCAGCTCGCGCGCGATCTCGTCGGCGGCAAGACCGCCGATGCAGGCCGCTTCGGCAAGGTGAACGTCGGTGGCATCGAGGCGCCCGTCATGCCGATGCCCGAGCCGATGCCGGAGCCCGCGCCAGAGCCCGTCGCGGTTCGCGAGTTCGCGAAGCCGCCACAGTGATCAGGCCGCGGTGATCGCCGCGATCTTCTTCGTCAGCGCCTTCTGCGGCTCGCTCGGCTCGACCGTCTGCATCGCGACGAGCTTCTTCAGATCGCCCTCGAGCTTCATCTCGCCCATCATGAACGCCTGGACGCCCGCGGCGGCGTCACCCTCGACGAAGATCTTGCGCGCGAGCTCTTCGCTCAGCGTGATCGACGCCTCCGCGTCCGGCTGATGGCCCTGCGTGAACAGGCCATTCTTCATGAAGATCTTCGCTTCGCCGTGTGGCGACGTGACCGTGACGTTTGCGGTCACCGCCGTCATCTCGGGCGGAATCTTCAGGTCGCCCGCCGCTGCGATCAGCTCGTCGACCTTCGTGAACCATTCGGGAGACAGGAAGACGTACATGGGCGCTTTGTAGCGCGTAGACTGCGCGAAGTGGGCGGTGCAGCGCGTTCAATGACGTTCGACGACGTCGAGGTCAAGCTGACGAACACCGATCGCGTGGTGTTCCCCGACGTCGGCATCACGAAGGGCGAGGTCATCGACTACTACGCGAGCATCGCCGACGTGATCCTGCCGGAGCTCGTTGGACGGCCCCTCACGATCGAGCGGTTCACCAAGGGCATCGACGCGGGTGGCTTCTTCCAGAAGCACGTGCAGAAGCACTATCCCAACTGGATCGATCGCGCGGAGCTCGGCACGAAGACGCGCGTCGTCTATCCGATCTGCAACGATGCCGCGAGCCTCGTGTACTTCGTCAACCAGGGTGGCTTCGTGCTGCACATCTGGACGAGCCGCAAGAAGACGCCCGCAAACCCCGACCTGATCGTCTTCGACCTCGATCCGCCGGACGGCCGCTTCGATCTCGTGCAGCAAACCGCGCGCCTCTTGCACGAAATCCTCGACGAGGTCGGCTTCGGTGCGTTCGTGAAGACCACGGGATCGAAGGGGCTGCACGTCGTCGCGCCGCTCGATGGCACGGCGGCGTTCGGCGAGGTCCACGCGCTCACGAACGAGATCGCGAAGATGATGTGCGTGCGACATCCCGACCTGGTGACGATGGAGTTCTACAAGAAGGACCGCGCGGGCCGGCTGTTCATGGACACGTTGCGCAACGCGCAGGGCGCCACCGTCGTCGCGCCGTATTCACTGCGCGGGCGTCCGGGTGCGCCCGTGTCCGCGCCGATCGAGTGGGAGGAGCTCGACGACGTCAAGCCGAACGGCATCACCATGCGCGACATCGCGGCGCGCCTCGACTCCATCGGCGACCCGTGGAGCAACCTGCGCGCGCGGCTCGGCAACGTGAAGAAGGCAGCGAAGAAGCTCGAAGCGCTTCGCTGATCGCGGTGTAGCCTGTAGTCATGGCTCGCATCCTCGTCGCGATCGCAACGCTCGCCGCGTGTGCGGAGCCGACCGGCCTGGGCGAGGCGAGCTCGACGGCGCACCCATCCGCCGCGTCAGCGACCGTGATCGTCGCGAACGGGACCAACGGCATCGCGGCGTTTCGCGTGTGGAGCATCGAGATCGGCGAGAACGCCCCGGGGACCGACTGCAAGAACCGCGGCGACGCGCTCGTCGTGCTCGAGGTGTACACGCAGCTGAGCTCGGCACCGCGCGGAACGATCCTGCTCACGACCGAGGTACCGCCGTTCGTGTTCCCCAAGTTCACCGCGAACTATCCCGACGGCTTCGCGATCGACGGCACGATGATCATCGACGCCGCGTCGACGACCGGCCTGTTCGGCAGCTACAGCGGCCAGGCGAACCTCGCCGGCAGCGTGGTCCGTGTCGACGTCGAGTTCGACGCGCCGACCTGCAGCATCTAGCGATCTACGTCAGGGACACGTCGTCGCGGCGAGAAGCGCCTGGTAGCCATTCTGCGTGCTGCCGCCGCACCGGCATTCGGTGGGCACATCGGCGTCGTCGACACACGCGGCGTCGGCGTCCTTGAACGTGCGCCTCTCGCTACAGTCGAGCTGGTTGTTCATGAAGTCCTCGCAATCACCGACGAGATCGAGCTGCGCGGTGATCTGCGCGTACGAGCGCACGGCGAGGTGACACGCACGCGCGTACGTCGGCAGCGCGTTGCCGAACAAGAAGATGACCTCGAGGCCGTCGCGACACCCCGCGGTCGTGATCATGGTGGTGCCCGCGGGCCCCGCCCAGTACGACGTCGTGAACACGATCTCGACGTGCTTTGCCATGCCCGGATCAGTTTCGGTGACCGTCACCGGAAACTGCCCGAGGCCGGTGCGGATGCAGCTCGCGAGCGATGCCCAGTCGACGTCGTCGTATGGCCACGGTGGCAGCGTGCGCTCTACGTCCACGATCGGCGTGATGTTCATCGACGAGTTGTCGAAGCCGCCGAACTGGTACGTCGCGCCGGTGCGGTTCAGATACAGCATCGCGGGCTCGCACGCCGCGTCGACCACAGTCTCGCCGCCGGGTCCGCATGCAGCGAGTCCTAGCGCGAACAGCGCGAGCCTCATCGATCCATTGTCTCATGTCCGCCGGCTGGACGATGCGTCCGAGTTTCGGCCGGACGCCGGACAACAGACCGACCAAGCTCCGAACGCTCCGCTTGTCCCTCAGCGTAGCCGCGCGCGACGCTCGAGATCGTTACTGCTTCACGGTCCATTGAATCGGCGGGACGCTGAACTTCGTCGCGCCCATCGAGATCGTCGACGCCGCGCTACGCAGCGTGCCGGCCAGCGTCGGGATCACCTTGTACTTCACGGTGTGGAGCTGTCCCGGATCGAGCGGCGGCATCGTCAGCTCGAGCTTGCCCTCGGCGGCCTCGAACTTCGTGACGCTGCCCGATTCGACGAGCGCGTCGAGGCTCGCGGTGTCGACCTGCACGCCTGCGGGGAGCGCCTGCACGATCTTCACCTCGCTACCCGACGGCGCCGTCGCGACGAGCGTCAGCTCTGTGGGCTTGCCGACCTGCGCCGTCATCGTCGCGCCGGTGACCTCCATCTCGAGGCCCTGCTCCGTGGTCTGCTTCTTCCACGGAACGTAGCCCTTGAGCGCGAGCGAATAACCGAGGCCCGGCACCGGCGGCTCGGCGACGATCTTCCACGTGTGCGAGCCCGCGAGGCCTGTCGCCGGCGCGGGCGCCTCGAGCGTCAGCACTTCGCGCAGCGCTTCGCGATCGAGCGTGCCCTCGGTGACGAGCACGCCGTCCATGAGGAGCGAGATCTTCACGCCCGCGGGCACCGGCGTCTTGAACAACTCGACGACGGCCTGCATACACGCGAGGTTCGCGTGTCCGTCGCCCCAGCCGCGCTCGGGGCTGTACGAGCCGAGCAGCGTCGCGCCGAGATCCGCCATCGGCGCCTTTGCATCACCCTGTAGCGCGAGCACCGCGAGCGCCGTCGCCTGGACGCGCGTCGGCACCATGCCGTCGGAGCGCACGACACCCGCCGGCACGTCGAGGTACTTCGAGCCGTCGACCTCGGCCTTGATGCCGGCATGAACGCGCTCGCGCAGCTTGTCGGCGAACGCGCCCTTCGCACCGCCGCTCGCGAGGATCGCCGCCGCCGTGTACGCGTCCTGGACTTGCTCGGAGTTGCGCTCGAACGCACCCGCGGCGCGCATCGCGACACCTTGTGCACGCTGGCGCTCCGTCGTCGTCAAGTGTGCGCTCGCGACGGCGCGCGTCGCATCCGCGGTCGCCACGAGCACGCGCTGCAGCGTCCAGCCCTGGCCCCCCGCGAACGTACCGTCGGGGCGCTGGCTCTTCGCGAGGAACGCCGCCGCCCGCTCGCCGAGGCGCGCGAGCACCGGGTTCTGCGGATGCGCGAGCGCGGCCTCGACGAGCAGCGTCGCGCGATCCACGTCGAGATTGCGACCCGCGCGGATCGCGCGCTGGCCCGTGATGATCGACAGCGTGCGGATCGCCTCCGGATCCGCCTTGTCACCGAGTGCGCCGAGCAGCTTCTCCGCCTTTCCGGCGAGGAGCAGTGCGTACGCGTCCTCGGCGACGCCGGCGCGTAGCGTCGAGACTCCGAGCTCTGCGCGCAGGAGCGACAGCGCGCCGGGATACACGAGCAAGCGCACTCGATCCGTCGCCGGATCGGAGTCCACGGGCCCGTCGATCGTCAGCGTGCGTGGCTCCGCGAGCGTGCCCGTACGCATGACCGTCTCGGGCCTGCCCGACGGACGCACCTCGATCGTGCGCTGCACGGCGTCGCTGCCGGCGAGATTGCCGAACACGGTGATCGTGCCGGCCTTCTCGGCCTTCAGCGTCGCATATTCGACGACGCCGCTCTGCGCGGGAATCGTCTTCGTACCGCCGCCCGCACCGAGCGCGCCGTTCTTCACGTCGAGCGTGAGCTGGCTCGTGACGGGCGACTCGGTCGTGTTGATCATCTGGATCGGCAGCTTCACCTCGTCGCCGATGACGAGGAACTTCGGCACGACGAGGTCGACGTACGTCGGCAGCGTGCCGATGAACTGCGTCGTCGCGCCGCCCTGTGCGCCCTCGCGCGAGTGCGCGAGCGCGAGGACACGCCAGCTCGTCAACCTGTCCGGAACGCGGACAGGCACCGTCGCGTTGCCCGCGTCGTCGGTGACAACGAGCGGCTCGAACAAAAACGTCTCCGGGAACCACGAGCGCACCACATCCTCGCTGTCGCCGCCGCCGCCGCCGCCGCCGCGACCCCGCATGCCGCCACGGCCGCTGCCGACGCCGTAGCCAGAGCCGGTACCCGCCCCCTTGCCGGTCGTGGGGTACCGTCCCGTGCCGATGGTGCCCCAGCCCGTCCCGCCGCCGCCGGGCCCCGCATTGCTCTGGCCGAAGCCGAAGCCGCCCGCCATCTCACCCTCGCTGCCGAGGTTGCCCGCGGTCTTCGCGTCATCGATCGCCTGCGCGCGCGAGGAGTCCTGCTTCATCTTGTACTGGCCCTCGGCGCGATCCGATTCCTTCTTTCCCATCTTGCCTTCTTCGAGCGCCATCGCGGTGCCGGTGCCGCCGCTCTCGTCCTCGCCGTCCCACGGATCTTCTTCCACGGGCGGCGGCGCGGGCTCCCCGCTCGTCGCGTATGTGCGAGTCTCGCTGTAGCCGTCGGCCTTGTCGCGACCGCAGCTCGCGATCACCAGCAGCCCGAGCAGCAGGTTCGTCGTCGACTTCGTGGTCGACTTCCTGGTCATTGCGCTCATCACGGCTTCTCCTTCTTCACCCACGCGGCCCAGTTCTCGACATCCTCTGGCAAGCGAGTCCCGACGACGATCACCGCACGCGGATCCGTCAGCGACAGCAAGTCGCCCGGCAACATCGACAGCCGCAGCTCGCGACCGTACGCGTCCGTCACCTTCTCCTTGCGCGCTTTGCTCGCGGCGAGCGCCTGCTTCCACAGGCGCGCCATCACCAGCGGCTGCATCTTCTCCGCGGGCGGTGCGCTCTTCTCCCACGCGCGCGCCTGCACGTGCAGCTCTGCGAGCACCGTGTAGAAGTTGTCCGTCAATTCCTCGACCGGATCGAACTGGGTCGTCGCGGTTGCGGTGATCACCGCGTCGAGCTCCGGCGGTGCCGGGATCGCCGACACGCGCAGCACCGTCGCCGCCGCCGCGTTCGCTCCGCGAATGCGACCGAGCGTGAGCGCCTGCCCGTCGAGGAACCCGAACGCAGGCTGGCTCGTCTGCACCTGTGGCTGAACGCGCGCCATGCTGTCCGCGCCCTCGAGCGACGCGATCTGCCCGAGGCTCGCGTCGACACCGAACAGACCGACGGCCGCCTTGCCGCCCTTGCCCGCGATCTTCGTGTGCACGGCGAGCTCCGCCTGATCTCCCGGCTTGTACTTCGGCTGCTTCGGCTCGACGGTGACCGTCAGCTCCGTCTGCGGCTTCACGAACACGAGGGCGCGCTGCCCCGCGCCGCTGATCTCGACCCAGCCCTCGGCCTTGTCGTCGATCGTGATCTCCGCGCGGCGCTCCACGTCGAGCTTCACCTTGGCTTCCCCCTTCAGGTGCTTCACGACGAGCTCCTTGGGCAACGTGCCGGTGAACTCGGGTCCGCGGATCAGCTCCGCCGTCACCTTGTCGCCGACCTTCGCGAGGATCGGGTTCACCCGCAGCCGCAGGTTCGGCACCGTTCCCGGTGCGACGCGCATCTTCGTCGACGGCTTGCCCTCGATGTCCGGCGCACTGACCACGAGCTCGTAGCCGAGCATTGTCGTCGCCTGCGGTCGGTCCTCCGACTCGCTCTCGGGCGGCGTCAACGAGAAGCGGATGATGCCGAGTGCGTCGCTCGGCGCGGGCTCGGCGAGCGCGATGCGACCGCCGTATTTACCCTGGATGCACCCTAGTGCGTTGGACGCGCTCGGCTCGCCTTCCTCGATGGGCGTGTCGATCCACGGGCCGAGCTGCACGTCCTTCGCACCGCGCGTGATGCGCCAGGTCAGCGCGCGTGGCACGTGTCCTGCGATCTTCGGAAGGCAATCGCGAGTGCTCTTCGCGAGGTTGTGCACGTTCGTCGCGAGCTCCGCGGGGCCCTCGAACGCGCTCACGATCTCCGCGTGCAGCGTCGACAGCTCGGGATCCTCGAACGTGAAATCGACCGTGAGCAGACGCTCGCCGCCGGCCGCGAGGCGCTGCCCCTTCGCGATGTTCGCAGCGCACTTGCCGAGAGGCGACGGGTTCGAGCCGATCGCGACGATGCCGCCGCCGCGATCGACGCGCATGCCGAGTTGCGCATTGTTGCCACCGCTGTCGTCTTCACCGTCGATACTTTGAGCGCCGACCCACTTCGCGCACGCGCCCATCGGTTTCAACCACTGATCCATGCGGACCTGATCGGCCATCGATACGACGTCGCCGATCAGGTCCCCGATCTCGCCGCGGGTCACGAGCGCCACCTTCGGCTGCGGGCGGTACGGCATCGCGGGGATCACGATGTTCACCGGTGCACCGGGATCGATTTGCACACTCGCGACACCGTCCTCGTCGACGTCGGCATCGATGCCCTTGTCGTTCGTCTCCCACGCGCGCTTGATGTGGATCTTCGTGTTGCGCACGACGTTGCCGTCGGGCGTCGTCACCCGCAGGTACATGCGGTTGTTGAAGCCCTCGACAAGTCCGTTGCCGAGCTCGGTCACCGACGATACAGCGATGCCGTCCTGGCTGAGCAGTACGCTCGTGCGCGCCTCGACGCGATCACCCGCTGCATCGAGCGCCGCGATCTTCGCGCTCAGCGTCACCACGCCTTGCAGATCCGCCGGCACCTGCGGCAGCGCGAGCTCGAAGCGACCGTTCGCCTGCGCCTCCGCCGTCTTCGGAAGCAGCTTCTCCTGCCAGTCGAGCGGCGGCGGCCAGTCACCGTCGATCTCCCACTCGATCTCGACCTTCGCCTTCGCCACAGGGGCGCCCGACGAATACACGACCGTTCCCTTCACAGTCGGCTTGTCTCCGGCGCGATAGAACGGCTTCTCCGCCGCGACGTCGACGCGGAAGCGCGGCAGCTTGAACGGCTCCACCTTGAACCGCACCTCGTCGCGCGCGGCGCCCGACTCCCACGCGATCGCCCACTCGCCCGTCTTCGCCTGTCGATCGATCGGGAAGGTCCCCGCGACCACACCCCAGTCCGTCGCGGGTGCGGTCTCCTCGAGGAGCACCTCGCCATCGGGATCGCGCACCAGCCAGCGCCCCGGACGTCCGTCGAGCGGCGACAGATCTCTCGCGCGCAGCACGACCGCCCGGAACCGCACCGTGTTGCCCGGCTCGTACAGCGGGCGATCCGTCAGCACGTGCACGCGCGCTGGCGTGAACAGCGGGATCACCGCCTCGAGCGTCCCCACCCCGACGCGCGTCGTGTACTCGGCGCGCAGCTTGTATTCACCGTCGGGGACCTCGGGGACCTTGAACACGAACGCGTTGCGATTCGCGCCAGGGATCGTCGAGCGCTTCGAGGGCAGCGGCGTCGCGACGTTCTTCGCGTCGACGAGCGAGAGCTGAACCGTCGTGATGTCGGGCACCGCGAGCGACTTGACGTCGTCGGCGCTCGCTATCGTGTAGTGCGCCGCCGCGCTGAGCGTCACCGTCGCCTCGATGCCGCGCCGCAGGTTCGCGACGTGCATCTTCGCCGTCTGCCGGATCGTTCCCGACGGGCACGAGTACATCGTGAGCCCGTGCGCCATGAACGCCGACTCGCAGCGTCCATCGTGCGTGTCGATTCGACCGATCAGGATCGCGCCGACAATGATGCCCGCGATCACTAGATATCGCTTCATCCGTGTGTCCCCCGCCGACCAGCGTATCAGTAGGGAACCCGAAGCGCCCGCGCGGTGTCACGTCGTCATCGGGGGCGGTCAGACTCCATCCCAGAAATCACATAGCGCCGACTTGTACGCCGAGCCCACCGTCGGATCGTTCGCGATCACGAGATGGTCTTCCGTCGTGCGCGCGTATTCGGGCCACGCGGGAGCGCCGTCGTGGTTCGGATCCAGCGTCGTCACGAACTCCGCCCAGAGCGCCTGCATGAGATCCTGGGTCGGCTTGCCCGTGTCGCCCGCGCGCGCGAGCGGATAGCGCGGATCCGTCGCGAACAGGAACGGGATCTCCGCGCTGTGAAACACGCCGAGGTCCGGCATGAACGCCTGACTCGGTTCTTGCTGAAAGCTGTAATAGAACGTCTTCGCCTTCATCGCGACCGCACGCGCTGTCCGGCGGGCCGGACAGACGAAGAACGCGTCGCCCGAGACCTCGGCGATCGCGCGATTCGCCGGCATCGCCGTCCCGAAGCTCGCGATGGGGTACCGCGCGACGATCTCGTCGATCCTGTCGGCCGGAAACCGCCGCGCGAGCGCCTCGCGATACTGCGTCTCGTCCTCCACGAGCGTCGCGAACAGCGACGTGTGGAACAGCGTGCCCTCGTCCTTCGTCGCGCCGAGGATCAACGGTCGCGCCACAAACTCGCCGCTCTCGAACGTCTCGCGTAACGACCTCTCGATGACGAACCCGTCGATGTTCGGAAGCGTCACGATCGGTGGTCCACCTTGGTAGAACGGCCCGCCCGGCGGTGCGCCCATCTGGATCGGATTGGTCGCGTCGATGAACTCCATCACGGTCTTCGTCCGCAGACACGCCGCGATCTGCGGGTTCGAGCCCGTGCACCCGAGGAGATCCGCTACGCCGATCGCCGCCGTCTCCGCTTCTTGCCGCGTCAGCTCGAGCAGGCTCGTCGTGCACACACCGCTCTGGCTGATCGCCGCGCGAAACAGCCCCTCCGTCCTCGGCGCGACGTAGTGCACGCACGTGCTGTAGCCGCCCGCCGACTCGCCGAACAAGGTGACCTTCGTCCTGTCGCCGCCGAACGCCTCGATGTTGCGCTGCACCCATTCGAGCGCTGCGAACTGATCGTCGATCCCCCAGTTGCCCGACGACGGATATGCCGGGTCCTCGGCCGCGAGCGCCGGATGCGCGAGGAACCCGAACGCGCCGAGCCGGTAGTTCAAGTTCACCACGATCACGCCCTGCGCCGCGGCGAGGTTCGCGCCCGAGTAATACGCGTCGCTGCCGCTACCGAAGATGAACGCACCGCCGTGCAGCCACACCATCACGGGCAGCGTGCCGCTCGAGCGCGGATTCTCGGGAACCCACACGTTGATGAACAAGCAGTCCTCGACGCCACCGCCGGCAAACGAGACCCCCTGCGGGCATGGATCGCTCGGCGTGATCAACTCGCGCTCCTCGTCCCACGACGCCGGTGGCTGCGGCGGTTTGAACCGCAGCTCGCCGACGGGCGGCGCCGCATACGGGATGCGCACGAACTCGCGGACGCCGTCTTTGCCGAGCCCGATGACGACACCCGTGTCGAGCTCCACGCGCAGTGGATTGCTCCGATCGTCGCTACACGCAGCAAACGCCAACGCTCCCACGAGAACGAGACGTGTGAGCCTCATGCGCGGAGTCTGCGCGCGAGCGCGGAGTCGGCGCGCGCTGCCGTCACGGTGCCGACGGCTTCCGTGCTACCTGCACCACCGTGCCGAACGAGTTGAAGTACAGGCGACTGCAATCGGCGGCGAGGTGGGGGTAGGACAGGTCCGCGGAGTCGACGTCGATGATCACCGGCGCATCGAACGGGGTCGCGGTACTCGCTCGAGTCGCGTGCCAGATCTTGTTCGCGCCACCGACGGCGGTCGCTCCAATGTAGACGAGATGTAGACCGTCGGGTGTCATGTTTGGGTGTTCGAACGTCCCGACGCCAAGGTCGTTCGGCTGGTAGTCCCTGACCATGGTCCAGGTTCCAGCGTTGTCGCGGTACTCGGTAAACACGGTGGCGCCGTCCGCGCCGCGGTGCAGCATCAATCGCCGGTCCGGTGACGCCGAGGGCGGCGACGCGAAGTTGACGTTCGTCGCTAGCTCCATGGGGAGGCCTGCCGTCGAAGCAGGCTCGATCGCCCACGAATTTCCTCCACGCCGAAACGCTCGGATCCTTGACACGATGGCGACGGACCTCGCGAAGAGGAGGTCCCCACTCGGAGCGAGACGAGGATCCAGCGCGGTCTCGCCCGCTGGGAGTGTGATCAGGACGGCGTTCGAGGTGCCCGCACCGATCGGACCTTCGCTGACCACCCCTCCACAGGTCATCAACGCGGTGTTGGTCGTGGAGCTGGTCGTGTAGTTCGTGCAACCGCCGATCACCGCAATCGGATCTCGATCGAACTGGAGCGGCCCGCCGATCGGGCACTCGAACACTTGGAGTGGGGCGTCGTCGCTTGCGTCGATCGCCCCGTCCGGCATGTCGAGCGTCATGTCGAAGCCCGCGTCCTGCGGTCTGTCGCCGAGACCAAACACGGTGTCGCATCCGAACAGCCCGAGCAGGAGAAGCGTCGAGCCTGTCCGCAGACATCCCCACCGTTGGCTCGGGATGTTGCGACGAACTGCTTCCATGCCGTCTTCATGGTGCATGTTGCGCCACCTCGATTCTACCCGAGGAGCGCACGACACACCCTACCTACGCGCGGCGTCGAGGAGCCTCGCGTGCTACGGCGCGGAGCCGATCACACCGAAGCGCGTACGCTGGTTGGTTGAAGATGTGTTTGCCCCGCCCTCACAAGCCCGCAGCGGGCGGGCGCGACGGCTTGCTCGCGACGTAACCGGCACCGATTGCCATCACACTCGCCGCGAGACCGAGCTGCCACCATGGACGTCCCAGGACGGCCATGATCGTCAGGCTCGC
The DNA here is from genome assembly GCA_046160585.1 of Kofleriaceae bacterium. Classification (GTDB taxonomy): domain Bacteria; phylum Myxococcota_A; class Polyangia; order Haliangiales; family Haliangiaceae; genus JABFXX01. The sequence continues at coordinate 25,204 of JBJXGN010000234.1, forward strand.
GATCATCGAGCCCCAGGCCGCTAGCTTCGCGGGCCAGGGAATCACGCGATGCGTGCGCCAGGCCATGAGGCGAGGCCCGAATCGTTTGTGCTCCAACAACCAGCGTTCGAATCGCACCGAGCTCTGCGAAAAGGCCCACAGCGAGATCAGCAGGAAGGGCGTGGTGGGCAGTACGGGGAGCACCGCACCGAGCGCACCCAGGCCCACGAAGAAGAAGCCGAGCCCGAGATAGATGAAGCGTCTTATGCTGCGGCCGTGCTCGTCGCGCGTGCGGTCGCCTGCCGGCTCGCCGACTACGTGCTGGCCCTCGCGATCGCCGTCGCTCTCGCCTGCCCCCGACCGACCCGGATCTGCGCCATCGGGCTGCACGTCGTCAGACTTTGATCTTTTTGTTCTCCGCGTCGAACAGCGGCTTGAGTGACGCCACGATCGGGTACTTCGTCCCCGCGATATCGACCTCCCAGGCGCCCGACTCGATCCACGCGTTGTCGATCGCGCCCCCGGTAGGGGCCGCGATCATCGCGAGCCCGACTGCGCCGCCGAGCGTGTGACCATAGGAGGCCGCGCGCACGTAACCGACCGGCGTGCCGTTGCGATGCACGACCTCCGCGTGGAACAGCATGGGCTGCGGATCTTTCACGAGGATCTGCAGCAGGCGCTGGCGGAGCGGTCCGCGTGCCTTCTCGGCAAGCACGGCGTCCTTGCCGAGGAAGCCACCCTCCTTCTTGAGGTCGACCGCGAAGCCAAGGCCTGCTTCCAGCACCGAGTCGGTGTTGTCGATGTCGTGCCCGTAGTCTCGATAGCCCTTCTCCATGCGGCACGACGCGAGCGTCTTGAGACCCGCGTGCACCAGGCCGACTTGCGCGCCCGCAGAGACCAGCGCGTCGTAGACGTGGGCGGTTTGTTCGGCGGGGATGTACAGCTCGTAGCCGAGCTCGCCCAGGTACGTGATCCGAATGCACAACACCCGCGCGAACCCGACGTCGATCTCTCGCGCGTGGCGAAACGGGAACGCGGTGTTCGACATGTCCGCTCTGGTGACGAGCTGCATCAGCTCGCGCGAGCGCGGACCCTGGATGTTGATCTGGCCGTAGCCGCCGGTCACGTTGGTCACGTGCGCGTGCTGATCCTCGCGGATCGCGCGTTTCATCCACGTCTCCACGTGGCGCTCGCAGGTGTCCGACGCGACGACCCAGTACTTCTCGAGGTCGAGCTTGGTCACCGTCAGGTCGGCCTGCAGCTTGCCGTGGATGTCGAGCCACTGGGTGTACGTGATCGTGTTGGCCGCGCCGTCGACGTTGTTCGCACTGATCCAGTTCAGCATCGCGCCCGCGTCACGTCCCTCGACGAGGAACTTCGACATGAACGACATGTCCATCAGGATCACGCCGTCGCGCGCAGCGCGGTGCTCGGCCTCCCAATACGGGAACCAATCGAGGCGATCCCACCCAAGGCGTGCGGACTTCTGCTTCGTGTCGGCCGCGCTCTGGCCATACCAGTCGGCGCCTTCCCAGCCGCTGACGTCGCGGAAGTACGCGTGGCGTGCCGCGAGGCGATCGTAGATCGGCGAGCACTTCGCGCCGCGCGCGGTCTGCATCGTGTGTGTCGGGTAGTGGCACTTGTAGACCATGCCGAGCGACTCGACAGTGCGGGTGCGGCGGTACGCCGGGTTCGCTTGGTAGCGATGTAGCCGCTTGATGTCCATCGCGGTCACGTCGACATCGGGCGACCCCGTCATGATCCAGTGCGCCATCACGCGGCCCAGGCCGCCGCCCGTGAGAATGCCGATCGAGTTGAGGCCGGCCGCGACGAAGTAGTTCTTCAGCTCCGCTGCTTCGCCGACGACGGGACGCAGATCGGGCGTGAAGGACTCGGGCCCGCAGAAGAACTTCTTCACGCCGACATTCATCGTGATCGGCACGCGCTTCATCGCGGTCTCGACGTACGGCCCCATGCGATCCCAGTCCGGCTGGATCTCGCCGAACGAGAAGTCGTCGGGGATGCCGCCGACGTTCCACGGCGCGCAGACCGGCTCGAACAGGCCGATCATCATTCCGCCGACCTCCTCGCGGAAGTAGACGTACGAGCCCGGATCCTCGAGGACCGGCCAGCTCGACGACAGCTCGGGGATGCGCTCGGTGATCAGGTAGTAGTGCTCGGCGGCCTGGTTCGGGATGTTCACGCCGATCTGCTCGCCGAGCTGGCGCGCCCACATGCCGGCGCAGTTGACGACGAACTCCGCTTCGATCGTTCCGTACGACGTGATCACACCCGTGACCGCGCCGCGTTTCCTCGTGATGCCCAGCGCGGGCACATTCTCGAGGATGGTCGCGCCTTGCGCGCGGGCGCCCTTCGCGAGCGCCATCGTCACCCCGACGGGATCCGCGCGGCCATCTTCTTTCACGTAGAAGCCGGCGTGCAGGTCGTCGACCTGCGCGAGCGGGAAGAGGTCCTTCACCTGCTGCGGGCTGATCTCGTGGACATCGATGCCCATGAGGCGATTGAAGGCGGAGACACGGCGGTACTCCTCGAGTCGATCGCGATCGCTCGCCACTTCGATAAATCCGGTGCGGCGAAAACCCGTGTTCTGTCCGGTCTCGGCCTCGAGGCGCTCGTACAGGTCGCACGAATACTTGCGCATCTCCGTCGACGTCTCGGAGGTCGACCCGAACGTGACCATCAGGCCTGCCGCATGCCACGTGGTGCCGGACGTGATCTTGTCGCGCTCGAGGACGATCACGTCGCGCCACCCGGCGTGAGCGAGGTGGTACGCGACCGAGCATCCGATGATGCCTCCTCCGACGACGACGACGCGGGCACGCTGGGGAACTACCGGAGGGCTCATGTGCGAGCGCAGAATACACGACCCATTTGGGCGACACCCCCAAATCCCACACCCTCAGGATCCTTCCAGGATCTCCTGCAGCGCCCGCGCTATCATCGCGGCGATGGGGACGTCCGAAGAGATGGGCACGAACGAGGGCGTGAGCACCGGAGGGATGCAACGGGACGACCATGCCGATCCGTCGGACCTCAAAACCGGCCAGATGGTCGGCGAATACCAGATCGAAGGACTCCTCGGCGAGGGCGGCATGGGCCGCGTGTATTCGGCGACGCACCCGGTGATCGCGAAGCGCGCGGCGATCAAGATCCTCCATCCCGAGCTCAGCGTGAACCGCGAAGCGGTGGAGCGTTTCATCCAGGAAGCTCGCTCGGTGAACCAGATCGGTCATCCGAACATCGTCGACATCTTCGCGTTCGGCACGCTCGCGGACGGCCGCTCGTACTTCGTCATGGAGTGGATGCGCGGCAAGAGCCTGCGCGACCGCCTGCGCGAGTCCGGCATCTCGATGGGCGACACTCTCTCGATCATCGAGACGATCTCGATCGCGCTCGAGGCGGCCCACGAGAAGGGCATCGTTCACCGTGATCTCAAGCCCGACAACATCTTCCTCGTCGACGTGAAGGGCACGCTTCCGACGGTGAAGCTGCTCGACTTCGGCATCGCCAAGCTCCTCGGCAACGACTCCGACCGGATCGAGAAGACACGCACGGGCAACCTCCTCGGAACGCCCGCGTACATCTCGCCCGAGCAGGCGCGCGGCCAGCACGTCGATCACCGCACGGACATCTACGCTCTCGGCGCGCTCATGTACGAGATGCTGACCGGCGCACTCGTGTTCCCCGCCGAAAGCGCGGCGGACATGATCGCGAAGCACCTCTACGAAAATCCGCCCGACGCGCGGATCAAGAATCCAAACGTCGCCCCTCAGCTCGCAAACCTGATGATCGGGATGCTCGCGAAGGATGTGAATCGTCGTCCGACGCTCGAGCAAGTGCGGCAGGTGATCGGCCCGCTACGCATGTCACCAGCGGCAGGTCCACCCGGTGGCTACCCGCCGATGTACACGCCATCGCCGCCGATGCAGACGCCACACACGGCGAACCAGTTCCTCACGCCGGCCCCGCAGACGTATCAGACAGGAGCGGTCCCGCACGCGTCGGTGATGCAGTCGCACGTCGTCGGCACCCAGATGAACCTCGACGTGCCGGCCACGAAGTCGCGACTGCCGATCATCGTGGCCGTGCTGCTCCTTGTCGGTGGTGCAGGTGGCGCCGCGATCGTAGCGATGAGCGGTGGCGAAAAGACGGAGAAGAAAGAGCCCGCCGTCGCCGACCCCGTGAAGGTCGAGCCGACGACGAATGGCAGTGCGGTTGGAACCGGAACGACCGGAACCGGAACGACCGGAACCGAAGCCGGCACGACGGGGACGGGAACGACCGCGACGGGGACGGGAACGACCGCGACGGGAACGGGAACGACCGGAACCACCACGACCGGAACTGGCGACGTGGGATCACCCGATGGCACGACCGACGGCAAGACGGTGACCAATGGCAAGACCGCCACGGACGGCAAGACCGGCAAGACCGGAGGAGATGGCAAGACAGGCAAGACCGGACGAGACGGCAAGACCGGCAAGACCGGACGTGATGGCAAGACCGGCAAGACCGGCAAAACCGGTCCGGTCGACGATCCCGACGCACCCATGTAGCGATGGCGACCCGGTCGCCGCACATATCTCGCTGCGATGGCGACCTCGGTCGCCGACGCGCGTATGTCGCGGTGATGACCTGACGAGCCCGACGCGCCCGTAGCGCGACAGCCCACGGCAACCGACGTGCCCGACGCACGACGGCCCTCGACCTCGACGAGCCCATATAGCGACGACCTCGACGAGCCTGGCCCATCTAGCGACGACCTCGACGAGCCTGGCTCATCTAGCGACGGCGTTGATCAGTGGCGCGAAGGAGGGCGTGATGTGATCATACGGCGTGATGAGAGGAACCTTCGCAACGACCGTGCTCGTGCTCGCGCTCGCCAGTGGCGTCGCGCAGGCGCAACCTGCACCGAACCCCGCCGCCGATGCTGCTCTCGCAGAGGGTCGCCGGCTCTACGACCTGCAGGAGTGGGACAAGGCGATCGCGAAGTTCAAGGAAGCCTACGCGCTGCGCGAGGACGCCGCTGCGCTGTTCAACATCGCGCAGTCGTATCGCCTCAAGGGTGACTGCGCCCAGTCCGGCAGCTTCTACAAGACGTTCAAGCGAAAGTTCCCGAACGAGAAGAACATCGACAAGGTCGAGAAGTTCATCGTCGAGATGGACGCGTGCGCGAAGCTTGCGAAGCCGACGGGCACTGGTACGACGGGCACCGGTACGACAGGTACCGGCACCACCGGCACAAGCACGGGAACGACCACCACCGGCACCGGTACGACGGGTACGACGGGCACCGGTACGACAGTCACCGGCACCGCTACGACGGGCACCGGCAAGGGAACGACGGGCACGACGGGCACCGGCACCATCACCACGACGAAGACGAGCGGCGGCGAGATCACGTCGACGCCGATCGATTCGAACGCGGGTGGGACCACCAAAGGTCCACGCTCGACGGGACCCACCGGCCCCGTCGATACCGGTGGCGGCGGAGGAGGCGGGCAGCGCCTCGCGAGCTACGCGCTGATGGGTGCGGGTGGAGCCGGCTTGATCGTCGGTGCCATCTTTGGCGTGAAGGCGCGGGGTGCGGCGTCCGAGGCCGAAAATCTCGACGAGGGTGATCAGTGGAAGCCATCGATCCAGGATCGCGGCCTTCGCAACCAGAGGACCGCCACCGTCTCGCTCATCGCCGGCGGCGCCCTCGCCGCGGGTGGTGTGATCCTGTTCCTGTTGTCGCGCGAGACGTCGAGCGAGCGTGGTGGGGTGTCGATCACTCCGACCGCTGACGGCGCGCAGCTGGTCTGGGGTGGGTCGTTCTGACCACGCGCCACGCCCTCCTATTCGTGATCTCGCTCGCGAGCGTCGCGAGCTCAGGTTGCTATCGCCCCGACGTCGGCTCGTGTTTCTTGCGATGCGGCGCGAACAACACATGTCCCGACGGGCTCGCGTGCAACCCACAGGGAATCTGCGCGAGCACGCAAAGCACGACGTGCGGTGGTGATCTGCTCGACGCCGGCATGGATATGACCGTGCCGGTCCTGACGACGATCACCCTCGACGTCGTCGATCCCGATGGCGCGGGCCAGGGTGGCGTCGACGTGATCTTCTCCTCGCCCACCGGCGAGGTGCTCGAGACGGCGAGAACGCCGACGAATGGGCGCCTCGTCGTCGACGGGATCCCGGTCGGTAGTATGGCCACGATCGTTCGGCCGACGGCCGTCGGGGTCAACGCGACGACGCACCTCGATCTCTGGCCAGATGCGCATATCGTGTCGCGATTCGCTACGGCGCTTGGCACTTCGCGATTCGTGACGGTGAACTGGCAACTACCGCCAAACCCTCCGCCGACCCTCTTCTATTTTGTCTACTCGACGTGTTTCGGCGGCGAACAAAACACGACCAACCTCACGCTCGACCTCGCAATCACCACCGCGTGCCCGCGACTCGACGTCATCGTGATCGCGAAGAACGCGACCTTGGTACCCGTCTTCTCCGCGTCGGTCGCGAATATCGATAGCGGCCCGGTGACGATCACGCAGAGCAACTGGAACGCGATCGCCGCCGGCGAGACGATCGACGTGAACCTGACGAACCTCGCGATCTCGGCGAGGCTGGAGCTGAGCGGGTACGTGACGCCTGCGTACGCGTACTCGACGAAGATGTTCGACACCACGGTCGGACTCGATGGAGTAGCGACGTTGCCATTCCCATCCGAGCTCGGCGCCACGGCGGCGGTCACTGCGAGAACCACGCTCGGTACCGATCTCGTAGAGCAGCTCTACGTGGAGCGACTTCCCCCGGGTACGACGTCGTTCGAGCGCGACATGGGCACGCGTCAGTTTCCGTGGATCACCGACGCCCGGCTCGACCTCGCGTCGAAGACGCTGTCGTGGTCAGTCTCGAACACGAACATCGTCACGCAGCCGGCGATCGCGTCCGTGCGGCTGTCGTTTCGACGCAACATGGACACCCACACGTGGCGCATCTTCGGGCGCGGCGATCGGATCACGTCCAACACCGTCGGGGGCAAGTTCGCGCTGCCCGAGCTCCCCGGTGACAACGCGTTCGAACCAGTCGCCGGCGACACCAACATCGGTGGCGAGGTCATGTACTTCGGCTTGACGCCCGGCCTCGAGGACGAGGTGCGCGGGCGCCTCGAGAGTCACGAGAGCAGGCTCGATATCTTCGGCATCGATGGCCTGAACTACATCCATCGCACGACGGCCAACGTGGAGTGAGCTAGGGTGCGACCGTGATCGACTCCCTCCTCGCCACCTTCGGGTTGTTCGGCGGGGCGTTCGTGATCGGCTTCTGCGCGGGGATGTTCCCCGTGATCAGCATCGAGCTGTTCTTGATCGGTATCGGGACGTGGGCGTCGCCGACTCCACACGAGATGGTGGTGATCGTCCTGCTCGCGGCGGTCGGCCATCAGATCGCGAAGACCATCTGCTACTACGCCGGCTACGGCGCCCTCGAGAAGGCCAACGACAAGCTGCGCGCGCGTGTGGACAAGCTCCGGCACAAGATCGACCGCTGGAACAAACGACCGATGCTGATCATGTTCATCGCCTCGGCGATCGGACTGCCCCCATTGTACATACTCGCGTTTATCGCGAAGCCGCTGATGAACATGCGGTTCTGGCCGTTCACGGTGATCGTGTTCATCTCGCGTGTGATCCGTTTCGCGATCTTGCTCACGGTCCCGCAGCTGTTCGGGGCCGGCTAAGTGGTACACCCTCGCCATGTCCGATCATCCGACTGACTTCGTGGGCTCCATCGAGGACGCGATCACGACTTCGATCAAGGAGCGCATGCCCGACGCCGTTGTCGAGGTGTCGGGCGGCGGTGGACACTGGCGGATCGGTGTCGTGTCCACGGCGTTCGCGGGGAAGAGCATTCTCGAGCAGCAGCGGTTGGTGCTGTCCGCGATCAAGCACATGATCAACGGCGCCGCTCCGCCGATCCACGCAGTCGATTCGCTCACGACGAGGACTCCATGACGACGCCCGATATCAACCTCGTCGCCGCGGCGGTCGAGAGCTTCGTGCACGCGTTCCAGTTCGCGGGCGAGAAACCGCGCGAGGTGCAGGTGCGCCCGTCCGGCGACGATGTCGACGTGATCAAGGTCTGGGTCGATCTGGGCCCGACGAAGACCGACCTCGATGCGTGGGCGGCCGCGTGCGAGGCCGACGTCGTCAAGAACGTCCCCGGCGCGACGCGATACCGCGTCGTCGTTCGCGCCGAGTCGCTGACCTCCGAGTAGCTACTTCTTTGCCGAGCCCGCGATCAGCTTCGCGACGCTGTCGCGCGTGATCGGGTGGTAGCCGGCCTTCGCGCGCTCGAACGACTTCACCGCGAGATCGCGCCAGAAGCCTTCGCGGGCGACAAGCGCGCCATACACCGGCATCACGAGGTAGCGGCGCCCGACGACGAACAGGTACTCCTCGATCTGCGGCGCCGCCTGCTGCATGTCGGCCGCGATCGCGATCGGGAACCAGCTCTTCGAGAGGACCTTGTTTTTCGTCCCGGTGAGCCCGTACTTCTTGTCGAGCGCCTCGAGGTGCTCGCGCTTCGTGTCCTTCGGCATCGTGCGCAAGAACGCGAGCCACTCCGTCGACGACCACTTCGTCGCGTCGGGGAGCGTGCCATCGGCCGAGAGCTTCGCCGCGCGCTCCTTCAGGTTCTCGAGCCGTGGAGACTTCGCGAACGGTGCACCGGCCGGGACGCCGTGGTCGTGCAGCCACTGAGCAACCGTCCACGCGGGCTTGGTCTTCACCGCGTCCATCAGCGGGGCGATGTCCTTCTCGAACGTCGCCGAGTCCGTCGAGGTGAACGCGAGCCGATCGAAGCGCGTGCGGAGGAACGTGTCGAACGTCTCGCGGCCGATCGTCTCCTCGAGCGCGCGCAGGAACAACGCTCCCTTGTCGTACGCGATCTCCGACGGTGCGTTGTCTGGATCCTCGCCGGGCTTCTGCGTGCGCGCGAGGCGCGTGTCCTTGTTCTTCGGATCGGCAACCACCTCGTCGAGATCCATGCGCGCCATCGCCCACGACATCTCCGTCCAGTCGCGCCCGCGCAGCTCCTCCATGATCCGCGACTCGACGTACGTCGTGAAACCCTCGTTCAGCCAGATGTCGTTCCACGTCGAGTTCGTCACGAGGTTTCCCGACCACGAGTGCGCGAGCTCGTGTGCGAGCAGCCCGACGAGCGCGCGATCACCGGTCAGCACGGTCGGCGTCAGGAACGACAGCTTCGGGTTCTCCATGCCGCCGAACGGAAAGCTCGGTGGCAACACGAGGATGTCGTAGCGATCCCAGCGATACGGCCCGTACAGCTTCTCGCCGACGGTCATCATCTTCTCGATCTCGCCGAACTCGAACGCGGCCGCCTTCACGACGCTCGGCTCTGCATACACGCCCGTGCGCGGACCGATCGCTCGGAAGTCGAAATCGCCGACGGCAAGCGCCATCAAGTAGGATGGGATCGGCTGACTCATCGTGAAGCGATACACCCCGTCCTCGGCGCGCTTCTGCGGGTTCTGCGCAGACATCACCGCCATCGCGCCCTTCGGCGCGCGGATCGTCGCGTCGTAGGTGAAGCGCACGCTCGGCGTGTCCTGCAGCGGGATCCACGTGCGGGCGTAGATCGCCTGCGACTGCGTGAACAGCATCGGCTGCTTCTTGTCCGCGGTGAGCTCCGCGTCGAGCCATAAGAACGCGCCGGCATCTTTGGGCGTCGAGTAGGCAACCTCGATGCACGCGGGCGGCGTCTCGATCACCAGGACCTTGCCCGGCACGCTCTTCGACGAGGTCGGCAAGTACGTGACCGCGAGCTCGCGAGCATCGGGCTTCGCGCTGTCGGGCTTCGCGCTGCCGGGCTTCGCGCTGTCGGGCTTCGCGCTGTCGGGCTTCGCGCGGTCGGGCTTCGCGCGGTCGGGCTTCGCGCGGTCGGGCTTCGCGCGGTCGGGCTTCGCGCTGTCGGGCTTCGCGCTATCGGGCTTCGCGCTGTCGGCGTCGCACGCGGTGACCTTCGTGATCGCGAGCTCGCCCACGTCGAAGCGCGCGGCGGCGGTCTTGTCGATGATGTCGAGCGAGAGCCTCGCGGTGCCGCTCAGCGTGCGCTTCTCGAAGTCGACCGCGAGATCGAGCGAGAGGTGCTTCACGCGGAGCGCGTCGAAGTTCGCGTCGGACGCAGGATCCGGCCCGGGCTTCGTACTGTCCGCGCCTCCCACACCGGAACCGGTTCCTGAACCGATCGCCCAGCCCGACGCCCCCGAACCCGACACCCCCAAACCCGACGCCCCCGAACCCGACGCACCCGAACCCGACGTCCCCGAACCCGACGCCCCCGAACCCGCCCCCCCCGACGACGAATTGCCCTTACACGCGACGAGAGCGACGAGAGCGACGAGAACGACAACAACGGCTGCGCGCACGGGCGAACCATAGCGCGAACATGGGCGCCCACATTGCGAACCTTTGCGAACAACGCGCGTCGTCGCGTTGCCGCGCACGCCTCGCCGAGAAACGCATCCGCTCGCGCGTCTCATCGAGTAACCCGCCGTGCAACTCGGTGGGCACGCGCCGCGGACGTCGCACTCAGCGCGACGTCGCCGCGGCCGTTTGCGCTTTCTCCATCTCGGCGAGCTTCTCGGTCAGGTAGGCCTCGATCTGCGCGGGGCGCGGCGTGTGACAGATGCCCTTCTGGTCGAGCGTCGACTCCCACTTCCAATAGCCGGGTGGCTTGGGCGGCTCGGGCTTCTTTCGCGCCCACCACCACAGCCGAGCCTCTCGCATGCCGGGAGGGTACGGGTCCGCGGCCTGGCTGTAGTCATTGGTCCACAAATAGAAGCGCGGGACGATCGTGCCGGACTTCTCTCCGAGCGCGACGATGCGATCGAGCTTCTCGTGCGGGCCAGCGACGAACGCGCGTAGCTCCGTCCACGCGCGATGTGCACACGCGACCGCTTCGCGTCGCGCGGTCGCCGGGTTTGGCTCGGTCTCACCCGGCGGGACGACGCCCTGCTCGGGATAGAAGCCCCACAGGACCGCCTCGGGATACTTGATGTCCGCGGTGCCGACGTAGGGCCAGTACTCCGCACCGGTCAGCTCGTAGCCGTTCGCCCGGAACGCGTCCATCTTCTCCGTCGTCGCGTTCGGCTGCGAATCAACGGGAGCCGCCGCTGCGCCCGATAGCGGGGTCGACGGAGTCGGTGCGGGCGACGAACCGCACGCGACGAGGAACACGATCGGGAGCCCCAATGCACTGCGCATGCGCGGGCTATATCACACGAGCCTCGATCCCCAGCGATCAGGCGTGTTCACGGCGGCGGGTCGATCTGCCCCGTGATCATCGTCGAGCCAACGGTAGCCGGCAGCTCCGCGGTCACTGAAGGCTATGAGCGACCGTGATGACGATACCGGTGATGCTCTCGCCGGCGATCACACCCGACGCGATCGGCACGATGAACTTGCCGTATTTCCCCTGCTTGGTCACCCACCACGCGATCGTCGCGCCGATGAACATCGCGAGCGAGTTCGAGAATGGAACGACCATCGCGAGGCCGATCGCCGACGGCGATGGCAGCCACGCCTTTAGATGTTTCGGCGTGACCTTCTCGATCAGCGTCATGCCGATGCCGAACGTTCCACCGACGAGGATCGCGATCTTCGCGGACCACGGCAGTGCGCCGATGCCGTCGACGAACACCTTCGAGACGTTGGCCCACACGATCGCGCTCGGCGCGGGCCACTCGTCGGTGCCGAGCTTGGCGACCGGAACCACGAGATAGAACAGAGGCACGATCATCGCCGCGCCGGCGACGACGCCGAGCAGCTGCGCGTAGACCTGATGGCGCGGCTTCGCCCCGAGGAGCCATCCGGTCTTCAGCGTCGTGAGCAGATCCGCCGCGTGGAGACCGATGCCGCCGGTGACGTTGGCCGACATGATGTTGCCCGTCAGGTTTCCGGGCGTGACGACGCCGTAGATCATCTGGGTGACGGGGCCAAGCGCCTTCGTCGGCGTGACGTCGGTCTCGCCGGTGACGCGCGAGGCGACGAAGCCCATCAGTACCGCGAGAGGGACGGCGAGCGCGCCCGCGTACACCGGGATATCGAACATCAGGTACATCAGCGCGACGATCGCGGGCGTGAGGAACAGGAGGCCCGCGGGGAACCACCAGTCCGGCGCCTCGACGGCGGCGATGCCCTCGCCCGGATCCTGCCGCTTCGTGCGATCGAACACCGCGCCGATACCCTTGAACGAGCGCGCGATCGACTTGTAGTCGAGCGCGAACGACGTGAGGCCCGCACCGACGAGGATCGCGGCGCCGGGCCACAGCGTCCAATCGATAATTCCGGCGTAGCTGACCGGCTTGTCCTTGATCGTCTTCACGAGGCCGTGCTCGAACAGCACGGGCGCGAGGATCATGAAGTTGAAGACCGCGCCGAGCATCAGCGACCAACCCGTGCGGAACGACATCAGCGCACCCGCGCCGACGAGCACGAGCTCGGTCTTGATCGAGATCGTCCACTTCGCGATGTCGTGGCCGAGGATCTGCCAGCCGGGCGCCCACTGACCGGGGATCCACTTCATCACGTCGCGCGCGACGGTGAGCAACGACGCACCGACGCCCGCGATGATGAGCCAGACGGCCGCGGTCGTGCCTTCCTTGGAGCCGGCTGCGTGGATCGTGCGGATCGTCTCGGCCGTCGCGGTCCCCGTCGGGAAGGGCAGCGCCTCCTTGTTGATCAACTGGCGCTTGATCGGGATCGCGACGAACACGCCGAGCGCGGCGATCACGGCGAACCACGCGACGAGACCGACCTTATTCGGCTCGACGGAGGTGAGCATGAGGAGCGCGCCGAACGCGGCGGCGTTTCCACCGGCGGTCATGTAGCCCGCGCCCGAGGCGACCGTGGTGAGCGCGTTGTTCTCGAGCGCAGTGAGCGGCCGAGCACCGACGAGCTCGAGTAGCTTGAACACGAGGAACGCGAGGATGCAGGCGGTCAGCGTGACGCCGAGCGACCAGCCCGTCTTGAAGAAGACGTAGATGTTCGACAGCGACATCACGCCGCCGATCAGCATGCCGACGATGATTCCGCGCAGCGTGAGGTTCGGCTCCTTCGGCTGGTAGGTGTCGCGGAGCCACGTAGCTTCCTGATCGCTCTCGATGTCCTCCGGGCGGGCGCCCTTCGTCAGCTGTGCACGCGGGAGGTCAGCCTTGTCGTCGCTGGAGCTCACGGAGGGCGGACCTTACACGACCGTTGACGCGGCGCGCAGCAATGTTGTACGTGTGCGCCCTTTCTTGGACTAGCTGGAGGCGAGGTAGCGATGAAGAGTCTGCTCTGTGTGCTGCTGGTGCTCGTGGCGTGTGGCCCTGCGGCGAAGAACGGGGGCGAAGAGATGCCCTCGGTCGACGCGAACGAAGGGAGCGGTGGCGGCGGTGGCGGTGGCGGAGGTGGCGGAGGTGGCGGTGGTGGCGGCGGTACGGGCGCCGTGGCCCCCGGCGGCACGTGCTCGTGCGACGCTGACTGCGCCGACGAGGGCGCGAATCAGGGCGTCTGCATCTACGGCGTATGCATGACGAAGGCGTCCGGTGCGTGCGCGTCGGGCGGCTCGCAAGCCGAGTGCCCCGCGGGCTCGCGCTGCTGGAACCTCGACGGTGAAGACGTGGGTCCTCTGTGCTGGCCCGACTGTAGCGCGCACACGTGCGCGGGACAGTGCGACAGCGACGGCTCGTGCGTGCCGACCGCGAACGGCAACTGCGATGCATCGTGCGGCTCGGCGTGCGCGTGCACCGACGACATGCAGTGCGGCGCAGGCAACGAGTGCGTGCAGGGCGAGTGCGTCCCCGAGATGCAGCCGCAGCCGGGTGCGCCCGGCGCGGGCCCGGGCCCGACGTGCAACAACCTCCCGGTTCGCGACTGCACGGGTGCGACGTGCGGACAGCTCGTCACGTTCAATCCGCGCACGAACGCCGCGTGGGATGACTACGCACTCAACGGCGAGACGACGGCGAACCAGTACCGCAGCTATCTGCGTCGCGATCTCATGCAGCTCGTCGCCTATGCGACGTCATTCGTGTCGTGCAAGGCGCCGGCGTGGGCGGGCAGCCACCGCACGCTCGGCCTCGGCGACATGAGCGAAGCGAACGGCGCGATCCCCGGCACCGCGATCGGCAGCCCGGGTCACCCGCAAGGCACGCACGTCAACGGCTTCGATATCGACCTCGCGTACTATCAGGTCAACACCGCCGACAACAAGCTGCGCCCGATCTGCCCGTACACCTCGGGCGGACAGGACATGAGCCACTGCGTCGGTGCCCCCGACAAGCTCGATGTGTGGCGCACGGCGCTGTTCCTCGGCGCGGTGTTCGAGAGCCCGCGCACGCGCGTCATCGGCGTCGACGGTCAGGCCGGCCCGATGCTCCTGTCCGCACTGAACACGCTGTGCAACTCCGGCTGGCTCACCGCTGCCGCGTGCAACAACGCGGTGCTCGCGTACGAGACGACCAACGGCGGCGCGGGTTGGTACTATCACCACCATCACCACGCGCATATCAGCCTGAAGAACGCAGCGCTGATCGACACCGACGACGCATGTCTCGGCACGTGCAGCCCCGACGCGAAGCGCCTCCCAGGACGCTCCCCGACGCTGCATCGCCTGCGTTCGGCGCAGGCCGTCGTCGAGTAGCGCTTCTGCACCGGTTGAGAATCGTTGAAAGAACGCGATTCAGGTGCAGATGTCAGATGGATGTGGTTTGGTAGCCCCCCTCATGGAGACGCAAAACGAGACCACGACCCCCGCTTCTGCCCCCAGCACGGTCAGCCGATACAACGAGCTCGTCCAGCTGGTCGCCGGTATGAAGGCGGACTTCGAAAAGTTCTACAACGACGGAAACAAGGCCGCGGGCACGCGCGTCCGCAACGCGATGCAGGAGCTGAAGGCCCTCGCGCAGACCGTCCGCAACGAGGTCTCCGAGATCAAGAACAACGCGGGTGGCGGCGGCGCCGGCGCCAAGGACGAGGCCGAGGCCGACTGATCATCGCTCTGGGCATCGCCCGCGCGGCGATTCCAGCCCTTCTCGACGCCCGCGACTATCGCACGTCGACTGCCGACGATTCCCTGACTACCAAACGATTCCCTCGCGCGAGCATTTCGCTCGGATGGCGCTTCGGGAACTAGCCAACGGCACCACGAGAGACTTTCTTGCGAGTAGGATGCGCGCTGGATGCGTCGCCTACTGCTAGTCCTCTCCCTCGGTGTCGTTGTAGTCAGCCCCTCGATCACGAGCGCCGACCGGCTGCCAGCGGATCCGTCACCTGTGAAGCAGGCGAGCCCCGCGCCGGGCGCCGAGCCGCAGGCGAACCCAGATCCGCACGAGCCGTTGCGACGCTTCGATCCCGACGCGCCTCCGACGGGCGACACGCGCTTCATGCTTTCGGACCTGACGATCTTTCGTCTGAACCCGGTCGGCCTCGAGACGCGGGCACGTCTCGGCTTCCAGAAGCGCATGTATTACTCGGAGAAGGCGATCGGGAAGAACAACTTCTGGTTCGCCGGCCTATACCCGAAGCTGAACCCGGCGAGCGCACAGCTCGGCGTCGGTGGCGAGCTGCAGCCCGCTTCGATCTTGAACGTGAAGGTGTTCGGCGAGCTCCAGAAGTACTTCGGAACGTTCGGGTACATGCAGTCGTTCGACTCGGTCGCACCGACGACGAACTACAGCGACGCGCGGCTCAAGATGATGCGCGACGACCCGATGACCGAGCCGCAGACCGCGACGATCATGCACCTCGGCGTCGCACCCCTCCTGCAAATCAAGATCGCGAAGAACAAGATCGCGCTGCGCGCACTCACGCAGCTCGACTACTGGGACGCGTCGAACATCCGCGCCGGCGAGACATCGTTCTACGAGCCGACGTTCGACACGCTCCTTCCCGACAAGGGCTGGACGCTCGCGATGGACAACGACCTCTTGTACACGGGCGCGCCGAACCTCGCGGTTGGCCTGCGCCACACCTGGGTCCACCCGTTCTACAAGCGCGAGCACTTCGCGACGCAGGCGGAGTTCGACGCATACGACGGCGAGAACTCGCACCATCGCCTCGGCCTGTTCCTCGCGAGGACGTTCCGCGATGACGGCCCGTCGCGCTTCAACAAGCCGACCCTGGTCGTGATCCTCTCCTGGTACCTCACGCACAAGTACCGCGCGGGCGAGCCGGGCACGCTTCCGACGGGACATACCGGGGACGACTACATCTCGCGCGGGAAGCCGTACGTCGTCGTCGGCTTCGCGTTCGAGAGCGACTTCATGGCCGTGTCGAAGACGATGATGTAGCGCCCGGCGCCACATCGACTTCCACGTTCGTTCGCGCGTCGAGCCACGCTCGGAGTGCCGGCCCCTTCGGCGGAGTCTCGACATCGTCGAGCCGCCACAGGCGCGCGTTGTCATCCTCGGAGGCGCTGACGAGCATCGTCCTCGACGCGAACACGACGCCTTTGATCGCGGTGTCATGTCCGCGCAGCTCGCGCGGCGCGCCGCCCGCGATCGGCCACACGCGCGCGATTCCGTCGATGCCCGCGGACGCGACGAGCGTTCCGTCCGGGGAGACGTCGAGATCTTTCACGCCGCTCGTGTTGCCGCGCAGCTCCGTACGAACGTTCGTCCCGAGCGCGTAGACACCGACGATGTCGTCGCCGCCGGCGGAAACGAGCAACTTGTCGTCGGGGGAAAACGCCAGATCACGCACGACGTCGACGTGACGGCCGACCTCGGTGCCCACGTCGCCGCGCCAGATCATCACGCGGCCGTTCTCGTCACCGGACGCGAGGAGCGTGCCGTCGTGCGAGAGCGCGAAGCAGCGGATCTCCATGCGCGCGCCCGGCGTGATACGCGACTTGTTTTGCGCGGGCACGAAGTACCCGATCGATCCGTCGAAGCCGCCCGCGATGATCGTCGTGCCGTCGAGCGACCACAATAGGGGGCGCCAGCCGAGCGCGCGTTCGTTGACGAGCTTGCTCGTGCCCGTCGTCACGTCCCACAGGTAGATGCGCCCATCCTCACCCGTCGAGGCGAGCTGCTTGCCGTCCGGCGAGAACGCGACGTTTCGCACGGTGCTCTTGTGACCGGCGAGCTTGCGGCCGGTGCCGGTGCGGACGTCCCACAGATAGACGTTGCCGTCGGTGCCAGCGGACGCGACGTGGTTGCCGTCCGGCGAGAACTCGACGTCCTCGATCGGGCCCACGTGACCGACGAGTGTGTAGCGCGAAGTGCGCTCCGCGATCGACCACACGCGCAGTGTCGCGTCGTCGCTCGCGGTAGCGACGAGCGAACGATCCGGAGACATCGCGAGGATCTCGATGTCGCCGGTGTGGCCGCGCAGCTCCCAGCCGAAGCCCGTGCGCGAGATCGCGATCGCGAGCTCGTGCGTCCGCGACTCGTGGAGCGCGCGATCCGAGAGCTTCTCGAGGAAGCCCGCGGCGTGGCTCGGATCCCGATCCGCCAACGCGCGGGCCTGGTTGCGGAAGAACTCGTCGGTGGAGCGATTCAGGTCGCTGAGGTTCTTCTGCGCCTGCTCGCGCGCGAGCTCCGCGCGCTTGCGTTGCTCCGACGCGTCGTCCCGCGCGCGTACGATGCTCTCGATCGACAGCACGCCGGTGATCGCGAGCACGACGACCGCGAACGCGACGACGGCGACCGAGAGCTTGTGCCGCGCGACGAACCGGCGAACCAGCCGCCACAACGAGTACTGGTGACTCGCGACGAGCTTTCCCGCCGCGAACGCGCGCAGATCGTCGGCGAGCTCCTTCGCGCCTTGATATCGATCCGCTGCCCTGAGGGCCATCGCGCGCTCGACGATCGTGACGAGCTCCGGCGGCAATGTCGGCTCGCGCTCGACGAGCGGGACACGACGCCCCGCCGACACGCTCTCGAGCACCTCTTCCGTCGTGCGCCCGCGATGCGGCGGCACACCGGATAGCAGCGTGTACAGCAGCGCGCCAAGCGCGTAGATGTCCGTGCGCTCGTCGCTCGCATCGCCGCGCGCCTGCTCGGGCGCCATGAACGAGGGTGTCCCCAACACGGAGCCGATCTGGGTGAGCACCGCGCTCGAGCTATCGCTACCGCGCGCCGACACCGCTCCCGATCCCGACGACGATGCGGATGGCGACGACGGATCCAGCGACTCCGCCCCCTCGCCCGCGCGCAGATCCTTCGCGAGTCCCCAATCGATCACGACGGTCTCGCCGAACGGACCGATGAGGACATTCGACGGCTTCAGGTCGCGATGCAGCACCCCCTCGCTGTGCGCGTACGCGATCGCATCGGCGACGGCGATCGCGTGTGGCAACAGCGCGAGCCGCGCCTGCACGTTCGCGGACTCGTCGACGATCTTCTCGAGAGACCGGCCGCGCACGCGCTCCATTGCGTAGAACGCGCGCCCATCTCCAAGCAGCCCCGCTTCGTACACGCGCACGATCGACGGGTGCTGCAGCCGCGCGGTGATGAGCGCCTCGCGCTCGAAGCGCGGATCGACGTGCCCCGCACGCACGACCTTGATGACGATGTCGCGGCGCAGTCGTCGATCGCGCGCAGACAGGATCTTGCCCATGCCGCCGCGCGCGATCTCGTCACCGATCGCGTACGCGTTGTCGGGCACCTTCTGCATCGCGGGCAGATCCGCCTCGACGTGCGGCCCCTGCAGCGTCGCCGCGTGCGGCACGTCGATCGTCGATGCGCCATCGGCCCCCGACGCCGGAAGCGTCGCCGCCTGCGCGATCACGCGGCGATCGATCATCGACGCTTGCGTCGCGGCCATCGTCGGCGCGTTTTCAGGCGCCACCGTCGCTGCGAGCGCGGGCGCGAGTGTCGCTGCATCCGCCGCATTCGTTGCAGGTGCCGCGGGGATCGCGATCGTGGGACCGACGCCTGGGATCGTCCCGGCGTGCGCATCGGCCTCGTCCGTGCGGTCCCCCTCGCTCACGTCGTCGAGGGTACCTCAGGAAATCTCCGATCGGCGCGGCTCCTGCCGCGACGTGACGCATGCGATATCGCGCTCGGCGTCGCCTTCTAGATCGTGATCGCGTAGCAGCGCTCGAGCGCGCCGGTGTTTGCTGTGGCGAGAGGGCCCGTGCCGAGGATGCGCTCGTCGAGGCGTTCGGCCTGCGCGAAGTGCACGCCGACGTCGGCATCTTCGACGGAGAACGGGGGGCCTTCGAACGTGCCCGGCGGATACGAGATCGTGACAAGGAGGCCCGGCGTTCCCAGCGCGACGAGCTCGCGCACCTTGGTGATGTACGCAGCGCGCATCGCGGGCGGCATCGCGACGATCGCCGCGCGGTCGTACACACTGTCGACGGTGCCGATCATGTCGCGCGTGACACTGAACCAGTCGCCCGCGATGATCGTGATGGTGCCGTGGGTGTACTTGCGATGCGTGCTACCCCACGGCTCGTCGACGGCTGGCACGATCCCGTGTTCGGAGAAGAAGGCGGCGACCGCGTCCTCGACGAGCTCGACACCGATGACCTCGTGTCCGCGCGACGCGAGGTACGCGAGGTCTTCGGCCTTGCCACACATCGGGACAAGGACGCGGCCCGCGAGGTGTGCGCCGTGCGTGACGAGGAAGTCGTTGGCGGCGCCCTCGTGAAATCCGATGCGACCTTCGGCCCAGCGTTGCTTCCAGAACTCAGCTTCCACACGGGCAAGCTACCACCCGCTAGACGATGCGGCCCGCGTCGTGGAGCGCGATCACGTCATGACGCAGGTCGGCCCAGTGCCGCGTGAGCGTCGGACTCACCTCGCCGGGCGCGAGCGCGATCGGCGACGGCGTCGCGGGCTGTCGCGCCGTCCAGTTGTCGACGGGGGTCCACGTGGTGCAGCCGTCCCATCCGACGCGGCCTACGCGTACGACGCCGTCAGCGGCGGTCGCGAGCAGGTGCTCGAGCACGGGCGTGATCGCCGAGAGCGGCAGCGCGCGTCCGTGCTTCGTGGCCCACTGCACGAGGGCACGCGCGCCGCGCAGCACGTCGTAGAAGTAGAAGCGCGGGAAGCAGAGCTCCGTCCACGTCTTCGCGGACTCGCGCTCCTTCGCGTTGTGCTTCGTGGGCGAGCCGTGGCGCAGCTCGCGCGCGACGAGCATCGCCGCGGCTTTGTCGGCGGTGTCGGACGGGTTGCGGCGGACGAGCGACTCGAGGATCGCGATCGTGCCGACCATCGACGACGGGCACTCGTCCGCGACGAGGTACGCGTCCTCGGAGCAGTTGTAACCACCGTCGGCCATCTGGTAGCGCGAGTACCACTCGCGGATCCACGGCAGCTCGCGATCGACGTCGACGCCGCACGCGTCGAGCATCTGATCGACGTTGCCGAGCGCGCAGTGACACGACGCGTGGCGGCGCTTGTCGACGTCGGGGGGCCATTCGTCAGCGCGGATCGGGAACGTGTGCAGCGGCATCGCGTCGAGTGCGGTCACGAGCGCGCGGACGGTGCGTTTGGCGATGCGGTCCGTGAAGCCGAGCTCGTACAGCCCGAGCATCTGCCACCACGGCGACGCCCACTTCGGCCAGTACGGATCCGTCTCTAGCGACGCGATCGCCTCGGGCGACGCGAGGTAGGCAACGGCGGCGTCGATTTGACGCTGCGTGGTGGGCGAGATGGCGATGTCGACGATGGGGACGGCGGCGAGGCGCGCGCGCAGGTCAGAGGCCATGCCCGAGCTGTACCTCGGGTTCGAGACGCAGATCGAGCAGTGGAGCGTCGAAGCGGACGGCCGTCATGAAGCGGAACATGTTGTCGAGGTTCGGATCGATCTGGGCGCGCACGACGCGACCCGACGTGACGCCCTTGCGCGACGGAAGCTTGAACATGACGACGACGCGCTCGCCGATCGCGAACTTCGAGAGGCTGTGGAACAGGACGCCGCTCGCCGAGAGATCGCGGATCATGCCGACGCGATCGCGGCGAACGCTCGTCGACACGTTGACCGGAACCTGGATGGGAAGCCTCTCGAAACGCCGCCGCTCGGACATGGGAGTGGTCCCATATCACCGGCGGTGGATCGCCCGGGCAAGTAATTGACGCGGTCGAGGCTGAACTGGCTTCCGAGCTGTGCGACCGGCGCTCACTTCGTGGGCAGGCCGTACGGATCGTGCATCGTCGGCTCACCGAGGGAGAGCTTGTCGAGCTCCGGCTTGATCTTCGCGAGGTCGCCGACGATCGAGACGACCACCTTGGACGAAGGCATCGTCGCCTTCGCGACGGTCTTCACCTGTGCGGAGGTCACCGTGCGGACGGTCGCCGCGTAGGTCGCGTACCAGTTGTCGGGCAGGCCGTGCAACGCGAGCTTGGCGAACGCACCGGCGACACCCGCGTTCGTACCGAACGTAGCCGGCAGCGCGCGGATGATGTTCTGCTTCGCCTTGTCGAGCTCGACCTTGGGCAGCCCGTTCGTCGCGATGTCGTCGAGGATCGAAAACACCGTCGCGATGCCCTGCCCCGTCGACGACGTCTGGATCGCTGTGGACACGAAGAACGGTCCCGGCGCGAGCCGCCAGTCGGCGACGGCGCCCGCGTTGTAGACGATGCCCATCTTCTCTCGCAGCGTCTGCGTCAGGCGCGACGTGAAGCCGTCGCCAAACGCCGTGCGAAACACCTCGAACTGCGCGTAGCGCTTGTCCTTGCGATCGATCCCGACGAGCCCGATGCGCACGTCGGATTGGGCCGCTTCCTTGCGATCGACGATCACGAGCCGCGTCGCTGTCTTCTGTGCCGGCGAGCTCGGCTTGGCCGCCTTCTTCGCGGTCTTCACCGTCCACGCGCCGATGCCCGCGTCGAGCTTCGTCTTGAGCGCCGCGGGATCGACGTCGCCTGCGACGACGAGCGTCATCGTCGCAGGGTTCCAACGCTCTGCGTAGAACGCCTTCGTGTCGGCGACCGTGACGTCCTTGAACGTCTCGCGGTCACCCGACGTGGAGTGCCCGTAGGGCGAATCGGCGCCGAACAGGACCGCGTTGAGCACGTTGATCACGACCTCGCGCGGTCGATCGCGGCGTAGCTCGAGAGACGTGAGGCGATCTCCTTTGACGCGCTCGACCTCCTTGTCCGCAAACGCGGGCTGCGTGACGACCTTCGTGACCAGCGCGAGCGTGGCGTCGAGGGTCTTGGACAGCGTCGACACCGAGACGTACGCAGCGTCGGTGTCGACGGATAAGCCGATGCCCGCGCCGAGACGATCCGACTCCTCCGCGATCTGGATCGGCGACAAGTCACCGGCGCCCTCGTCGAGGAGATCCGCGGTGAACGACGCGACGCCGAACTTGCCCTTCGGATCGTCGGCGGAGCCCGCGCCGGGAACAACGAGCACCATCGACACGATCGGCAGCGCGTGGTTCTCGACGACGAGCAGCGCCATCCCGTTCTTCAGCTTGAAGCGTTTCGCGGCGGGCGGCTTGAACCCGGGCTCCTTCGCCGGAGCAGGCGGCTTGCTCCAGTCCTTCACCGGCGACGCGGCGAACGGATCGGCGGGCTGCGCGTGAGCCGCTTGTGTGAGGACGACGAGCGCTAGCAGGACGGTGCGCATCACTTGATGTCCTTCATCTTCGAGCCCGGGCGAATCGTGAGCTGCACGCGCATGTTCGGCTTCAGGTACTTCGCCGCGACCGCCTGCACCTGCTTCGGCACGACGACACGGCGGCGCATGAGATCCTGTCCGAAGAAGTCCGGATCGTTGGCCTTCACTTCGTAGCGCGCGAGCTGGATCGCTCGTCCAAGCGTCGGCTCGAGCCGCGCGAGGAACCGCGCCTCGGTGCGATTCGTGGCGCGCTCGAGGTCCTTCGCGTCCGGCGGCGTCTTCGCGATCTTCTCGATCTCCTCGCTGATCTCCTTGATCAGCCGTTTCGGATCCGTGCCCGGCTTCGCGGTCACGACGATGTCGAACGTCCCGCCGATCTCCGAACCACCGAAGCCTACGCTGACCGACTGCGCGATCTTCTCGTCGTACACGAGCCGCTTGTACAGACGGCTGCTCTTGCCGTCGCCGAGGATCGACGCGAGTGCGTCGAGCGCCGGCTCGTCGTCGCTGTACAGCTCGGGTGCGCGCCACGACAGATACACGCGCGGTACGCGCACGTCGTCGGTCGCGTCGAGCACGATCTCCTTCGTGATCGGCGCGGGCTTCTTGTACTGCGGGCGCACCGGATCTTTGCCGCGCGGGATCCACCCGAAGTACTTCTCGACGAGCGCCTTCACGTTGTCGAACTTCACGTCGCCCGCGATCACCATCGTCGCGTTGTTCGGTACGTAGTAGTTGCGAAAGAAGCTCGAGACATCTGCGACGGTGGCGGCTTTGAGGTCCTTCGTGAAGCCGATGGTCGACCAGTGGTAGCCGTGGTCCTTCGGCCACAGCGCCTCGGACAACAGGATGTGCGCCATACCGTACGGCTGGTTCTCGTACGACTGGCGCTTCTCGTTGAGCACGACCTCGCGCTGGTTATCGAGCTTCGCCTGGTCGAACGTATCGAGCAGACCGGCGAAGCGATCGGCTTCCATCCACAGCACCTGCTCGAGGAAGTTCGAGCCGGCGACATTCTGATAGACGGTCTCGTCGCTCGACGTGAACGCGTTCGACCAGCCGCCGGCCGACTCGAGCAAGCGATCCATCAGGCCGTCGGGCAGGTGTTTGCTGCCCTTGAACATCAGGTGCTCGAACAGGTGCGCGAAGCCGGTGCGGTTCACGACCTCGTCCTTCGAACCGACCTTGAACCAGAGCACCTCGTACACCGTCGGCGCCTTCGAGTCCTCGATCACGAAGACCTTCAGGCCGTTTGCCAGCTCGAACCTCTGGAATTCGATCTTCGGCTCGTCGGCGGAGGCGGTGCCCGCGGCGAGCGCGAGGACGACTGACATCGTCAGCAAGCGCTTCATGCCGCGGACACTAGCACCGTCAGTTCCCGATTCCGAACCCCGCCTTCACCTTCACGCCGGCCTTCACTTTCACCTTCGGCGGCGGCGGCGGCTTCGGCACGACGACCTTCACAGACGGAGCCTTCACCTTGATGCCCACGCCGGCCTTCACGCCGCCACGAACGTCGCCGCCTGAATTCGCGCCCATGCCCGCCCTGACGCCGGCCTTCACCTTCACCGCCGGCGCCTTGATCTCGACGCGCGGCGGGGGCGGGACGCCGACGCCGACCTTGACCTTCACCTTCGCGTCGACGCTGCCGCGCACGTCGGGCGGTGGCGGCGCCGGGATGCGTGCGTCGACCCTCGCGCGAACGTCCGCACGCACGCCCGGCGCACCGACGCGCCACTGACCGCGCGCGTTCGCAGCCGCGGCGAGGTCTGGCGCGCCGACCTTGATCTTCACGCCGACGGGCACTGTCCAGCGAGCGCGCAACTTGACGCGCGGCTCGGGCGCACGCACGACGAGGCGCGAGTCGAGCTTGCCGCGCACGTCCGCGCCGACGAACACCTTCGCCTTTAGGGTTGGCGGGCGCACGTACCATGCGACCTTCGCGCGCGGCGGCGCGGGCGCGATCACCTTCACGTCCGCGCGCCAGCTCGGCGGCGGCGCGTCGATCCAGATCGGACGCACCGCTACATCGGTCTGGTACTCGAGCTCCGGCGGCGACCACACGGGTACCTTCACCGCTGCGCGCACGGTCGCGCGCGCGAGCGGCGGCGGCTCGACCTGGGCGTAGAACACGGGCACCGAGATGCCGACGAGCGGCGCGTGCACGCGACCCCGCGGGTGGTGCACGTAGTACGCGCCGCGCAGCGGCTGCAGGTAGCCCGTCGCCGTCACCTCGAAGCGTTTTGGCCACAGCACCGACGCGTCGACGCGTGGCGCGATCGGCGCCCAGCGCGCCTCGACGACGGTCGGATGCCGCAGATAGAGATCGCCGGCGAGCTGTCCGCGTCCCGCGTTCGCCCACGTCAGCGCCTCGACGCGACCACCGAGCGCGAACGACGCGTCGATGTTCGCCGAGGCTTCCGGCAAGCTCGCCTCATACGCGGCGCTGTCGTTCGCCTTCGCCCAGTCCGCCGCGCTCGCCTCGAACGTCGCGACGTTGTCCGCCGACGCGTTCAGCTCGACGTACGAATCCTCGAGCTGCTTCTGCAGCGCGGCCATCGCCGTTGCGTGTGCATCGATCGCGGCGACGATCTCGACGCGCGCGTCCGCTTCGTCGCGCCACGTGCCCCAGTCGTCGGTCGTCCACGTGTCGGGCGCAGCGACCGTGCCGTCGGCTTTGAGCGTGACGCTGCTTCCGCCTTCGATCGTCGCGCCCGGCAGATCGAGATCCGCGAGGCCGATCGCCTGCACGGTTCCCGACTCCACACCGACGCGCGTCTCGCCCGACGCGGCGACACCGACGCCGTACGCGGTGCCCTTCGTGATCACGACGCCCGCGGGCGTGTACACCTTGAACGCGCCTTCCCCCGGCGAGCGCTGCGCGACACTGAAGCGCGCGAGGCCTGCGAGCACCGCGGCGCTCGACGCGGGATCGGCGCCGCCATCACGGCTCGCGATTCCGACCGTCGATACCTCGGCGACCTCGATCACCGTGGTGTCGGCGAGCACGATCGTCGCGCTCGACGTGTCCTGCGTACGAACGGCATCGCCCGGGTACAGCTTCTCGTCGGCCTTCGCCGCCTTGAACTCGGCCACGCCGACTCGACGCACCTCGACGGTGCCGTTCGCCGCGGTGATCACCGCCGCGGGACCTTCGTCACCGTGATCGATCCCTCCGGGTTCGACACCCGCAGCTTTCACCGCCTCGCCGGCTCCCGAGGCCGAAGCCTTCGGATCCTTTGCGGCGTTTTCGGCACCCTTGGCTGCCCTGGTGTCTTGTTCGTCCTCGCCCTTCTTGCTGCACGCTGTTACCAGCGACAGCCCGAGGACGATCGTCAATGCAGTGGAACGCATCCGGTCTCCTTTCGCGGAACAACGAGGATGCAAAGAGTCGCGCCGGCATGCAACCCGAGGTTGCTAAGTGTCAGCGTGCCAAGTGCGCGTGACGAAAGCCCACGCGACCACGCTTACAGAATTCGCCCGATGTTGATCGTCGGTGATCGTCGTCGATCGCGTACATCTGATGTACACATCCGGGGACACCCAGGATCCCCCGATGACGATGATCGATCTCGGCCCCGAGCGGCCCGGCCCCGCGTCCGACACTCGCCAGATGGGCGAGCAAGGTCGCGCGCAGACTCACAAGGGTGATGTCGACGTCAGCAGTCGTCAGTTCTGGATCGCGTTCTCGATCATCGTCGTCGTGATCGCGGTCTTTGCGTTCCTGTTGACGCGTTGATGTCGGCGCCCGGCGAAGTCACTCCGTACGAGGCGCTCGGTGGATCCGAAGCGGTGCGTGCGCTCGTCGAACGCTTCTACGACATCATGTGCGAACGCGAGCCCGAGCTCGCGCAGCTGCATCCGTGCGATCCGCCCGGCATCGTCGCACGAACGCCTCGCGACAACTTCGCGTTGTTCTTGATCGGTTGGCTCGGTGGTCCCGAGGACTACGTGAAGCAGTTCGGACATCCGCGCCTGCGCATGCGCCACAACCGCGTCGCCGTGAACATCGCGATGCGCGACGCGTGGCTACGTTGCATGGCGCGGGCGACGAGCGAGCGCCAGGAGCAGGGACAGCTCGCGCCCGCAATGCGCGCGTGGCTCGATCAGCGGTTCGCCGAGGTTGCGGACTTCATGCGGAACGTGGAGGGTTAGTCATGGATGGTCGCATCGACGAGGTGATCACGTTCTGGTTCGGCCTCTCGCCCCAGCGGTGGTTCGAGAAGGACCCCGCGTTCGACGACGAGATTCGCCGGCGCTTTGGCTCGCTGCACGCGGAGGCAGCCGCCGGCGCACTCGACGACTGGCGCGGAACTCCACGCGGCGATCTCGCGCTCCTCGTGCTCCTCGATCAGTTCCCGCGCAACATGTTCCGCGGTGACCCGAAATCGTTTGCCACCGATGCGAAGGCGCTCGCGATCGCAGAGACCATGTCGCGCGACGGGCTCACCCCCGTCCAGGTCATGGTCTCGCTCATCCCGTATCAGCACGTCGAAGATCTCGTGCTCCAGAACAAGGGCATCGACGCCTACGTAGCTCTCGCGGCACAGAGCCCCGACGACCAGATGGTGGTCGCGGCGCTCGAGTTCGCGAAGAAGCACCGCGACATCATCGAGCGCTTCGGGCGTTTCCCGCACCGCAACGCCATCGTGGGCCGTGACTCCACGCCCGAGGAGATCGAGTTCCTGAAGCAGCCGGGCTCGTCGTTCTGACCGCTACTGCACGTCGGCGGGTTGACCGGCGAGGCCCCACAGCCGAGTGCGATCGTCGTCCAGGCTGAAGTCGTCGAGGTCGAAGTCCGCGCCGATCGCCTGCACCCCGCCGCGCGAGATTCCCGACGAGGGGAGTGCGACAAGCGCGGGGATCTCGACCTCCGTCGACCCGTCGAGGACGAGGATCTGGAGCGTGGTCTC
>JBJXGN010000235.1:0-10256 GCA_046160585.1 Kofleriaceae bacterium
TCCGCGTGGTCGCGATCGACACCCACGAGCGCAAGTTGATCGCGGGCATTCGTGCCGCGAACCACGACCAACCGCCGCGCGTCGTCAATGACGCGGTGGATGCGGCGATCGCCAACTTCCACGAGCGGCTCTTCGCGGAGCTAGCCGACAGAGGCACCCCATCGAGCGGCGCTGACATGGAAGGCCAGGTCTCGTGACGGCTAGAGCCAGGCACGATCTGACTCCGCGCGCCCGCATCGGCGGCGGTGTGATGCTCGTCTGTCGGGTTTGTGGAAGGCGCGATCCGCGTGCCGACGAGGATTGCCCTTCCGTCCCTGCGAACACGAAGGAGCCAACGCCATGAGCCTACTCTCGAGCGGCACATTTCGTCGACGCAGCCTCTCCGCTGATACCGTCGGCCTCGTGTCGCCAAAGAAGACGAAGTCCAACCCGCTCGGTGCCGGTCGAAACCCTCGGGCCGGCGAGCCTGCCAAGCCCTTCACGTTCAATCTGACGACGGCCGAGCGGTCGCGCTACCAGGCCGCCGCCGATGCCGACAGCAAGACCCTTGGGGAGTGGATCCGCGCGGCCTGCGAAGCGCAGCTGTCGCGCGCCTCGAGATCGAAGAGGCGAGCGTGATCCGCCCCGTCGAGCGCAAGAGTGGAGTGCGGTTCGAGGTGTTCATCCAAGCCGGCGGACGAAAGAAGTACGTTGGCACCTTCGAGTCGAAACGTGCGGCGATGGACGCCGAGCAGGACGCCGAGGTGCTCCAGCGTAAGATCGAGAGAGGCGAAGCCGCGCCGGCGATCGACGCGAAGCGCACGTTTGGTGCGGCTGTGGGGTTGTGGCTAGCGAAGCTCGACGAGTCGAAGTCACGATCGCACGACGAATACGACGGGCGCGCAACCAACTATCTGTTGCCGCGGTTCGGGCCGGTTTCACTCGTCGCGATTCGACGGAACGACGTGATTCAGTGGCGCGACGAGCTCGCTGAGCGCGTGTCCGCATCGACCGTCAACACCGTCATGGGAACGCTGTCCGCTGCATTCGCGTGGTGCATCGATCGCGACTGGTTGGAGCACAACCCGTGTCATGGCGTGAAGCGCTTGAAGCCAGATGTGCGCGTGTTCCCGTGGCTCGACTCGACGGAAGCGATCACGCGGCTGATCGGCGAGTGTCCCGAGCACATCCGCAACGTCGTTGCCGTTCTCGTCGGGACCGGGATGCGCCTCGACGAGGCGCTTCATCTTCGGTGGGATGACATCGACCTCGAGCATCGGTTGATCACGGTACATCGCGGTCGGCGTGGCAAGGGACCAACGGGCACCACGAAGTCAGGAAAGGCGCGACGCGTGCCGATCTTCGACACCGTGCTTGGCGTGCTGAAGGCGATGAAGCTCACGCGTGGGGCAAGCTCGCTGCTCTGGCCGGGCGGATATCGTCGACTCCGCGGCACTTCACCGGAACGTGCGCTCTCGCAGGCGGCAGTGCGTGACCCGTTCAAGCTCGCCGTGGTGCGCGCTGGTTTGCCCCGAGAGCTGAGACTCCACGACCTGCGCCACACGTTCGCGTCGTTGTTCCTCGTCGATGGTGGCGACATCTTCAAGCTCTCGCGCATCCTCGGGCACAACTCCGTGAGCATCACGGAGCGGACCTACGCGCATCTGAAGCCGACCGCGTTTGCTGAGGACTACGGCCGCGTCTCGTTCAGGATGCCGAGCGAGTCAAACGTTGTGCCACTGCGTGCGATGGCCTAGGTCACCACTGTTGACAGGATGCGTTCCCGCGTCAGCGATTCTGGGAACACCCCGCCGATGCCGTAGATGTGAACGTCAACAAACTTGTGCCGCTTGGCGAGCGGCTGCAGCGCCTTGATGATCTGGGCGCGCAACGCCCTACCGCCGTTGACAAGAATCTCTCTCGCGAAGTCAGGCGCGCGCGGGTAGTTCTGGACGGTGATCAGATCGTGGTTTGGGTGCGCGAGCGCGAAAGCCTCGGCCGCCTCCGCGATGTTCGCCGCGATGTCTTCAAGCTCCTTGTCGCTCATCCCGCCTCCAGTGGGTTTCGAGTAGGCGCCCGTCTGGAGGCGCCGATTCCTCTACGATTTCCGGTCCTTCTCGACGAGATTCGCGAACGGGTTGTTCGTGAATCCGGACACGCCCCATCCCGGCCCCTGCTGCTCGCGCGGACCCCGATCGTCGCGACGCGGTCCGCGATCATCGTTGCGCGGTCCGCGATCGTCGTTACGCGGACCCCGATCGTCGCGGCGCGGTCCGCGGTCGTCGCGACGTCCCCCCGGACCCTGGCCCTGGCGCTGGTCGTTGCGCGGACCGTCGTTGCGCGGGCCATCGTTGCGCGGGCCATCGTTGCGCGGGCCGTCGTTGCGCGGGCCGTCGCTGCGCGGGCCGTCGTTGCGCGGGCCGTCGTTGCGCGGACCTCGCTGATCGGTTCGCTGACCCCGCTGATCGTTGCGCGGTCCGCGCTGATCGTTGCGTGGGCCGCGTTGATCGTTGCGCGGTCCCTGCCGCTGATCGTTGCGCTGCTCGCCGCCTTGCGCACTTTGCTCGCCACCCTTCGCGTTCGGATCGCCGTGCGCCTGCGGCGGGTCGCCTGGACGATCGCGCCACTGGCGATTTCCCTGCGAGCGATCACCTTGCTGCTGCGGGCGCTGCTGCTGCGGGATCGGATTCCCGTTCGCGTCGAGCTGCGGTTGCTGCTGGCGATTGCCACCGCCGCGACCGCGACCACCGCGGCGGTTCCCTTGATCGCCTTGGTTGCCCTGGTTGCCTTGGTTGCCCTGGTTGCGCGGTTGCTTCGGCGCGGGCTGACCGCCGCGCTTCGCCGAGAGCGCGATGCGCTTGCGGGTGTTGTCGACCTCGAGCACCCGAACGGTCAGCTTCTGGCCGACCTTGACGACCTCGGCCGGATCCTTCACGAAGTTGTCGGACAGCTGCGAGACGTGGACGAGGCCGTCGTTGTGCACGCCGATGTCGACGAACGCACCGAACGCGGTGACGTTGGTGACGATGCCCTCGAGGACCATGCCTTGCTTCAGATCCTCCATCGCTGTGACGTCGTCGCGGAACGCCGGCGGGTTGAACTCCGCGCGCGGATCACGGCCGGGCTTGCCGAGCTCGGCAGCGATGTCGCGTAGCGTGGGCTCGCCGACCTCGTCGCTGAGGTACTTCGAGAAGTCGATCTTGTCGACGAGCTCCTGGTTGCCGATCAACGCGGGCACCTCGACGCCGAGGTCGCGCGCGATCGTCTCGACGAGCGGGTACCGCTCGGGGTGGACACTCGACGCGTCGAGTGGGTTCTGTGCACTCGCGATGCGAAGGAAGCCGGCGGCCTGCTGGAACGCTTTCGGGCCGAGGCCGGAGACGTCGAGAAGCTGCTGGCGCGAGGCGAACGAACCGTTCGTGTCGCGGTGGAGGACAAGCTTCTTGGCGAGCGACTTGCCGATCCCGGCGACGTAGCCGAGCAGCTGCGCGCTCGCGGTGTTGAGCTCGACGCCGACCTTGTTCACGCAGTCTTCGACGACATCGCCGAGCTTCTTGCCGAGCAGCGGCTGGTGCACGTCGTGCTGGTACTGCCCCACGCCGATCGACTTGGGCTCGATCTTCACGAGCTCGGCGAGCGGATCCTGCAGGCGCCGCGCGATCGAGATCGCGCCGCGGATCGTCAGGTCGAGCTCGGGGAACTCCTCGCGCGCGAGGTCCGACGCGGAGTAAACGCTCGCGCCGGCCTCGTTGACCTGCACGATGTACGGCGCCACGGGTCCCTCGCGGAGGCCTGCGTCGCCGAGCGTCTTCTTGACGAACGCCTCGGCTTCGCGACCGCCCGTGCCGTTGCCGACGGCGATCGCGCGCGGGCCGAAGCGTTGCACGAACGCGAGGAAGTCCTCCTTGGCGGCGGCGAGCTGCGCGTCGCCCTGTGTGATGTAGATCGTGACGGTCCCGAGGAACTTCCCCGTCGCGTCGATCGCGGCGCACTTGCAGCCCGTGCGCATGCCCGGGTCGACGCCGATCACGCTCGCGCTACCGAGCGGCGCCGCGAGCATTAGATTTCGCAGATTGCCGGCGAAGATGTCGACGGCGGCGCCGTCCGAGCGCTGCTTGAGCTCCGCGCGCACGTCGTTCTCGACGGACGGCGCGAGCAGGCGCTTCAGCGAGTCCGCGATCGCGAGGTGCAGCTGGTGCGCCCACGGCGAGTCCTTCACCATCTTCACGAGGTTCTCGATGCCGTAGCCGACCTTGTCGAAGTCCACGGCGACGCGTGCGCGCAAGACGCCCTCGGCCTCTCCGCGACGGATCGCGAGGAAGCGATGCGACGGGATCGTCTTCACCGGTTCGTCATGCGCGTAGTACTGCTCGAACTTCGTCGGCTCGTCAGCCTTGCCCGGCACGACCTCGCTGATCAGGACGCCGTGCTCGGCGTATTCGCGGCGCACGAACGCACGCACCTCGGCGGTGTCGGCGATCTGCTCGGCGACGATGTCGCGCGCGCCTGCGAGCGCGTCCTCGGCGGTGGCGACCGCGTCGGTGATGAACTTCGCGGCCTCTTCATCCGACAAGCCGTCGGCGCCCTGGCCCGCGATCATCGCCGCGAGCGGCGCGAGACCTTTCTCGTGCGCGACCGATGCGCGCGTCTTGCGGCGCGGACGGTACGGCGCGTAGAGATCCTCGAGCTCGGACTTCGCGCGCGCGTCGCGCAGCTTGGTCTCGAGCTCCGGCGTGAGCTTGCCCTGCTCGGTGATCGACGCCAGGATCGCGGCGCGGCGCGACTCGAGCTCGACGAGGTACTCGCGCTTCTCCTCGATCGCGCGGATCTGGACCTCGTCGAGGCCGCCTGTGCGCTCCTTGCGGTAGCGCGCGATGAAAGGCACCGTGTCGCCCTCCGCGAGCATCGCCACGACGGCCGCGACGCCACGCGGATCGATGCCTAGCTCGTACGCGAGCGCGGGCACGGGATCGAATTCCACGGGCGTAACGGGAGCGGTCTCGTCGGTCATGGAGCCGGCGACCGTAGCCTCGGCCCCGACGACGAGCAAGCCCGGCGGTGCGCCACTTCAGACAACTTTGAGCGCATCGGTGTTAAACCCGCGCCATGCCGATCGACGCCGCGCGCGCCCGCCTGATCCAGAAGCTCCCAAAGGTCGAGCTGCACCTCCACATCGAGGGGACTCTCGAGCCGGAGATGATGTTTTCGCTCGCAGGGAAACACGGCGTCTCCCTGCCCTACGCGTCGGTCGAGGCGGTGCGCGCCGCGTACAACTTCCACGACCTCCAGTCGTTCCTCGACCTCTACTACGCGGGTTGCGCCGTGCTGCGCGATCGCCGCGACTTTTACGCGCTCGCGATGGCGTACTTCACGCGCGCCCACGCCGACAACGTCGTGCACGCCGAGCTGTTCTTCGATCCGCAGTCGCACACGGACCGCGGCGTCCCGATGGAGGTCGTGATCTCCGGCCTGCGCGACGCGATGGACGACGCGCACCGCCGCTACGGCATGACCTCCGAGCTCATCCTCTGCTTCCTGCGCCATCTCTCGGAGGAAGCTGCGTTCGCGACTCTCGACGCAGCGCTGCCATTCCGCAAGGAGATCGTCGGCGTCGGCCTCGACTCCGGCGAGCGCGGCAACCCGCCGTCAAAGTTTGCCCGCGTGTTCGCGAAGGCGCGCGATCTGGGACTGCGGCCCGTCGCGCACGCCGGCGAAGAAGGCCCGGCCGGATACATCGTCGAGGCGCTCGACGTCCTGAAGGTCGAGCGCATCGATCACGGCGTGCGCTGCGACGAGGATCCGGCGCTCGTCGAGCGACTGATCCGCGATCGCATCGCACTCACCGTGTGTCCGCTCTCGAACCTGAAGCTTTGCGTCGTGAAGGATCTCGCTGACCACAACTTCGCGAAGCTGCTGCGCAAGGGCGTCGCGGTGACGATCAACTCCGACGACCCGGCGTACTTCGGCGGTTATATCGGCGAGAACTACCGCGCGACGGCGGCGGCGCTCGATCTCACCGCCGCGGAGCTCACGACGATCGCCGAGAACGCGGCGCGAGCGTCGTTTTTGCCCGCGCACGGAAAGTCCGCGCTGCTCAACCGCATTCGCAGCGAGGCCGCGCGCGCCTGATGGTCGCCTTCGTCGGGCGACTCGTCGCGACTCTGCGCGCGGCGCGGTGGTGCAACGTCGCCGTCGTCAACCTACGCTTCTTGATCGGCTTCGCGTTCGTGCCGGCGGCGCTCAAGAAAGTGCTCGGCCAGCCGTTCACGGATGCGACGAACACCGGACCGTTCCACGACTTCCTTCACGGGTTCCACGCGACCGGCGGCTTCTACACGTTCGTCGGCGTCGTGCAGTTGATCACCGCGGTGCTCCTGTGCACCCAGCGGTACGCGACGCTCGGAGCGCTGATGGCGCTGCCTATCTTGACGGCGATCGGCGTGTTCTGCTGGAGCACGGGCGTCGTGTTCACGTCGATCATCGTGACGCTGATGTGGGCCGGCACCGTGGGCCTGCTCGTCTGGGATCATCAGAAGCTGCGCCTCGTCTTCGCGCGCGACGATCGCG
The DNA here is from genome assembly GCA_046160585.1 of Kofleriaceae bacterium. Classification (GTDB taxonomy): domain Bacteria; phylum Myxococcota_A; class Polyangia; order Haliangiales; family Haliangiaceae; genus JABFXX01. The sequence goes on from JBJXGN010000235.1 coordinate 6,547, forward strand.
AGAGCAACGCGCGCGTCGAGCCGATCACCTCGCGTATCGACATGCGGCTGTGGGAGCGGTGCGGTGCCGCGATCGTCACGCTGTACCTCGGCTCGGCCCTCGTGCGCGGCGGCGTGTACCGCCCGCGCGGCATGGAGTGGAGCGAGCCCGCGTTCTACGTGATGCCGGCGGTGATGCTCCTCCCGATCCTCACGTTCGTCATCGATCAACGTCGCGCCCGTCGCGAATAGGCAACGAGGCGCGCACCACCCGCACCGAACTCCGCAGCTGTTTGTGGAGCGTGAGCGTTGCGCGTCACATGTACACCGAGCGCCGTCAGGAACGCGAAGGCTCGGCGAATGCCGGACGCCCGATGCAGAGCCGCGAGGACATGCGACGAGCTGCAGACCGGATGGATGCGCGAACGCGACCGCGCACCACCCTCACCGAAGCGACTCCGCAGGGAGCACGGACTGATCCGAGCACGGGTGCCACCCCCGAGGATTGGAGCGAGGGAGGGGTGGTGCGGAGGTTGCGGAGCGCATCCATCCGGTCTGCACATGGAGCGTGCGCGGAGCGCGGAGCGCGAGGGTCGCGTCGTACGCGCGCCGTCAGGAACACGAAGGCCCGGCGCGACGCGCATCCATCCGGCCTGCGCATCCATCCGGCCTGTGGAGCGTATCGCATCAGCGAAGCGCACCGCTCTTGATCGCGATCGCGCGGATCGTTTCGATCGTGTCGGCCTGATCGGCGGTCTTGTCGTCGCGATAGCGAACGAGGCGCGCGAAACGCAACGCGACGCCACCCTTGTATTCACTCGAGCGCAGCACGTCGTTGAACGCGATCTCCACGACGAGCTCGGGCTTCACGTAGACGACGTGGCCGTCGCGATCGACCTCTCGCTCCAGCAGGGCCTTCGTCTGCCACGCGAGGATCGCGTCCGTCATGCCCTTGAACGTCTTGCTCACCATCACGAAGCCATCACTACTGCGCGCGCCGAGGTGCAGGTTCGAGAGCAACCCCTTGCGCCGCCCCGAGCCCCACTCCACCGCGAGAACGACGAGGTCGAGCCGGTGCACGTGTTTGATCTTGAGCCACGCCGCGCCGCGATTGCCCGCGTCGTACGTCGCGTCGAGCGACTTCGCCATCACACCTTCGTGGCCGTCCGCGATCGCCTTGTCGTAGAACGCCGTCGCCTCGGCGGCGTCGTTGGTGATCATGCGAGGTACGGCGCTTCGGGGCGCGAGCGCGTCGAGCGCGGCGAACCTCTCGCCTGCCGGCGTCGCGAGCAGCGTCTGATCGTCGATGAGCAGCGCGTCGAACAGCTTCAGCGACAGCGGCAGCGTCGCGACGAGATCCGCGCGCTTCCCGAACCGGCGCATCGTGTCCTGGAACGGCAGCGGCCGCCCGCCCACGCCGAGCGCGATCGCTTCACCGTCGAGGATCGCGCGGCGCGCCGGGAACGCCTTCGTCAGCGCGACGAGCTCGGGGATCATGTGCGTCACCTCGTTCAGGTTGCGCGAGTAGCCGCGAACCACGTCGCCGTCCTTGTGGAGCTGGACGCGAAAGCCGTCGAGCTTGAGCTCGAGCGCCGCGGGGCCCGCAAACGTCGCGAGCGCGTCCGATGCGGACTCCGCCGTCTGCGCGAGCATCGGTAGCACCGGCCGAAACACCATGAGGCCGAAGCGATCGAGCCCGGCCGCGCCGTCGGCAAGCACCGCGGCCGCGACGACGCCGATGTCACCCGCGAGCATGTACGCCGCACGCACCTTCCCCGCGGGCTGCGCCGTCGCGAGCGCGAGCCCCTCGACGACAAGTGCGTCGAGGGCGCCCTGCCGCAGCTCGCCGAGCACGATCGCGCCGAGGAACTCCTGCTCGAGCTGCGTCGCCTTCGCGAGCAGCGCACCGAGCTGGTCCTTGCGCGCCTTTTGCGATCCGGTGCCCGACAGCGCAGCGATCGCCGCGAATCGCTTGTCGACGTCGGCGAGCGTGAGCGACGCCGCGTCGTCCGCGACCGGCGCCACCGTGTCCTTCATGGAGAACACGGTCACGTAGCCGATGCCGAGCTTGTGCCCGACCTCGCCCGAGAGGTGCCGCGCGCAGATCGCGCGCTCGTCGACGGGTACGTCTCGCAAGAGCTGTGCGATCAGCTCGGTCTTCTTCTTGCGGCCGCTGGTCCGCGCGACCTCGGCGCTCGTCTGTGCGACGCGTGCGAACAGCACGCGCAGAGGCTAGCCGATACGCCCTCGCGCCGCGGCGAGCTGACGCACGTTCGGTCGACTGGTCAAGTCCACCAGTTCCGTCCGCGGTTGGGGTCCGACCCCAAATCGCGGCGGAATTGGTCCAATCCACCACTCTTGTCCAGGTGCCAGACGGTGTCCGGCCACCGGACAGATAACGTGGGCGACTCGAGTTGCTCTGTCCGGCAGCCGGACGGTCAGCGCGAAACCTCGCCCGACGGCTCCGCGCGCCAGCGCCAGGCGCCGTAGCGCAACCAGCTCCACGCGCGACCGAGCAGCGACGCCCGCGGGACCTCGAGCATCGCCATCGTGCGCGACCCGCTCGCGTCGTCCTGGGGTTCGAGCACCGGTTCGTCGTCAAGTGTCAGCCGCGCATCGAGCATCGCGACGTCATCGAGCGCCGATAACATCTCCTCCGCATCGGCGAAGCGCTTGTCCGGATCCTTCGCGAGCGCGCGGCGGATCACCGCCTCGAGCGCGGGCGAGACGTCCGGCACGATCGCGCGCAGTGGCCGCGGCGGGCGCGACAGGGCGTTCGTCATGATCTCCTGCGGGTTCGCGCCGAGGAACGGGCGCAGACCCGAGATCATCTCGTAGAGGATCACACCGACCGCGTAGATGTCCGCGCGCGCGTCGTGCTTCTCGCCGCGCAAGCGCTCGGGCGCGATATAGCTCGGCGAGCCCATCGCAAAGCCGTTGCCCGTGATGCCCGCCGCGTCGGCGAGGCTCGCCAGCCCGAAGTCGATGAGGATGACCCGTTGCCCCGCGAACATCACGTTCTCGGGCTTGAGGTCGCGGTGCACGACGCCGTGCGCGTGGGCGTGAGCGAGCGCGAGCAAGAGCGCGCGCGTGACGGAGAGCGCGCGGGGCACCGCGAAGCTGTCCTCGGACAACGCGAGCGCGAGCGTGGGGCCTTCGATCAGCTCCATCGCGATGTACGGCACCCCGGGAGCACCCTTCTGTACGTTTCCGTCCGTGCCGTGATCGAAGATCCGCACGCAGCCGACGTGGTCGAGGCGGGCGATCGCGCGGGCTTCGCGCTCGAAGCGGACCACGTATTCCTCGCTCCGCTTTCCAAGGACCTTGAGTGCGACGTGCTTCTTCAGACCGATGTGCTCGGCCCGGTACACGTGACCCATGCCACCGCGTCCGAGGTGACCGAGGATCCGATAGCGACCGGCGAAGATCGCATTGGTGGCGAGCGTTCCCATCGGCGTTCCCATCGACGTGATGTAGCGCAAACACTGTGCCTCGCCATCACACGCAACAAAACGTAGGAGTAGCTCGTCGGGAGAGTTCTCGGCTGCAGTTTTGGCATGAACGCTCTGCGCGTTTCGCAGGGGATCACCAGCGTTGCCGACGCGCCGAATCGGCATAGGGGGCGGTGATTTCCACCGCTCCCCTGCCACACCACGCAGCATGCGGGTCCGCACTGCGCGGTTCAAGAGGGCGCGAGTCGTGGGAGGCCGAGACGGTCGAAGTAGGCGGTCG
>JBJXGN010000236.1:0-24777 GCA_046160585.1 Kofleriaceae bacterium
AGCGCTCCATCACCGGCGCCTTGCCGAGCGCGTCGATCGTCTCGGCGATCTTCTTCGTCTCGTCGGTGAGCTCCTTGTCCGTCGGCAGGTCGCGCACGGTGCGGCCGTAGCGCAGAAAGTACTGCGAGAGCGGCGCACCGTCGGACGCCTGCCCGGTCGCGGCGATCACGACACCGCTCGCGCGACGGGTGTCCGTCACGCTGGTGCCTTCGGTGGTGAGATACCAGCGACGCTCGAGGTAGCTCGTGACCGCAACGCGCGAATCGCGGATGTGGCCGAGGTCGCGGAAATTGGCGGATAGCGCCTTCGCCCGCGCCTCGAGCTCGTCGAGCTTCTCGAGCTCGGGCACGAGCACCGGGTCCTCACTGACGACGGCCTTCGCGGCGGTCCACCCCGGCACGTCGCCGCTGCGTCCGCCGCCCGCGCGGCGCGCATCGACCTTGACGCGCAGCTGGAGCAGCGCCTCCTTGTAGGCGGCGTCGGTGACAAGCCAGGCGGCGCGGCGCGCGATGCGCGGTGTCGCCTCGAGCGGGAGGTTCAGCGCGGCGACGCCGTCGATCTCCTCGCCGTTGGGCACCGCGAAGTTGCTGTTGTCGACGCCGTTATACTCGACGCGTACGCGCGCCTCGATGTTCACGAAGTGCCGGTTGCGCTTGCTCGTCGTCTGACCGAGCGACGCGGCGACGTCGTTCACGTCGACCTCGGTGATCTTGTACGAGATCACCGACGGCTTCGGGTTCTTCTCGATATGCAGCGACGTCAAGCTTCGGTTCATCTCCTCGGCGATCGCGTCGACGATGTCGGTCGTGACGGCCTTCGAGGGCGGCCCGTTCGGCAGCTCCTTCTTGTCGTCTTTGCCCGGAACGGCGTCGGCGTGCGGAACGAGAGCGAGCGGCGCGATGAGCAGCGCGACGAGGTAATTTCGCTTCACGGCGCCTCCTTGCGAATCGTCGGCGGCTGCAGTACGGGCGGTCGATCAGGCGGGACGAAGCCCTTCTCGATCTCGAGCCTCTCGATGAGCAGGCTCGGCGCCGACGCGGACACCGGCACCCAGCCGCTCTCCGCACCACACACGCCGTTGAATGTCTCGATCTCGCGGCTCGCCGCGCGGATCGACTGCAGCGCGACGAGCGGTGTGCCGCTGATGTCGATCCCGCGCACGAGCTCGCGTTTCCCGTCGGGATACAGGCGATACGCCATCACCGGGTTGACCTTAAACGCCTGCGGCGCGAACGCGCTCGTGTTCGTGAAACCACCCGAGATGTCCGTGAAGATCATCCCGTACGGGCGGTTCTGCTTCTTGATCTCCTCGATCAACATCTTCTCGAGATCCGCGCGTGGGACGCTCTTCGTGGTCTCGACGACGAGGTTGCCCTGGCGTGCGACGGGTGGCAGGCCCGGCTGGCGGCGACCGTGTCCGTTCGACGACGGGAAGCCCTTGATCGGGTTGCGGCCCATCACGAAGCCGACGAGCTTGCCACTGTCGATCAATGGGACGCGGCGTGCGCGCACGCCCTCGTCGTCGAAGCGATAGAAGCCGTTCAGTTGCCCTCCGTTCAGCGTCGTGATCTGCGGATCGTCGTAGACGCTCAGCCATGCCGGCGCGATGTCCTTGCCGACGTAGCTCGCAAACGTCTGACCCGAGGTCAGCTCTTTCTGACGATGGCCCTCGATGCGGTGGCCGAACACCTCGTGGAAGAACACGCCGGCGGCGCGCCCCTCGAGGATCGCGGGGCCGACGTACGGCTCGGCGAGCGGAGCGTTGTTGAGATCCGCGAGGTCCGTCGAGACCTTCGCGATCATCTTGTCGACGTCGGCGTCGGCCGGCAGGTCTGCGGGCTGGCGACCGAAGCGCTGCTCGAGGCGCGACAGGCTCATGCCGTCGTCGGACTTCACGCCCACGGAGACCGCGAGTTGCGCGTTGGTCCACGACAACTGGATCGCGGTGCCCTCGCTGTTCACGTACCAGGAGGTCGTCTGCGTGAACAGGACGCTGCATGTCCCGCGCGTCGCCGCGCCCTTGAGCGCCTTCGCCGAGCACCGCTTCAGGCGATCGATCCACTGCGTCTTGTCGAACTCGAGCTTCACCGGCGCTTCGGAGTACGTCTCTGCCTTGTCGGGCGCGAAGTCCGGCGCCGTCTGACCGCCCTTCAACGTCGACTGATCCTGGCGCACGTAGTTGAGCGCGGTGACGGCCTCGCGATACCGGCGATCCGTCTCGAGCCACAGGGCATTGGCGATCGCCTGCTTGTCCTCGCCGAACGGCACGACGCCGCGGCGGCTGAGGGGCGAGTTGAGCCCGTTGTCGTCGCTCGCGAGGTTGCGCGTGTTGTCGAGTCCCGACGTGCCGACGCGGACCTCGACGTCGAGGTTGCGCGCACTGTCATCGCTGTCGGAGATCAGCGCGCCGCCCTCGGCCTCGAGGCTGACGGTGCGCAGCTCGACGAGCTGGTACGCGAGGAAGTGCGCAGGTTCCTTCTGGGCCTTGAGCGCCGCGAACTCCCGAGCGTTCTCGTCCTTCAGGATGTCGAGGATCGGCGACTTCTTGTCGGGCGCATGGTTCTGCGTCGGCTCGCTCTTCGCGATGTCGATCTTGGTGGGGATCGCCGGCAGATCGATCTTCATCTCACCGGTAGGCTTCCCGATCGGCTTCGGGACGGGATCGACCTTGGTCGTGCCATTGCCGGGACAACCACAAAGCCCAGCGACGGCGCCGAGCGAGAGCATCCAACGCATATGTCCGAAACACTAGCACGGGTATACTCGGCGCCACGGTGTCCTCGGGTGGTCCTACCGCGCTCGTCATACACGATGACGGCGATACGCTGGATCTCCTCACGCGTTTGTTCGAGGCCAGTGGCTTCGACGTGGTGACGGCGGTGACCGGCTTTCGCGCGCAGGCGCACCTCGAGGGCGATCGGCGCGTCGACGTGGTCGTGGCCCCGTGGGACACGACCCACACCGTCGGCGGCGACGTCTACCGCTGGTCGCTTCAGAAGAGGTACGACCTGCGCGACCAGTTCGTGTTTATCGGTGCGGATATCCCCGGCGAATTCGACCGTGTCGTCGCGGGCCGATGCCTCGTGGTATCGATGACCCGGCCTGCGGACGTCGTTCGTGTCGCACATGCCGCAGTCCGCCGCCGGGCGCAGCTCGAGGCGACGCGCGACGCGATGTCGGAAGCTGACACCTCCAAACCGCGCCTGTTGCTCGCCGACGACGACCCGATGCTACTCATGGTGATGGGCGATCTGCTCGGCGACGCGTACACGGTGACCCGTGTCGAGAGCGGCCACGCCGCGATCCTCCTGTTCGAGCACGAAGAATTCGACGCCATCCTCGTCGACTGGCAGATGGACGACGGTAGTGGCGCCGACGTGTACCGCTGGCTCGAGCTCCACCGCCCGTCGCTCACGCAGCGCGTGGTGTTCCTCTCGACAAACGAAGGGGACGACGCGACCTCGGTCGCGCCGGGGCGACCGATGTTGCGCAAAGGTCAGGATTCCCACGCACTGACGGCGACCCTGACCGAGATCATCCGCCAGGTTCGCGGTGAGTCGAACCCATCGATCACGATTACTGGGGTATGAAGCGGGAGTGTTGGCGCGGATCCTCGATGGCGCGAAGCTGACGACGACGACGTCGCTGAAGGAAATCACCGAGGCGCTCGCGGCGAAGCGGCCGATCTGGATCGACCTGGAGCGCCACACGCCCGAGGCCGACAAGCTCCTCGTGCACTTGAACATCCACCCGCTGACGATCGAGGACGTGTGGGGCCCGCGTGGCCAGCCGAAGATCGACGACTTCGACGACTACCTCTACGTCATCCTCCACGGCATCGGCTCGAAGAAGCGAGACAAGCTCGCGCTCGTCGAGATCGACATCGTCATCGGCGAGAACTGGCTCGTCACCCACGATCGCGACGGCCTCGTCTCCGACGACATCGGCACCGAGCTCGACCACTCGCCGCGCCTCCTCGGCAAAGGCGTCGCCTGGCTCGCCCACGCGATCATCGATCGCGCCGTCGATCGCTACCTGCCGGTCATCGACCAGCTCGACTCCGAAATCGAGCACCTCGAGAACGACGTGCTGTCCAAGGCCGGCACGCCCAAGGGCACCCGTGTGCTCAAGCGCATCCTCGGCTTCAAGCGCACGCTGCAGGAGCTGCGTCGCATGTCGATCCACCAGCGCGAGATCCTCCTGCGCCTGTCGCGCGGTGACTTCGGCGAGATCCCACCCGAGGCCATCCCGTTCTATCGCGACGTCTACGATCACTTCCTGCGCATCAACGACATCGCCGAGGGCTACCGAGATCTCGTGACGAGTGCGCTCGACGCGTATTTGACCGTGCAGAACAACCGCATGAATCAGGTCGTGAAGACGCTCACGTTGATCTCCACCGTGATGCTGCCTCTCACGTTCATCGCCGGACTCTACGGAATGAACTTCAAGCACATGCCGGAGCTGGGGTGGATCTATGGTTATCCCTTCGCGCTCGGCCTCATGGCAGTCGTGGTGATCGGCATCCTCATCTTCTTCCGCGCCAAGGGATACATCGGCGGTGCTGGCAGCATCCGCGAGCCTCGCGCGACGAAGGACGCCCACCGCCGCGCGACGACCTCACGAGATTAGCGGCGGCCAGCGGTGACTACTAGAAGGTGATGAGGCACTTGCCGATTTTGCTGCGGCGCCGCCTTGCTGTACTCGACGGTCGCCCACTTCTCGCCGTTGGAGTGCCACGCCGTGCAGCAGACCCTCTTGCAGCTCGGCTTTCCGGTTAGTGACTAGCTGACGACGCCGTAGACGTTCTTGTTCTGGCGCTGTAGCTCGATCGAGTCGCGGAGGTTCTCGAACAGCTCGCGCGACGCGGGCAGGCCGACGATCTCGACGTGCGGCGTGGTGACGTCCGACGCGAAGACGTCGATGTGCGCGATGCCGAGGATGCGATCGATGATGTTCTGCCGGTAACTGACGTCCTTGCAGCGCCAGAGCTGGAGCACCTCGATCTTCTTCGAGAGGAAACCGCGCTCCGTCTCGATCACCGTGCTCGTCACGCGGAAGCGGATCGTGCGGCGATAGATCGTCAGGCCGAACATGTAGACCGCCGACGCGGCGATCGGGATGATCACGCCGAGGATCTTCGTTCCCGTCGACGTCTTCGCGTCCGACAGCGCGCGCATGATCGCGATGGCGATCACGGCGGCGAGCCCCGCGGCGATGTAGTAGCCGAGGTATGCCTTCCACGACGGCACGCCCGAGTAGAGGAGGCGCTTGTCGGACTCGACATCGTCCGCCCCGGCGGCGCGAGCGAATGGCGGGCTCGGCTTCGGCACGGGCTGGGGTGCTGCGGCAGGTGCCGGGGCAGCAGGTGAAGCGACAGCCTTCGCCGCTTCAGGTGCGGCGCTGAGGAAGGAGTTGCAGAAGCGACACTTGATCGCTTCGTCCTGAATCTCCTCGGCGCAGAACGGACATTTCTTCATCTCTTCCCCACGCGACGATCGACGTCACATCCGGTAACCGATGCCCACCATGAAGTCGATCGCGGTGATGCTACTGACGTCATCGCGGAGGCCTTCCTTTGCCGGGCTGAACGAGAACGCGAACGGTACCACTGTCGCGAGGATGTTCGGTGTGATCGCGTAGTCGGCGGAGACGCCGACGCGTACGTGGAGCATCGAGAGCGCTCCGGTCGTCTCCTGCATGCCGGTGAACTGGCTGTTGCTGACGTTGCCGAAGAACAGGCCACCGATGCCGACGTCGCCGCGAATGCCGAGCTTGGGAATCACGAGGAACGTCGCACCGACGTTCGCGAACACGGCCGACAGCGTCGCCGTCTTGCTCGTGCCCATCACCTGGTACGGCACGGGCGTGAACGTGAAGCCGGCGCCGAGCTCGAGAACGAACTGGTCGCTGAGCGCGAGTGGGTAGCCCGCGATCGCACCGAACGTCGCCTGGATCGGAACCTCGATGTCGCCAGCGCCCACCTTCGCGCCACCACCGAACGCGCGGATGCTGATCACCCGCGGGCGCTCCGTGGTGGTGCCTTTCACGATTCCGTCGCCCTCCCCATCGCCATCGCCATCACCATCACCGTCACCGTCACCGGCACCATCGCCATCGCCATCGGCGACTTCCTTGGTGCCCTTGCCGCTATCGGGGTTGTTGTTACCCGTGTTGTTGTTCGGATCCTTGTCGGGCGGCGTCGTGGTGTCGGGCTGCTTCTGCTTGAGCGCCTCGGTCTGCTTCGCGCACGTGTCGAGGTCCTTGATCCAGCCCTCGATCTCGGTGCGCTTCTGCGGCGACAGCGGCTTCTTCTGGTCGTTGTCCTTGAGCGACAGGTAGCGCTTGTAGAAGAAGACGGCCTGCCCGCAGTCCTTCGCGAGGCGATACGACTGCGCGACGTTGTAAAGGTACGCCGCCTTCTTGCTCTCGTTCGCCTCGAGCTCGAAGCCCTTCTTGAACGCCTCGACCGCCGGGAGGAAGTTGCCCAGGTTGTATTGGGTCTCGCCCTCCTTGTAGTAGTCGTCAGCGGTCTTTGGCTGTGCAATCGCCAACGCCGGGATGAACAAGGAGAGCAAGGCAAGCTTCTTCATGTTGGCTCCGAACAGATCACTCGGGTCGCTCGAGACCCGTATCGTTTCCTGTCTTACTACCAGAGCCCGCGTTGCTTCCCTTACCGGTGCCGTTCGGCGGGTTCTTCGGGCCCTGCTTCTTGGGCTTGAGGGTGTAGTCCACGTTCGCGTCGGCTTCGACGGAGAACTTCTTCAGCGTCATGGTCTCGAACGTCGTCAGACGGAGATCGATCGTGACGAGCTTCTTGTTCTTGTCGACGGTGAACGGCTCGGGCGTCTTCTTGCCCGTGTCTTTGCCGTCGACGTAGATCGCCGCGCCGGCGGGCTTGGTCACGATGGTGATCGTCGACATCGTCGGCTCGACGACGGCTGCGTCGGGCATGGCGGCGACGGCAGCGTCGGGCGTCACCGGCGCTGCATCGGGGGTGACGGCGACGACGGCAGCGTCCATCGCCACGGTCTTCTCGGCCCCCGCGTCGGGGATCGCCTTCTCGTCGGAGCCGGAGCCAGCAGCGACGGTGTTGTTGCTCTTTTTGCCCGCGACCACGGCGATCGCCGCACCTGCACCACCGAGGATGAGGAGCGCCGCGATGATGAAGCCGATCTTTCCGCGCCCCCCACCGGTCACCTGACCCGCGGACGCACCGAGCGTCGTCGGCGTCGGTGTACCCGGATACGAGCCGGGCCCGTAGATGCCCGACGGAGGCGTGAGCGAGCCGGGCGGCGGCGTGCCGTACGTCGACGACACCGAGCTCGGTCGCACCGGCGGCGTGAACGCCGCGTTGGACGGCATGAGCTGCGTGGTGGCGAAGTTCTGGATGCCACCGTTGGCCTCGACGTAGCCGACCGGATCCGCCATCGCGCGCATCATCTCGTCCATCGACGGGAAGCGCAGCTCGGGGCGCTTCTGCAGCGCCTTTAGGATCACGGCCTCGACGTGCGGTGGGATGAGGCGGAACGACGACGGTGGCGCCGGGTTCTGCGTCATGTGCTGGACGAGGATCTCGCCGTAGCCCTCGCCGATGAACGGCACCCGACCGACCATCATCTCGTAGAGCACGATGCCGAGCGCGTACACGTCCGTGCGCAGATCGATGCTCGACGACTTGCCCTCGCACTGCTCGGGCGACATGTACGCGGGCGTCCCCATCACGATGCCGGCGCGCGTGCGCGAGCCGGTGCCGGACGCCGCGTCTCCGGTGAGCTTTGCGATGCCGAAGTCGAGGAGCTTCACGACGTCGCGCTCGCGGCCGCGTGCCTGGAGCATGATGTTGTCGGGCTTGAGATCGCGATGGACGATGCCGCACTTGTGCGAGGCGGCGAGCGCGTCAGCGACCTGGAGCGCGATCCCGAGCGCACGCTCCGGTGGGATTGGACCCTCGTTGCGCAGCAGCGCGCTGAGCGACTGTCCACTCAGGTACTCCATGAAGAAGTACATGAGCTGCCCATGGCTGCTCTGGATGATCCCGTAGTCGAGGATGTCGACGATGTTGGGGTGGCCGATGTTGTTGACGGCCTTGGCCTCGTTGAAGAAGCGCTCGGCGATCTCGGCGTTCCCCGAGAACTCGGAGTGCAGCACCTTCAGCGCCACCTTCTTGCCGATGCCCGGGTGTTCGGCAAGATACACCGCGCCCATACCACCTTCACCCAACTTCTGTTTGACCAGATAGTTGCCGATGGTTTGACCGATCAATGGATCTTGCTGCGAGGCTCCGTGGAGGGAGTCCATGCCGTCTCCGCGAGGCATTATCTTAGCTCATCCCCTGGTGAAAAGTCGCGAACGCCACTCTTGACATGTCACGATTGACCTCGATGCGCTCGTTCGCGATTGCGAGTGTCCTCTGTGCGCTCGTCGTGCCGACGTGGGCCGACGACCTACCCGAGGTGAAGTCCCGGTCCGCCGTGGTCCTCGACGTGGAGTCCGGCGCCGAGATCTTTGGCAAAGATGCCGATGAGATCCGGCCGATCGCGTCGACCACCAAGATCTTCGTGGCGATGGCCGTCCGCAAGAAGGGCATCGACCTGAACGGATGGACCGAGATCACGCGCACGGACTCCCGCGCGGCCGCCGGTGGCTCGCGAACGCGCCTCGATATCGGAGAGAAGTTCACAAACCGCGACCTCCTGCGCGCCATGCTGATCTCGTCAGACAACCGCGCCCCGACCGCCTTGGGTCGCGCTGTCGGTTGGGACCCGGACGAGCTGGTCGCCGCGATGAACAAGCTCGCGAAGAGCCTTCACCTCAAGCGGACCAAGTTCACCGACACGTCGGGCCTGCGCGGCAATGTGTCGACCGCGCGCGAGATGGCGATCGCCTTGCGTGCCGCGCTCGACGACGACGTACTGCGCGAGATCATGCGCACGCAGTGGGTCGAAGTCGTCGCAAAGGACGGCTATCCGAAGCTCGGCTACGGCAGCACGAACCAGCCGCTCGTCGTGAAGAAGCACGACGTGATCGGCGGCAAGACCGGCTACACGAAGCCCGCGGGCTACTGCTTCATTACCGGCGCGAAGTTCGACGGACGCGAGGTCGTGATGGCGTTCCTGGGCGCGGAGGGCAAGCTCACGCGATTTGGTGACTTCAATCGGGTCGCGTCGTGGTTGGAGCGCGGCGCGCCGGGCGCGAAGATCGTGACGAAGCGCCCGAAGCGCTCGCCGCCAAAGCTCGACGTCGAAGTGCGCGGACGCGTCGCGACGCCCTAGCTACTTCTTGACGGTGCGCACCGGGCGGAAGCCAGTCGTGCCGTCGTGTTTCGCGCCGCGATGACCGAGATGATGACGTGGCTCGCATCCAAGCTGGAGACGGTGCCGCCTGATCTCGAGGAGTGCGTGGCGTTCTCCGCGGGGCGCGCCTCGTGACGTTTTGCGTTTGATGCCGGAGCACACGCCCGACGACGAAGCGCTGAGCGCTCACATGGTACGTGTCGCGCACGCGGCGATCGGCGTCGAGCTCCGGCCGGGACCGGGTCCCCGTTGTGGCATGCTGAACGCGTGAGTTGGGACCGGCGAGAGTTCCTCGCAGCGCTCGGCGTGGGCTCTGCCTCGTCGCTCATGTTCGCGTTCGGATGCCGTGCGCCTGCGCCACCTCGCGCACCCGCGCAGCGTGTCGCCAACGTTCGCACCTGGTTGCGCGACGCGGTCGCCAAGCTCGCTGCGGTGTCGACGTACACGGCCGTGCACGCACTCGCGGTGACCCGCACGCGAACGACGGCGGCGATCGACGTCCTCGGCATCGGTGTGGCCCGCGCACGCCGCGATGGCGTCGTGCTCACCGTGCGCGATGCGAAGGGCGTGTGGCGCGAGCACGTGACCGCGGACCTCAGTCAGCGCGGTATCGCCACCGCGGTGCGAGTGCTCGGCGGCGCACGGACCGCAAAGCCGCTGGATCTCCCCATGCCACCGCCACCGCTCGAGCTGCGTGACATCGACGAGCAGGAGCTGAAGAACCGGGTCGGTGCGACCCAGCGCGGCGATTTGCTCGCGACGTCGAGCCGCATCGTGTACGCCGCATCGCTCGTCGACATCGACGACGTCGACGTGTGGTCAGTGTCGCCGGCGCATGATCGGCAGTACCGCACGCGGCGGATCCGCAACCGCGCGACGCGCGCCGCGTGGGCGGGAACGCGTCCGCAGATCGACGAGATCGAGAGCGGTTGGATCGGCAACCTCGGCGACAAAGCGGAGCTGACCGACGCCGATGTCACGAGCGCGACGCAGAAAGCGCTGCAGCAGCTGACGCCGGGACTGCCGGCCGAAGGTGAGGCCAACGTCGTCCTCGAGCCCGGGGTCGTCGCGACTGTCATCGATGTCGCCGTTCGCGGCCTCCTCACCTCGGCCGCGGCACGGCGTCCCGAGGTCGCGAAGCGGCTCGGCTCCGGCGCGACGCTGTCACCACTGTTGTCGCTCGTCGACGATCCGCTCGTACCCGACGCCTACGGGAGCTTCGCGTTCGACGACGAGGGCGCGCTCGCGACGCGCGTCTCGCTACTCGACGCCGGCAAGGTCGTGGGTCGGCTTTCGCATGGAGTGCGCCCGGGTCACGTCGGTTCGCTCGAGGTCACACCGTCGAACCTCGTGCTCCAGCCCGGAACCATGACGCGGTCGAAGCTCTTGTCGGATGGGTGGCTCCTCGAGGGGCGCGTGTCGGTCGCGTACGATCCTGCGAGCGATCGCATGGTCCTCACGGTCGCGCGCGCGAGAGAGATCAAGAACGGTAGCGACACGGGACGCGTGTTCGCGAGCGTGGAGCTGGCGGGCGAGCTGGCGACGCTGCTCGCACGTGTCGACGCGGTCGCCGCGGACTCGCGCACGACGATCGTTCGCGAGGAGATCGGTGGGGAGCCGCGGTGGCGAACGATCACCGCACCGTGGCTGCGCACGCACGGCTTCGTGCGCGCTGGGGTGGATCGAACGGGGCTCGCGTGATCTCGCGACGCGCGCTGGTGTCCGCGCTCGTGGAGCGACGCATCACCGACTGGATTGTCGTCGAACGCGATCAGGAGCTCGCGCTCGTCACCGACACGCGACAGCGCACAGACGATCGAACGCGCTGGGTCGTCGTCGTTCACCAGGACGTGCCGCGCGGGCGCGGTTCGGCGCGACTCGAGATCGGTGCGCTCGACGGCAGCGCTCGGGACCAGGTCGACCAGGCGCTCGCGCTCGCGCTGTCGACGATCGGCCCGCCGTGGCGCTCGACGCTGCCGGCCGCGCCAGCGAAGGTCGACATCGCGGATCTGTCGATGACCGCGGCCGCGCTCGACGAGACCGCGACGCAGCTCCTCGCTGCCCTGCCCCGCCCCGCCGGCGCGACGGTGAGTGGCGAGGTCGAGCTCTTGCGCGAGCGCGTGACGGCGCACACGAGCCAAGGATTGCGTACCGCGTGGACCGCCACACACGCGCGCGCCTCCGCGCTGGTCTCCGTCGGCGCGAACAGCCTCGAGCTCGCACGCGAGTCACGCCGCATCATCGATCTCGATCTCGCGCAGGCGATCCCGCTCGCCGTCGTCGATCTCGCGCTTCTCGGCTCGGCGGGGGCGCCGAGACCTGGACGGTGCGCGTTGATCCTGCGCTCCGAGGCGCTCCTTCACGGTGGCGGCCTCGGCGTGTGGTCGGTATTCGAGAAACACGCCAGCGCCGAGCTGGAACGACAAGGCCTCGTGCGTTATCGCGGCGGCGCGCCGATCGTGCCGGGTGCCGACCAGATCGACGAACCACTCTCCGTGATGTCCGATGGTGCCCTCGACTTCGCGACGCTGTCCTCGCCACTTGGCGACGAGGGCGACGCCGTCCGCCGCTTCCCGCTCGTCGAGCGGGGCGTCGCGTCGGGACTCGGCATGTCGATGCGCGAGGCCGCGCGCCGCCAGGCCGAGCCGAACGGTGGCGTTCGCAACCTCGTCGTCGCGTCGGGCTCGTGGGCAGATGTCATTCCTCCCGGGCGATCGCTCGACGTGCGACGACTGCGATCGCTCTCGATCGATCCGTACACGGGCGACGCGTCCCTCGAGATCGCGCTCGCCATCGATCGCGATGGCGGCGGTGAACGTGCGATTACCGGCGGGCTCGTACGCATCGATCTCGTCGCGGCGCTCGCGCGCGCACGGCGCAGCGCGACCCCGCTGCGGCGCGGTTCCTACCTCGGCCCCGCGTCGATCCTGATCGACGACGCAGAGGTCTTGGTGTGAGAGGCTCTACCCGATGATCTTCTTCATCATCATCTATGGCGTGTACGGCATCACCTACTCCAAGGGCGAGCCGGGACAGTTCCACTGTCCCCAATGTGCGGTGACGCAGGGCTACCGCCACCGTCGAGTCCGCCGCTTCTTCCACATATTCTTCATCCCTCTGATCCCGCTGAATCTCGCCGGCGAATATGTCGAGTGCGGGCAGTGCAAGGGCACCTACAAGCTCGAGGTGCTCGCGATGATGAAGGGCATCGCAGCCGGTGTTCAGCACGCGACCCAGACGCTGCCGCTCTCCGAGGGACAGCGTGCCGTTCGGCGCATCCTGGCGATGATGCTGCTCGCCGACGGACGCGTCGAGGAGTCCGAGCTCGCCGCGATCGTCGAGTTCCTGCGCTACGCGGAGCGCCGCGACGTCACGCGTGACGAAGTCCTCGCCGAGGTCGAGGCGGCGCGACAGCAACCCGCCGACGTCGAGACGTATTGCCGTCACGTGATGGGCTTCTTGAACGACCAGGGCAAGGCAGACGTGCTCAAGGCCGCGCAGGTGGTCGCCAGCGCGGACGGTCACGTCGCGCCCGAGGAGCAGCGCATGCTCGAGCGCATGGGCATCGCGCTCGGCATGCGTCCCGCGCAGGTCTCGACGCAGCTCGCGAGCCCGCAACAGCTGCCTCCGCCGCAGCCCCATCAGCAAGTGCAAGCACGGCTACAACAGCAGCAGAACGCACCGTACTGCCCACGGTGTGGTTCACCCGGACGTTGGCTCGCCGAGCACAATATGTGGGGCTGCGATCATTGTCGGCAGCCAATCGCGCTCTGAGGCACTAGCCTCTCGCGCATGTCTACGAGCAAGCGTGTAGAGACTCCCGTCTTCGTCATCGAAGAAGGTGTGCTCGTCAAGGAGCGTGCCGGCGCGCGGACGAACGTCGTCTTCACCGCAAAGGCCGCGCGTCAGATCGAGTGTGCGTTCGAGCTCTCCGACGTCCGCCTGTTGATGTTCGACAAGGCAGGTCACTTCGTCGGCCGGCGTTCCAGCCAACGCAGTCGCAACGTTCTTGCGAACCGTGCCTACTGGGTCCACGAGGTGCCGACGGATCAGCTCGCGTACGCGTCGCGCATCGAATACGAGATCGAATATCGCTACGACGTCACGCGCAAGTTGGTCGGCGGCGAGCTACCTGCGCTGGCGGCGGAGTCCGATAGCACCGAGTGGTTCCGTTGGCTGAGCATCGACCCGCGTAGCCTCGACGATCGGAGCGCGAAGTACTACTTCACGTTGTGGGCGAGACCGAGCGACATCGTCTTCACGTACGGCTTCGAGCCAAAGGTGCGGACGGAGACGTTCGACACGCGGTTCGAGCTCGACCTTCTCGACGCAGAACGCAACGTCGTGCTGACGAGAAACCACTTCCTGGGACAGTTCATGGGCGGACGGAACTACGACGAGAGCGACATCTACAACATCGATCGGAAGACGATGCGTTCGCTGAAGTTCTACGAGCTCCGCGCGCGTAGCGACATCAGGACCGTGGCCGGTCTCGAGCTCACGCTTTAGCGAGTCGCTCTGCTGCGAGGACCTTGAGCCGCTCTTTCACGCGCTCGAACTGCTTGCGCAGCGCCGCCGCCTTTCGCTGTAGCTCGTCTGGTGGGGCTTCCTCGCCGAGCAGGACCTGCGCGATGTCCTTCCACGCGAGATCCTTGTCGACGCGCAGGACGAGCAGGATCTGATCCTCCTCGTCGAGCTCGTTGCGGATCTGCGTGTACACGTCGGCGACTTCGGCCTGCTTGTGGCGGGTGGTGCTCCACACGTGACTCACCGCGCCGACGATCGACGGCAACTGCGAGACGAGCACCTCCTGCGACTTCTTCGCGCGAACCTTCACGGCCGCGTGACGCGCGAGCATGTAACACCACGTGCGGATCGAACAGCGACCGTCGAAGCGACGCAGGCTCTTCCACAGCTCGAGGCTCGTGCGAGAGAACGCGTCCTGCGCGTCCGCTTCGCTCGGGAGCACGGAGCACAACCAACCGACGAGCTCCGGTCCGTACAAGCGGATCGCTCCTTCGGTCGCGCGCTCGAGCTCACCCGCGACGACGAGCGCCTTTAGCTCTTCGTCACGTGGATCGCGAGCGTCGGGATCACTCGCCGACATCAGTGCCCCGGGCATCCCTGGTGGTGCTGCAACCGCTTCTCGAGCTGGTACGGCGTGGGCGTTTCGAGCGAGACGCCGTAGAAGTTGTCCTGCCATGCGGCGGCGCGACCGTCGCCGTAGGTCCACACGCCCTCGATCAAGATTCGCTTGTCGCCGCGGACGAAGTGAAGCTCGACTCGTCCCGCATCTTCGGGCCCCATGCGCGTCGGCTCCTGACACCACCGTCCGACGAAGCGATCGTTCGCGTACGTGCCGACGAGCACGCCGTTACCCTGATCGTAGACCCCGTAGAACGTGCCGTTGTCCTCGACATGAAGGCGCATCTGGCCGTAGTTCACGTGCCACGCACGACCCGACAGCTCCGCCGGCGTGATCGGATCGCGCGCCGACTGGCCCCGCGGCACGAGCAGATACGCGACCGCGCCACCCGCGACGAGCGACGCCGTCGCGACCGCCGCGAGCACCACGCGTTGCTTTCGCTTCGCTTTCGCGGTGTCGCGAACGCCGCCATGTGCGGCGACGAGCTGCCGCCTGAGCTCGGCGGCCGAGCTCGGTCGTTTGTCCGGCTCTGCGGACAGCGCAGCGCCGAGCACGGTCCGCACCGACGAGCTCGCCTCGATCTCGCGCAGCGCCGCCGGAAGCTCGGGTTCGCTGAGGCGGCGACCGACGAGGCACTCGAGCATGAGCAACGCCGCGGACCACAGGTCGGTACGTGGATCCTGGACCAGTCCTTCGCGCTGCTCCGGCGCCATGTACCCCGGCGTCCCCGCCGCGATCGTGACTGCACCCGGCGAACTGTCCAGCGCGAGCGCGACGCCGAAGTCGAGCACCTTCACGCGCTCGTCGACGGTGAGGAACACGTTGCTCGGCTTGAGATCGCGATGCAACACGCCGCGCTCGTGTGCGAACGAGATCGCCGCGAGCACCGGCTCGATGATCGCGAGCGCCTCGCCGACGGACAGCTTCTGGCGGCGGGCGAGGCGCTTGTCGAGCGTCTCGCCGACGAGCAGCTCGAGGACGAGGTACGGAACGGCCTCGTGCGAGCCCACGTGATGGAGCGTGACGATGTTCGGGTGCAGGAGCTGGGCGGTCGCGCGCGCTTCTCGCTCGAACAAACGCAGGAGGTCCGGATCGCTCGTCGCGGTCAACGTCTTCACGGCGACGTCGCGGCCGAGCTTCTTGTCGCGCGCGCGATAGACGACGCCCATCCCGCCGCCGATACGCTCCACGAGCTCGTAGGTGTCGTCGAGGAGCTGCCCGACCTGGAACAACGGCGCAGTCGACGGCACGCGTGCGACAGCCTTGAGCACGCTGTCGAACGTGGTCGGGCCTTCGTTCACGAGAACATCATAAGCGGATCGGCTCGCTCGTGTTCACCGCATCCTCGACATGAGCCGATGTGGGTCCGTGCTTCGAGGAGAGATGAAGGCCAAGGAGCGGCGTGTACCAGGCGTTTGGGCGGGGCCGTCCGGCCAGACGCAACTCACGGTCACCGGCTCACCGAACGGAGGCTGACCGCGAAAACGCGAGTGCACGTAGCGGCGCTCGCGATGTCCCTGTCGCGCTATGCTGCGCGGATGAAGGTTCCGTGGTTGACGATCGTCGCGACGCTCGCCGGTGCGGCGGCCGGCTACGTGTATTACGTCTACTGGGGCTGTTCGTCGGGTTGAGGCTGGAAGCAGTCTCCGATCGCGACGACGCTCATCGGCGCCGCGGTCGGACTGCTGGCGGCCGGCGGCCGCCGTTGACGTGAGCCGGTGTGAGCAGCGCCGCCAGCCCGGCCGCACGATCACTTGCGAGTCGACCAGCGCGCGCGCGACTCGCGTCCATGCAAGTCCACGCCGACCCGCGCGAGCCGTCGCGTGGAATTACGCGAGCAACGACGCGACGCCGGCGCCGACGCCGAACCCGATCGCTGCGGTCGCGAGCGCAGCGACCACATGGATCGCGGTCCATGCGCGGCGACGCACGCGTTCGGTCGGTGCGCGCTCGCGACTACGTTGGCGAACGATCACCTCCTCGGCGATCGGATCGGCAACGCGCTGGAAGGGCACGGTCTGTGACTCGATCTCGACGTCGTCGTACTCGTCGCGATCGAGATCGATGAGCGGCCGAGAATGCGGAACGGTCAGGTCCGCGGCGAGCGCGTCGAACGCGGCCTCGGCGATCGCCCCGCCCTTGATTCGATCACCACGCGCAACCTGCATCGCACAGGTCCGGACGGGGCTCGCCCCGACAGAGTCGCACACCAGCCAGGCACCGCCGCTGTCACCGTCGGCGCCCGGACCGTCGTTCCCGATGGCCACGGGCTTCATCCGCGACGGGACTCGGAGCGTCGAACACCGGAGTGGCGACTGGTGGTTTCGCGGTCTTCGAAGCGGCTCATGCGGGGTGCTTCGCCAGATATTGCATTGACAACATGTTGGGCCAGGGCTAGGTTCGCAGCGTGCACGACCAGTTTCGCTCGGACGGCATCGTGCTCGACAATGCGATGGCGTACTGGATCCACAGGGTCTATCAGGCGACACGCAATGCCACCTTCGAGGCGCTGCGGATCGACTCCGAGGAGATCACGCCCGAGCAGTGGATCGTCCTCGTACTTCTTTGGACGGAGGATGGGCGCACCCAGACCGAGCTCGGTGAGTCCACCTATCGCGACCGCCCGACGATGAGTCGAATCCTCGCTGGTATGGAGCGCCGTGGCTGGATTCGCCGTCGCAAGACGCCGGAAAACGCCAAGGTGCTGCGTGTCTATCTGACACCCACCGCACGCGCACTGCAGGCAACGCTGGTCCCCCGTGCGCGGACGCTCGTCACGAAGTCGCTGAAGGATATTGGCCTCAAGGATCTCGAGATCACCCGCGCGACGCTTCGCAAGATGTTCGAGAACCTGACTCGCTAACGGAAGAAGCGGCCACCGTTGGACGACATGTCCTCTTAATGTTGCATTGACAATATACAACCTCCGGAAACAGTGAACACCTGCCCACAGGAGCGATTTGAATGCCCACGTCTCTGATTCGAGCTTTTGCACCCCTCATGCTGACTGCTGTCACAGCGGCTTGCGGCACCCAACAACCCGCGGAGTCCCTTCGCCCATCAACGTCCGCGCCCGAGGAACCCGCCACACGCACTCCCGCGCAGCTCGAAGTCATCGCCGCTGTCGAACGATTCGGGCGCGCCGCGGACGCGCGCGATCTCCCAGCCCTCGAAGCCGTATTGCATGCGGACCATCGCGTCGTATTTGCGGTGCGCGGCGCACCTTCGGCGTCGACGCTGACACGGGCGCAGTTTCTCGACGGTTTTCGCGCCGGCACGTTCGGCGGAACACCTCGCACCGCGCGGGTCAACGCCGTCGAGGTTCACGGCGCACTTGCACATGCGGCCGTCGTGCTAGACGGCGGTGGTGCACACTTCGACAGCCGGCTCGTGTTCGTCCGAGGAGCCGGTGGTTGGCAGCTCGTCGACGACGCGACACTCTTCACACCTCCCGGAACCGCGTGATTCGGCGAGCACTCAGCGCGCTGTTATGCGCATCGAGCTGTGCGTCGAGCTTCACGTTGCCTGACGGCGCCGAGGCGCAGGAGCCGACACGTCGCGCGGACGCCGGCGGAATGCACGTCTCGTGGCGCTGGGAGGACGAACAACTTCACCTGCTCGTGCGGGCTCCGACGACTGGATGGGTTGCAGTCGGACTCAACGACCGCGCGGAGCTCGACGGAAGTCTCCTCATCATGTGTGCCGTCGTGAGCGGCGCCGCGACACCAACGGTGCGCTGTGAAGAACACATCGCGCGACCTCCCGACCACCCGTCCCGGCGCTCCCTCGGCGGTCGAGATCAGGTGCACACCGTGCGCGGCGCGGAGCGCGATGGCGCCACGGAGATCGCGGTCACGATGAGTGTCGTCCCGGATACGGTCGCACCACCGCTTCGACGCGGGCAGCGGGTCCATATGACGCTCGCGTGGAGCGCGGAGAAGGATTTCAACCATCACTCGCGGATGCGAACGATGGTCGAAGTGGTGCTGTGACCTGCGTGTGAGCCAGTCCGACGCGCGCCGTGAAGAGTACCGAGCATCACGATCGCGACGACACAGCGTTCCGCGGCGGACTAGCCAACGTCTTGCCCTCTCGGTGTTTTTCGGCGCTCGATCGCGGCACCACGGTCCGCGCGGATGGGAGTGAAGCGCACAACACGGGGCCTGGGGTCGCCTCGCTTTCGAGCTGAGCTTCTCGTCGATCTGATACCGTCGCTTCATGCGAAGGATCGCAATCGCGATGGTGCTCGTCGGATGCGGTCCCGACGTCCGCGTGGGCGCCGACGCGCCGGCAATCACCGACAGCAGCAGCCCCGACGCGAATCCATGTCCGCCGCCGCCGAATGCGGCCGGGCCGGAGGTGCAGCTCGCAGCACCGTTCAACTCGCTCTACACGGTCTTCGATCTCGGGCAGGTGCCCGGCGTTCCGAACCCGCTCGGCGGCACGGTAATAAGCTCGACGAACCCGAACGTGCTGCTGGTAGCGGGCGCGTCGGAGAGGCCCGAGGGGGCGATCTACGCGATCAACGTTCAGCGCGACCCGTGCAACCACATAATCGGGTTTCAAGGGACCGCGACGCAGGTGGCGAGCGCGCCGTATGTCGACGCGAACCTCGTGTACACGTCGGCGAGCTTGCTCGTGTACACCGAGTGGCCGCAATACAACGTGAGCCAGCTGCGCGCGGGCTCGACGGCACCGGATCGCACGACGAACTTCGGCACGATCGGCATGGTCACGACCGGCGACCAAGGACCAGGCGGTCTCGGCCTCGTTCCGCCAAACCTCGCGGCCGCGAACCAGATGCGCGCCGTGACGTGGCCCGCGGGTCGATGGTTCCATGTCGCGAGCGCGCCCGACGGAAATCTGTTGTCGATCACGTCGACGAACCAGACGGTGACGTTGCCGAACGAGCCGGGCGGCTTCGCGTATGTGCCCGCGGGCTCGCCGGGGTTCACGAACCAAAGCCTGATCGTCGCGGAGTGGCGCTCCGGCAACCCCGATGCGGATCGCGTCGCGGTCTACGACGTGGACGCGCAAGGAGATCCGATGGTGAACACGCGCCGCGAGTTCATGTCGAAGTTCCCGCGTCCGTGGGGCGCTTACTTCGAGCCGGTGACGGGCGACTACATGTTCCTATCGTGGGGCACGAACGCGGATCGCGTGTACATCGTGCAGGGATTTGTCCCGCCACCGCCGATCTTCTAGCCGTCGCGCAAGCTCGAGCTCTCGGTGCTGCCTGCGCCACGAACGCATGACACCGCGCTGGAGTAGCGTACGTGAATGCGAAACGTCGCCTCGTACCGCCGCATCCCGAAGAAGGCGATCAAGATCGATCTACCCAACGCAACGCAGGTGACCGACTACACGTGCGGTGCCTCGGCGCTCCAGTCGATCTGCGCATATTTCGGCGTCGGCCCCGAAGACGAAGGGGACTTCGAGACGGAGATGGGGATGCCGAAGACCGGCGCGGATCCGATCCACATCACGACGGCCGCGAAGCGCTACGGCCTCGAGGTCCGCGAGCTCCGCCCGATGACTGCACGCACGCTGGAGAAGTACCTCGACAAGCGCCGCCCCGTGATCCTCATGCTCCAGGCCTGGTCCGGCCGTGCTCAGTCCTATGCCCACGCGTGGGACGAAGGTCACTACGTCGTCGCGATCGGGTACGACGACGACGTCTTCTATGTCGAGGATCCCTCGCTCCACGGCAGTCGTGGCTTCCTCCGGCGCGACGAGCTCGATGCGCGTTGGCACGACATCGAAGGTGACGACAACCACCACACCGATCGCCTCGGCATCGCGATCTGGAAGAACAAGCCGACCAAGCTCGGCTACCACCGTGCAGCGCGCCATGTCGACTGAGCGAAGCTCCATCGAGCCGTGCGTCGGCACGGACGCCGGAACGATCCGAGCGATCGAGTGTCCGGACGCGATGCCTCAGTCGCGAACGTGCAGACGCCGACGTACCGCAACCAGCGACGTCGATGCGTGCTATACAGCGTGCGTCGCGAGCGTGGTGAAATGGCAGACACGCATGGTTTAGGTCCATGTGGGTAAAACCGTGGGGGTTCGAGTCCCCCCGCTCGCACAACTCAAGCAGCGATGATCGCTGCGGTTCCCTCCGACGAGGCAGCAGCCACTGCCACGCCACTGCCACGAACTTCCGTCAGTTCGACGCTGCCGCGCGCTCCCAACATCGCGAGCACGCGCTGATCCGGATCGTCGATCCCGCGCGCTTTCTCGCGCACGATTTCCGGCAGCTCGCGGTGATGCGCTTCCGCCACGTGGACGTAGAGCATCGTCTCGTCGATCCGCTTGTGACCGAGCCACGCCTGCAACCGCCACGGGTTCACGCCGAACAATGCAGCGTGGGTTCCGAAGCTGTGGCGGAGCGTGTGGAACAACTTAGCCGGTAGTCCGGCGCGGCGGCAGATCCGCTGGATCGCCTTGTCGGCCTGGTCGTCGGTCTTCGCCGAGCCGTCGAGGTTCCGCACGACCAAGCCGTCGCGGATGACACTCATCCGCTTGAGCGCGTCGTGCAGCCTCGTCGTCATCGGCACCGTCCGCCGGGTGCGGCCCTTGGGCGTCGTCGTCTGCTTGTTACGGGTCTGAAAGTTCACCGTGATCGTTCTGGCGATCATGTCGACGTCTTCACGCCAGCGCAGGGCTTTCACCTCGCCGACGCGTAGCCCGGCTTCACCAGCCAAGCAGATCGCCGCGTACCACTCCTCACCCTCGACCTTCGCCGACGCGAGGAGACGAGCGTACTGCTCGAAGTCCCACGCGACGATCTCCGGCCGCTCGCAGTTGAACATACCGATGCGTGGCGACTTGTCGATCACCTCGCAATCGACCGCGTACTTCATCGGCTTGGACAACACCGCGAGGATGTTGTTGATGCGCTTGTCGCCGAGCTTCTTCGCGACGAGGTCGGCGCGAAACCGCGCGACCACGGGCGTCGTGATCTCGTCGAGACGCATCTTTCCAAAGCGCGGCTCGAGGTGCAGGTCGAAGATGATGTTCTTCGACCTGACCTCGCTCGGCTTGTTCTTCCGTCCGATCACCCACTCGTGCCAGAACGATCCTTTGAACCACTCTGCCACAGCTCGAAGTAAAGACGCTTGAACGCGTCAGACTCGGGCGCACCGACGTAGCCGATCACGTCACCCGCGCGGACGCGCTGTTCGCGCGGCCGATACAGGTGGTCCGGATCGCGGCGATCGCTTGGAGGTTCGCGTAGTGCGAGGCCCATCCGTTGCCGTGGTCGATGATCATCCCGAAGCCGTGTCCGAGCCTGCCGGCGAAGAGAATCTCGCCGTCGATCGCGAGCGCAGCGGTCATCGCGGGCAGGATGTGCGTGGCGGTGCCGTTCGGCGAACCGATCGGGCAGCTCGAGATCGTGTCGTCGACCGCCATGCGCGGATACGCGAGCTCGACCCCGCGCTGGCCTGGATGTGCCGGATCAGGTGGTCTCGCAGCTCGACGCACTCGTCGCGCCCTACGAGGACCAGGCGCGCTGGCGCAAGATCGTGCGTGGCGGCGATGCGAGGTCGATCGTGCTCAACGAGGCCGACCGCAACCGCGCCGACGTCATCGCGATCGGTACGCACGGGCGCTCGGGGCTCGCGCGCGCTGATCGGTAGCGTCGCCGAGGACGTGATCGCGAACACCGTGAGCGCAGACCCCGCGGCACACGTGCACGGAGACGTTGGCGCCGACGAGAAGACTACAACCGTCGGCGATCACACCCGCCCCAATCCATCGTGCGCGCGCTTTGTCATACGTCCCTGGTACCGTCGAGAAGGGTAACGTGAGCCACACTCGACCCAAAGGTACCCGGAGCGGACGCAACGTCCGCGGCTGCGACCGTCCTTACGGCGGCTCGCTGATCGTTCGCGTCAGACGGGAGGACGCCTCGCATGTACCTCAGACCTGACCCAACTGGGGACTCCAGTCTGCGGGCGCGCAAGTTGTCCCGCGAGACTGTCCGCATATTTGCGATCGTCAGCTCGAGGACACCAACCGATGTCTCGGTGTCCGCTGGATGTGCAGGCCGGCGTGACTCGTAAGAAGAAATCTGCCGCTTCTCTCGTCCGCTCCTCGGCGGCCGAGTACCTGACCTTCGTGGCGGCCAGCGGCACGGGCGGCGTCGAAGCGGTCTACGCCGACGAGAACGTGTGGTTGAGCCAGAAGATGATGGCGCAGCTCTACGATGTCGAGGTCCCGACCATCAACTACCACCTGAAGAAGGTCTTTGAGGACAGCGAGCTGGAGGAGGAGGCAGTTGTTCGAAATTTTCGAATAACTGCGACCGACCGCAAGACCTACGACACCAAGCACTACAACCTGTCGGCCATCATCGCCGTCGGCTACAAGGTCAACTCCGAGCGCGCGGTGCAGTTCCGCAAGTGGGCCACGCGCATCATCGAGGAGTTCACGATCAAGGGCTTCGCGATGGACGACGAGCGCCTCAAGCGCGGCGGCTCGATTCTGAGCGATCGCTATTTCGAAGAGCAGCTCCAGCGCGTCCGCGAAATTCGACTCTCGGAGCGAAAGTTTTACCAGAAGATCACCGACATCTACGCGACCTCCATCGACTACGACGTGACTGCGCAGGCCACCAAGCGCTTCTTCGCCACCGTGCAGAACAAGCTCCACTGGGCCATCCATGGGCAGACCGCCGCCGAGGTCATCGTCGACCGCGCCGACGCGAACAAGGAGCACATGGGGCTTCGCACCTGGACCGACGCTCCCCACGGCAAGATCCAGAAGTTCGACGTCGTGGTCGCCAAGAACTACCTGACCGGGGCCGAGATCGCGCAGCTCTCACGGCTGGTGAACGCCTACCTCGACGTCGCCGAGGACATGGCGATTCGCAAGCTCCCCATGACCATGCAGGATTGGGAGGTGCGGTTGAACCGCTTCCTCGCCGCAACCGATCGCGAGGTCTTGCAAGACGCCGGCAGGGTAACCGCCGAGATCGCGCGAGCCCACGCCGAGAGCGAGTTCGAGAAGTACCGCATCGTGCAGGACCGCCTCTTCCAGAGCGACTTCGACCGGGTCGTGACCGAGACCAAGCGTCTCGGTGAGGGCGCAGCGAAGCGCCCACCGCGCACGCGGAAGAAGAAGTCGTGAGGAGAGGCCGATGAAAAACGCGGCATCGAAATTGTCGGCGATTTTCGACGGCGGGATCGCCACCGTGGGGTGCCGCAGCGGCGAACCCGCGGGCCGTTTCAGGCCCATGATCTCACTGCCACGCCACTGCCACGCGGCGCATGAAAACGAGGGAACAGGCGGGAGGAGACGGGAACACGACGACGCGCAAGTCTCGGTGGTCATTGCAGGATCGCGAATCAGTTGGTGATTACGATCTGCGCGCGTAGTGTTCGAGTCTCCCCGCTCGCACTAACTTGGATCGACGCGTCTCCGACGAAGAACTTCGGTCGAGACTTCGTCGAAAACAAGCGGGGGGATGCGAGCCCTCCTCTCGCATTGCGAAGTGCGGCTAACCGCGGCGCTTCTTGAAACCGATGGCAAAGTATTGCCACGATCGTAGCGGGTATCAGCTGCTGTGTCGGCGTCGGTCCGAGTGTCGCAAGTCAAGAAACTTGACATGCGTACGCACAACGGAAAGATCGACGCATGGATGCTGCGGAACACATCGCGTCTCTGGAGACCGAGCCACTGCCGTGGGCCGAGATCTGCGTGCGGTATCCTGACCAATACGTCTGCCTCGTCGACATCGTTCATCCGCTGCTTCGCAACCCCGAGATCATCACGGCCCGCGTCGTCGGGCACGGCATGACGCATGACGCCGCCTTCGAGCCCATCCGTGATCTCGGCGAGCGATACCCCCGTTTCGGGGTCAGGTATACGGGCATCTGTACGGAGCCCCTGATTCGACCCTCGCTGGTGATCGATGACGAGACCCTCGAGATCCTTGCTGAGCCATTGAAGTTGTCGACGCTGGCCCGTCGGTGACGAGACTCTCGACCTCCTTCGCTCGCGATCGCGAGCTGATCATCTAGAGGCGGAGGTCGTCGGACGGGCTGGCCGCATTACAGGAGCTCGACTGGTGTTGGATACCGGAGCGGCTGCGACGATGCTGACACCAGACGTGATCAAGGCGGTCGGGTACTCGCGACGCGACGCCTACAAGGAATCAACCGTTCACACTGCAATCGGGAAGGAACGCGGCTACTGGATTCACGTGGCCGAGTTCACCGTGAACGACGTGACGACGCCTGACTTTGCTCTTACGGTCTTCCCGCTCGGCCACAAGGACATCGACGGATTGGTCGGGATGAACTTCCTCCGGCACTTCAACTTCGAGGT
>JBJXGN010000237.1:0-106185 GCA_046160585.1 Kofleriaceae bacterium
CGAGGCCGAGCGCGCGCGCGATCGCGGACATCACGATCGCCGCGACATCCGAGGTGGCGGCGATCCACGCAAGGACGGTCGCGCGCATTTCAGGGAGGTCGGTTCGCTCATCGACACGGTCGTCGTGACGGGCATCGTGACGGTCATCGAGACGGTCATCGAGACGGACATTGACATGAGCATCCTGACGGTCATCGTGACGGACATCGACATGAGCATCGACGCGGTGATCGAGACGGTCGGCCGGCCACAGGTTCGGCCCGTGCAACGGAACGCCGGCGATCACGCGGGGGTCATCGGCGGGGAGCTCGCGGCCGAAGTAGATGCCTTCCTTCGCGTCGGGGATGCCCGAGGTCAGCTCGCCGCCGACGGGAAAGAAGCCGCGCCAGCGGCGGCCCGCGTGTGCCATCGCGATCGCGAGCTTCTGCTCCTCGGGCCGCGCGAAGAACGCGCGCGACACTCGCTGCAGATCGTCGGCGAGCGAGGGGGCGATGCCGTGCCCGACGATCGCGAAGAATCCGTTGTCACGACACGCCCGATCGATCGCGCGCGCGACCGCACCGTCGGGATCACCGTCGCGTAGTGCGGAGATGTCGATCGTCGCGATCACGGCCGTTCATAGCAGAGCACGGCGTGGTCATCGTCCCGCGGCGTTACTTCACTTCCACAGCACCGCGTGACGCAGCGCGGGTAGTTGCGCGCGGCGCTTCTCGACGGTCGCGCCGTCCAGGGTGGCGACGACGACACCATCGCCATCGGGGCGTTCACCGACGAGCGTGCCCCACGGATCGCTGATCAGCGTGTGCCCGTACGACGCGCGCTTCTCGCTGTGTTGGCCCCACTGCGCCGCGGCGACCACCCACGCTTGATCCTCGACCGCGCGTGCGCGCAACAACAGGTGCCAGTGCGCGGCGCCCGTGTGCGCGGTGAATGCCGCCGGGACGAGCAGCACCTGCGCACCGTGGTCTTTTACGAGGCAGCGATACAGCTCCGGGAAGCGCACGTCGTAGCAGATCGACAGGCCCACCCGCGCGCCGCCGATGTCGACGGTGACGAGCTCGTCGCCCGCGGCGGTCGCGGCGGATTCGCGCAGTGTCGCCCCGCCTGGAATGTCGACGTCGAACAGGTGGATCTTGCGGTACCGAGCGGCGAGCGCTCCCGACGGGTCGACGACGATCGCCGTGTTGAACGTGCGCTCCGGGTCGGCCGCGATGCGCTCTGGCGTCCCGCCCCCCACGATCCACACCCCGTGCTTTGCGGCGAGCTCTCGCACCGTGGCGAAGATCGGGCCGTCACCGGGGTACGTCTCGGCAATGGCGAGCTTGGCGCCTTCGGTACGCCCCAGGAACGAGAAGCACTCGGGAAGGACGATCAACGCCGCTCCGTCGTCGGCTGCCTCGCCGACGAGACGCCGTGTTGCGGCGAGGTTCGCGTCGAGATCGTCGGTGGATCGCATCTGGATCGCGCCGACCCGCAGCTCCCAGCTAGTCATGTCGCCTGGTTAGCACGAAGCCGAGACGAACCCGTCGGGGAGGTCCGTCCACGCGGTGTGAACCCGTCTCTTGGGAAATCGTCGCCCGCCCGAACGAGCCTCTTGCCCTTGGAAAATCCAGGTGGTACCCATCCGCCAGCTTTATCCCCTCCGCGATGCGGAGTGTGATGGGTGGCCCTTCGGCCACCTTTTTTTTCGCCTCCATCCACAGCCCCTTTCGACCGATGTCTCGTAACCCCCAACAAGCCAAGCTGATCTCGATCGTCGAGCCCGTCTGCAACGCAGCCGGATTCGACCTCGTCGAGTTGCGCTTTCTCCTCGAGCAGGGCGGCTGGGTGCTTCGTGTCGCGATCGATCTACCGTTGTCTCAGCACGGTGACGTCATCGTGAACGGGCAGGTCCCCGACGAACGCGTCGATCTCGCGGACTGCGAGAATATGTCGCGCGAGCTGAGCGCGGTGCTCGATGTCGAGGATCCGATCCCGCAGGCATACAGCCTCGAGGTCTCGAGCCCGGGCATCGACCGCCCGCTGCGAACCGTCGAGCACTTCGCGCACTTTGCCGGGAGCGAGGCAAAGATCGCGCTCGGCGTCGGAGTTCAGACGCCTGTCGGGGAACGCAAGAACTTCCGCGGGATCTTGAAGGGCGTCGCCGAGGACAAGGTGAAGATCGAGGTCGACGGTCAGCTGTACGAGCTACCGCTCGACGACATCGACACCGCGAAGCTCGTACCGGACTGGGACGCCGTCATGAAGGGCGGCTCGGGTGTGGGGCCACGCGGAAACAAGCCGATCAAGCCGGGCCACAGGCCCAGCCAGAAGCAACAGAAGCAGCCGAAACAGGAAGAAAAGGGTTAGCCATGGAAGCCAAGTTGGACATGGTCCTCGAGCAGGTGGGCCGCGACAAGAACATCGACAAGTCGGTGCTCATCAACGCCCTCGAGCAAGCGATCCTCACCGCGGCCAAGCGCACGTTCGGCATGAACCGCGAAATGGAAGCGAAGTTCAACGCGGAGACGGGGTCGGTCGACCTCTTCCTCATCGTCAACGTCGTCGAGGAGGACGACGCGATCGAGGGTCGCGAGATCACGGTCTCGCAGGCCAACGCCGCCGGCCTCGAGGCCGAGCTCGGCGACGAGCTCCTGTTCCAGGTGTTCTACCGCGCCGAGGACTCGGATCGCGCCGCCGAGCAGGACGAGAAGTTCGGCGTGATGATCGACCTCAAGAACGCGTCGAAGAAGTTCGGCCGCATCGCCGCGCAGACGGCGAAGCAGGTGATCTACCAGCGCGTGCGCGAGGCCGAGCGCGACAACGTCTACAACGAGTTCAAGGACCGCAAGGGCGAGATCATCTCTGGCATCGTCCGTCGCTTCGAACGCGGCGCGCTCATCGTCGACATCGGCAAGGCCGAGGCCGTGCTGCCCATGCGCGAGCAGGTGCCCCGCGAGAGCTACCGCGTCGGCGACACGATCAAGGCGTATTGCCTCGACATCGATCGCAACGCGCGCGGCCCGCAGGTCATCCTGAGCCGCACGCACAAGGGACTCCTCGAGAAGCTGTTCGAGCAGGAGGTCCCCGAGATCTACGAGAAGATCGTCCGCATCGAGAGCTCCGCGCGCGAGCCAGGCGCCCGCGCGAAGATCGCGGTGTCGAGCCGTGACCGCGACGTAGATCCGGTCGGCGCGTGCGTCGGCATGAAGGGCTCGCGCGTGCAGGCCGTGGTGCAGGAGCTGCGCGGCGAGAAGATCGACATCGTCCCCTACGACGACGACCCCGCGCGCTTCGTCTGCAACGCCATCGCGCCCGCCGAGGTCTCGCGCGTGATCATCGACGCCGAAGGCCATCGCATGGAGCTGATCGTTCCCGACGACAAGCTGTCATTGGCGATCGGCAAGAAGGGCCAGAACGTTCGCCTCGCGTCGCAGCTCACGGGCTGGCGCATCGACATCCACTCGGAGTCGAAGATCTACGAGCTCGAGCGCCGCGCGAAGGAGCAGATCGCTGCCGCGCTCGCGACCGAGGGCTTCGAGAACGCCATCGCCGAGAACCTGTTCAAGCTCGGCTGGCGCTCGGTCAACGAGCTGTCGCGTGCCGCGATCGAGGAGCTAGCGGGTCTGCCCGGCATCCCGACGCCCGACGTCGCGCGCCGGGTCAGCGACGCTGCCAAGGCGTACATCGCCGGCAGCGGTCGCCGTCGCGACGACGCGCGCAAGGAATCGGAGCGCCGCCAGAACATGTCGGGCGGTCAGCAGCTCATGGAGCTCGACGGTGTCGACGAGGAAGTGCTCGGCGTGCTCGCCACGGCGAACATCCACTCGCCCGAGGACCTCATCAAGACTCCGATCGAGGCCATCGCGACCACGACCGGGATCGACATGGGGGACCTCGCGCGCCTTCGCCAGCGCGCGATCAGCTGGCTCAGCGAGGTCTCCTCCTGAGTCACGATCCCAAACGCACGTGCACGGGCTGCCGCGTGACCGAATCGCAGGGCCTCCTCGTTCGAGTTGGCATTAGCGGTTCGTCCGTCATGCTGGATCGCGCACGCCGACTCCCGGGACGTGGGGCATATGTCCACGCGAGTCCCGGGTGCGTCACGGTGTCGGGACTGTCGCGAAGTCTCAAGCGTTCGGTAACTCCGAAGGATGTTCAGAGACTGATCGCCGACCTGTCACCGAGCGCCGACAATTCTAATGATCTGCAAGGGAAAAACCCCTCTGGCCTTGCGCGTGTGGCTGCTGTAGAAACTCCCTCCGGCAGGGACCTGAAGTAGAGGACGACCGAAAACGAATGCGCGTTTATGAGATTGCGAAAGAGGTGGGGATCCCGAACAAGGACCTCATCGCGAAGATCCGAGCGCTCGGTCTCGAGGTGAACAACCATATGTCCTCTCTCGACGCCGACGACGTCGCGCGCATCAAGCGGTCTCTCGAGAAGGAGAAGGCGTCCGTGGCCACACCTGCTCAGACGAAGGTGCTGTCCACAGGCACCGTACTTCGCCGTCGATCGAGCGGCGACAAGGCCGCCGGCGGCGAGGGCGCTGACGAGCGCTCTGTCGAGCGAGCCCCCGTTGCATCCGCAGCCCCGGAACGTCCGGCGGCACCCACGCCGGTGATCCGCCGCCGTGTCGTCGCCGAGGAACCGGCGGCTCCCGTCGTCACCGAAAATCGCAGCGAGAAGGAACCGGCGAAGCCACAGGTCTCGCCGCTCATGCGCCCGACACCGGTCGTCCGTCCGAAGAGCGAGCCCGCGATCGTGGTGCCGCCGCCGACGATCGAGGAAGCGCCCCCGCCGAAGCCGACGCCCGCGGTCCAGGTCCGTCCAAAGAGCGAGCCCGCGATCGTGCTGCCGCCTCCGACGATCGAGGAAGCTCCGCCACCGCCCAGTCCCACGCCTCCACCGGCACCGACACCGGCGCCTCCGCCGGTTGTTGCCGCACCGCAACCTGCACCGATCGCCGAGAAGCGCTCTCGCGTGATCGTCAATGCACCGTCGATCCAGCCGTCCGTCGGCGGCAACGGTCAGTCGGGCGTCTCCGCACGCGAGGCACCTTCCTCGGCCTCGCACCAGGCCTCGCTCCAGGCGTCGCACCAGGCGCGTCCCGCGCACCCGGAGCCGCCGCCGTCGACACCGCTCCCGCCGCGCGTCGTCAATCCGCACTCGCGCTCGACCGTCGTGGACATGCGCCCGCAGTCCAGGCAGAACGACGGCCCGCGTACCGTCGGAGAAGTCGGAGACTCCGCGCGCAGCCGCTTCGAAGCAGAGCTACAACGAGCGCGCGCTCGCACCGATGCGCGCCCGCGTCCGGACACCGAGCAACCGTTGATCGAAGAAGTGGTGGCGCCGCCCGTCGAGGTAGCGTCTCCCACCACGACGCGCGATCCATCGCGTCCCGCGGTCGGTACCGTCATCGCGCTTCCCCCGCGCATCAAGATCACCGAGCGCACGCCGGTCGTCGGCCGTCCGCCTCCCGGTGCGGCGCCCGCGAATCCGATCCGTGGTCGCTTCGCGCAGCAGCAGCAGCGCGGTGGTCGCCCCGGCATGGGCGGTCCTGGTGGACGTCCGGGTCCCGGCAACGACTTCGGCCGCAAGAAGCTCCCGCTCGGTAAGAAGGGCAAGCAGACCCAGCTCACGACGCCCGCCGAGCACAAGCGCGTCATTCGCATCGAAGACTCGATCACGGTCTCCGACCTCGCGCGCGGCATGGGCATCAAGGCGCCGGAGGTGCTGAAGAAGCTCTGGGGCATGGGCATGGCCGGGATCAACATCAACGGCGTCATCGACTTCGAGACGGCGCAGATCCTCTCGAGCGAGTTCGGCTACGAGGTCCAGAACGTCGCCTTCAAAGAAGAGGACATGTTCACGCAGAAGGCCGATGACGGAGACAAGGCGACGCTTCGCGCGCCGGTCGTTACCGTCATGGGTCACGTCGATCACGGCAAGACGTCGTTGCTCGACTCGATCCGCAAGGCCCGCGTGGCGGCCGGTGAGGCCGGCGGCATCACGCAGCACGTCGCTGCGTACAAGGTAGAAGCGCCCGGACACGGCCAGATCGTGTTCCTCGATACGCCCGGCCACGAGGCGTTCACCGAGATGCGTGCACGCGGCGCGCAGGCGACAGACATCGTCGTCCTCGTCGTCGCGGCGAACGACGGAGTGATGCCGCAGACGGTCGAAGCGCTTTCGCACGCGAAGGACGCGAAGGTCTCGATCATCGTCGCGGTCAACAAGATCGACCTGCCCGACGCGGCCCCCGAGCGCGTCAAGCAGCAGCTCGCTGATCACGGTCTCATCCCGGAAGAGTGGGGCGGCGACACGATCTACGTGAACGTCTCCGCGCTCAAGGGCGAGAACATCGACAAGCTGCTCGAGTCGATCGCGGTGTCCGCGGAAGTCCTCGAGCTCAAGGCCAACCCCGACAAGCCTGCGACCGGTCTCGTCATCGAGGCGCGCCTCGATCGCAACCGCGGTCCGATGGCGACCGTCCTGATCCAGGAAGGAACGCTGCGCCTCGGCGACATCCTCGTGGCCGGCCGTACCTACGGTAAGGTCCGCGCGATGCTCGACGATCGCGGCAACTCCGTCGAAGAAGCGGGCCCGTCGACGCCCGTCGAGATCCTCGGTCTCGATGGCGTTCCCGACGCGGGCGATCAGGTCAACGCGGCCGAGGACGACAAGGTCGCGAAGCAGGTCGTCGAGCACCGTCGCCAGACGGAGCGCAAGCGCGAGCTCGCCGCGAAGGGCAAGGTCTCGCTCGAGAACCTCATGGAGCGCCAGTCCGAGGGCGCGACCAAAGAGCTCAAGATCGTCCTCAAGACGGACGTCCAAGGCTCGGCGGAAGCACTCAAGGCCTCGCTCACCAAGCTCTCGACCGAGAAGGTCCGTGTGGTGGTCATCTCCGCCGGTGTCGGTGGCATCACCGAGAGCGACGTCAACCTCGCGAAGGCGGGTGGCGCGATCATCGTCGGCTTCCACGTCCGTCCGGCCGGCAAGAGCAGCAAGCTCGCCGAGCAAGAGGAAGTGGAGATTCGCCTCTACGACATCATCTACGACGCGCTCGACGAAGTGCGGACAGCGATGGCCGGTCTCCTCGCGCCGATCAAGCGCGAGGTCCCGATGGGCAGCCTCCAGGTTCGCGACACGTTCTCGATTCCGAAGATCGGTATGGTCGCGGGCTGCATGGTCACCAACGGCAAGGTCAACCGGAAGGCGCACCTCCGGATCATTCGCGACGCGGTCCAGATCTACGAGGGCAAGATCGGTTCGCTCCGCCGCTTCAAGGACGACGTGTCCGAGGTCTCCAACGGCTTCGAGTGCGGCGTGATGGTCCACGGCTACAACGACCTCAAGGTCGGCGACGTCATCGAGGCCTACGAGGTCATCGAAGAAGCCGCCCAGCTCTAGCTAGCTACCGTTTGTCTGCTTGTACGTAGGCATCGCGAAGCTCACGGTGGTCATCGGCCAGGCGCACTCTCTCAAGGAGAAGCGCATGGTGCTTCGTCGCGTGAAAGATCGCGTGAAGGAGCGTCTCGGGATCGCGGTGAACGAGGTCGGCGAGCACGACATGTGGCAGCGCGCCGAGCTCGGCGTGGCGGTCACGAGCGCCGAGCGGCAGAAGACGTTCGAGCTCCTCGACGACGTGGTGCGTGTGGTGGGGGCCGCGCTGGCGGCGGGCGACGCCCAGCTCGTGGGGATCGCGAAGGACGTCACGACGTTCGACGCGCCGATGACCCCGATCGCCGTCGTCGACGATCGGACCGGCGCCGGGGACAAGGCGATCGGGGCGGCTGGTGACGACTGGATCCCCGATGCATGGAAAGACGAGCTGGAGTAGGGTCGTCGTAGTTCTATGAGCCAACGTAAGACCCGCGTGGAGCATGCCATTCGCGAAGCGCTGCAGAGCGCGATCACGAACGACGTGAAGGATCCGCGGGTGCGCGCGGCGACGATGGTGACCGTGACCAAGGTCGAGATGAACGTCGACCTCAGCGTCGCCAACGTCTACGTCTCGGTGGTCGGCGACGACGCGACGGCCGATGGCGTGATCGCGGGCCTCGCCAAAGCCGCCGGCTACTTGCGTGGCCCGATCGGCCGGGAGCTCCGCATGCAACACGCCCCCGAGCTGCGCTTCATGCACGACGCATCGATCGATGTTAGCGAGAAGCTCGCCGCGATCGTGCGCGAGGACGAAGAGCGCGCCAACGCCGCCGGCCGCAAAGCTGGCGAGGCGCACCCTCCAGAGCCCCCCTCAGACGAAGGTACGCCGACGTGAGCGACTACCGCCGCCGCATTACCGAGCCGCACCAAGTAGTGATGTCCGTGGAGGACGCACTCGCGAGCGCGTGCGAGCACGTACGCAAGGCGCAGCGCGTGCTGCTCACGAGCCACCGCCGACCCGACGGCGATGGAACCGGATCGATGGCCGCCCTCGCGTCGCTGCTCCGCGCGCAGGGCAAGACCGCTGTCATCTACTCCGTCGACCCGATCGCGCGCCGCTACAAGTGGCTACCGCTCGTCAACACCACGGTGAACACGATCTCGTTCGACGAGCGCTTCGACTGCACGATCGTCGTCGACTGCGCGGACATCACACTGCTCGGCGACACGTTGCCGCCACCGGAAGTGCGTGGACCGCTGATCACGCTCGACCATCACGCGAGCGGGCATCCGTTCGGGGACATCGCCGTGTGGGATCCCGCCGCCGCGGCCGTCGGCGTGCTCGTGTTTCGCATCGCCGAGCACGAGAGCTGGCCGATCACGATGGAGGCTGCAGTCCCGATGTACGTATCGATCATCAGCGACACCGGCGGATTCCGGCACGCGAATACGAACGCCGAGGCGCTGCGCGTCGCATCCGAGCTCGTGCGCGCAGGTGTCGTCCCAGCGCAGGTCGCGGCGAGCCTCGAGGAGCGTCCGAGCCCGGGCAAGCTGCGGCTCCTCGGCAGCGTGTTATCGACGCTGGAGCTGCACTGCGCGGGTCGTGTCGGCGTCCTCAGCGTCACGACCGACATGGTCGAGGGCGCGCGCGCGTCGTGGGAGGACATCGAGGGCATGGTCAACTGGGGCCGCAACGTCGATGGTGTGCAGGTCGGTGTGCTACTCACGACGGCGAAGGGCGGCGGCGTGCGCGTGTCGATGCGCTCGCGCAGCGAGAAGGTCGACGTCGGCAGGGTCTGCATGACGCTCGGCGGTGGCGGTCACCCCGGCGCCGGTGGCTGCCACATGAACGATTCGCTCGGATCGACCAAAGAGAAGGTCGTCCGCGCGCTCGAGACCGCATTCAATCGCCAGAGCCAGCCCGTGATCCGGCACACGCCGGATCCCGACGCGCAGAGCTAGCGCGCCAATCGTGTGCCCGCGGTGTACGATCACGACATGCGAACTGGAGTAGCCGCACTACTGTGCGGGGTGCTCGCGGCGTGCGGTGACAACAACGCGACGCCCGCCGACGCCGCCCCGGACGACATGACGATCGACGACGGTGGAACGCCCGACGCGAACCTGATGCCGACGAGCCTCGTCGAGACCGGCCTGTGCAACGACGCGCCGTGCGCGAACATCAACCCGGGCATCTTCGCGTTCGCGCCGCAGTGGCAGCTGTATTCGGACGCCGCGACCAAGCGGCGCTGGATCCAGCTCCCGCCGGGCACGAAGATCGACACGACGGACATGGACTACTGGAAGTTCCCCGTCGGCACGAAGGTGTGGAAGGAGTTCACGAACGGCACGACGCGCGTCGAGACCCGTTTCGCGATGAAGGTCGGCGAAGACGACTCGCTGAACGCGTCCTGGTACTGGGCCTCGTACATCTGGGATGCCGCAAACACGTCGACGACGTTGTTCGATTCGCAGGCGGGGAACCTCGACGCGAACGGCACGACACACGACGTGCCGTCGCGATCGCAGTGCCGCCGGTGTCACCAGAACACGCCGGGGCGCGTCCTCGGCTTCCAGGCGATGTCGCTCGACTACGTGGCGCCACAGGGCGAGGTCGATCTGCAGGATCTCGTCGACATGGATCTGCTGACGACCGAACCTGTGCTGGCGAGCGGCACCGAGTTCTTCCCGATCGTCGGCACCGACATCGACAAGGCGGCGTTCGGGTTCATGCACGCGAACTGCGGTGGCTGCCACAACCCGACGAGCACGATCCACGACACCGTCGTGATCGAGATGCGGATGGAAGTGACCAAGCTCGCCGCGAACGACATGCCGGCGTTTACGACGCTCGTGAATCAGAACGCGCAGCTGTCGATGGTGCCCGGCGTGCTCGCGATCCCGGACAACTTCCCGGACTCCGTCGTCGGCAAGCGCATGGTGTCGCTCGTCCCGGGTGTGAAGATGCCCGAGCTCGGCACCGAGACCCTGAACGACGACGGGATCGCCGCGGTCACGGCGTGGATGAACCAGCTCCCCTGAGCGGCGTGCACGGAGTCCTCGTCGTCGACAAGCCGCGCGGGCTGTCGTCCGCCGCGTGTGTCGACAAGGTACGCAAGGCGGTCGGCGCGTCGCGCGCGGGGCATGGTGGCACGCTCGATCCGCTCGCGACGGGCGTGCTCGCGGTATGCCTCGGCGCTGCGACCAAGCTCGCGCCGTTCTTGCTCGCCGACGACAAAGCGTACGAAGCGGACGGACTCCTCGGCGTGGAGACGGACACGCTCGATCGTACCGGCGCGATTGTGCGGACGTGCGAGGTGAGCGTGACGCGCGAGGCGATGCAGGCCGCGATCGCTCGGCGCACGGGCGAACAAGACCAGGTGCCGCCGATGTACTCGGCGCTCAAGCAAGGCGGCGAACGTCTCTACGCTCTCGCGCGATCGGGCGTCGAGGTGGAACGACCGCCACGCAAGATCCGCGTGGATCGCCTGGAGCTCGGCCGGTTCGAGCCGCCGCGTTTCTCGCTTGTCATCGAGTGCACGAAGGGGACGTACGTGCGGAGCCTCGTCGCGGATCTCGGCACCGACGTCGGCTGTGGGGCGCACCTGACCGAGCTGCGCCGAACTCGATCGGGGCCGTTCTCGATCGCGCTCTCGATCTCGCTCGCCGACGTGCTCGCGGGTGCCGACGTCACGCGCGCGCTCGTGCCGATGCGCGCGTGCACCACGCTCCCCGAGGTCGTCGTTCGAGGCGACCAGATCACGAGCATCCGAAGTGGGGTCCAGCTGCCGGTCGATCGTATGGGTGCCGAAAACCTCGAGCGATTCCAGTTTGTTGACCAAGCAGGCCGGATGCTCGCAGTGGCGCACGCCCAGGACGGCAAGGTCATCTACGATCGGGTGTTTCCGGAGATGTTCGTCCCTGCCGACGAGCCTTGACCGACCGGCTGGTTTCCCGTTAACTGCGCCCCGACCACGGACCACGTTCCATGTCGGGACGCGACCGTTGGTGACGGAGCTACGAATGTCTCTTTCGACCGCGAAAAAAGCCGAGCTGATCTCCAAGTTCCAACAGGCCCCGAAGGACACGGGCTCCCCCGAAGTCCAGGTGGCGTTGCTCTCCGAGCGCGTCTCTCACCTCACCGAGCACCTGAAGAACAACCCGAAGGATCACCACAGCCGCCGAGGGTTGCTTCTCATGGTCGGCCAGCGCCGCGCGCTGCTCGACTACCTGAAGAACAAGGACCTCGCACGCTATCGCAAGCTGATCGAAGTCCTCGGACTTCGCCGCTAGCGATGGTGATGCGCGCGTTCGTGGTCGTCCTGATCGCGAGCGCGTGCAACCGCACCACACCGGCAACGCCCGACATCGCGGGCTCGCTGTCGATTCACGGCGTCGACGTGTCGTCGACGATGAAGTGCCAGCCCGGTGCGGCGGTGCACATCTTCGTCGATATCGTCACGCCCGAAGGCACGCTGCGCTTCGAGGATCAGAAGCTGCGGCTCGACGGCGAGGAGCTTCGCTGCGACAAGCTCGACCGCTCGTGGAACGGCACCCGCCGCCCCGATGGGACCGCATACTGGCGGGGTACGCTCGCGTTCGATTGCTCGAAGCGAGCGGCGAGTGGGTCGACAGAGCCGGGCGCGATCAAGGGTGACCTCCAGCTTGCGTGCGGAGGCATCACGCTCGAAGAGCGCGCGCAGCTCGACCGCGCACAGCGGGATCTCGACGCGCAGAAGCGCCGAAATGCGAACCAGGGCGCCGAAACCACAAACGCCGCGAACCAGGGGTCCGCGGCGCCGGGCTCGAACGGAAGCGCGGGGTCGAACTAACCCAAGCGGGTTAGCGACCGGGCTTCTCGGCGAGCGATGCGATGGAGGTGAGGAGGCCAGCGAGCACCGACACGCCCATGAAGATGCCGCCGATCGAGCCGTGGAGGATCAGGTCCTTCGTACCGAACAGGCCGAACGTCCACAGGATGTAGCCGAAGCAGGCTGTCGAGATGAGGCTCGCCGCCGGGTGGAGCTTGTCCGCGAAGCCCATGACCATCGGGACCGCAAAGGCAGCCAGGACGAGGTAGACCTCGATGCTGGCCTCTCGGGCATCCCACAGCGAGATGCCGAACGCGAGGGGCAGGAAGCAGCCGACCAGACCGAGGAGACCGAAGAGGGCGAAGGTCTTTTTCATGGGTATCCCTTCGGACGGAGGGACTAGACGGACCGTCGCACGTGTGCAATAACGCCCGCGTAAGTAGCTAGAAACCCGTCACGTAGCGTCGCTAAAAGCATAGAGATCGCGCTGGTTTGATCGTTCCGTCGAGAGGCTCGACCTTCGGGGTCGAGCAGTTGGACAGAGGGACCAGGCCACGACACTCGGCCCAGGCGACGTGACTTCTACAGGAGACACGTATGGCCTTTGTTCGTGAGACCGCCACGGTTGGCGGCAAGGAAATCTCTATCGAGACCGGCAAGTGGGCGAAGCAAGCCTCCGGCTCGGTCATCATTCGCTGCGGCGATTCCATGGTGCTCGTCACCGCGCAGGGCTCGGCCCAGCCGCGCGACATCGACTTCATGCCGCTGACCTGCGAGTACCAGGAGAAGTTCTATTCGTCGGGCAAGATCCCCGGCAGCTTCTTCCGCCGCGAGGGGCGCACGACAAACGACGAGATCCTCGTCTGTCGATTGATGGATCGGCCGATCCGCCCGCTGTTCCCGAAGGGTTGGTTCATCGACACGCAGATCATCGCGAACGTGATCTCGTTCGACAAAGAGAACGCGACCGATGTGCTCGCGATGACCGCCGCGTCGTGCGCGGTGCACCTCTCCGACCTCGTGTGGGACGGCCCGCTCGCCGGCGTGCGCATCGCTCGCATCGACGGCCAGTTCGTCGCCAACCCCACGTTCGCGGAACGCGAGAAGAGCGACATGGACATCATCGTGGCCGCGTCGAAGGACGCGATCATGATGGTCGAAGGCGAGATGCACGAGCTGCAGGAGGACACGATCATCGATGCGCTCCTGTTCGCGCATCAGGCCGTGCAGCCGCTCATCGAGCTCCAAGAGCGCCTCCGCGCATCGAACGGCAAAGAGAAGCGTCCGTTCACGGCGCCCGTCCCCGACGAGGAGCTGGCGGCGAAAGTGAAGGAGTCCGCGTGGGATCGCCTCAAGGAGGTGATGACCATCAAGGACAAGAAGCAGCGCCGCGAAGGCATCGGCACGCTCCACCCCGAGACGCGCGCGGCGCTGACCGCGGAAGGTCAGCCGTGGTTCGGCAAGAACAAGGACGTCGACGCGGCGTTCGCGAAGCTGCAGAAGAAGTGGGCCCGCGGTCACACGATCTCGACGCGCACGCGCATCGACGGTCGCAAGCCTGACGAGATCCGCGCGATCTCCGTCGAGACCGGGGTGCTCCCGCGCGCGCACGGCTCAGCACTGTTCACGCGTGGCGAGACGCAGGCGCTCGTCGCGGTGACGCTCGGCACCAAGTACGATGAGAAGAAGCTCGACACGCTCCTCGGCGATCGGA
Organism: Kofleriaceae bacterium; assembly: GCA_046160585.1. Lineage (GTDB taxonomy): Bacteria > Myxococcota_A > Polyangia > Haliangiales > Haliangiaceae > JABFXX01. The sequence goes on from JBJXGN010000237.1 coordinate 13,891, forward strand.
AGAAGACGTTCTACATGGACTACAACTTCCCCCCGTTCTCGACGGGCGAAGTGAAGATGCTGCGCGGCCAGTCGCGCCGCGAGGTGGGCCACGGCTTCCTCGCAGAGCGCTCGGTCGAGTCGATCGTCCCGATCTATGAAGACTTTCCGTACACGATTCGCGTCGTGTCGGACATCCTCGAGTCGAACGGCAGCTCGTCGATGGCCTCGGTCTGCGGCGGCTCGCTCGCACTGATGGATGCCGGCGTTCCGACGAAGGCGCCGGTCGCGGGCATCGCGATGGGCCTCATGAAGGAAGGCGATGACTACGTCATCCTCTCCGACATTCTCGGCGACGAGGATCACCTCGGCGACATGGACTTCAAGGTCACCGGCACGCGCCGCGGTGTGTGCGCGCTGCAGATGGACATCAAGGTCGACGGCCTCACCCGCGAGATCCTCGAGAAGGCGCTCGCGCAGGCGAAGCAGGGTCGCCTGCACATCCTCGACAAGATGGACGCCGCGATCAGCGCTCCGCGCGACGAGGTCAGCATGTACGCACCGCGCATCGTGACGATGAGCGTCAAGCCGGACAAGGTCCGCGACATCATCGGCCCGGGCGGCAAGACCATCCGCGCGATCCAGGAGCAGACGGGAGCGCAGATCGACATCAACGACTCGGGCACCGTCTCGATCGCGTCGGCGAACCTCAAGGCCATCGAGCAGGCGCAGGCGCTGATCTCGGGTCTCACGATGGAGCCGGAGGTCGGCCAGTACTACAACGGCATCGTGAAGAAGATCGTGGAGATCGGAGCGTTCGTGGAGATCATCCCGGGCACCGACGGACTGCTCCACATCTCCGAGGTCGCGAAGGAGCGCATCCGCTCCGTCGAGGACGTCCTCTCCGAGGGCGACGAGGTCGTCGTGAAGTGCATCAAGGTCGATCGCGACGGCAAGATCCGCCTGTCGCGCCGCGAGGTCCTCGACGCCAACCCGGGCCCAGAGGAAGTTCACAACTACATCATCTGAGCTGTACGCAGCGATGATCGTCGGCGGCCTCGCATGTGCGGGGCCGACGCGTTTTCGGCTACCATCGTCTGCGTGACGGGCCCGCGCGTACAGATCAAGAAGCTTCGCCCGGACGCGGTCGTGCCGCGCTACATGACGGAGCATGCGGCCGGGCTGGATCTGTGCGCAGCGATCGACACGCCGATCGCGATCGCGCCTGGCGCCCGCGCGGCGATCAGCACGGGCCTCGCGTTCGCGTTACCAGCTGGCTACGAGGGACAGGTGCGCCCACGATCGGGGCTCGCGCGCGATCACGGCATCACCGTGGTCAACGCGCCGGGGACGATCGACGCCGACTACCGCGGGCCGGTCACCGTGCTGTTGGTAAACCTCGGGAACGAGTCGTTCACGATCGAAGCGGGGCATCGCATCGCCCAGCTCGTGATCGCGCCGGTCTCGCGAGCCGAGCTCGCGGTGGTCGACGAGCTCGACGCGACGGAGCGCGGGGCGGGCGGTTTCGGATCGACGGGGAGATGAGCGTGGGCGGACCAGACGACCAGGACGAGTCGACGATCGACTCCGAGCTTCCGCCGCCCCCGAGCGTGCCGCGGGCGCCGAACGTCCCGCTGCGCCAGCCGGCGAGCACCGCGATGTCGACGCGTCCGATTCCGCGCTCGCAAGCGCCGGACTTCGACGACGACGGTGACTTCGAAGGCGACGATCCGCCGACGACCGCGGAGCCGGTGCGCGAGGATCACCTTCCACAGATCACGCCGCGCTCGCCGAGCATCCCGACGCGACCGGTGCCGAAGTTTCGTCCCACGCAGACCGACGACGCGTTCGACGACGATGCGAACCCGACGATGTTCGATCCGCACGTGCCGACCGGCGCCCCACGAGCGTCGTTCGATCCGCACCGCATCGACGACAACCGGCGCACGGCGGATCTGTCGGGCGCCGCGCGACGTGTCCACGCGGGTGAGTCGCCTCGGCCGGGAACCCGGCCGCGTGCGCTGGAGCCGACGGCGGATCTCGGGCCGGCAGCGCGCCGCGCACTCGCCGAGGGCAGCGCGCCGGATCCGAAGTCGCGCGACGCGATCCAGACCGCGCCGATCCGCAAGACACCCATCGCCGCGGATCCGCTGACGACGGCGCCGATGGGCTCGGGGGCGATCGCGGCCTCGTCGTCGCCTCCGCCCCGGCGCGGACCGCGCAACCCGCCGAGCCCGACGGGACCGATGTTGCGTCCGCCGCCGGATGCGCCGCCATCGCTCGCGCCGAACGAAGCGAGCGCTGCGGGCCGGCCCGCGCCGACGCAGCGCGCGAGCAGCCCCGTGCGCGCGATTCCGCCGTCGGCGCCGCCGGCGTTCGTGACGGATCGCCGCGCGGCGAGGTCCGGACAGCAGCCGGTCGTCGCGCCACCGGGAGCGCCGGTGGGACCTCCGGTCGAGCTGGTGCACACCATTCCCGATCCGCCGTATGCGCCCACGCCGCTTCGCGCAGTCGCGCCCGCGCAAGGTCTACCGTCGCAAGCCGCGCCGACGATGTTGCAGCGTCCCGCGCAGACGTTCGATCCGCAGGGTCGCATCGACGACTCGAGCCGCACGAATCGGTGGGAAGGCCGGTCGCCGGGACAGCCGCCGGAGCCGTTCACGACACCGTACGCGCCGACAGATCAGTCGTATCCACCTCCGCCGCCGGCGATGCATGCGGTCTCGCACAAGAGTCCCGACGGCGTGCCGCGCCCGGCGTACGACCATCGTCCGGTCCCGCAGGTGCAGATCCGTTCGATGGCGAATCTGTCGAAGACTCCCGCCGGCGGGATGGGCAGGCTCGCGCCGCCGCACGATCCGAACGTGGCTCGCACACGCAAGGCCCAGGACCTCCTGATCTGGGGCTCCGTCGTCGTGATCATCGGGTCCGTCGTGACGCTGATGATCTGGCTGATCGCACGCTAGTCCGCCTAGAAAACCCAGCTCCCTCGGGGTACAAGGACCGCGAGGAGCAGGCGATGATCTCGCGATACAGCCGACCCGAGCTCGCTGGACTCTGGGACGACAAGTATCGCTTCGAGCTATGGCTCGAGATCGAGCTCGCAGTCTGCCGCGCGATGGAGGTCGGGCGCACGGTCCCGCCGGGCACGGCCGCGAAGGTCGGTGCTGCTGCGCAGGGCAAGCTCGATCCCGCGCGCATCCTGTCGATCGAAGCCACCACGCGCCACGACGTCATCGCCTTCCTCACGCACGTGGAGGAGCTCGCTGGTGAGCCCGCGCGCTGGCTCCACCTCGGGATGACCTCGTCGGATGTCCTCGACACGTGCCTCGCGATCCAGACATCGCGCGCCCTGGACCAGATCATCGCCCGCGTCAGCGAGTTGAAGGCCGCGCTGGCGATCCGAGCGCGCGAGCACGCGTCGACGCCGATGATCGGCCGCTCGCACGGGATCCACGCGGAGCCCGTCACCGCGGGTCTGACGTTCGCGCGCTGGCACGCCGAGGTCGCTCGCGCCCAGGACCGCGTCGCGCGCGCACGCGACGGCATCCGGGTGGGTAAGATCGCGGGTGCGGTCGGCGTGTACGGCAACCTCGAGCCGCGCATCGAGGAGGAAGCGCTGCGCTCGTTCGGCCTCGTTCCGGAGACGGTCGCGACCCAGGTCGTACAGCGCGATCGCCACGCCGAAGTGTTTTGCGCGCTCGCGCTGCTCGGCACGGCGATCGAACAGATCGCGCTCGGCGTTCGCCACTGGCAGCGCACCGAGGTCGGCGAGGCGGAAGAAGGCTTCGGCAAGGGTCAGAAGGGCTCGAGTGCGATGCCGCACAAGAAGAACCCGATCCTCAGCGAGAACCTCACCGGCCTCGCGCGCCTCCTGCGCAGCTACGCCCAGGCCGGCCTCGAGGATGTCGCGTTGTGGCACGAGCGCGATATCTCGCACTCGAGCGTCGAGCGCGTGGCGATGCCCGACGCGACGATCCTCGCCGACTTCATGACGGTGCGGGCGACGGGCCTCGTGAGCGGACTCGTCGTCCACGCGGCGCGCATGCAGGCGAACCTCGATCGCACGGGCGGGCTCTACTTCTCGGAGGCGGTGCTGCTCGCGCTCGTGAAGACGGGCCTCGCACGCCAGGAGGCGTACGTGATGGTGCAGCGCTGCGCGCTCGCCGCGATCGCGGAGGCGGCGGCGATCGGCGAGACGGGCGCGCGCCCGGGCCGGTTCCGCGCGTTGCTCGGCGCCGACGCGGAGATCGCGGCGCGCCTGTCGGCGACGGACCTCGACACCGCGTTCGATCTCGAACATCACCTGCGCCACGCGCCGCATATCCTCGAGCGCGCGCTGGGAGGAACCCGATGAGCCTCGACGACCAGCTCCGTGCGCAGCTTCGCCACACGCTCGCTTCGACTCCGTGGACAACGATCGATGGCAAGAAGCTCGAGCGGTACGATGGCAAGGTCCGTGACTGCTTCATCGATCGAGATCGCGGCGAGCGCATCATCGTCGTGACGGATCGTCTGTCCGCATTCGACGCCGTCGTCGGCACGATTCCGTCGAAGGGGCAGGTGCTGAACCAGCTCGCGACGTTCTGGTTCGAGAAGACGGGAGACATCGCACCGAATCACATGATCCGCGTCCCGGATCCGAACGTGATGATCGCGCGCGAGTGCGCGGCGCTCCCGGTCGAGCTGGTCATGCGCAGCTACCTCACGGGCGTCACGTCGACGTCGATCTGGAAGGCGTACGAGGCCGGCGCACGCACGTTCTGCGGTCACGCGTTGCCCGACGGGATGAAGAAGAACGAGAAGCTGCCGCACGCGATCCTCACGCCGTCGACGAAGGCCGGCAAGGGCGATCACGACATCAGCGTCTCGCGCGAGGAGCTGCTCGCCATGGGCCGCATCGATCCCGACCTGTTCGATCGTGCGGCCGCGCTCGCGGCGACGATGTTCGAGGAGGGCCAGCGCCACGCCGCAGCGCAGGGCCTGATCCTCGCCGACACCAAGTACGAGCTTGGCCTCGACAAGAACGGCGTGCTCACGTTCATCGACGAGATCCACACACCCGATTCGTCGCGCTACTGGTACGCCGACGACTACGAGGAGCGCCTCGCACGTGGCGACGAGCCACGCTCGCTCGACAAGGAGTTCGTGCGCCGCTGGCTCGCGAGCGACGCGAAGTGGACCGGCGACGGGCCTCCCCCGGTGATGCCCGACGAAGTCCGCCTCGAGGCCGCGCGCCGCTACATCGCGAGCTTCGAGCTCGTCACCGGCACGGCGTTCGAGCCCGACACGCGCGATCCGATTCCGCGGATCGCCTCGGCGCTGGAGGCCGCGTAGCGTGTCGAACCGTGCACGCACGTGTCCGGGGCACGTGTCGCTGCACCGTGAGCGGGCTTCGGGCGACTGGTCAATTCCACCACTTTTCTTGTCCGGTGGGGTCCGACCCCGCCGGACAGCGAAACTGGTCAAACCCACCACTTTCGTCCAGCGTGCCGGACAACGTCCGGCTGGCGGACAGGAGGGGAGACGATGCTGACGATCGGTGGACGACGTGCGTTGTCGGTCGCGCGTCGAGCACGCGTCCTCGCGAAGGTCCGCGCGACGTTCCCGACGGTCGTCGCCATCGATGCGACGTGGGTGCACGTCGTCGCGACCGCGCGACCGCTCGCGGCGAACGAGGTCGCGCAGCTCGAGCAGATGTTGACGTACGGCCCGAGCGAGATTCCGGCGGCCGTCGACGGCGGGGGCCGCTCGTTCTGGATCGCGCCGCGCCTCGGCACCACCTCGCCGTGGTCGAGTAAGGCGACGGACATCGCCCACGTGTGTGGCCTCGACGCCGTCACGCGCATCGAACGCGTCCTCGCGTACACGTTCGCCGGGGATGCGCAGCCCCATCGGGTCGGTGCGCTGATCGCCGACCGCATGACGGAGACCGTCCTCCTACACGAGGGCGATCTCGAGCGCGTGATCGCGCCACCCGGTGCGCCCCGTTCGCTTCACTACGTGGAGCTCGGCGCCGACGGCCGCGCGACGCTGCGCGCCGCGAGCGTGCGCTTGGGGCTGGCGCTCGCCGACGACGAGATCGACTACCTCGTCACGCGGTACGGCGAGCTCGGCCGCGATCCCACGGACGTCGAACTGATGATGTTCGCGCAGGCGAACAGCGAGCACTGCCGCCACAAGATCTTCAACGCGGAGTTCCACATCGGTGGGGTTCGCCAGGACAAGAGCCTGTTCGCGCTGATCAAGAAGTCCACGGAGGCGAGCCCGGCGGGCGTACTCAGCGCGTACAAGGACAACGCGGCCGTCGTCGAAGGGAGCGTCGCGATGCGGCTCGTCCCCGGCGAGGACCACATCTATCGCGGCGTGCGCGAGCCGGTGCACATCCTCGGCAAGGTCGAGACGCACAACCACCCGACGGCGATCTCGCCGTTCCCCGGCGCCGCGACGGGTAGCGGCGGCGAGATCCGCGACGAGGGCGCGACCGGCCGCGGCGGGAAGCCCAAGGCTGGCCTCGTCGGGTTCACCGTCAGCGATCTGCGCATCCCCGATCAGCTCGAGCCGTGGGAGCCACCCGCGGATCGCTGGATCGGATCGCCCGCGCGGATCGCGACCGCGCTCGAGATCATGACCGACGGCCCGCTCGGCGGCGCCGCGTTCAACAACGAGTTCGGACGCCCCGCGATCCTCGGCTACTTCCGCACGTACGAGCGCGAAGGGCGCGGCTATCACAAGCCCGTCATGCTCGCCGGCGGCATCGGCAGCGTCCGGCCGATGCACGTGAAGAAGGCAAAGGTCCCCGATGGCGCCGCGCTGATCGTCCTCGGCGGCCCCGCATTCCTGATCGGCCTCGGTGGCGGGGCCGCGAGCTCGCTCGCGCAAGGCGCGTCGGCGGAGGACCTCGACTTCGCGAGCGTCCAGCGCGACAACGCAGAGATCCAGCGCCGGTGCCAGGAGGTGATCGACCGGTGCGGGGCGCTCGGGGACGAGAACCCGATCCTCTCGATCCACGATGTCGGCGCGGGCGGACTGTCGAACGCGATGCCCGAGCTCGTCCATGATGCGGATCTCGGCGCGACACTCGAGCTGCGCGCGATCCCGACGGGGGAGCCCGATCTGTCGCCGCTCGAGCTGTGGTCCAACGAGGCGCAGGAACGCTACGTCCTCGCGATCGATGCGATCCGCGTTCCGGAGTTCCGCGCGCTGTGCGCCCGCGAGCGCGCGCCGTGGGCGCAGCTCGGCGTCGCCACACCCGACGGAAGGCTGCACGTCAGCGACAACCGCGGCGGCCCGCCGCCAGTCGATCTCCCGCTCGAGCTCGTGCTCGGCAAGGCGCCGCGCATGGTGCGGCGCGCGGAGGTGGTGCCGCCGGCGAAGGACAAGCTCGACCTCGCCGGTGTGACGATCGCCGCCGCGCTCGATCGCGTGCTGGGGCTGCCGACCGTCGCCGACAAGACGTTCCTCGTCGCGATCGGCGATCGCACCGTCGGCGGCATGGTCTCGCGCGATCCGATGGTCGGGCGCTTCCAGGTGCCCGTCGCCGACTGCGCGCTGACGACTGCTGGCTTCGACACGAACGCCGGCGAGGTGATGTCGATCGGCGAGCGTCCACCGGTCGCGCTCCTCGACGCGGCCGCCGCATCGCGACTCGCGATCGGCGAGGCGATCATGAACCTCGCGGGCGCACCGATCGGCGCGCTCGGCAGGATCAAGCTGTCTTGCAACTGGATGGCCGCCGCGGGGCACCCCGGCGAGGACGCGCGGCTCTACGACGCGGTGCGCGCCGCGAGCGAGACCGCGATCGCACTCGGCATCTCGATTCCGGTCGGCAAGGACTCGATGTCGATGCGCACGGTCTGGGATGCGCCGCCTACGGAGCGCTCCGCCCAGGACGGCGGACCGCTCCGATCTGTGACACGGGGGCGCAGTATGCCCGCCGTACAAGCACCGACGGTCCCGTCGGCGGACGACGAGCTCGCACGCCTCGAGGCCGAAGTCGCCGCCGAGGCCAAGAAAGCACCGCCACTCGATCCGTACGACGCGGAGCTCGAGCGGCTCGCGAACCTGCCGGCGAGCCGCGAGACGATCCGCGACCTCCAGGTCTTCTCCGTCGGGCAGCGTCCATCGGCCGCCGAGTCCGCTTCGCGCGGGACGAGGACGTCGCCCGGTGGCAAGCCCGTCGATTTCGCCGCAGCCGACTCGAAGATCGCGCGCGCGATCGCGGCCGCGGACTGGATCGACCAGCGCGTGGGCGGTGGGATCTCCGGATCCGGATCGCCCTACGAAGGGTCCACACCGCCCGCGGTGCAGCAGCGCACCGTCGTATCCCCGGTGACGCTCGTCGTCACCGCGTTCGGTCCCGTCGAGAACGTGCGCAAGGCCGTGACCCCGGAGCTGCGCGGCGAGGGACACGAGCTCTTGCTCGTCGATCTATCGGCGGGGAAACACCGCCTCGGCGCGTCGTGCCTCGCGCAGGTCTTCGGTCAGCTCGGCGACGAGCCACCCGACCTCGACGATCCCTCGCGCCTCGCGACGACATACGCCGCGCTGCAGGAGCTCGTGCGCAGCGGGGCGATCACGGCGTATCACGATCGCTCCGACGGCGGCCTCGTCGTCACCGCGCTCGAGATGGCGTTCTGCTCGGGGCTCGGCCTCGAGCTCGACACGACCAGCGTTCATCGCGATCCGTTCGCGGCGCTGTTCAGCGAGGAGCTCGGCGCGATCGTCGAGGTCGTCTCGACGAACGTCGACAAGGTCACGCAGGCGCTCGTCGCCGCCGGCGCCCAGGTTCGCGCGATCGGTCGCGCGGTCGCCGCCGACGGTGTGCGCATCCAGCACGCGGGCACCGACGTGGTCGCCACGACGCGCACGAAGCTGCGCGCGCGCTGGTCGCACGTCACGCACGAGATGGCGCGACGCCGCGACGATCCGACGTGCGCGAACGAGGAGCACGCGATGCGCCTCGATCCCGACGCGCCGGGCCTCACTGCGCACCTGACGTTCGATCCCAACCCGCCACCATCGGTGACGACGCCCAGTGGACCTCCTCGCAAGGTCACGAACCCGAAGGTCGCGATCCTGCGCGAGCAGGGCGTCAACGGGCAGATCGAGATGGCGATGGCATTCCACGCCGCGGGGTTCGACGCCGTCGACGTCCACATGACGGATCTGATCGAAGGGCGAGTGGACCTCGCCGGCTTCCGCGGCGCCGTCGCGTGCGGTGGGTTCTCTTATGGCGACGTCCTCGGCGCCGGTCGCGGCTGGGCGGCGTCGTTCCGCTACAACCAGCGCGCGCGCGGGGCCCTCGACACGTTCCTCGGGCGTGACGACACGTTCTTGCTCGGGGTGTGCAACGGCTGCCAGATGCTCGCCGACCTCGCGGATCAGATTCCGGGCGCAGCGCACTGGCCGCGGTTCGTACGCAATCGCAGCGAGCAGTTCGAGTCGCGTCTCGTTCTCCTCGGGATCGCCGAGTCGCCGTCGATCTTCTTCACGGGGATGGCGGGCTCGCGCATCCCGGTCGCGAACGCACACGGCGAGGGCAGGGCGGAGCTCTCCGAGACACAGGCCGCGTCGCTGGCGCAGCAAGGCGTGATCGCGGCGCGCTTCGTCGACGGCCGCGGCGCGGTCGCGAACACCTATCCGGCGAACCCGAACGGCTCGCCCGGTGGCATCGCCGCGCTGACCACGGCGAACGGTCGGTTCACCATCATGATGCCGCACCCCGAACGGGTGTTCCGCAACGCACAGCTGTCGTGGAAGCCGCGCGAGTGGACGTTCGAGCACAGCCCGTGGATGAGTATGTTCCACAACGCGCGCACCTGGGTTGGATGAGCAAGTCGCCGAGGACCCGCCGGGTCACGATCGCGGCGTTTCATCGTTGGGCCGCGATCGTGCTCGTCGCCTTACTCGTCGTGTGGTCGATCACCGGCTTGTTGTTCCACTTGAAGCCCGGTTGGGATCGCGCGTACGACTCGCTGTCGGTCCAGCGCACCGAGCCCGTCGATCTCTCGTCGGTCGTCCCGGTCGCGTCGCTGACCAGCGTGTCGCTGACCTCGTCGGGCGCGGTGCCTTCCTCGATCGAGCTGTTCTCGACTGTGCTCGGTCCGATGTATCGCGTGACGACGAGCGCGGGCTCGTCCATCGTCGACGCGACGACCGGCCGCGTGCGGACGTTCACCCCGGACGAGGTGATCCGTCTCGTCGACGATGCAGTGTCTCGCTCGCCATTCGCTCGGCGCTACGGCGCGCACGTGGGCATCGACGGGAACGATGTGCGGTACGCCGGCGATCAGGTGGTGACGTTCTCGCCGCCGACGATGCGCGTGTCGCAAGAAGGCCGCGACACGAAGCGGATCGACTGGCTCTATCGCATCCACTACCTCCAATGGACCGGAAACAAGACGATCGACAAGATCCTCGCTATCTCCGGGCTCGCGCTGATCTGGATCGTCATGATCCCCGGCGTCGTGTTGTTCGTCCGGCGCCTGCGCCGCGCCGCTCCGTGATCAGAGGAACGGGACGATCGAGGCGAGTGCACCGCACGCGACGATGCCGAAGGCCGTGCCGCGTACCGAGCGCTGCGTACGTTGCCAACCGGTGACGAGCACCATCGCGGCGGCGGCGCGGCGCATCGCGAGGATGCCGGGCAGGGCGGCGAGCACCGCGATCCACGCCGTGATCTGCGCGAGCGGTCCGGTGCCGAAGATCGACATCGACGACGTCCCGAACACCGCGGTCGGAACGATCGTCGGGAGCAGCATCAGCTCGGCGAGCACGACGAGCGCGATCGCCCAGCGCTGCTTCGCGATCATCGCGGTCGCGGCGACGGCGAGCGTCGCGGCGACCTCGGGGCCATGGAACATGTTCTGCGCGAGCGGGAGCGAGAGCATTGCTGCGACCAGCGCCGATAGCGCGATCGCGAGGTCGGCGGTGCTACGGCGCGCTCGCAGCTCCGCTCGGCGTGCGAGTCGGGAGGAAGCGGGCAGCATGTTCGAATTGTAATGGAATGCTGACAGTTGTCGAGTGTGTGTCATCACACGGCTACATCTGTCGCTGGGTAGATCTATGAAATTGTTCCGGTTCGGTCCGGGTAGTCCCCGAAGCTCGTCCTGAACATTCGTCATCGTGACAAGTGGATCGGCCACCCACGAGATCCATCGAGTCAGCGTCTGCGCACCCACCCACGTGCCATGCCACACTCACGCTCATGACCGGCGCTATTGGAATCCTGATCAAGCTCGGCGTTCGGCTGGTCGTGTTCGGCCTCGTGTTCTTCATCGCCACGCGAAAGAACCCGAAGGTCGTCGTCGCGAAGAAGCGAACGCTGCCCCTCATCGCGCTCGTGTTCGCCATCCTGAACACCGGGCTCTACTGGGTGCTCAAGCCGATCCTGAACCTCGCGACGATGGGCATCGCCGCCTTTCTCATGCCGTTCCTGATCAACCTCGCGTTGCTCGTCGGCACCGTGAAGATCTTCGAGAAGAAGAAGTGGCTCGAGGTGCAGGGCTTCATGACGACGCTGTGGCTGTCGGCGTTCCTCACGCTCGCGCACGGCCTCCTCTATCTCGGCCTCGACTACCTACCCAAGCTCTGACCCGAGCTGAGCTCTGGCCGAGCTCTGACCGGAGCTCTGATCGACCGCTACTCGGCGATCTCGCGAAGCTTGCGAAGTAGGTCGCGCGCTTCATCACAACGGCCGGTCGAGTCACGCAGCGACTGGCGGATCAGCTCGTAGCTCGCGCGCGGGATCGCGTTCGCGTACTGCTCGAACTCGCCCTCCGCAGCCATCACCTCGATGCGAAGGCTCGACAGCAGATCGTTGAGCGTCGATGCGGTCTCCGCGGTCATCGACGCGATCTCGAGAGCGCGCTGTACCTTCTTGCTTCCCGACTCGACGACGAGCTGGTTTTCGGCGTTGCCCGCGCGCGACTTCAGCTGGTCGCGCTCGATCTCCATCGCCTGGAGGTCGTTCTCGAGATCCTCCATCTTGCGCGCGGTGTCCTGATTGAACTTGTTGGTACGGTAGACACGGAGCTCGGTCTGCAGCTGCTCCACGCGGCGGCGCAGCACGCGGATCTCGACATCTGTCTCCTGCGTGCTCGACGGGCTCGAGGTCGCCGACTGCGCCACCTGTACCGCGGAGACATGACCCGTGGGGCCGACCGAGGAGACCGCACCCATTCCCGGGTGCTGCATCATCGGCGTCGTGCCCGTCGGTGCGGCACCACCACCACCACCACCGCTTGGTTGCGCGGATGCACCTTGATCGACGTAGCGGAGCCACAGGCTGCCGCAGCGAACCGCGTCACCGTGCTTGAACAGGTGGCTCTGTACGCGCTGCTCCTGGAAGTAGACTCCATTCGCCGACGACAGATCTTCGAGCACGTAACCGCCGCCGCCCCAAAAGATGCGCGAGTGATGACGAGACACCATCGCGTCGTCAGTGCGGATCGCGCAATCCATGGCGCGGCCCACCTTGATCTCGGTGTTCCCGAGATCGAGAGATCCTTCGATGCCTTGGGCATCGCGCCACAGCAACCTCGGCAAGCGATCCAAAAAATAAGACAAACGCAGCAGATCCACAAGTTTGGGGCAGACGTTCATGAGGTGGGATCCACCCTTGCGATCCATCCCCCACATCGCTACGCGAAGACGTGACCAGCGTGGTAAGTGAGCGCCATGTGCGGTGTCTTCGGGATTCACGGACACGACGAGGCCTCGAACATCGCGTACCTGGGCTTGCACGCCCTCCAGCACCGAGGGCAGGAATCCGCCGGCCTGGTCGCCATGGAGGACGGCCGGCTGCGCCGGCATGTGGCGATGGCCCATGTCTCCGATGCCTTCAATCGCGAGACGCTCGCCCGGTTGCCGGGCCGGACGGCGATCGGGCACGTTCGCTACTCGACCGCGGGTAGCTCGGAGCTGCGGAACGCGCAGCCCTTTGTCTTCGAATACGCCGGCGGTCAGGTCGCCATCGCCCACAACGGGAACCTCGTGAACGCGGCGGAGCTGCGCGCCGAGCTCGAAGCGCAGGGCTCGATCTTTCAGACGTCGAGCGACACCGAGGTCATCGTCCACCTGATGGCGAAGGCCAAAGAATCGGACATCGTCGGCCGGTTGGTGGCCGCGCTGCGCCGCGTGCGCGGCGCGTATTCGCTCGTGCTGCTCGACAACGACGGCCGGATGATCGGCGTGCGTGATCCGAACGCCTTCCGCCCGCTGTCGCTCGGGCGGCTCAAGGACGCGTACGTGCTGTCGTCGGAGACCTGCTCGTTCGATCTCGTCGAGGCGGAGTTCATTCGCGAGGTGGAGCCGGGCGAGATCGTAGTCATTCAACACGGCTCGACCGGCGACAAGGGTGGCGTCACGTCGCATCGGTTGTTGTTCGATCAGGGCGGGGCCGGTACCACCGCGTGCGTGTTCGAGCACGTGTACTTCGCGCGGCCCGACAGCCTCGTGAACGGAAAGAGCGTGTACCGCGCCCGAGAGAAGATGGGCATGCGGCTCGCGCAGGAGGCTCCCGTCGACGGAGATGTCGTCATCGCAGTGCCGGACTCGGGCGTCCCCGCGGCGGTCGGGTACGCGAAGCAGAGTGGCATCCCGTTCGAGCTGGGGCTCATCCGAAGCCACTACGTCGGCCGCACGTTCATCGAGCCGCAGGAGTCGATCCGCCACTTCGGTGTGCGCCTCAAGTTGTCGCCAGTGCGCTCGGTCGTCGATGGGAAGCGCGTGATCGTCGTCGACGATTCGCTCGTGCGCGGCACTACGTCGCGCAAGATCGTCAAGATGTTGCGCAACGCGGGCGCGCGCGAGGTTCACCTTCGCATCAGCGCGCCGCCGACGACGCACCCGTGCTTCTACGGCATCGATACGCCGACGCGCTCGGAGCTCGTCGCGGCATCGCACACCGTCGAGGAGATCGGGCGCTACGTCACGTGTGACTCGCTCGCGTACCTCTCGCACGAAGGAATGATGGGGGCGGTCGGCGCGGAGCCGACCAAGGCCAACACGCAGGGCTTCTGCTCGGCGTGCTTCACGGGGCACTATCCCGTGGCGCTCGGCGAAGGAAACCTCGTGCAGCTACGCACACCGGCGCGCGCCGCTCGCTAACTCGTCCGCGCGCCTTCGTGCTTCGGCGCTGACGCGACCCGCGCGACCCGCGCGACCCGCACCTTCTGCGAAAGAGGCAGCGCGCCTAGGGGGTCGCGTCATAGTCGGGTGATTTCCGGGAGGGTACAAACGGTCGCGAAGCGACAAACGATCTCTGCTCTCCTCACTCCACTTCTCCGTGTCGCCCTTCTGCGAGAAGGCCACCGTTCGGACGAAGCCGTAGGAGCCGTCCCGTGGAGCACGACGGCGAACCGCCAGGCGACGTCTCGCGGCAGCAACCCGTGCTAAGACTTGCCCCGCCATGGCGATCGAAACAGTCGATACTCGCGCGGTGAAGGCGCAGCTGAAGGAGCTGGGGGCGAAGGTCTCCGAGCTCCGGAGGTTACTTTGACGTCGACGCGAAGCGCTTGAAGGTCGAGGAGCTCGACTCCATCGCCGCGCGGCCGAACTTCTGGGACGACCAGAAGAAGGCGCAGAGCCTCCTCCGCAACAAGAAGCAGCTCGAGCAGGTCGTCGGCACGTACGACGGCCAGGTCCGTGCGCTGTCCGATGCGGAGACGCTGCTCGAGCTCGCGGAGGAGATGTCCGACGAAGCGTCGGCGAAAGAAGCCGAGCAGTCGGCGAAGTCGATCGCGAAGACTCTCGACGATCTCGAGTTCCGGCGGATGATGCCGAGCGAGCTCGATCCGGGCGGGGCGATCCTCCAGATCACCGCGGGGGCTGGCGGTGTCGATGCATCGGACTGGGCGATGATGCTGATGCGCATGCTGATCCGATTCGCGGAGCGCAAGGGCTGGAAGGTCGACGTCAACGAGGAGACGTTCGCCGAGGAAGCCGGCATCAAGAGCGCCACGCTCACCTTCTCGGGCGACTACGCATACGGTCTGCTCAAGGCAGAGAACGGCGTGCACCGACTCGTGCGCGTTTCTCCGTTCGACGCCAACGGCCGGCGTCAGACGTCGTTTGCCGCGGTGACGGTGACCGCCGATATCGATGACGATATCGAGGTCGAGATCAACCCGACGGATCTACGCATCGACACGTATCGCGCGGGCGGCGCTGGCGGCCAGCACGTCAACAAGACCGACTCCGCGGTGCGCATCACGCACGAGCCGACCGGGATCGTCGTGCAGTGCCAGAACGAGCGCAGCCAGCACGCGAACAAGGACAAGGCGTTCAAGATGCTGCGCGCGAAGATGTACGAGTTCGAGCTCGCGAAGCGCGAGGCGAAGGCCGCGGCCGATGCGAAGGCGCGCCTCAAGATCGAGTGGGGCTCGCAGATCCGAAGCTATGTGCTGTTCCCGTACCAACAGGTCAACGATCACCGCACGGAGATGAAGACGTCGGACGTGAACGGCGTGCTCGACGGCGATCTCGACGAGCTGATCCGCACGTTCCTGCTGCAGGAAGCGAACAAGGCCAACTGATGCGTCACCTACTCCTCCTGACGATGATTGCGGCGTGTGGCGACGACGGGTCGACGTCCGTCGACGGCGGCGGTGGTGACGGAGCCATCAGCGACGCGCCGACGTCGATGTGCAACCGCATGCCATCGGCGGCGGATCGCACGCGGTACGTCGTGGTCGCGCGGCCGTACGACGCGGGCGGGACCGCCGCAAACATGTACGAGGTGCTGTCGCTCACCGCGGACGGCACGCTCGCGCAGATGGCGCCGCCGAAGCTGTTCTCGCTCGGTGGTCGTGCGTCGTCCGGGACGATCCCGTTTACGCCCGACGGCAAGGTCGGCTTCGTCGCGTTCAACGAGGGCGGCAACATCGGCGTGTTCTCGCTCGACGCCGATGGGAACCCGACGGTGATCCATGACGGCTGGAACGGTGCGGGCTACCCGGGGGCGGTGACCGTCGGGCCCGGCGGCGACACGCTCTATATCGTCGATCGCAACACGCGGAACAACGGCGGCGGTATCTACGCCGCGACGATCAACTGCGACGGGACGCTTGTCGATCGCGGGCTCCTCGCAGCCGCGCGCTCGCCGGTCGGCATCGCGTTCCGCGGGAGCACGGCCGTGATCGGTGCCCGCGATCTGCTCGATCACCAGGTGCTCGGCGACGAGGTCCACCTCGCGAACCTGTCGACCACACCCGCGACGCGCGTCGCGGGTGGCGATGCGTTTGGCGACGACGATCAAGTGATGGGGCAGTTCGCGCTGTCGGCCGACGGTGCCACCGTGTTCGTCGGTGATGGCAACTTCACGGGCGTCAATCGTGTCGGCATCGCGACGATCACCGACTCGTCGGTCGCCTTCGCCGCGACCCTGACCGACATCAGCGATCCGGGCGGTCTCGCGGTGTCACCGTTCGGCGACGTCGCGCTCGTCAGCGCCGCGCAGGGCAACGCGATCTTCAAGCTCGACAAGGGCGGCACGAACGGCGCGTGGCGCAAGACCGCGCTGGCGTTGGGAGCGAACCCGCAGATCCCCGCGGACATGGTCTCGCTCGATCGCGGGATGCTGCGCGGCCACGTGTGGATCAGCGAGAACACGTCGGTGCGCCAGGTACGGTTCACGCAGGCCGGCGACGTCGAGAACGTCGGATCGCTGGCGTTCGGATCGGGGCTGCAGAACATCCCCGGCGCCATCGGCATCACGCCCTGAACCGTCGGACACGGAGCAGCGGTGGTCGCTTCGCGACGAATGAATCTAGTCGAAGTATCGCAACGTCGCTGGCCACGATGCTCTGGCTGGAACGAAGAGTGGATCTGGTCAGAAGATGAACAGGGAGAAGGGGAGGGAGGGGAGGATGATTCCGGTCGCTTCGCGACGACGAATGGATCTCGTCGAAGGGTCGCGGTGTCGCGTGATCCCCGCGGTCGATCGAGTCTCTTCTGGAAGAAGACCGAGTCCGACGACGCGAACCCTCGGACACGGAACAGCGGTGGTCGATTCGCGACTGGATCGGGTCGGAAGCGGCTTGCGGTGGGACGGCTATGCTGACCGACAATCGCGGCGATACGATGCAGGGCCGTCGAGCTTCCCGCCGAAATCGATTGTCGCCGCGCGGTGATCCGCAACCGGCAACTCGCGTAGGGACTGTGATGCCCAGGCGCCTCGAAGACCCGGCCACTGCGGTTGCCAGCTGTGCGCTAACCGCTCGATCATAGGTCGAACCAAAGCGGTCTGACCCGGCACGGAGCGTGCTCAAAGCGCGCCGCATGCGTTCGCTTAGCTTCGCTTTCATCGCGTTGATCGCCACCGCCACTGGCTGTGCCGACGAGTCGTCACCGGACGAGGAGTGGGGCATGGAAGGTCCCGTCGAGACCACACCCCTGCCGGGCAAAGAGGACAGCGAATACCGCAAAGGACCGCTCGTCGCGACGAACACCACGCGCACGCAGGTGTGGACCGCGAAGAACAAGTGGGAAGACACGGACACCACGGCCGCGCAGGCGGCCGGCATCGCGTGGGGCGCGAACAGCGGCCTCAACTGGGACGAGAAATACACCGCGTGGATCGAAGGCATGGAGTGGATCCCGTCGGTGGACGGCTATTCGACGACCGTCGAGGTGACCACGCCGTGGGGCAAGACGCTGCCGTCTCCGTCGCTCGAGTGCGCAGAGATGGGGCTGTTCCTCCGCATCACGTTCGCGGCCTGGTACGAGCTACCGCTGTTCTTCGAGGCGGTCTCGAGCGGGCAGCGCGTCTACTTCGGCCACTTCGGCGTTCGCACCGCGTACAGCCGCTTCTCGGGCACGCCGGAGTTCGGCGTCGCGTATCGCGATCACACGACGTCGACGACGTGGCGCACCACGTGGCCCAAGGACGCGACGCTCCGCACGCGCAAGCTGCACGGCGGCGAGGCAAGCCAGCCGATGATCGCGGCCGGCGCCGAGTTCGGCGCGTACGTCGACGAGCTGCACCTCAACAAGCGGGCCGGGTACTTCACCGTGCTGACGTTGAACTACCTCTCCTCGTTCAATGTCGCGGACACGGCGAACACGTACAACCTCGTGCCCGAGGCCGTGCGCGCGGGCGATGTCCTCGTCGAGCGCTGGCAGTCGAGCGGCATCGGCCACACGCTGATCGTCCACGACGTGCGCGAGCTCGGCGGCGGCTCTCTCGACATCACGACGATCAGCGGCTCGATGCCGCGCCGCCAGGGCGTGCGCGAGTCGGGCGAATCGTCGAAGTACTACTTCACGAGCAACTACGCCGGCGGTGTGGGCATGCCCGAGGGATCGACGACGCCGTACGCGAAGATGGGCGGCGGCATCAAGCGCTGGCGCGTCACGAAGAACGTCGGTGGCTACTGGACGAACACATGGATGGCCGCCGACGAGGCGAGCTGGATCAACTCGACCGACTACGCGCGGATCGCGGCGCGTCCCGCTCGCTACCGGGTGCTGCTCGGCGCAGCGTCGCCGCAGCAGCAGCGCGACGGTCTACTCTCGGCGATCGCGGATGCACGTCACCACCTCGAGAAGTACCCGGCGTCGTGCGCCGCGCGCCAGCGTCGCGAGCGCGCGTTCGGCGAGCTGTACGGCATCGCCGACGAGCTCGGGATGACGAACGCCGAGATCGACGACGAGTACCGCAAGCTCGACGACTACGTTCTCGGCGAGCTCGACTACACGAAGAGCAAGACCTGCTGCTGGAACTCCACGACGAGCGCGATGTTCGACATCATCATGCAGAAGGCGCGCGCCGAGATCGCCGCCGCCGACGCCGCGAACACCTGCGTCGAGCCGACCGTCTTCAAGTCGCGTACCGACGGCTACAAGCTGTGGGCCGACTACGCGGCGTCGCTCGGTCGCGGCTCGTCCTGGAAGGCGTGGAGCGAGGACGAGGCGTGCGCGCAGCGCAACGTCGCGCAGGACACCGAGACGAGCGCAGAGGGCGCCTATTGCGAATAGACGCGAGTGACTACTGCTTCACACCGGTGAAGCCGGTCGTGAACTTCACCTCGGCACCGACGAGCAGCGCCTGGTCGGTGCCGTTGACCGTTCCGGCGAAGAGGCACGCGCCCGAGTAGCCGATCGTCACGAGGCCTGCTTCCATCGCGACGGCCTCCCAGTCCGCGCCGCTCGCGCCCTCGTTCACGAGATCGGCATCGGCGACGGAGTAGCCGAGCATCGCGCAGTTGATGCCGTTCGTGACGATGCCTGCGCCGAGGTAGAGGCGGAACGTCTCGCCGGTCTCGCCGATCACGCCGAACGCCTGCGCCGTGCGCACCGTGATCTCGCCGCCGCACACGAGATCGCAGTTCGGGTTCGACGTGCCCGCGCCGCACGTGCCGGGGTCTGGCTGCTCGAGGTCGCCCTCGCAGGCCTGCTGCGGGAGGTTCACGACCATCTGGTGCTGGCGTTGGACGTTGCGCTGCTCGATGACCACACGATCCGGCCACGCCTCGCTCGGGCACACGATCTCCGGACGCGCGCAGTCGAGGTCGAACATGTACGGCTTGCCGCCGTGGTTGATCGTGAAGCTGCCGCCCGCCGCACCGAGCTCGGCGTTGTAGACCGCGCCGCCGATCTTCACCTCGATGCCGATCGTGTCGTCGTATTCGACGTCCCACGTGCCGCGCACGTCGGGTGCGGGCGACGTCGAGCCGGCCGCGCAGCCGTCTCCTTGCGCGCCCATGAGGAGTGGGAGAGGAAGGGTGACAAGAAGCGAAGCGAGGCGGATGGTCTTGGGCATGGCAGTCCTTTCTACAAAGGCTGGACCAACGGTCGTCATGACCATTCCATCACCATTCCAGCGACTTGGGCGACCTTTTGTGTCGTATTGGCCATCGTCAACGGCCGTTCACGCGGGAGTTCTCGACGACGAACCGTCGTGATCTGTCCTGTTCACGCGGCGCCGTCGGCGCGCCGCCTACACGTGGGCGTCGCCGTCTACGGCGTGCGGCCGTCACTGCGGAGCGGGTGGAGGAGGCGGTGCAGACGGGGTGTCGAGCACGGCGAGATCCGCCTGGGCCTTCGCGAGTGCGTCGGGGTTTGCCATGTCGGGCGGCATGTTCGTCCACAGCGCCACGATCTCTGCGCGGTACTTCTTCTCGGTGGCAACGTCGCCGCGCTTCTTCTCGATGTTCGCGCGCTGGGCGAGCACGCGCGCCTTGCGTGGACCGTAGACGAGCTTGAGCGCGGTGTCGGTCCACTTCGCCGCCTCGTCGAGCCTTCCGGCCTCGAGGTACACCCAGCCGAGGCGCGCCGGCGGATCGTATTCGCCGGGAAGCGCCTTCGCCGACTTCTCGAGCGCAGGCACGGCCTCGATCGGACGACCGAGTGTGATGAACACGTCGGCGAGCTGGTAGTTGAACGCCGATGCGGCGGTCGCGTTGGGCGCCTTCGCGATCGCTTCCTCGAGCATGATGCGCTGCTGCTCGGCGACGGAGATCGATTCGGGCTTCCGGCCGACGGTCGCGAGCACGCCACGCAGGTACGACATCGCGTCGGAGCGATCGTCATACGACAGCGGTGCGGAGGTGTCGGCGAGCAGCTTCTGCAGGCGTGCGATCACGCGCTCGCGAAAGATGGGCACCTTCTCGGGCTCGACGCCGAACCGATCACTCGCGCAATCGAGCGCGATGCCCGCGAAGTCGGTCGCGCTCGCGGCGTTGCCGGTCTCGTCGAGGCTCGCCTGACCGAGCTCGAAGCACCCCGCGATGTCGTCGCGCTTGCGCTTGGTGTGGATCAACGACACGAACGCGTCGGGCCGGCGCACCCACGTCGCGGGCGCAGCCGCGAGCGCGGCGGTGAGCTCGTTCTCGGCGGTCGCGAGGTCCTTCGCGGCGAGTGCACGCTCGGCGGCGAGCAGGTGCTTCGCGGCGCCGTCGACCGCGGCGCGTGCGGCCGCACCCGACTCGAGGAACGCCGTGAACTGCGCGACGCTCGCACCACCAGCGAAGCGCGCGAGCACCGAGCCATCCTCCGGCGCGACAACGTAGAACGTCGGCCACGCCGACAGCGGCAGCTTCTTCACGGCCTTCGCGTTGACCTCGCGGTCCGTGTCGATGGCCGCGAAGACGAAGCGCTCGGCCATCGGCGCCATCGCTTTGTCGTGGAGCACCGTCGACTGCATCGACACGCACGTGTGGCACCACGGCGCCCACAGGTCGACGACGAGCGGCACGTTCTTCTGCTTGGCGCAGGCGAGCGCTCCGTCGTAGTCGTCGGCGATCCAGGCGAGCGGGCCCTCTTGCTTCGCTCCCTTGCACGCCCCGGAGGTGGTCCCCTTGTCCTTGCATCCCACGAGGAGAAGCGCGGCGGCGAGCAGCAGACCCTTCATGACGGTCTGATACCAGGATCTGCTCGTGGATGCTGTAATGTCCGCCGCCATGTCGTCGCGCCCCTCCGAGCCCGCTTCGTCCAACCTCGACCGGATCATCGGCGAGCGTCGCGAAAAAGCGTCGGCGTTGCGTGCCGCCGGTAGCGACCCGTTCCGCAACGATGTCGGTCCGGCCGCGACCATCGCGTCGGTGCGCGCGAAGTACGCGGCGACCAAGCCGGAAGCGCCCCCACCCCGGGATCCCAACGCGCCCAAGGAGCCCAAGCAGGCGGACCCCGGCATCACCCCCATCGATGGCGAGTCCGTCCGCGTGGCGGGACGCGTGATGGTCAAGCGCGAGATGGGCAAGACGCTGTTCGCGCCGATCCGCGACACCACCGATCAGATCCAGCTGTTCCTAAACGTCGACGCGCTCGCACCCGAGGACTACGAAACCATCCTCCCCAGGCTCGACGCCGGCGACATCGTCGCGGCGGAGGGTCCTGCGTTCTGGACCAAGCGCGGCGAGCTGTCGATCCAGGTCAAGCGACTGTGGATCGTCACGAAGTCGCTGCGACCGCTGCCCGACAAGTGGCACGGCATGACCGACGTCGAGCTGCGCTATCGCCAGCGCTACCTCGATCTCGCGGTCAGCCCCGACGTGCGCGAGGTGTTCCGCAAGCGCTCCGCGATCGTCCGCGGCATCCGCCGCTTCCTCGACGCGCGCGACTACCTCGAGGTCGAGACCCCGATGATGCACCCCATCATCGGCGGCGCCGCGGCGCGACCGTTCATCACGCACCACAACGCGCTCGACATGAAGCTGTTCATGCGCATCGCGCCGGAGCTGTACCTGAAGCGGCTCGTCGTCGGAGGCTTCGAGCGCGTCTACGAGATCAACCGCAACTTCCGCAACGAGGGACTGTCGCGCCAGCACAACCCCGAGTTCACGATGCTCGAGTTCTACCAGGCGTACGCGACGTACACGGAGCTCATGGATCTCACCGAGGCAATGATCGGCGAGCTCGCGCTCGAGGTGAACGGCTCGACGAAGGTCACGTGGGACGGCGTCGAGATCGACCTGGCACCTGGCTGGCGCCGACTGTCGATTCGCGATGCAGTGAAGGATCTTGGCGGCGTCGCCGAGGCCGACCAGGTGTTCACCGATCCGCACGTGGCGACGATGGTGTCGCTGGCGAAGAAGCTGCCGGCCGCGGACCTCGCGCGCGTGCTCCTCGCAGGAACAGGCGGGGAGCCCGACACCGCCCATGCCGACCTCACGGCGGCCCTGAAGAACCCCGAAAGACGCGCGGATGCAGCGCGCACGATCATCGGTCAATATGCATCCGACGAGCAGCGACGCATCACGGCCGGTCACATCGGCTACCTGCTGTTCGAAGCCGTCGCCGAAGACAAGCTCGTGCAACCGACCTTCCTCACCGAATTCCCGCTCGCAGTTTCGCCGCTCGCGCGGAAAAACGATCGCGACGGGGCATTTTGTGATCGGTTCGAGCTGTTCGTGAATGGCAAGGAGATCGCGAACGGATTCTCCGAGCTGAACGACCCCGACGACCAGCGCTCTCGCTTCCAAGCGCAGCAGCGCGCGAAGGCCGTCGGCGCCGACGAGACCATGGACTACGACGAAGACTACTGCCGCGCGCTCGAAGTCGGCATGCCGCCGACGGCGGGCGAGGGCATCGGGATCGATCGTCTTGCCATGTTGCTCACCGGGCAGTCGTCCATTCGCGACGTGATCCTGTTCCCACTGATGCGACCTGAATGACTTGTACATGACACCCAACCCGACCCCACCAGCATTCGAACCCATCTCGCACAAGCGAGCGTGGGTCGAGCTCGTACTCGGCGTGCTGGTCATCGTCGCGGGCGTCGTCATCACGCTCACGACGTTCGGTCGCCTCGGCAATCAAGAAGCGTCCGGCCGGCAGTTCATCACTGCCTTCGGTCCCGTGCTCCTTGGCTTCGGTGTCGTGATGCACGCACTGTCCGATCTCGCGGGGTATCGCTCGTTCGTCGCCTGGCGCTACCTGTTGATCGCGCAGTCCAAGGTCACGGTGCGAACCAAGATCGCGATCCTCGTCGCGATCGCGGTCCGCGTCGCGTGGTGGTTGGCGAGCGGAGAGGGCTTCGGCGCCACGTTCCTCGCGTACATAAATCCAACCGCGAGCACGAACGCGGTGATCACCTCCATCACGACGTCGGCCATCGCCGTCATCATCTTCTGGGGTGTGCTTCGCCACTCGCGCCCCGCGATGTGGGCTTTCGTCATCGGCATCGTCACGGGCATCGTGTCCAACCTCCTCATCAAGCTGATGGTGATGGGCAAGGCACCCATCCTCAGCTCGCTGCTCCCGGAGACGCAGTTGCGCATCGTGTTCGGCTTCGGCATCGCGAGTCTCGTCGGCTTCGCGTTCGCGGGGCTCGCGACGTTCTTCGGCTGCCTGCGCGCGTTCTTCACGTTTTTTACGACGGTCCCGATCGGCGGTGTGTGGATCGGTACGTCGGCGCTCGTCTGCGTTCTCTCGGTCATGTCTGGCTTCGAGACCGATCTTCGCGAGAAGATCCTCGGCTCCAACGCGCACATCCAGATCACGCGCGAAGAAGGCGAGTTCGCCGACTGGCGCGCGGTCAAGGATCGGATCGACCGCATCCCCGGCGTCGTCGCGTCGACACCGTATGCCGTGAGCGAGGTCGTCATTGCCGCGCACAACAACGGCATGAACGTCATCATCAAGGGCATCGATCCGAAGACGGTCGCGAAGGTGACCGACCTCGTCTCCGACCTCGAGGACAAGCAGGCGATCGAACGCCTCGAGCCTCTCGTCGGTGATCGCGAGGAGCTCGTCGTGCCGCAGGCGCCGCACGATCAGAACGCCATCGATCCCGCCCCTTCGGATCTGCCGACCGCCGGCGATCCGATCGACTTCTCCGGCGAGACCGATGCCGGCTCCGGTGCTGGCTCGGCGGCGTCCGTCGTCGACGCGCCGCCCGACGACCTTGTCGTCACCGACGAAGTGCCGCGCGACTTCAGCACGCCCGAGACGCCACCGACCTCCGGCGGCACCCGCATGCTCGATCACGACACGCTGCCGATCGACGTCATCGACTTCCCCGAGTCCACCGTCTCGCGCCGTACGCAGTCGCTGCCCGGCGTACTCGTCGGCCGCGAGCTCGTCAAGCAGACGCACCTGTACACGGGTGAAGAGGTCCGGGTGGTCTCGCCGCTGTCGGATCCATCGAACCCGGACGCGACCGGGACACCGATCCCGTTCAACCGCGACTACCGCGTCGCTGGCGTCTTCTTCACGGGGATGTACGAATACGACCTCAAATACGTCTACGTCACGCTCGACTCGCTCCAGGACTTCCTCGATCGCGGGGACACCATCGACGGCATCGAGGTTCGCATCGGCGACGCCGACGACACGGGGCGCTTCCTCGCGATCCTCGGCAAGGAGCTCGGCCCGACCTATCGCATCGTCGACTGGCGAGAGCTGAATCGCTCCCTGTTCTCCGCCCTCAAGCTCGAGAAGATCGCGATGTTCCTCGTGCTCGGGATCGTGATCCTCGTCGCGTCGTTTTCGATCGTCGGCAACCTGATCATGGTCGTCGTGGAGAAGGCGCGCGAGATCGCGCTGCTCAAGACACTCGGTGCATCGAACTTCGGCGTGATGCAGTTGTTCTCGATCCAGGGCCTCATGATCGGGATGATCGGTACGGTCCTCGGCATCGCGACCGGTCTCCTCGCGTGTTGGGCGGGACGTCACTACGGGCTGCCGCTCAACCCCGACGTCTATTACATCGACCGCTTGCCGATCCACGTCGACCCGCAGTCGGTCGCAGCCGCAGCAGCCGCGGGCATCCTCATCTCGATCGCTGCCACGCTCTACCCGGCGCTGCTCGCCGCACGGGTTCGTCCCGCAGCGGGCATGCGGCACTGAGTGATGAACTTTGCCGCTCGCGACACCCCGCGAGACGTGGAACCATCAGATCGCCCGAAGCGCGAATGCGTCACCAACGTCCGGAATGCGTGAAAATCCATCAACTCCTGCACACCATGGCCGCGTGAATCCGCCCACTTGTCGGAGCCTCCGCGATGGCACGCCGAATGCTGCGCATGCGCACATGACGCGCGCGCTCCTGACCCTCGCTATTCTCGTCGGGACCTCCTCGATAGCAGTGGCGGGTCCATTCGTTGGATTGGGCATCGGAACCAGCCCGGCGACTGGGGGCGGGATCGACTTCACGCAAGACGGCCGCAGCCTCCGGCTCTTCGGTGGCTACCAGTTCCCTTACCGCATCACGGCGGAAGCACTGGTGACACGATATGGCCTGGTGCAGGAGGGAGGCAGGATCTACGACGGAACTCAGCTCGGGCTCGCCGGGCGTTACAATCACCCGATCGCGGAGGGATTCGAAGCCTTCGGTCGTCTGGGGATGCAACACACGTCGATGACCTCGACCGCGTCGAATGACTCCGGTGCCGACGCCAGTGGCAAAGGCGTGCTCCTCGGGGTTGGCATCGAGTACAAGATCAAGATCAAGTTCCTCGCCAGCGCCTCGGTGTACTTCGACTACACCATCGCGGCTGCGGACCTCGAAGGACCGTCTTGGGGCAACGTCGCGACGATGTCGACTCGCCACTGGACGATGGGCGCGACAGTCGGCTTCTAGCGGAATGCCCCGATCGGCGGCGTGGTTTCGCTGCTAAGGACCCGCGCTCGGTGCAGGTGATCGCCTAGGCAACCGTTTTGCCTCGGCATTGGTCCCATCCCCGCGTTGACACCTGCAGGGCCGCCAAGTAAGTTCCGGCGCCCTTAAGTAGTCGCGCCCTTTAGAGTTTCCCGTGACAGAGACCCCCGCTGACGCTTCCGTCGATCGTGCCGTAGATCCTGCTGTCGATCGCGCTGTCGATCGAGCTGGCGATCGAGCTTCTGGAGCAGCTTCTGGGCCCCAGAGACGTGGCGCGCGCATCGAAGTGAGCCGCCTGGGTAAGGCCTACCAGCACAGCGGCAAAGCGCTGCCGATCCTCTGGGACATCGACCTCTCGCTGGAGCCGGGCGAGATGGTCGCCGTGGTCGGCGCGTCGGGCGTCGGCAAGTCGACCTTCCTCCAGATCCTGGGGACGCTCGATCTCCCGACGTCGGGCTCGATCCGATTTGACGGCGAGGAGCTGACGACGATGAACCCGTCGCGCCTCGCCGAGTTCCGCAACCGGCGCATCGGCTTCGTGTTCCAGTTTCATCACCTGCTGCCGGAGTTCACCGCCGTCGAGAACGTCATGATGCCGGCGCTCATCCAGCGCTATCCCGTCGAGCGCGCGCGCACGATGGCCAAGGACATCCTCGGGCGCGTCGGGCTAACGCACCGCCTGACACATCGGCCGAGCGAGCTCTCGGGCGGCGAGCAGCAACGTGTCGCGCTCGCGCGGGCGATGGTGCTCGGTCCGTCGCTGCTCCTCGCCGACGAGCCCACCGGCAACCTCGATCGCTCGACCGGCGAGGCGATCCACCAGCTGTTCCTCGAGCTCAATCGCGAGCGCGGCTCGACGCTGCTCGTCGTCACGCACAACCCCGAGCTGGCGTCGTTGATGCCCAAGCGCCTGCGCATGGTCGATGGCGGTCGCCTCGTCGAGGAGACCAACGAGAGCGAACACCTCGCACGAATCGGCGGCGGGAGCGAACCACGCACGGAGGACCACGAGTCGAAGACGGAAGAGGGAGCCGCTTCGTGATTCGATTCATCCACACCGCTGCGATCGCCGTCGCCACTATCCTCGTGTCGGTGGTGGTCGCCTCCGCGCAGCCGGCACCGGCGCCGCCGCCGCCCCCGAGCGGCGTCACGCTCCAGGGCCGCGCGATCGAGCGCGTGCAGTTCCGCGGCAACCGCAAGGTCGAGGACGACGCGATCCGCGTCCAGCTCCTCAGCAAACCGGGCACGCTTCTCGACGCCGCGAAGCTCCGCGAGGATCTGCGCGCGATGTGGAAGATGGGCTTCTTCGCCGACATCGACGTCGAGGCCGAGGTCGCCGTGTCGGGTGGCGTGACCCTGACCTTCGCGGTGAAGGAGAAGCCGTCGATCCGGAAGGTGCTCGTCGCGGGCAACAGCGAGATGGAGCTCGATAAGATCAACGAGGTCCTCGATCTCGAGCTCGACGCGATCGTCGACATCGGCAAGGTGAAGAAGAACCGCGAGAAGATCGCGGATCTCTACGTCCAGAAGGGCTTCTACCTGGCAACCGTCGACTACGAGGTCAAGCCGGTGAACGAGTCCGAGGTCGACGTGTGGTTCAACGTCGACGAGAAGGCCAAGGTCAAGATCCGCGAGGTCCAGTTCATCGGGAACAACGACATCTCCGATGACGAGCTCCGCGCATCGATCGCTACGCGCCGCCAGGACGCACTCAGCTTCCTGAACGACTCCGGCGTGTACAGCCAGGAGGCCTTCGAGCGCGACCTGCTCATCGTCAGCGCGCACTACTGGGATCGCGGCTACGCGAACGTGAAGGTCGGCACGCCGCAGCTTCGCCTGTCACGCGACAAGCAGTACATGTACCTCTCGATCCCCGTCGACGAGGGCCCGGTGTTCACCATCGGCTCCGTCAACTTCAAGGGCGATCTCATCGGCACGGCCGCTGAAAACGCGAAGCGCGTGTCGCTTCGACCCGGCGTGAAGTTCGCGCGCACGATGATCGCGGAGGATCGCGAGAAGCTCTCGAACTTCTATCAGGACCAGGGCTACGCGTACGCGAACGTCCTGCCGCTCACCAAAGTCGACCTCCAGAGCCGCCGCATCAACCTGACGTTCGAGATCGCGCGAGGAAAGCGCGCGTACTTCGAGCGCATCAACATCCGCGGCAACTCCAAGACCCGCGACAAGGTGATCCGCCGCGAGATGAAGATCTCGGAAGGCGAGATGTTCAACAACACGAACCTCGAGATCTCCAAGCGCCGCATCACCGCGCTGGGCTTCTTCGAGAACGTCGTCATCTCCACCAAGCGCGGCAGCTCCGACGAGTTCGTCGAGGTGAACGTCGAGGTCAGCGAGCGTCCGACCGGCACGTTCCAGATCGGCGCGGGCTTCTCCTCCGTCGAGAACTTCATCGCGCAAGCGCAGATCTCGCAGAACAACCTGTTTGGTCGCGGACAGACGCTCGCGTTGCAGGCGCAGATCTCGAGCCTGCGGCAGCTGTTCCTGTTGCGCTTCGTCGAGCCGTATTTCCTCGACACGAACTGGACGTTCGCGTTCGACCTCTACAACCAGAGCCGCGGCTTCGGCACGTTCTATCGCAACGCCTCCGGTGGCACGCTCACGTGGGGCTATCCGCTCTCGTACGAAGCGCGCGCGTTCCTCACGTACAAGCTCGAGGACGTGAGCATCACCACAGGCTCCGGCGGCCTCACGAACCTCGGCGCCACGAGCGCGCCCATCGAAGCGGCGAGTGTCGCGAATCTGTTTCGCGGCGGCGTGACGTCGTCGATCCGCGCGTCGCTGTCGTGGGACTCGCGCAACAACCGGTTGTTCCCATCCGGCGGCTGGTACCACACGCTCTTCGCGGAATACGCGAGCAAGTGGACCGGCTCGGAGAACAAGTTCTGGCGCTGGGGTGGCTTCGCGCGCCACTACCGCCAGCTGTGGGGGCCTTTCGTCTATCACGGCAACTTCGAGATCGGCTTCACCACGTCGTCGGATGCGCTCGGCGTGCCCATCTCCGAGCGCTATCTCGTCGGTGGCATCTATGACATCCGTGGCTACGCGCCGCGCTCGCTCGGCCCGAAGCTGCTCACGCAGACGCCCGGCGATCCCGGCAACGGCCTCGGCGAGCTGCCGCTCGGAGGCAACATGCAGGTCATCATCAACAACGAGATCGAGTTCCCGTTGTTCAAGAAGGTCGGCATCTCCGGCGTGCTCTTCTTCGACATGGGCAACGCGTACAACCTCGAGACCCGGTACTGCTCGGGCGGCCAGCGCGCGAGCTCGCAGGTGCCGATCCAGTTCGACCCGTGTTTCCGCGAGCACGTCACCGAGTCGCTCGTCAGCGGCATTCGCAAGTCGGTTGGCTTTGGCTTCCGTTGGTTCTCGCCCATCGGCCCCCTCCGCTTCGAGTGGGGCATCCCCCTCGACGCGCAGGACGACGAAGATCCGCTGGTGTTCGAGTTCACGATCGGCAACTTCTTCTAGGGTCCGGCGACCTTGGAAGTCGGATCGGCACTTGAACATCGGGCTTGGAGGAGCGTCGAAGACATCGTATGAACCGCTCGAGGTCCACATGAATCGCCTTGGAATCGTCGCTGTCGCTTGTCTGGGTCTGGGTCTGATGGCGTCGCCGCTACTCACGGGGAGCGCCACCAGCGCCGTTCCGACCAACCCCAAGATCGGCATCATCGACATCGAGGACACGCTTTCCACCACGCCGGCAGGCAAGCGCGCCAACAGTGCGTTCGAGAAGACGCGCAAGGACAAGCAGTCCAAGCTCGACAAGCAGCAAGAGGAGCTGAAGAAGGCCGACGCGGATCTCGCGAAGCAGCAAGCGGTGCTCAAGCCCGAGGCATTCGCGGCGAAGCGCGCTGATCTCGAGAAGAAGTTCGTCGAACTGCAGCAGACGTACGTCAAGCTCGAGCGCGAGCTCGCCACGGATCGCAGCAAGCTGATCCAGGGGCTCCTCAAGCAGGCGACGCCGCTCATCGAGAAGATCGCGAAAGCCGAGGGCGTTCACCTGATCATCGATCGCGGCGCGACGGTGTGGTCGGACAAGACGGTCGACCTGACCGACAAGTTGAAGGCCGAGATGAAATGACTTCCGGCTCGTCGTGGTAGATCCGACGTCATGACGGATGTCGGTGCCCGGCCCGCAAGTTCAGTGATGAAGGCCGAGCAGATCTTGGGTCTGCTCCCCCATCGATATCCGTTCCTCCTCGTCGACCGGGTCCTCGAGCTGACCGACGACAAGATCGTCGCGCTCAAGAACGTGACGTTCAACGAGCCCTACTTCCAGGGCCACTTCCCGGGGGTCCCCGTAATGCCGGGCGTGCTCCAGATCGAGGCCATGGCGCAAGCCGGCGGGATCCTCGCGTCGCGGGTGGTTACGTTCGATCCGTCGACACACGTGATGCTGTTCATGGCGATCGACGCGGTGAAGTTTCGCAAGGCCGTGGTGCCAGGCGACCAGCTGATGATCGAAGTCGTGCCGCTGCGGAAGGGCAAGATCTTCAAGATGCGCGGCGAGATCCGCGTGAACGGTCAGCTCGTGTCCGAGGCCGAGTTCCTGGCGGGGCTCGCCGAGAAGTCCAAGGTGTCATGAAGCGAGTCGCCGCCATCGCGTGCGTGTCGGTCGTGGCGGTCGCGTGCGGCAAGTCGACGCAAAAGCGCACCGATCGCGACGCCGCGGCCGTGCAGGTCGTCACGCAGGTCACAGGGGACGGTGGTGTGGCGGTGCAGGCCACCGACGAGGTCGAGCCGAACGACGGCGACGACACGGCAACGGCGCTCGTGCTGGGTGGCACCGTGCGCGCCAGGATCGAACCCGACGCCGATGTCGACACGTTCAAGGTCACCGTGACCGAGACGGGTGCGCTCGCGGTCGAGCTCTCGGCGATCGAAGGCGTCGACCTGGTCCTCGAGATCGAGGACGCCGGCGGCACGGTGCTCGCGAAGTCGGATCGCGGCGGAGCGCGCGTCAAGGAGGGCGTGCCGAACCTCGGGGTGTCGGCCGGCACGTACCGCGCCGTCGTAAAGATGAAGAAGGCGCCGCCGCCAAAAGCGCCGAAGCCAAAGAAGGGCGCAAAGCCCGCGATCGATGCCGGCATCGAGGTCATCCCCGCGCCCGTGTACGAGATCAGCGCGCGCATGGCACCGCCGGCGGCGAACGCCGAGAAGGAGCCGGACGACGATCGCGGCACCGCGCCCGATCTCATCGTCGGCGAGTCGGTCACGGGCTTCGTCGGCTGGGCTGGTGATGTCGATGTCTGGAAGCTCTCGGTCGAGACGTTGTCCGAGAAGAACGCGATCGACATCGAGGTCGGGGCCGTGGAGGGCATCGCCCTGTCGATCGACGTGACCGATGGCGTCGGCAATCCGCTCGTCGCGCGCAAAGGGCCGCGCGGACAACCGCTCGTCGTGCGAGGCATCGTGCCGGTCGTCCCCGACGGCGCACCACCGTTCCACTACGTGACCATCAAGGCGGACAAGTCGAACCCGGAGACGGCGTACCAGCTGCGTGTGGTCGCGAAGGTCCCGCAGCCCGACGCCGAAATCGAGCCGAACGACGTGCCCGACAAGGCGATGCCCATCCCGACGGATCGCACCGTGGTGCACGGCGTGTGGACGCCGGGCGACGTCGACTGCTTCGCCGTCGGTACCGACGCGAACCCGCGCACCATCGACGTGACGATCGACGTTCCGTCGGAGAGCGATCTCGACGCGGAGCTGCTCGTCGACGGCAAGTCCGTCGCGAAGGGGGACAAGAAGGGCAAAGGTGTTGCCGAGAAGCTAGTGGCGCAGGTGCCCGCGAACGCGCGGGCGGTGATCCGCGTGAGGGGCACCGACGCGTCCGCGGAGGGCGCGTACGACGTGCAGATCGCGGAAGGTCCGCCGGCTCCCTGATACTGTCGCCTCGATGCCACCGATCGCGCTCTCGCTCTCGCGATCGATGACAGGGGTTCGCTCGTGATCACGAACGAGCAGAGCCGCGCACGCGCGACGCAGATCCTCGTCGTGCTTTCGCTGATCAACCTCGTGTCGTACGCGGGCCGCAACGCGTTGTTCGCGGTCTACCCTGATCTGTCTACGCGCTACGACATCGACTACGCACAGATCGGCTTTCTGCAGACCGTGTTCATGATCCCGCACGCGCTCGCCACGCTGCCGTTCGGGTGGGCAGGAGACGCGTACGATCGTCGCAAGGTGATCGCGTTCGGCGTTCTGCTCGCGAGCGTCGCGGGTGCGCTCGGCGCGCTCGGCACGAGCTACGTTACCCTCGCGGGCTCTCGCGCCCTCGTCGGGCTCGGGACCGCGGCCGTAGTCCCGGTCGCGAACTCGATCCTCGGACAGCTGTACTCTGCGAACAAAGCCTCGCGTATCGCGGTGTTCAACCTCGGGCTGTTTCTCGGTGGCGTCGTGGGCTTCGGTGTCGGGGCGATGCTCGGGTTCCCGCTCGTGGTGATCGCGCTCGCGGTGCCCGGTGTCGCGCTCGCGATCGTCATCGTGAAGCAGCCGATCGCGACACACGAGGTGACGACGCGCGAGCCCGTGTCGAGGTACTTGCTCGGCTTCACGCGCCGGTTTATCGGCGAGGCGCGCACGCTCCTGCGCATTCGCACACTCCGCTGGCTGATGCTGTCGACGACGGCCATGGCGTTCGCCGCCGGTGGCTACAACGCGTTCATGCTCGAGTACCTGAAGAGTCCGACGGGGAAAGGCATGTCGGAGGCGGCGGCGACGAACGTGCTGGTGATCGGTCTGTTCGGCGCGCTCGCGGGCATCATCGTCGGCGGGCGCGCGGCGGATGCGCTGCGCGCGCGTTACGTCACAGGACGACTGTGGATGATCGCGATCGGCATGGCCGCGTCGATCCCGACCGCGTCGCTCGCGATCATCGCGCCGCCGAACATCGCGATCTATGTGGCCGGTGTCGCGACGCTGTTCACGTTTTCGCTCTACCACGCGCCCATGGCCGCGACGGTCGACGACCTCGCGCCGCCGGGCAAGTCCGTCGCGGCGCAAGGCCTCGTCATCGGCGTCATGCACCTCCTGGGGACCGCGCCGTCGTCGTGGGTGCTCGGCGAGATCGCCGATCGGACGGACCTCACGATCGCGATGTGGATCCCGACCGGGATCCTCGCGATCGCGGCCGCGGCGATGATGATGGCGACGCGTTCGTTTGCCCGCGATCGCCAGGTGCGGTGAGCGCGGCACGTGCGACGGCCATCGCGCCGATGGACGCCCGCACGTAGAAGCCGGTGGCAGCGACGGGCTAGTGCTATAACGCAGCCATGCGTTTGCTCGCGATGTGCGCAGTCCTGCTGGTGGCCTGCTCGGGTGGAAAGGGCCCGTCGCAGACCCTCGACAAGTACGGTCGCGCTCTCAAGAACCACGACTTCAGCGAAGCCTACGACCTGATGTCGTCCAGCTTCCGCGGCAAGGTCTCGCGCGAGGACTACGTCCGCATGATGCGCGACAACCCACGCGAGGTCGACGAGACAGCCGAGCGCCTGCGCGGAAGGCGCGGCAGCATGGAGGTCAGCGCGGAGTTCGAATACGGACTCGGCGACACGATGCGGCTCGTGCAGGAGGGTGGGTACTGGAAGATCTCCACGAATCCGCTCGGCTTCTACGACCAGACCTCGCCGAAAGCCGCGCTGCGCTCGTTCATCCGTGCGTATCGCCTCGAGCGTTGGGACGTGATGCTGCGCTTCGTCCCCGCGACGTATCGCGAGAAGATGGACGACGCGAAGATGAAGCAGCAGTTCACCGGACCTTCGCGCGAGCAGATGGAGACGCTGATCAACACGCTCGAGGCAAACGTCGACGAGCCGATCATCGAGCGCGGCAACGACGCTCGAATGAGCTACAGCGATCGTTTCACGGTGGTCTTCGTGAAAGAGGACAGCGCGTGGAAGATCAAAGATCTCGACTGAACGCGCCGACGCGACGGGAGTGCGAGATCGCTGGCTACTCGAAGAGCCAGCTGGCGTGTCTCGTTGGTGACAAAGCTCTCGCCGCCCCGTTTCTTGTCACCTTGCTCCGCAAAAAAGTCAGGGACTCGAAATTGCGGTCAACGTGGCGGTGATGCTCATGAAACACCGACGGCGACGTGCGTTAGTGGGGGCATCTCACCTCGACGCTGACAGGATCTGGTCGATCTCGTCGAGTGACGTTTTTGATCGCGCAGAAGTCGAGCCCTTTAGATTGTCATGCGTTAGAATACCCCTACGGGAATCAGTGTCCCAAGGCCCGTAGGTTGCAGTACCAAGGGGTAGGAGCTACCAAGAGATTACGTAGTTAGAGTCTCACTCGTACACGCTGAAAGGCGGTCCCCATGCTGGATCCCTGGATCATCGAAGAAATCCTCAAGAAGGAAGAGGAGCGCCGCAAGGAGCAGGAAGGCCCGCACGCGGAGCTTCCGATCCATCGGCCTCCGAGCTACGACAAGCCTGCCGTCACGCCTGCGCAAGAATCCGAGCGCGGTGTGATGATCATCGACATCTAACTACCAGCCACGACACCGAACCGGGCCTTGCAGCGTTGCTGCCGGGCCCGTTCGCGCTTTCGGGAGTCTTTCCTCGTTTGGGTACGTGACGCGTGAGATAGATACCGCGCTGTGCCACGTCGCGCCGGGCACCTGTTCACGATCGGGCTGGGCGTCCTCGGCTGGATCGTCGTGTTTGCGTTTCCGGTGTTCGGGATCTTGCCGGAGCCCACGAAGACCGATCCACTGTGGATCGCGCTGTTCGTGATCGTCATCCTCGCGGCGCGCGCACTCGCGTTTCGGCTCGTGGAGGGCAGCGTTCTCTCGCTCGACTCCGCCTACTACGTCGCCGCGGCGATGTGTGTGGGTGCGATCGGAGCGGGACGCCTGGTCGCGATCGCGCTGACCGTGGACGCGTCGTTGCGGCTGTATTACCGGCGCCAGCGAAGTCGAAGGGATCCCGATGGGTGGTTCGCGGAGATCGGGTACGTCCTCTACTTCGGCGGGATGAGCGGTGGCCTCGTCGCGTTCTGCGGCTGGCTGTTCGCCGGTGGCGAGCCGCTCCCGAAAGAACTCGATGTCATCGCGGTCGCGATGCGCGTGGTCGCGGTCGCGGCGCTGCTCCTCATCACGCACTACGCGGTGCAGGGCGTTCGCCTGCGTTTGCTCGGGCGCTCGTGGCGCACGTACGTGCAGGAGCTCGCACTGCCGGGGATCCTCGCGGAGGCGTCGCTGATGCCGATCGGCGTCGTGCTCGTGCTGCTCTACGATCCAGGGCAGCCGCTCGGGTTCCTGCTGCTGTCGCTGACCTATCTGCTGATCAACCTCGTGTTCTCGCGCCTGTCGCGCGCGCGGCACCAGCTCCAGGAGCGCGTGCACGACCTCGAGATCCTCACCGCGACAGCGCGCCGTCTATCCGCCTCGCTACAGTTCGAGGAGCTCGTCGATGCGGTCGCCAAGGAGACGTGCAATGCCATCCCGGAGGCCGAGGCGGTCGCGCTCGTACACCGTCGCAGCGGTGGCGAGTCGGGGTTTGTCCTCGACGGCTACGATCGCAGCGTCGATCGCTTCTTCCGACACGCGATGTCCGATGGCGAGGGCGGTGCCGCCGGCTGGGTGATGACGAAGATGCAATCGCGGCGCATCGATGATCTCGAGGCGGCCGAGGACCTCGCGATGGATCGCACCGACGGCATTCGCTCGTGGCTCGGGGTGCCGCTCATGATGTATGGCGGCTGCGAGGGCGTGATCGCCGTGCAGTCGACGCAGACGGGCGCGTTTCGCGCGGACCACCAGCGATTGCTCGAGTCGCTCGGTCTGCAGATCGCAGCGGCACTACAGAACGCACATCTGTACGAGCTCGCGATGGTCGATGGTCTGACGGGCCTGTTCATGCGGCGCTACTTCGACGCGCGCATCGAGGAGGAAATCGAGAGATCCAAGCGCTACAACACGCCGTTTTCGGTCCTCATGATGGACGTCGACGATTTCAAGAAGCTCAACGACGAGCACGGACATCTGATCGGTGACCGTGTGCTGCGTGCGATCGCGAATTGTGTCAAGAGTCAGCTCCGCGGCGTCGACACCGCCGCGCGGTACGGCGGCGAAGAGATCGCGGTGATCCTCCCGCGCAGCGACATGGTGGCGGCGTACAACGTCGGCGAGCGCATTCGAGCCGCGATCACCGAGCTGCGGATCACGACGGACAGCGAGCCCCCGAAGGCGCTGTCGGTGACGGCGTCGTTCGGCGTCGCGTCCTATCCCGAGAGCAAGGCGCAGAGCGCGGAGGACCTGATTCGACGCGCGGATCGGGCGCTGTATCGCGCGAAGAAGACCGGCAAGAACCGCGTCGAGCTTTACTGGAGCGACGAGTCGGGTCCCGTGCGAACCTCGACGGCAGAGATCGTGCCGCTGGAGTGATCGATGAGCGATGAACGAAAGCGCGCGGAGCGCAAGGTCGGGTGGGCTCGTCTGTGGACGCGCGCGAAGCAGATCGTCACGACGGATCCCACGGGTTCCGACGAGGACGACATGGTCGTCGACGAAGAGGTCGCGCGCGTGCTCGCCGATCAAGCGGGCCGTCTCAAGGGTGGGCTCGCGAAGGTCGCACAGCTCGCCGCCTACGATCCGGGCGCGACGCTCGGCGGGCGCAGCGGCGCGACGGCGGCCGCGCGTGCGGTGCTCGGTGGCCTGTGGGATCGTGCGCCGGCAATCTCCGCAGGCGCGATCACGCGCGTGATCGAGGAGGACCTCGGCAAGCCACCGCAGGCGCTGTTCGCGCAGTGGGACCCGAGCCCGCTCGCGTCCGCGTCGCTCGGGCAAGTGCATGCGGCGAAGCTTCACGACGGCACGGACGTCGTCGTGAAGGTGCAGTACCCGGGGGTCGCGGAGTCCCTGCGCGCGGATCTCGACGACGCCGCATTCGTCCGCAAGCTCGCGGGTGCCGAGGTCGGTGCGACGCTCGATCGCGACGCGATCGATGCGCTGTCGACGGCCGTACGCGGCGAGCTCGACTATCGCGCCGAAGGCGCCGCGATGACGAAGTTCGCCGCCGCGTGGGAGGGCCACGCGTCGCTGCGTTTCCCCCGCGTGATCGGCGATCACTCGTCGACACGTGTGCTGACGATGACGCGCGGGAAGGGCAAGACCGTCGTGGAGGCCGCGGCGGGCGGATCGCCCGACGTGCGGCGCCAGGCGGCGATGGGCATCTTCGAAGTCGCGTGGGGCTCGCCGCTCGCGCACGGCCTGCTCAACGCGGATCCGAACCCCGGCAACTTCCTCGTCGACGAGCAGGCCGACGGTCATGTTCACGTCTGGTGCCTCGACTTCGGCTGCGCGTTCGCGCTCCCAGACGCGGTACGCGACGCCGATCGCGAGGTGTGGTGGGGGCTCCTCGACGACGACAACGCGTCGGCCGCGGAGCGCTTTCGGATGGGCATCGCGAAGGCGGGCCTCCTCGCGCGCGCGGACCTGCTCGCATCGACCGCGCACCGCGACTGGGAGCGCCAGCTGTCGCTACCGATGAGGAGCAACGGTGACTTCCACTGGACCCCGCGCTACGCCGCGGATCTCGCCGAGGCAACGCAGCGTGCGCTCGCGATCGGAGGGCTCGCGCTCCCCGCGAAGCTGCTCCTGCTCTGGCGCCAGCGCCTCGGCGCGGCCGCGGTCATCGGCATGCTCGACGCGCAGGCACCATTCCGTCGCGTATTGCTCGATCTGATCGGCAACGGTCGCAAGGCGCTTCGCTAATACGTGTAGCGGAGGTAGAGGCGCGAATCGATCGCCGTCACGGGTGCGCCGGTGGGCGGCT
The DNA here is from genome assembly GCA_046160585.1 of Kofleriaceae bacterium. GTDB lineage: Bacteria > Myxococcota_A > Polyangia > Haliangiales > Haliangiaceae > JABFXX01. The sequence goes on from JBJXGN010000237.1 coordinate 51,717, forward strand.
TGAACTGCGGCAAGAAGAAGCCGTTGGCTGCGAGGCCGATCGCGTAGTGGCGGTTCTCGAGCTGGTACTCGAAGCCCGCGCCGGCCTGGAACATCAGCGTGAACTCCTCGTCGGGCTCGGTGATCTCGACGCCCATCTTGCCGAGCACGTTCGACGAGATCATCGCCGCGCCGGCGCCACCCTCGATGAACAGGGCGATGCGGCCGATGCGGCCGCCGATGCGAACGTCGCCCGAGCCGCGGTAGAGCTGGAACCACTCGCCATCGGGCGGGGCAGGGACGGTCGCTTCGTGGCTCGACGCGCCGAGCTGGATGCCGAGCGAGAGGAACGAGAACAGGTCGCGACCGAGGCGAAAACCGACAGCGGGACCTACGGCCGCTTGCCGAGACGTGGCGGGCAGGAACGTTACGGCGCCGAGGCCGCCTTCCGCGTACCAGCCTTGCGATGCTGGACGCGCGTCGGCGGTGCCGCTGCTCGCGACCAGGACGGCGGTCGCCGCGATGATTCCTCGGATCATCCGAGACAATAGTAGACCGGATCACCGGCAAACTCGAAGTCGCGCACCGAGATTTGTCGTCGATTACGCGGGGCTCCAACCTCGTTTCACATCATGGAGGCGGCATCAGGCCCGGGGGCATCGCCGTGTAGAAGCCGTTCTCCGAGGCGTACGGGTCGGTGTACTGCAACTCCTCGGCGGGGGCGTCGAAGAACAGCGTGTTGATCATCTGGCCGCGCACGTCGCGCACGCGCACCGCGTATTCGAGCACCATGTGCCGATCCGGATCGAACACGAGGTCGAGGCGGACCATGCCGGCGAACGCTTCGCGGGGGAAGACGACCCCGGTCTCCGTCTGCGGCAGCGCCTCGCCATCCTCGTCGTACATGAGCTCGGACATCTGCGGGAACTGGCGATCGTTCTTCGAGATCGTGAAACGCGCGCGGAACGGGTTCACGCGACCACGCGTGATCTGGTCGAGGTCGATCGCGGCCTCACGCATGTCGTCCTCCGTGAACAGGCCGCCGATCGTGCCCCCAGCGGGGATATCGATCGGGATGTCTCCGGTGAGGCCGGGCGTATTCGGTGCCTCGTCGTCCTCGCTCAGCACGACGAGCAGCGGGTCGTACTCGTAGAACTGGTTCGCACCGTTGATCTGCATCGTCGCCTGGCCGGGACTGTCCTCGAGGTTGCGAATCGTCCATTCGACGGAGACCTCGAGGTCGCCTACCTTGATGTAGGGGATGATGACGTCGGCGGGCATCGTCATCTGCATTGCTTGGCGCTCTGCGATGTCGTCCATGGTCTCCGTGTTGATCGGAATCACGACCGACGTCCGCGCGGCAATGCGGTTGCCGTCCATGTCCATCTCCAGACCACCTTCGAGTCGGGGCCCGTCCGTCCCCGGCGGGAGGTAGATCGGGTTGTTCGTACAACCGCCTCCCCCGATTCCGACGACAACAGCAAGTAGCGATGTGGCCCAAAGGTGTGTAGTCATGGCTAGCCTCCCTGCGTGAACACGAACGGGTAGTTGACGATCGCACCGCCCTTGGCGGGGAACTTGAGTCGCATGATGTTGCCCTTGACGCAGCTCTCGACGCCGTCGTTCTTGAGCGTGCCGCCGTTCGTGCGCGCGCTCTTCACGGAGCCGCCCGCATCGATGACGAAGTTGATCACGAGCTTGCCGCCGATGCCGGGCGTGCGATTGAGCTCTTTCTGGTAGCAAGCACGGAACACGCCGGCGCGCGCCTTCACGACGCGATCGATCTCTTCCTTCGAGAGGCCGGTGAAGTCACCGCTGGCCTCTTCGATCTTCAACGCAATCGCCTTGGGAGCAGACCCGTGACAGTTCTCGCCGACGCAGGTGCCACCGGGGCGATCCTTGCCCATGTCGATCTTGCCCTTGTTGCTGACGAAGTCGCCTTCGACGTTGCCACCACCGCCGGAGCCTTTCCCCTTGCTGCCTCGCGTGGTGCCCGTTCCGACGCCGTCACCGACACCCGAGCCCGTGCCGGGACCGAAGCCGATCGAGCCGCGCGTCAGGGTGTCGCCCTTGATACCCGTGAACTTCGACAGGCTCGTCGACAGGTTTCTGTCGATGATGTTGTCGAGCATCTTCTTGTTCTTGTCCTCGAAGAACGCGACCTTCGGCGGCTCGGGAGGCTCGTCTTTCGCGTTCGGATCGCGCGCGCGCTCCGTCTCGCCCTTGCCACCGGCGGCGCCTTCTTCGCCCTTGGTGGCGGTCTTGATGTTCTCCTTGGTCTCGCTCTTGGCCGCGGCTTCCTGGCCGCTGACTTTCCCGACCGTGGGTTTGGGCTTCTCGGGCTCCGGCGGCGGCTCGGGATCGAGCCTTGTCACGAGGTAGTTGCCCGTCAGCGACTTCGGCCCGGGCCATACGAATGGGCTCTCGCCCGAATACAGCTGATAGGTCATCACGAGGATCGCCGCGTGCGCCATGACGCTGAACGCGAGCGACGCCTGCGACTCGCCGTCCTGCTTGTACGCCCAGTACGCCAGGCCGCCGACGATCATCGCGAGCGTCGAGATGCCGGCACCGCGGAACACGGCCTCCGTCATGTCGATCTTCGAGGTCCACCAGAACAGCCACGTGAGGACCGCACTCGAGATCAGATAGCCACCCGCGCCGGCGAACAGCACGGGCTTCGTGAAGAAGACTGGATCCTCCTCGATCGGGACGAACTGGAAGAACAGCTTGTACGATCCAGACTCGTCGAGATCGACGACGCCCCAGTCCTTCCCGCTGATCGGCGTCGCACGGAACCCACCGGGACCGTCACCTTCACCACCGCGATGGACGAAGTCGGAGACGTCCTTCTCCTCGCCGTCGATGCAGATCGTTCCGCGCATCCGCTCGCCGAGCGTCAGGAGATAGCCTCGGTTCCCGGGGCGCATCACCGCGAAGTTCGCGGGGAGTCCGATCTCGGGGATCGTGAACGTGGAGCGTCCTGTCGAGCCGAGCGTGATCACGCGTGGCTTCTCACTGACGACGTCGGACATCACCTCGTCGTGCCAGATCAGCGCCGTTCGCAGCGCCATGACCGTCACAGCTGTTCTTCCTCCAACGACCGAACCATGTGCGGGATGAACGACCGTTTCTCGAGGCTGGCACGCTCGAGCTCTTCATTGGCGCGCTCGAGGAAGTAGAGGAGCTGCGGCGAGCGCATGCGACCGTTCAGATCGAGGGCTGTGAAGTCGTAGGTCTTCGGCTTGGCATTCTTCGCGGCCTTCGCGTCCGCGGCGGTCTTCGCGTCAGCCTTCGCGTCACCGGCGGGCTTGGGCTCCGCGGGAGCGGTCGCCGCTGCTTTGTCACCTTTGTCGTTGCCCTTGTTCTTGGGCTGACCCGAAACGGGTGCGACGAACACACACACCAAAGCGGCAATACCGCAGACGCGTGCGATTGCGGGCAGCCGCCCCCACGCGGGGGCTGAGAGCCTCAGACGACTCATGGGATTTTGAGTTCCTTTCGTTTCTCGTCGGCGGCGGTCCGCTTTGCGTGGTTGCCTGGAGCTTCTTGCAGATAACGCTCCAGCTCCGACTTCGCGCCCGCCAGGTCGTTCTGGAAGTCTAGCTTGAGGACGAACTGGTTCCAGATCGCATCTGCACGCGCGTTACTTCGTTTCGGCGCCTCTTTGATGACCTTGTCCCACGTCCGCTTTGCTTCCGCGAACTGCTTCATCCCCCGCTGCGCGACGCCCAGAGACACCTGCGCGGCGTAGTCATCGGGACGCTTCTCGATCACGATGACGAGCTCGGTCTTCGCGCGCTCGTAGTCACCGGCGTCCAGGAGCACGGACGCCTTCGAGTAGCGCGCGTCGACGTAGTTCTCGTCGATCTGCACCGCTTGTTCGAAGCGTTGGAATGCCTCCTGCGCTTTGCCTTGCTTCATCGCGAGCAGTGCGAGCGCGTTGTAGATGGCCGCGTCGCGCTTGCCGGCTTCCTTCGCCTTGAACTCCGCCTCGTCGAGCTCGAGCGCCTTGACGAGCACGAGCTGCGCGAGCTCCGGGCGTTTCTGCGCGATGTAGATAAGGCCGAGCTCGGTGTAGATCTTCGCGTTGATGCCCGACAGGCGCACGGTGTCGCGCAGCACGCTCACCGCATCGTCGTAGTCGCCGAAGTCGCGGAGCAGCGACGCGAGGCGGGCGGCGGCGTCGCGGCGGATCGGATCGTCCTCGTCGGTGCCGCGCAGCGCGGCTTCGTAGTCGGCGCGTGCGTCCTTCTTGTTGCCCGCGCGCCGACTTGCCTCCGCACGCGCGAGCAACGTCTGCACGTCGTTCTTGTTGATCGAGAGCGCGCGCCCGAACGAGTCCACCGCCGCCTGGTCCTCGCCGTCGCGGAATGCGATCACGCCGAGGTTGTAGTGCGCCTCCCAGAGTTTGCCGTCCTTCTCGAGCGCGTCCTTGAGTCGGCGTTTCGCCGTGTCCGTGGCGTCGGGGCCGCCGAGGCGCAGCGCGCGCATCGCGGACTCGAACGTCTTCATCGCGGCCGGGTTCACCGGATCGAGCCGTGGCTTTACCGGCTTTCCGCCGGGCGTGATTTTCGGTGCTGCGCCGCACGCAGCGAGCGCGGCGACCAGAACGAGCGTGGCCTTCGTCATCGCACCACCTCCGTCTGGTACCCAGGCGTCGGCGGCCGGTCGCCGACGCGCTCCTTACCGCGCGACTCGCGCTCCGGCGGGTACTTGTCGGATGCGAGGCGGCCGAGTGCTTCGCGGATCTTCGCGGTGTACTCGTCGTACACCTGCATCTGGATGGCTTTCTGGTAGGCGGCACCGAACGCCTGGACGGCTTTGTCCTGGATCTCGACGACGTATTCGTCGAGCTTCGCGCGATAGGCCTCGGCTTGTTCCGCCGACAGCCCCTTCGGTGTCGACGCATTCACGAGTGACTCCGCGAACCCGTCGTAGACCTGACCGATGCGGAACAGCGCCGCGGTCGCCCACTTGAGGTCTTGCAGCTCGACGACGGATGCGTAGACCTTCTCGGCGTCGGACAGGAGCTTGCTCTTCAGCTTGAGCGCCTTCTCGAGCTTCTTCGGGTCGACGTCGAGCGTGACCTTCTCGTATTCGCGGAACACGATCTCGCCCTCGAGGTAGCGCGCTTCGGCCGCCCACACCGTGGCGAGCTTCTTCTGCTCGCCCGGGAGGGCCTTCCAAAGGCGCTGCGCGGTCGCGAGCTCCTCCTTGGCTTCCTTCAGCTTGCCGGCCTTGAACGACATGCGGCCGGCGCGCGTGATCGCCTCGACCACGCGTTTGCCGCTCGAGCGATACACGCGCGCGTAGTCCTCGTACGCCTTGTGCGCGGGCCCCTCGTCGCCTGCGTTCTCGAGGACGACGCCGATGTTGAACGCGACATCCGGAGCGTCTTTGCGCTCGCGGAACTTCTGCGAGTACTCCTTGTAGTGCGCGATCGCTTCCTTGTTTTGCCCGAGCGCTTGGCGGAGCAAGCCCGCATTGAACAGCGCATCGGCCGACCGCGATCCCGTGCGGAACTTCGACCACACCAGCTCGTACGCCTGCGCGGCCTTGTCGTAGAAGATGACCTTCTCGTAGACCTGGGCCGCCGTGAACGCGGCCTTCTCGCCGACATCCGGGTTCTTCTCGCCAAACGAGTTCGCGATGTCGAGGTAGATGTCGGCCGCCTTCTCGGGCTGTTTCGCCTTCTCGTACATCACGCCACTGTTCATCATCGCTTGGGCCGCGACCTTCGAGTCCTTGGTCTCCTTCGGGATGCGTAGGTAGAATGTCGCTGCCTGTTCGTACTTGCCGGCCTCGGCGTACTTGTCGCCGGACTTCTGGATCGACTCGACGATCAAGCGGTCGAGGCGCTGCTGCTGCTCCTTGTCGGAGAATGCCTTCGCCTTCTTCAGCTTGCGCGCCCAGTTCTCGATGTTCTCGTAGTCCTCGGCCTTGTTGAGCGCACTGAGGATGCGATCGCCGGCGGGGCCGGCGTTCGGATCGTCGGGATACTTCGTGACGATGACGCCGAAGCGTTTGATCGCCTCGTCGTATTCGCCGTAGTCGTAGAACATCTGCCCGTTCTTGAAGATGACGCCGACGAGCGCCTTGTCCGCCGGGAACAGCGTGGCGTAGAGATCGATCGCCTCGCCGAACTTCTTGTCGACGGGGAACAGCGCCTTCTGGCCAGGCGTCGGTTTCGGGCGGGCCTTCTCGTACGCGGCCATTGCGTTGAGCAGCGCTTCTTTGTGCAACTTCCCGACGGGAGCGCTCTTGCCGACAGAGAGGTATTCGTCTCCGGCCTCTTCGGTCTTGCCGAGCTTGAAGAACAAGATGTCCGCGCGGTAGTAGCGGATCTCGGTCGACTTCTCCGTCGCCGTCTTCCCGACGCCGAACGCGGCGAGGTACTGCTCGTACGCGGTCGCGGCTCGACCGTAGAGGTTGAGGTCGGCCTTCTTGTCGGCCTTGTCGCGGCGCTGCGCCTCGGCGTGCATGTTCATCGCCGTCACGCGGACCAGGTCTTCGGTGGTCGCGAGCGATCGCTCGAGCGCTTCGCGATTGCGCTGCGCCTTCGCCCACGCGGTGCTCGGGCCGAAGTTCGTGAGCAAGACTCCGATCTCCTCCTGGGCGCGCTCGATGTCGAGGGCGCTATTCCAGTTCGAGATGATCGAGCGCTGGAACTCGGCCGATTTGAGCGCCTCGGGGTCCATGCGGATCAGGAAGCGATACGCGTCGCTAGAGCGCTCCCATTCCGCCTGCGCGGCGTAGCTCTCGGCGACCTTCACCATGACGTCTCGCGAGTACTGCTCGCCGTCGATGGAGACGAGGAAGTCGAAGACCTCCTTTGGCGAGATGGATCGATCCTCGGTGAACACGACGACGAGGTATTCGAGTGCTTCCTCGCGCAACGAGGCGCTCCTGCGCTTCTGCGCCTCGGTGCCCTCGCGCTCCTGCCTGTACGCGCGATCGAGGACCTTTTTGAACTGCTTCGCCGCCTCCTCGCTGTTGCCGAGCTTCCACTCGCACCACGCGACCTTGAACATCGCGAGGTCGGCGGTCGCGGCGGTCTCCCCGACGTATTTGTACGCGTCGCGTGCCTGCACCCACTCGCCCTTCGCGAAGAAGTGCTCGCCGATCATCATCCACGAGTCGCCGAACAGCGAGCTGGTCGGAAACTTGTCGATCACTTCCTGGAACCGACCCATCGCTTCTTCTTCGCGACCATCCTCCTTCGCGGCGAAGCCGATCAGGTAGGTCACGAGATCCATGCGGCGGAAGCTGGGATACTTGTCGTGCAGCTCGAGGTAGAGAGCGGCCGCTTCTTTGAGGTCGATGCGAGGCTCCTTCGGCTGCACGCAGTCGGCCTTGGTGTTCGCGCACTTCTCGACCGCGCGCGCGAACTCGTCCATGCGGACGAGGAACAGGCGCCGCGCTTCCTCCCACAAGAGCTCGGCGAGCTTGAACGTTCCCTCGGCGCGCGCCTCGCCGGTCGGCTTGCTGTCGAGGAACCCGCGCAAGAGGCCAATCGCCTCGAGTCGCTTCTCGTCGCGCCGCTTCTCCGTCGTGTTCAGGAGCTTCTTCAGCTCCTCGCTCAGGACCGGCGCCTCGGGGGAGGGCGGTCGCTTGCGGATATAGAGCTCGGATGTCGGGCCACGCGATGTCGTCGACGACGTGATGTCCTTCATCGGCGCCGTGTCGCCAGAGGCGAGCGACGGTGCCCAGAGCGGGAGGACGAGCAGGAACGGAAGGCTGCGTCTGAACGTTGTCTTCATCGCCACCCCTTGTATTCGTCGGCCCAGTATTCGCCTTGCCACGGCCAGAACTCCTCGTCGTCGCCGATCATGCTCGCGTTCCACAGCTTGCCGATCAGCTCCTCCGGGAAGCGCCCCGCGGCGAGATCCTGGACCTCGATGTCGAGCTTCCGCTTCTGTCCGATGATCGCGTCGATCTTTCCGAGCTTCGCCTTGTCGAGAACCTTGCGGGTGTCGTTATAGAGGCGCTCGATCGCGTTCTGCGCGAGCTTGTCGCCGGCTTCCTCGATCTTGTCGCGCAATGCGTGGGTGGCCTTGTCGAGGCGGCGCGCTTCGCCGAGGTCTGCTTCGAGCAACGGGCGGATGCCGGACGACACTTCGTTCGTGACTGACTTCGCGGCAGTGTCCGCGGCGGCGAGTGCGCTCGCGAGTGCTTTCTTGTTCTTGTCGGCGAGGCCATCGAGGCGCTTCTGCTCCTCGGCGGCGATGTCCGCGGGGATGTTGCCTTCACGCTTCTGGCGCGCGAGCTCGTTCTGCGACTCGGCGATCTTCGTCTGCAGTCGGCGCAGGTCTTCGACGAGTGCGTTCGCGTCGGCGAGCTGCTCCTGCTCGAGGGTGGCGCCGGAGGAGATCGCGACGACCTTCTTTTCGGAGACCTGCGTGCCGAGGTTCTGCCACTGCCGGACGACCGCGGGTGCGTTGTTCGATAGCTCGGTCATGCCGACGAGTGCGTCGTTGAGCCGGATGAACTTCGGATCGAGGCGGAGCAGGGCGAGCACCTCCTCGGTCGGCGTCTGCGGCTTCTGTGTGCCGACCTTCTTGCCTGCTTCGAGTCCGGTGTACTTCACGTCGCGATACCGCGTGAGCGCCTTCGCGAACAGCTGCTTGCGCAGCGAAGGATCGCGGCGCGCCCTGTCCATCTCGTCGACGATCGGCTGCAGTTTCGCAACGAGCCCGTCGTACCACTTCTGCGAATCGGTGAACTTGCAGTCGGCGAGCTCGACGTAGCCTGCCAGGAGCGACGCTTCGGGCCAGTTCGGCGACGACGGGAACGTGTCGAGGAACTCTTTGACGAGATCGCGCGCCGTCGGTAGCTCGCGCTTCTGGTACATCGACCACGACGCCTCGAACAACGCGTCGGGCAGGTACGCCGAGTCATCGGGGACCTGGAAGTAGTGGTAGTACGCGTCGTCGTATTCGCTGTTCTCGTGCGCGATGCGCCCGAGGCCCAGCCGTGCGAGGTCCTTGATCGTGAAGTAACGCTCGTCGACAACGAACGTGAACTTGTCGTTGTCGGGCGTCGCGGCGACTTCGCACATCGCCTCGGCCGATAGCTCGTACTCCCCGCGGCGCGCCTTGATCACGCCACGGAGGTAGATCGCAGACGAATACAGGCGGCTCTTCTTGCTGATCATCACGAGCTCGCCTTCGGCGTCGGCGAGCTTGCCCGCGTCGTACGCGGCGCGACCGCGGAGGTAGCTGCGCTCGCCCGCGGCGGACACGGGGATCGTCTCAGAGGTCTTCACGCTCTCGATGCGCGCGAGGACGCCCGCGTGATCGCGTGTCTCGAGCGCGATGTCGACGGCGCGGCGATGCGCGGGACCCCAATACGGAGCGCCCGGACCGCGCGCGAGGATCTGCTCGATCGTGTCGAGCGACGCGCCGTAGCTGCCCGCGCGTGCGAGCGCGACGGCCAGGTCGTATTCGGCGTTCTGGAACTCGACGAAGTCGGTGAACGCGCTGTACCGCGGGGACTTCACGATCGCGTAGAGCGCCACAGCCGCGTTCACGAACGTGCCGTCGCGCAGCATGTTCTCGGCGAGCTGGAGCTCGCGCTTGAGCGTGTCGAGATTGCCGCTCTCGACGTCGACGAGCTTGGTCGCCTCCAGCGCCTCGAAGTACTTTGCCAACGGGTCGTCGACAGGCTTCTGTGCCGGTTCGGGCTCGGCCTCGTCATCTGCCGGCTTCGGAGGATCCTGGGCGAGCACCGGCGGAGCTGCGATCACAGTGATCGTCGCCGCGAGCAGCGTGGCCGCGGCGAGTCTCACTTCTTGCCGCCCTTCACGCCACCCGCGTCAGCCGCGCGCGCGACGGTCTTCACCGCGACATCGATCCCGAGACCGTACGAGCCGTTCTCGCCCTTCTTCCACGCGTACGAGATGTCGCCCCCATCCTTCGCCTTCGCCGCGACGACGAGGTCCTTGCCGGCGACGGCTTTCACGACGATCTGGGACTCGGTCACCGACGTGAACGAATCGTCATCCTTGCCGGTCGCTTCCACGCGGAACGTGATCAGGTGGCGACCCGGCGCGACGTACCCGTCGAACCGAATGCCGTCGTCGCCCGCGATCGCGCCCGTCGCGTCCTCGTACACGCTCGCGCCGTCGAGGCGGATCGAAGCCTTCGCCGGGTTGTAGTAGCGCGCGGTCGTGTACGTCAGCCGGATCTGGACGCGCGTCGAGTAGAGCTGGCTCGCGACGGTGTTCGCGCGCGCGCGGCTCTTGAACAGCTCGTCGCGCAGCTGCAGATACTCCTGGCGGAGTGCGTCGACGTCCGGATCAGCCGCGACTGGCTCGTCGCTCGGCGCCTCGGCGGGCTTGTCCGCAGGATTCGCCGCACCACCCCCGCCGCCGCTACCAGCACCAGCACCGCCCTGGCCGCCGTTCGGATTCGACGGTGCGAGGTTCGCGTTCGGCGGCACAGGTGTTGTCCCGGGCGTCGTCGGCGTGGGCTCGGGTGTCGGTGCCGGCTCCGCCGGCTCCTCGACCTTCGTGGGCTCGGCCTTCTTGGCCTTGGCCTTCGGCTTCTTCTTCTTCGGTGCTGCAATCGCGAGCGCGGGGACGAGTACCAACGCGACGAAGAACAGGCCATATCGGCGAAACGAGGCAGAACGAGACAACATCGACATGGCGAGAATCCCCCAAACGAGTTTTGAACCGACGGGGCTCGTGGCGCCCGGCCTCAGTTGCTGAACGGCAAGAACAGAGAGAAGCCCGCGGTGATCGCGCTGTCGTTGACGAGAAACCGCTCTTCGAGGAGCTCCTGGCGGAACGTCCGGTTGCGAGCATCCACCCGGAACGCGACCGCCTGACCGAGGAACAATCGTATGCCAAAGCCGAGGACACCGGCGGCACCGCGACTCGTCTTCGAGTCGACGACGCCGACGCCGAGATCCGCATGCAGGTCGAAGTGGACGATCGAACCGCCGAGTCGCAGCTTGCCGTACACGGGACTCCACACGAGCAACGACTCGGCAAAGATCACGCGATCGTACGTGTCGGCGAGGACAACACCACGCTTGTCCTCGATCGCGCGGATGAGATCGGCGTTCGCGTGCGTGTACCAGCCGGCAAACTCGACCGCGGTCTCGTCGGTCATGTGAAACGTGTACGAGCCACCCGCGATGTAGGTACCGGACAAGAGGTCACTCGCGTAGTAGCCGCCGTTCGCGGTGATCTGGTGGCGGCTCGCTTTCACGAATAGGCGATCGACGGCACCACGGCGCTTGCGCTTGATCGCGAGGCGATCGGCGATCTCCTGGTCGATGCACATCGCCGTCGATCCGGGCGCGGCCGAGTCGTCGTCGGATGCCGCCGTGGTCTTCGTCGTCTTCTTGCGGTCGATCGGGCGATCGCCGGTCTCCTCGGCGTACGCGGTCGACGCGAGTAGGAGCGTGGCCGTGAGCGAGATGACGAGGGTGCGCTTCATAGTCCCGTCGGGATGTAGAGCGCGAGACCGATGGTCGCGACGATGTTGTTGGTGAAGCGGGTCTCGCCCGCCGCTTCCTGCACGGCCATGAGGTCGCGCACGTCGAAGCGGATGGTGAGCGCGCGCGTGACGAACAGATCGAGTGCCATGCCCGCGTCGAACGCGATGCCTTGAACCGCGTCGTGGAACTGGCGACCCGCGCCAGCGAACACCAGGAAGTCCGCATGCACGATGCCGCCACCCATCTTCATCTTTGCGTGGATCGGCGACCACAAGAAGTGGGACATGGCGAGGTAGGACATCCCCGGCGTGAACCGGTTGTCGCCGAAGAACTGGTCGAGCGGCGCATCGAGATCCAGCGTGAGCGGGATGAGGTCGAACGAGACGTCGAGGCCGAGATCTTCGGTGAACCAGTAGCCGAGCGATCCGCCGGCGATCCAACTCGACGATGTCATGTCGCCGCCGTAGAGACCACCGTGCGCGAGGAGGACGAGCTTGTTGTCCTTCTTGAAGTCGCGCTTCTGGACGCCGCGTGGCTTGAGCGTCTCGCCGAGCTGATCGCGGATCGACTGGTCGAGGCACGACGGCAGCGGCGCGTCCGACGGCTTGGCCGGCTTGTCCGTCGTCGCAGCGGCGACCTTGGGCTGTGCGCTCGCGCTGGCGCTCGCGCTGCAAACGACAGCACACGCGGCAAGTGCGATTCCCCCGATCGAACGTGGCACCGACATCACGGTAACGTGGTTAGAGACGTCAAACAACTCGACGACACAGTGCAGCACGCGGTGTACGATTTCGTCGATGGAGCACTTGACGGGGACTCGGATCCGGCGCGAGGCAACGCCGGCGACCGTCAACCTGCGACGGTGCAAGCTCGTCGTCATCAAGGGAGCGCAGCGTGGCACCGAGTTCGTCGTCGCAGGCGACGTATTCCGCGTCGGCAAAGCTCCGGAAAACGATCTCGTTCTTGCCGACGAGACCGTGTCCCGCGTCCACTTCGAGATCGCGCGTGACGCGAAGGGTTACCTCGTGCGCGACATGAAGAGCACGAACGGCACGTTCCTCGATGGTGCCGAGGTGAAAGAGGCGTACCTGCGTGCCGGGTCGGTCATCGGTCTCGGGGCGTGCGAGCTGAAGTTCACGCCGTTCGAGGAGCGCATCGAGATCCTCCCGAGCGAGAAGGAAGAGCTCGGCGAGATGGTCGGCAAGTCTCCCGCGATGCGCGAGATCTTCGGCCTCGTCGAGCGCATCGCACCGACGGATGCGACCGTGCTCATCGAAGGGGAGACCGGCACCGGCAAGGACATGATCGCACGGACGTTGCACCAGCTCTCGCCGCGCGCAGAGCGACCGTTCATCGTCGTCGATTGCGGCGCGGTGGCGGGCACGCTGATCGAGAGCGAGCTATTCGGCCACGAGAAGGGCTCGTTCACCGGTGCCGTTGCCGCGCGGCAGGGCGCGTTCGAGATGGCGAGCGGCGGCACCGTGTTTCTCGACGAGCTCGGCGAGCTCTCGCTGGATCTGCAGCCGAAGCTCCTACGCGTCCTCGAGCAACGCGAGCTCCGACGCGTCGGCGGAACGAAGACGATCAAGGTCGACCTGCGTGTCATCGCGGCGACGCGCAAGGATCTCCGCAGCGAGGTCGAGAAAGGCAAGTTCCGCGAGGACTTGTACTTCCGGCTCAACGTCGTGCCGATCACGGCACCCTCGCTACGCGAGCGTCGCGAGGACATCCCGCTCCTCATCGACTCGATGCTGAAGAAGCTCGACACGCCGGGGAGCACGATCACGCTGTCCGAACAAACGCGCGCCGCACTCATGTCACACGACTGGCCCGGCAACGTGCGCGAGCTACGCAACGTGATCGAGCGGGCGCTCGCCCTGGGCGCGGATCCCGGTGTGCTCGTCGCGCCACTCGGAGGCACCGAGCCGCAGCCAGGAGCAGCGCTCCGCGACGGGATCGAGTTCGAGCCGGGCGTGTCGTTCCGCGACACGAAGGAGAAGTGGAACGAGCTCTTCGAGCGTCGCTACCTCACGTGGCTCATCAGGCGCGCCGACGGGAATATCTCGAAGGCAGCCCGCGACGCCGATATGGACCGGAAGTACTTGCACAAGCTCTTGCGCAAGTACGGCATCTCGGGTGAAGCCGAGAGCGACGACAACTAGCTCGAGCGATCCGCCGCGCGATGCGCGATGAGCTCGACGCACGGTTCTCGAGGATCGCCGGGACGCGGTACGCGGTACGCGTACGACTCGTGATTCAGGGAGCGACGCGGGTCTGAAGGCGCGAGACGTACCGCGACGCGGTACGGCGCTTCAGGATGCCCTTCGTCACGGCGCTGTCGACCACCGAGACGGCGGCCTTGAGCGCGGTGGCAGCTTCGGCGGACTTGCCGTCGACGGCCGCGCGGGCCTTCTTGACGGCGGTGCGAATCTTCGCCATCGCGGCGCGGTTGCGCGCGCGATTCTTGATCATCTTGCGGTTCTGTTTCTGGGCCGATTTGATATTGGCCATAGTGGCTCTCCTGCGGAGGTGGGCGTGTACCCTGCGCAGCCTCGTGGTGTCAAGGGTTTGCGCCGCGGCTGGCGGTCGAAGACGACGTCGGCGTCCACCGAGGCGGATTCCGAGGCGCATTCGCCAAGTTTGCCCACAAGACCGATGGGTTAACGCCGGGAGTACGCATCGTTCGCTGTGGATAACTTGATGACCGTTTGGTGAGTGTGTCGCCCAAATTCGCGAGATCTCACCCACTCGATCGCGGGTGCACAAAAATGCGGCAGTTTCGTAATGGCTTCGTGAAGTGGCGCGACACCAAACGCGATCACTTCACGCCCGCGCGCTTCGCGTCGTGCCACAGCGCGTCCATCTCTTCGAGGTTCGACTGTTGTGGCGTCTTGCCCCGATCGCGAAGGCGATCCTCCACGAACTCGAAGCGACGCTGAAAGCGGTTGGTCGCGTCGATCAGCGCTTGCTCCGCATCGACCCCGACCTTGCGCGCGACGTTCATCACCGCGAAGAACAGATCACCGATCTCCGCGTGAATCTCCGTTGCATCGCCACTCTCGATCGCGGCCTTCACCTCGGCCGTCTCCTCGACGATCTTGCCGAACGATCCTTCCCAGCCGGGCCAATCGAACCCGACCTTGCCGCACTTCTGGCCGATCTTCTGCGCGCGCACGAGCGCCGGACCCGGCTTGATCCCCGCGAGCAAGCGATCGGTCTGGGTTCCCTTCGCCAGCTTCTCGGCCGCCTTGATCTCTTCCCACTTCTTCAAGACCTCTTCACTACCGCCGGTGATCGTCGCGTCACCGAAGACGTGCGGATGACGATGTACGAGTTTGTCCGAAATGCTCTTCACGATGGCGTCGATGTCGAAGTGACCTTCGCGCGCGCGGAGCGCCGCCTGAAACACGATCTGCATGAGCAAGTCACCGAGCTCCTCGCAGTGGCCAGGGATGTCGTTTCGCGAGAGCGCGTCGAGCACCTCGTAGCTCTCCTCGACGAGGAACGGCCGCAGCGACTCGAGCGTCTGCTCCTTGTCCCAGGGACAACCGTCGGGAGCGAGCAGGCGGTCCATGATCTCGACGAGGCGGGGGAGGGAAGCGCCGACGGTCATGGCCGCACCTTACACGGCGCGTGCTATACGAGCAGGCCGGCGGGTCGTAAGGAGCATCCGCCGGGTGAGATCCCACGTGACCCCCAAGACGATTCATCGCGAGAAGCTGGCATTCGACAACGCGGAGGCGCTGCAGGCGCTGATCGGATCGAACAACGGGCGGCTCAAGCTCGTCGAGCGCACGAGCGGCGCGCAGGTGCATCTGCGCGGCAACGAGATCACGATCGAAGGTGATGCCTCGGCGACCGAGACGGCGAAGACAGCGCTCGAGCAGCTCTATGATCTCGCGCTCGCGGGCAAGCCGCTGTCGTCCGATGATGTCGTACGTGCGGTGCAGCTCCTCAAAGGCGATAGCGGACAGACCGACATTCGTGGCGTGTTTGGCGACACGATCCTGACGCCACGCTCTGGACGACCGATCGCACCGAAGGGCGCCACGCAGAAGCGCTACGTGGATCTCGTACGCGCGAACGACATCATGTTCGCCGCCGGTCCTGCGGGCACGGGCAAGACCTATATCGCCGTCGCACTCGCGGTGCGCGCGCTTCTCGACAAGACCGTGCGCCGCATCATCCTCACGCGTCCGGCGGTCGAGGCGGGCGAGCGACTCGGCTTCTTGCCCGGCACGCTCGAGGAGAAGGTCGACCCCTACCTGCGCCCGCTGTACGACGCGCTGCACGACATGATCGAGCCCGACAAGCTCGAGCGGTTCATGTCCGACGGCACGATCGAGATCGCGCCGCTCGCGTTCATGCGCGGCCGGACGCTCCAGGGGTCGTTCATCATTCTCGACGAGGCGCAGAACACCACGCCGGAGCAGATGAAGATGTTCCTGACGCGCATGGGCTTCGACTCGAAGGCCATCGTGACCGGCGATATCACGCAGACCGACCTGCCGCGCGGCCAGCGTTCGGGCCTCCGGGATGCACTGGAGCTGGTCGACGGGATTCGGGGCATCGGCATGGTCGAGTTCAGCGCCGAGGACGTCGTGCGCCATCCACTCGTCGCTGCGCTGATCCGTGCGTACGATGCGCGTGACCGTGCGCGATTCGAGGCGCGCGAGCGCGACCGTCTCGGGCCGCCGGGCCCGGACGACGAGCGTCGATCGAACGTTCGCGATCCGGCCGCACCCGACGAGCCCGCGTGACCTCGTGGTAGGCTGTCCGCGGTGGTCATCGCCAGCCCCGACGATCTCGTAAACGCCGTCGCGCGCGATCGACGGATGTTGGGCTATCGCGTGCGCCGTCAGGGGGACGGGTGGATCGAGCTCGAGGTCGTCGCGCAGCGCACGCGCATGCCGATCTTCATGGTGCTCGCCTGGCCCAGCGTGTGGCAGGACTCCGAGCAGCTACGGCCGCACCTCACCCGTGCTCGCTCGGGCAACTACTCGCTGATCGTCGTCGGCAGTGACACAGAGCTCGAGGAGGCACGCCTCGACTCGTTGCCGCAGGACGCGGACATGACCGCGGTCGCCGCGCCCGTCGGGATGGCGCGCCTGTTGCTCCTCCTGCGCTCGCGTGCCGAGGCGACGAAGCAGCGCATGGACTCCGCGTCGCTGGAGCTGGAGCTCGAGCGCAGCCGTCACGAGAACGACATGTTGATCTCGATCGGCCGCGCTCTCTCTCAGGAGCGCGACATCCAGTCGCTGCTCGCGATCATCTTGCGCCGCGCGTGCGAGGTCACGAACGCAGACGCGGGATCGATCTACGTCGTCGAGGGTGCCGACGAGGATATCGCGCAGCGCAAGCTGCGCTTCGCAGTGTCGCAGAACGACTCGCGCACGCTACCGCCCGCGGGCTTCACGATGAACGTGTCGTCGACGTCGATCGTCGGCCAGTGTGTGTTGTCCGGCGATCGCATCAACGTGCCGGACCTCTACGCTCTAGACGAGCCCGGCGTTGGCAACAACCCGTGGGGCTTCGTCCACGACCGGACGTTCGACGACAAGTATCGCTACCAGACGCGCTCGGTGCTCGCGGTGCCGATGATCAGCGCGCGCGCCGAGGTCATCGGCGTCATCCAGCTGATCAACAAGCGTGCGAAGGGTTGGATCACGCTCGACCTGCCGAGTGACTTCGAGCAGGGCGTCGTTCCGTTCGACGACGTGTCCGAGGCGTACATCTTCGCGCTCGCCTCGCAGGCCGGCATCGCGCTCGAGAACGTCCTGCTCTACGAGGAAGTGAAGACGCTGTTCGACGGCTTCGTGAAGGCGGCAGTCACCGCGATCGAGTCGCGTGATCCGACGACGTCCGGTCACTCGGAGCGCGTCGCGGAGCTCACCGTCGGCCTCGCGCGTGCCGTCAATCGCGTCGAGAGCGGTCACTACCGCGAGGTGCGCTTCTCTCGCGATGATCTCACGCAGATCGAATACGCCGCGCTGCTCCACGATTTCGGCAAGGTCGGCGTGCGCGAGCACGTGCTCGTCAAGGCCAAGAAGCTCTACGAACACGAGCGCGCGTTGATCCTGCAGCGCTTCCAGCTCATCAAGCGCGGCTACAAGATCGACGGCCTCGAGAAGCGCGTGAAGTACCTCGCCGAAGCGTCGCGGGAAGAGGTCGCCGCGATGATCGCGGCCGACGACAAGGACATCATCGCGAAGATCACGGAGCTCGACGACATCATCAAGTTCATCCTCCAGGCGAACGAACCGACGGTACTCGACCAGGGTGGATTCGAGCGCATCGCGGACATCGCGTCGAGGACGTTCACCGACGATGGGGGCCTCGTCGCGCCGTTCCTCACACCGGACGAAGCCTCGTGCCTCCAGATCCGCCGCGGATCGTTGACCGAACAGGAACGCCTCGAGATCAACTCGCACGTCGTCCACAGCTACTCGTTCCTCTCGCGGATCCCGTGGTCGCGCACGCTGCGCGAGGTCCCCGAGATCGCGGGCGCGCACCACGAGAAGCTCGATGGCTCCGGCTATCCGAAGCAGCTTAGGGGCGATCAGATTCCCGTGCCCGCACGCATGATGGCGATCGCCGACATCTACGACGCGCTCACCGCGTCCGATCGCCCGTACAAGAAGGCGATGCCGTCCGAGAAGGCGCTCGATATCGTGGGTAGCGAAGTCAAGCGCGGCCAGCTCGACCAGGAGCTGTTCGACGTGTTCGTGCAGTCGCGCGTGTACATGGCGACTGCCCCGAAGAAGTAGCGATGCTCGACGTCACGGTCGACGAGGGTGTGGCGATCGCGCGCGCGATCCGCCGCACGTTGACGACGAACCTCGGGCGCATGGTCCGCGCGGCGGCGCGTACGGAAGGGCACGCGGACTTCGAGGTCGTGCTGCGCCTGACGACCGACGCCGAGATTCACGCACTCAATCGCGACTACCGCGCCAAGGACAAGCCGACCGACGTGCTCGCGTTTGCGCAGCGCGAGGGCCCGAGCGCGAAGCTGCACCCGACACTGCTCGGCGACATCGTGATCTCCGTCGAGACGGCGCGCCGGCAAGCGAAGCGAGGGCTCGAGAAGGAGCTCCTGCACCTCGCGTCACACGGGCTCTGCCACTTGCTCGGCTACGATCATCGCGACGACGACGAAGAGAAGGTGATGAACGCGCGCGCTGCGAAGCTGCGCAAGGAAGGCGCGCGCCGGGGCGCGATCAAGCCCGCGTGAGGTTCGCCGTCGCGAGCGAGGCTGCGAACAAGGCGAACGAAGATCGCACGGCCGTGCTCGACCTTTCCGACGACGTCGTCGTCGTCGCACTCGCGGACATCGCGCGGCGCATCGTTCCAGTCTCCGCCGACACGAATCCACACACCGTTTTGCTGCTCCCAGCGCCGCTCGCGCCAACGCTTGCCCATTCGCTGGCGCTCCCAGCGACCGGGAGTCCAGACCCAACGTCCGCGGCTCCAGTCCCAGCTGCCGGCGACGTAGGCTCGGCCTTTCTGTGGGTTGGAGGTGATCGTTTGCGCCACGCGGGGCAAAAGTACTCACTGACAACGCGCCGGGGTGCCCGTGCAGGACGTCCCGGCAGGGCAGACCAGCACACCCGTGCCGAACAGCGGCGAAACACAACTCGCCCCCGGTTTGACCGTTCCGACGACGCTCAACGAGACCGCACCGTTGGCGCCGTTGTAGCCGTCGACGATGATCGCGTAATTGCCAGCGTTGACGTTGGACAGCGTGACGAGCGAGTTGTTGCTGGTTCCGCCGTCGTCGTCGCAGCCGAGCTCGACGCCACAGTTCGCATCGCGCACCGAGAGCTGCGTGTCCGGATGTGCCGACCCCGTCGTCTCGACGACCAGCGTGGCGACCGGGACGGGCAAGAACAGCGAGAACGCGATGTCCGGACCGGTCGAGTTACCACCGAAGGCGCAGCTCTGTGACGCGAAGTCGTTCATCGCACCCGTGGTGGTTCCGTTCGTTGCCGTAGTCGCGATCGCGGTCGGAGGGTCCATCTCCATCGGGCAGAATGCTTCCGACGTCCCGGCGGCCGACGTGCAGCCGACGTCGGGGGGAAGTCGACCTGCAGGTCAAGGTCGTCGTCTGCGGTGTTCGAGCACACCGGCAAGACGGCCGGATCGGTCTCGTCGGTGTCGAATGGCGTGTCGCAGCCGGGATCGAACGGGAAGTCGATCTTGCCGTCGGCGACCGCGTCATTGTCGAGGCCGTCGCTGCACTGCACCGCCTGGCAGGTTCGAGATCCCGCCGTTCCTGCACAGGTCGACGCGGGATTGCACTCGAGGACGCCCGCCATGACGAGCGGCCCTTCGCAGCTCGCGCCTGTCGAGATGACGCCGCTGATCGTGATCGTGTACGCGCCTTCGCCGCTGCTGTATCCGTCGACCTCGTAGTAGTACGTCCCGGCGGCGAGGTTGGTGACCAACAGATCCTCGGGTTCGTCGTCGCAAACGAGCGACGTGCCACCGCACGTGCCGTCGTACAGAGCGACCGCGGCGTCGAAGCTGTTCGCATTCGCGATCTCGAGCGAGTCGAGCGCCGGAACAGTGATCGAATACAGGCGATCGCCGGCAGTGTTCGGGGTGGTTCCGCAGTCGGGCGCCGGGTTGTCATTCGCCGCGCCGACATTCGTGCCCGGCGTGACCGCGAGGACGAGCGGGGTGACGCCATCCGACGATGCGCATGCCTCCGAGACCGAGGACGCCGCCGAGCACTGCGGGTCGTCGGGGTAGTCGATGTTGCCGTCCATGTCGTTGTCGACGCCGTCGCT
Source organism: Kofleriaceae bacterium (assembly GCA_046160585.1). Lineage (GTDB taxonomy): Bacteria > Myxococcota_A > Polyangia > Haliangiales > Haliangiaceae > JABFXX01. The sequence goes on from JBJXGN010000237.1 coordinate 71,935, forward strand.
ACACTCGGAACAGCCGGCACCCGGGCACGCGTCCGCCTCGTCGTCGTCGTCGCGGCTCGCGCAGCCGGGATCGTTCGGGAAGTCCGCGATGCCGTCGGGCGGCATGTCATTGTCCACGCCGTCGTTGCATATCGCGAGGAGGCAGCGCCGCGCCCCGGCGGTGCCCTTGCACGCGAAGCCCGAGCCGCAGCGGATCGCACCCGACAGAGCGAGCGGCGACTCGCAGCTCGCGCCGTTCTGGATGATGCCGTCGACGGTGATGGAGTAATCGCCGGCGCCGCTGCTGTAGCCGTCGTAGACGAAGAAGTAGTTGCCGGCGGCGACGTTCGTCAGTGAAATCGTTTCGGGCGAGGAGTCCGTGCACGCGATGGCCGTTCCGCCGCACGTGGAGTTGTACAGCGCGGCAACCGCGTCGAAGTCGAAATCGTTGTCCGTCGCGATCGTGATCTGCCGCATCGCCGGCAGCTCGAGGGCGTACGTGTGATCGGGCGCGGTGTTGGTCGACGATCCGCACGCGGGGCTGACGTCGTTGTTGTCGCCGGTGGTGTCATCGCTGGTGGTCACCATGGTGAGCGGGCGAACGCCGTCGGTGCTGCTGCATCCCTCCGACACGGTGCCGGGGGTCACGCACGCGGCGTCGTCCTCGTCGACGTCGGTGTCGCCATCGTTGTCGATGCCGTCGGCGCACTCCGGGCAACCCGGGCCGGGGCCGCTCGCACACGTATCGCCTTCGTCGTTGTCCTCGGACGACGAGCAACCCGGATCCATCGGGTAGTCCACGATCGTGTCGTTGTCGTTGTCCATGCCATCTCCGCACAGCGACGGCCGGCAGCGCTGCGAGCCGGCCGCGCCTTCACACGGATTGGCGGCAGGGCAGGCGAGCGCACCGCCAAGTGTGTCGGTCGGATTGCAGCTCCCGCCGGGCGCGATCACACCGTGGACGCGGATCACGAACGGTCCGGGTGGAAAGCTCGTGCTGAAGTTCTCGACCGCGACGATGTACGTCGCAGCCGCGAGGTTGTTCTGCGTGATGCGCGAGGCGCCGGCGGAGGTTCCGCCGTCGTCGTCGCACGCGAGGCTCGGCGCGAGGCACGACGGCGGGTACAGCGCGAGCGCCGTGTCGGTGGTCGTGCCTTCCGTGTCGATTTGGATCGAGCGCATCGCCGGCACCCTCAACGTGTACAGGAGGTCGAGGCCGCCGCTGCCGCTGCAGCTGAGCGTGCGGTCGTCGCGCGCGCCGATCAGCGTGCCGTTCGTCGTGCCCATCGTGATCGCCCCGATCGGGTCCATCTCACCATTGCACGCCTCGCTCGTCCCGCCGGCGAACGTGCACGACGTATCGGCCGGGTAGTCCATCATCCCGTCGTTGTCGTCGTCGAGGCCGTTCGCGCACGCGGGCAGCGGATTCGGATCGGTTTCGTCGTTGTCCGTTAGCGAGCCGCAACCAGGATCCGTCGGATAGCCGTTCTTGCCGTCCATATCGTCGTCGAGTGCGTCCCCGCATTGCGGGGGAGTGCAGACGTTGACGCTTCCGCCCAGCGGCGTGCGGCACACGAGCCCCGCACCGCACATCGCACTGCCGCTGCAGGGCGAGCCTTCCCCGGCGAATCGTTCGACGCTGAGCGTGTAGGCGCCGAGCTCGGTCGTGTCTGCACCGGACACGATCAGGAAGTAGTTGCCGGCCGGAAGCGAACGCTCGAGGCGCGAGCTCTCGTTCGAGCCCGAGACATCGTCGTGACACGCGATCTCCGCCGCCGGGTCGTCGCAGTCCGCCGCGCGAAGATCGAGCACCGTGTCGAACGTGGAGCCGGCGGTGCTCGCGACGATCACCGTCGGCATCCCGAGGTTCACGCGGTAGGCGATGGCGGCCGCGCCGTTGCCGCCGCCGCACGGTGAGCTGATCTGTGACGTGCTGTTGCCGTCGAGCGTCCCCGAGTCCATCCCCGTCGCGGGCAGGTTCTTGATCATCATCGACGCGCCACACGCGACCGGGTTCTCGATCACCTCGGTCGTATCCGCCGCGGAGGTGCAGCCCGGATCGTTTGGAAAGTCGGTGACGCCGTTCCCGTCGTCGTCACGATCGTTTCCGCACTGGGGGCACCCGGGACCGTCGGGGCAGTCGTCCGTTTCGTCATCGGCTTGCGGGGCGACACAGCCGGGGTCCTCCGGATAGTCGACGAGGCCGTCGCCGTCGTTGTCGACGTTGTCGTCGCACTTCGTTCCGAGGCCGCCCATGTCGGGTCCTGCATCGATCGCGGAGGTGGCATTGTCACCACACGCAGAGCCCATGATCAGGAAGAGCACCAGCCATCGAGTCGAGCGCATGAGGCCTCCGGGAAGAAGGCGTCTACGATCGTGGAAGATCGTTGGAGCAGCAACCGATTCTCGTAAGTTTCCAGCCACCACGCGGTGGTCGAACTACGACACGATACGCGCACAACCTCGCGCAACGTCTCACTGTCGCAGGGAGTCAGGCGCTCACATGTGTGAGCGATCCGACCGCGAAAACGTTCACTACTGGCAAACGTTCGCGACGCACGCCGTCGGACACGCGAGAATCGCATTCGCACCGCCTGCGAACATCGGCGAGTCGCAGCGTTGGCCGGCCGACGCGATGCCCTTCACGGTCATCGTGTACATGCCGGACGTGCCCGACGTGCCGTAGCCGTCGACGATGATCGCGTAGCCACCAGGAGAAAGGTTCGACATGACGAGCTTGCTTTGCAGGCCCGGCTCGCCCGAGTCGTCGTCGCACGCGATCTGTGCAGCGCAGTTCGCGTCGCGCACCTGGACGACGGTGTCGAAGTTCGTCGCCGCGCCGGACAGGTCCACCGTGAGCGAGTCGAGGAACACCGGGATCTGAAGGCCGTAAGCCTTGTCGGGACCCTGGGTCATCGGTGACGAGCCGCTGGTGCACGACGTCGCGTTCATCCAGTTGTTCGCGAGGCCGACAGTCGTTCCGGACGTCGGGTTCGTCGTGAACAGCTCCGTCACGTCCGCCTCGCCGACACAGAACGTCTCGTTTGCGCCGGCGGCCGACGTGCAGCCGAAGTCGGTCGGCCAGTCGGTGAACGCATCACCGTCGTCGTTCGCGGCGTTCGTGCACACGGGCGGCGTCGCGGGGTTCGCCTCGGTGTCGTCGCCGAGCGAGTCGCAGCCGGGATCGTTCGGGTAGTCGAACCGGTTGTCGCCGTCGTTGTCGAGCCCGTCGCCGCAGAGGCCGGACTGACACGTGCGGCTGCCCGCCGGGCCCTTACACGTAAAGCCGGTGTTGCAACTGATCGCGCCCGACTGCGCGAGGGCGCTCTCGCACGAGCCACCGTTCGCGATCTTGCCGCTGACGTTGATCGTGTACGTGCCCGAGCCCCCTGAGTAGCCATCGACGACCAGGAAGTACGCGCCGGCCGACTGGCTCGTCAGATCGATCACCTCGGAGTCGCGACACACGATCGGCGCGCCCGCGCACGACGAGCCCAGGAGCAACAGCGTGCCGTCGTAGTTGGAGTCGTTGGTGTCGATATGGAGCGAGGACATCGCCGGCAGATCGAGGCGGTACGTGCGATCCGGCGCCGTGTGCGTAGCCGTCGTCGAGCACAGCGGCGATCCACCCGGCGGCGGCGTGACGTCGTTGTTCGCGCCCATCGTGTTGCCGGGCGTCATGCCGGTCGTGATCAACGTGACGCCGTCGGTCGTCGTGCACGATTCGCTCGAGTCACCGGCCGCGAGGCACGTCGTGTCGTTCGGGTAGTCCGCCTGGCCGTCGAGGTCGTTGTCGTCGACATCCGAGCACTCGGGGCAGTTCGCGCCGTTCGGGCAGTCATCCGTCTCGCTGTTGTCGGTCTTGCTCGTGCAGCCCGGATCCGTCGGATAGTCCGCCTTGGTGTCGCCGTCGACGTCGAGGCCGTCGTCGCACTCCGGCTTCTCGCACGTCGTGGTGCTACCGCCGAGCGCGACGCGACAGAAGAGTCCCGGTCCGCAGTCGCTCGGACCCGAACACGACGAGCCCATGCCGGCAAACTGCTTCACTTGCATCGCGAACTGACCCGACGCCGCCGAGTCGTGACCCTGCACGATGATGAAGTAGCTCCCCGCCGTGAGCGGCACGGTGAGCTTGGACTTGTCGTTCGTCGCGGAGATGTCGTCGTTGCACGTGATGTGGGAGGTCGGCTGCATACAGTCGGGGCCGCGGATGTCGATCACCGTGTCGACGTCCGTGAGCGCGTCGTCGGTGGAGACCTCGACGACCTTGTTCTGCTGCAGGTGGAGCTCGAATGCGAACGCCGGGGCTCCGCCGCCACCGCCGCACGGCGACATGATCGACGACGTCGATGCCGCGCCCAGCTCGCCCATGACGAGGCCATCGGGCGGCAGCTGGCGCACCATCATGCTCGCGCCGCACGCGACCGGGTTCGACAGTCGCTCGTTGTCATCGGACGCCGCGATGCAGCCCGGATCGTTTGGATAGTCCGTCGCGCCGTTGCCGTCGTTGTCCATGCCATCGGCGCACTGCGGGCACATCGGCCCGTTCGGGCAATCATCGGTCTCGCTGTCGGCCTGCGGCGCGAAGCAGCCCGGGTCGACTGGGTAGTCGATCTTGCCGTCCGTATCGTTGTCACGACCGTCCTGGCACTGCGCCGAGGGGAGGCTGTCCTCGCTCTCGTCGTTCAGCCCGACACACCCGACGTCGTCGGGGAAGTCGATCATCCCATCGCCGTCGTTGTCCTCGCCGTCGCCACATTGCGCTGCGGTGGGGTTATTGCCGCCGCTGTTATCACAGGCCCCGAAGGCCACGAGACACACGACAACGAGAGCAGTCTTGAACGCGGCTTGAACCATCGAAAGCCTCCGGGAGAGGCCCGTCTGTATCCAAGTGTGGGACGTGGGTCAAGTGCTCAATTTCACCGGACGATCTGACGTTATTCCATCCTGACAGGACGGACCAATTACCCCACATCGAAAAACAGGAACTTGAGGTAGCGACCTTCGGGGAACGCTGGCAGGACGGGGTGATCGGACGCCGCGCCGCCAGCAAATCTCAGACGAAGTGGGTGCATAGAGGTTCCCGCGAGCAGGTCGAGCAGGTCCGCCTCCGTGACGTGGCTCGAACAGGAGGCGAGGGCGAGCCGGCCGCCCGGTGCGACGACCTCCAACGCTCGCGCCGCGAGCTTCTTGTAGGCCGCGAGCGCGGCGGGCTTCGCCTTCTCGCTCGGCGCGAAGCTGGGTGGGTCCACGACGACGAGGTCCCACGTCCGCCGCTCGCGGATCGATCGTGCGAAGAAGTCGAACGCGTCGGCCGTGACCCCCTCGTGTGCATCGGCCGCGAGCTTCGACAGCGCGACGTTGTGCGCGAGCGACGCGATCGCCGGTGCCGCGATATCGACCGAGGTCACGCGCACGGCCCCGCCGATCGCCGCGTGCAGCGAGAAGCCGCCCGTGTAGCAGAACACGTTGAGCACCGTCTGCCCGCCCGCGTGGGCGCGCACGACGCGGCGGTTGTCGCGCTGATCGAGGAAGAAGCCGGTCTTCTGACCCGCACGCACGTCGACGGCGAAACGCGCGTCGTCCTCGGCGATCACGATCTGCGTCGGTGGATCGCCGCGCACCGCTTCGCCCTCCGTGCGTCTTCCGCGCTCGCCGCGGAGCCACGCGTGCGCCACCGTCGCACCGCCGCGCTCGAGCCCGTCGAGGATCAGCGCGAGGTGTGGCCTCCAGAACGCGGTGGCCGCTGCGCCGTCGAAGACGAGCACGGCCGTCGTGTCGTAGTGGTCGACGACGAGCCCGGGACATCCATCCGCCTCGCCGTGTACGAGCCGCCGCCCGGAACATCCGGCGAGCAGCGGATCGCGCGAGCGTCGCGCGGTCGACGCCTCGACGCGCCCTCGTACCCACGCACCGTCGATGCGCGCGTCCGGCTCGTCGAGGACACGAGCGCGGATCGGCGAGCCGGGATCGGCGAACACCGTCACGATCGGGCCGTTCTCGTCGAGCACGGTGGCCAGCTCGCCCGCGACGAGCGTACCCGGTGGCGCGAGCGCGCGGTCGTAGATCCACGGATGGCCCGCGCGAATGCGTGAGCGCAGCGGCTTCGTCAGCCGCCACGTCGGGCGTCGGCGCGTCATCGTAGGAACAGTACGCGCGTGCGTTCGGTGCGGGGAGGGGAGTGCACCGAGATAGCTTCGCGAAGAAACGCTCTCGGGCGACGAAGGTTCGCTCTACGCCCGTTACTTCAGCTGGGAGTCGACGAGCTGATACATGTGTGCGTAGCGGTTCTGTGTCTGGACCAGACCGGTGCCCGGCGAGAACCACAGGATGTTCACCCACTCGGCCGGGAGCTCCATCGGCTTCAGTTCCTTCGACAGCGGCTTGTCGAGCGTAATGCGGCCCGTCGTCTTCACCGCGAGTTTCTCCGTCTTGGGATACGCCGTGCTCTTCGTCGCGACATCTTCGGACTCGAGCGGCGTGAACCGGCGCTCGAGCTCCAGCTTGCCGCTACCGAGCGTCGCGTTCGATCCCTCGGTCGGACGCTTCTTGTAGACGATGACGAGATCTTCGGGCCACTCGGCCTCCCCGATCCTGCCGCCGGTCAGCACGATGCTCGTGCCCTTGCGCTCGACCTTGTCGACCACCAGCCCGAGATATCCGCCCGGCTCGCCAGCGAAGAAGAAGCTCTGGGGCGAGATGTCGAACTTCTTCGCGCTGCACGTGATCGTGCTGGTGACGATGCGCTCCTCGACGATCTGCTTCTTCGGATCCTTCGTGAAGTCGTAGGTCAGCTTCTCCTCGAGCGTCACCACCGTATCGGGGCCCGTTGTCTCGATGTTCTTCACGGTGATGATGAAGCCCTTCGGCGTGGCCGGCGCGATGCGAGTAATGGCGGGCTCGGCGGGCTGCGGCGCAGGTACAAACGAGTAGGTCCACTGGTTCCCGGTGACGAGGGGGAGCAACGTCACGCCACATGCGGGCTGTCCCTTCGTCTTCGGCTGGGCAGAGACCGCCACCGGCGTGGCAGCGGCGAGGGCGATTGCGAGCAGCGGTAGACGCATCGGCTAGGTCATACGGCAGCCCGGCGCCCGGGTAAAGCGCCAGCGGCTGACAGGATGCGCTTCGATCGACGCTCGGTGGTCTCGCGAGAATGTCGCAGCGATTTTACGGAGCTGGGCGCGTTCCGAACACACAGTTCGGGTCGTTGGTGCCGTCGCACATCTTCTGGATCAACGCGCGGAAGCGATCGTCACCGCGCATCGACGAGAAGTCGGGATCGAGCGCTCCCTTCCGACCGAGCAGCCGGTCGAGCATGAGCTCCACGTCCGGGCGCTTGCTCGCGTGTGGGCGCATCTGCAGGAGGCGGGTCAGCATGTTGAGCGAGCACTGCCTGCGGCCAATGCGCGCATACGCACCCGCGAGGCCGTACGTCGCCTGGACGTTGTAAGGATCGGCGCGCAGCGCGGTGATGAAGTGCTCGACAGCGTCGCTGATGTACTGCTCGCGCGTGGAGCCCGCGACCTCGGCGCTCTCCGCCGTCTTGAGCTCCGCGCGGGCCTGCTCGGCGAGCTTCGCCGCCTCGGTGATCGAGCGTTCGTCGAACGAGATCGACTTGAGCTCGTCGTCGGGATCGATCGGATCACAGTCTTTCGACACCGGCTTGGTCTCGACGACTGGCTCGGGCGGCGGGCGCAGCGGTGCCGGTGGAGGCGTCAATTCGCCCTTGGGGCCACAGCCTGCAGCCGTCGATAGTACGACGAGAATGGAGACGAAGAACGTAGGTAGTGATTTCATCGACCAAGCGCGGCGATCGCGTCCTTGCGGTAGCCCTTGAACCACTGCGGAGTATCCGTCACGCGGTCAGCGAGAGCCTTGGGGCCACGGCCGAACTTGGCCGCGTTTGCTTCGAGTTGGGAGAGACGCTTCAGGAGCGCGAGCGCGCAACCCTTGCGGTTGACCTTGTCATACGCGATCGCGAGCGCGAGCGTCGCATCGTGGTTGTAGGGGTCCTTCCCGAGGGCATTCGAAAGCTTCGAGATCCCGAGCTTGTAGAACTCCACCTGCGACGCAGAATCCTTCGCGCGATCACCACTCACCATGGCCGTCTCCCCTTCGCCCGTGAGCTGCGAGGACATGCCGGTCTGTCGAGCGACCTTGGTGGGATCGCCACGGAAGTCGGCGGCGCAGTCCTCCACGTACTCGGGTTTCACCACTTGCTCCGGCGGCTCGGCCGGCTTCTTCTTTTTCTCGGGGTTGCGCAGCTTCTCCGGCTTTCCGCCGTAAAGCGAGGCACATCCCGTGGAACCCACAGCCGAGGAAGCGAGCAGCACGCACGCGAGGACGAGGCTTGTCCTACCCATGCTGTCGACGGTAGCGCGACGCAGCGCGCGAATCAATCGAGCGCGGTCGCCTCCCGAGGGCTGACGGGCGCTAGTGGCGTGCTGCGACGAACGAACGCGCGAGCGGCGCGAGCCACGGCACCGTTGCCGAGAGTAGGAGGCCACCGGCGAGGGCAGGGCGCAGCACCCACCCGTCGGGGGCCCCCATCGCGAGATCGGCACCCGCGAGCGTGATCATCACCGTGCCGGCGAGGCCGATCGCGATCACGCCCCACGTCTTCGCACGAACCACCGCCCGCAGCCCGAACGCGGCGAGCCCGAGCGCGGTCAGCGCCAGCGCGGTCTGCGCCGACTCGGGCTTGGGCGCGAAGGCGTAGGCGAGGACGAACGGGAGGCCGACACCCGCGCGGATCACCGAGCGCCCGAGGCGCTGGACGGCGTTGTCGTCCATGTGGAGCTTCTCGCGCCACTTGGTCTGCCCGTCGTACGGCACCGCCATCGCATCTCCCCACAGCATCACCGTCGCGACGAGGTGCGTGCCTCCGAAGAAGACCAGCGTGCGCCAGACCGCATCGAACATGTCCGGATCGCTGCGTGCCTGCCACAGCGAGACCGCCGCGACGATCACGCCGAACAGCCCGACGCCAACGGCGAACCAACGCGCCCAGAAGTACCCCGCGACGAGTGCGAACAACGCGAGTCCGTAGCAGCCGGCCAGCGCGAACAGGAAGTTCCCCTGGGGGGCGCCGATCTGCAGCCCGTTCAGGAAGAACAGGATGAAGAAGAACGCGAATATGATCGCTGCAAGCGCACGACGTTCGCCGACGAGCTTCATGCTCCGAGTATAGCCGCACGCTCGCACCTGGCGAGCCGCCGATTCACAAACACTCGCGTACGGCTACGGCCGCGGCTTCAGCGGGTACGCCTTCTGGACGATGAGCCGGAAATGCTTGTAGCCGGCTTCCTTCTGCTTCGCCGAGAACATCACCTGCAGGAGCAAGCGGTACGGCGTCGTGCGATCTGCAATGATCATGAGCTCGGGCGGCGGCGCCTGCGCCGGATCGTAGCCGGGCTTGGAGCGAAGGATCGCTTCTTCCTGCTGGCGCAGCGCGGAGAGGAAGTTCGTGAGGCGCGGGATCTTGATGCCGAGCGAGCCGCCTTCTTTTTCGGCGGCGTCGACATCCCCGTTGGACACGGCGACGATCGACTTGCCTTCGACGACAATGCCGTTCTTTGTGATGATCAGCGTCGACGCGCCCTCGGGCAATTCGTCGTCGGTCAGCGAGCGCGGCAGCGAGACGGTGCTCGCGGTCAGGGCCGTCGTGCTCGTGGCCGCCTGGAAGATGAACGCCACGAGCAAGATCGTCATCATGTCCATCATCGGCATGATGTTGAGGTGACGGATCTCCTCACCCTCGGGAACGCGCCCGACGGCTTTGCGGATGATTCGGCGCGCTTCGCGCTGCGTGAAGCTCATATCATTCGAAGCCCGAGGAGAAGGCGATCTCCGGGAACAGGGCCATCTTCTTCGGATCGTAGCTCGCGCGCGTCGTGTCGTAGAGCTTTCCGTCGGGCGAGATGGGCTCTTTGGCCTTCTTTAGGTTCTCGTCCTCGGTCGGCAGGGCACAGCCCGTTACGTCTTTGTGTTGGTCGGGAAGGGGGCAACGCATCGCAGCCATCGTCGCGACGATCGTCGAGTACGGAATCGAGCCATCCGCCTGCAGAATGATCTGGTACGTGTCTGCCTTGCGCTGTTTGCCGGCGTAGCGACGCGTGGCGATCTCGATCAGCGCCAGGTTGAGCGCGCGATAGTTGTAGACGATCTGCGGCTCCTCGGTGGCGCTCGACACGCATCGCAGCGTCTTGGGGTCGCAGACGTTGCTCTGGCACATGTAGGGGCCGTCGCATCCGTCACCGTCTGCGCCCGTCTTCTTGAACGACGCCTTGGGCGCGGTGAGCGTGCCCTCGAGGCCGCTCGCCGACCACAGAATCATCTCGTCGCGCTTGATCGAGACAAACAGCTTGAGCGGCTGGTCGTCGGGGTTCGTGCTCGGCTGCGTGACGTTCGCGGGGTTCGGCGGTGCCTTGTCCGGTAGCGTCGTGTCGATCTGCACGAGGATGAGCCCCGCGGACACCGACGCGAGCAGGAACAGCATCAGGTTCGTCACCATGTCGAGGTACGGGATCAGGTTGAGCTCGCCGCTCTCCATCTCCTCTTCCTCGACCTGATCCTCGCGACGGTGGACCGCCGCGCGGGTCTTGGCGCGAACTCTATGTGCGGACCAGTTCCCCAAAGGAACCTACGCGACGTCCTCGGTCGGAGAGGCGGGCGCGCGGCTCGACGAGGGCGGCTGTGCCGCACCCTCCGCGAGCAGGTTCTCGAATCGTAGGCTGAACGCCTCGAGGTCACTGATCACCTTCTTCATCGCCGAGGACAGAAGCAGGTGACCGACCATGCAGATGAGCGCGATCGAGAGGCCGTACGCGGTGTTGTACATCGCCTCGGCGATACCGTCGGAGAGCTTCTTCTGGCGATCGGCTGGGTTCGCGTCGCCGATCGCGGCGAACGTCGCGATGAGACCGGCGATGGTACCGAGGAGTCCGACGAGCGTCGTGATGTTCGCGAGCGACCACAGAGCAGCGATGCGGGTCTTCACCTCGGGCATCGTGTCTGTCATCGTCTCTTCCATCGCCTGCGCGACGGCCGCTTCACCGCGGTGGAGACGGTTGAGGCCCGCCTTCGCGACGCGGGCGACGGGCGCCGTGGTGGCGTCGCACAGCTTCTTCGCGCGGTCGACGTTGTTTGCCGAGAGTAGCTTGCGAAGCTGCTCGAGGAACGCCTTGGCGTTCAGGTGGCCACGGCCGAGGAAGTAGATCGAACGTTCGACAATCAAGCCGATGACGATGGCCAAGAAGAACGTGTTGACGATGAAGAAGGGCCCGCCCTTCTGGAAGAGTTCACTTAGCCAGCTCATTCGTCTTCCCTTGCCTTTGCGGTGGACGCAGGGCGCCCGGCGCTATGTCGATGTTGTAGCGAGACGTTGGACACTGCGTCAAGCAAACCACCGGCGCCAATAGTGGAAATGACGCTTTCCGAACGATGACTTACTGGCACCGTACGGCCAGATCGCCTCACACATTCCGGTGACATTTTCAGTTGCGCGCCCACAATCGCCGATCATTGCTCGTTAGGATCAGGGCAGCGCGCCGCCGACGATCCACCGCTCGATCGCTTCGCGCTTCGGCATGCAGATCGCCTTGCCGCCCGTGTTCTGCGGCATGAACCCGATGTCGATCGGCGGACCATCGGCGGGCGGCGTCATCTCTTCCGGAGACAGGTGCTGCACCATCATCAACAGATAACTCTGCGTCGGCTGCCCCGGGACCACGAGCATGTAGGCAGGCTCGAGCTTGGACGGCTTGTTGACGAGGGATGCGAGGGACATGCCCGAGCGCAGATCCATCATGCCGGCGTCGTCCGACGCACCATTGTGGCAACCGCTGAACGTGCACGCGGTCGCGTAGACCCTGGTCTCGAGGAACGTGAGGTCCGACGCGGTCTGCGCCGCCATGCACGATGCCGACAGGTTCGACCCGGCATCGATCGGGAACGAGTCATCTTCGAGCGAGATCCGGCAGGCGCCGAAGGTGCCGGCGACGGACACCGCGGTCGCGAGGACAACGAAGCGACGCATGACCGGACCGTATCACAGGCAGTCGAGGGTCGAGCATTTCGAGGCGGCGGGCAGTGACGGCGCCGGCACGAGATCGTCGAACGAGCGAACCAGGGGACCACCGATCAGCTGCGGCGGCTGTGTCCCGCGAAGGAACGGCATCCACAGCGAGTCCGCCCGGAGTGACATCGAGGGACCGGATGCGGATCCTCCCCACGGCTCGACGCGAGCGAAGCTGACGCCGGCCGGGACAGGGAAGTCACGTAGCGGTGTTCGCGGATGGGCCTTCTGCATGAACTCCACCCAGATCGGGACGGCGACGCCACCGCCGGTGATCTTGTCGCCGATCGGCGTCGAGTCGTCGCGCCCGATCCACACGCCCGCGACGAGATCCGTCGTGAACCCGACGAACCACACGTCCCGAAAGTTGGCCGACGTGCCAGTCTTGCCGGCGGCCGGACGACCGATCGTCTGCGCGAAGCGCGCGGTGCCTCGCTGCACGACACCCTTCATCAGCATCTGGGTGACGTACGCCACGTCCGGCGAGATGACCTGCGCTCCGAGCGGGCGCTCGCGCAGATCGTCGACGCTCGCACCGCTCGGATCGGTGACGAGATCGAAGAACCGCGGGGTCACGCGACGGCCGCCCGACGCGATGCCTGCGTAGCCCGCTGTCATCTCGAGCAGCGTGATGTCGGGCGTCCCGAGCGCGATCGAGATATGGCGCGGGATCGGCGAGTGAACGCCGAAGCCGCGCAGCACTTCGATCAGGCGATCGAGCCCGACCTGCACGACGAGCTGCACACTGATCGTGTTGAGCGAATAGGCGAGGGCGGTCATGAGCGTGACGGTGCCCATGTACTTGTTGTCGTAATTCGCGGGCGTCCACGTCCCCGTCGCGGTCTGCACCGAATACGGACCGTCGGTCATGCGATCGGTGACCGCGCGGCCCGCTTCGATCGCGGCGGCGTAGATGAACGGCTTGATCGACGAGCCGACCTGACGCTCTGCCTGCGTGGCGCGGTTGAACTGACTCGCGGTCCAGTCGTAGCCACCGACGATCGCGGTCACGCGCCCTGTCGACACTTCCATCACCACCATCGCGCCTTGCAGCTCGGGACGCTGCGCGAGCGTGACCGACGTGCCCTCGGGGTTCGCGAGGCGCACGGGCAACAGGTCACCGAGCTTCACCGGGTCTTTCTTCGTGCTCGGCGCGGGTGTCGTATTCGGATCGCGCCCCCGTGTCACGGATCCGGCGTCACCGGAGCGCTCGGGGCGCCACGCACGAACGTCCCGCGCGTCCGCGTCGACGAGCGGCAGGCGCTTGGGGCCGAGATCGACGACGACCGTACCTCCCTTGCCGAACTCGACGACCATCGCTCCGTAGCGCTGATCGGTCAGGAGCTGATCGGAGAGCGCCGTCGTGTCGTCCGTCGCGCCGGACAACGGATGTGCCGGGCCGCCCGTCCACGCACCGCGCGCCGACTGCGGGACCGCGCCGATGGGGCCGCGAAACCCGAGGCGTCGATCGAGGGACTCGAGGCCCTTCTTCACCGCCGATTCGGCGGCGTCCTGCATGCGCGTGTCGAGTGTCGAGTAGAACTTCAGTCCGCCCTTGAACAGCTCGTTGTTGCCGTAGAGCTTCGTCGCGACCTGGCGCACGTGTTCGACGAAATACGGCGACGCGAGGTGGTTGAGGTCACTCTCGTCGACGAGCGCGATCGGCTCGGCGAGCGCGGCATGGTACTCGGCGTCGGAGATGAAGTTGTCCTCGCGCATGTGACCGAGCACGTAGCGCTGTCGCTCGCGCGCGAGATGGATGTTGCGATGCGGTGCGTACTTCGTCGGGGAGGCGACCAGGCCGGCGAGCATCGCGGCCTCCGCAACGGTGAGGTCCTCCACTTCTTTGCCGAAGTAGACGTTCGCCGCGGCGGCGACGCCGTACGCGCCGTTACCGAGATAGATGTGGTTCAGGTAGATCGAGAGGATCTCGGCCTTCGTCAGCTCGCGCTCGAGGCGAACCGCGAGGATCAGCTCCTTCATTTTCCGACGGTACTTCTGCGCCTTCGCGAGCTTCGCGCGCTCGTCGGGTGGCAGGTCGACGGCGCCGATCAGCTCCTCGCCGACCAGCAGTGTCTGCTTGATGATCTGCTGCGTGATCGTCGAGCCGCCCTGCTTGATCTCGCCATCCGACGAGAAGTTGCGGTACGCGGCGCGCACGATGCCGACGAGATCGAAGCCCTGGTGCCGATAGAACCGGCGATCCTCGGCGGACAGGAAGGCGGCGGGCACATGCGGCGGCATGCGTTCGAGCGCGACGATCTTGCGGTTCTCGATCGAGAACGCGCCGACCTCCTCGCCATCGGAGGACAGGACGATGCTCTTGCGGTTCGGCTGGTAGTCGAGGAGCGCCGTCAGATCGGCGGGCAGCTCCTTGTTGACAGTCGCGATCGCGAGATACCCGGCCGCTGCACCCATCGACGCCCCGTAGACGATCAACAAGAGTGCCAGGCGCAGGACGGAGACGGCGCGGATGCGGCGTTTCCGGCGCTTGGGACGAGGAGGCCGTCGTTCCTCCGCCACGGTATGCTCAGTGTATGAGGTTGCCGGTGCGATCGCACGCGTCAGCGTTCATCACGCTGGTGATGACGCTCGCGAGCGCGTCGGCGCAGCCCGGCCCGCCGACGGATCCATTCGCACCGCTACCACCGCCTCGGGGTGTGGTTGTCGTCGAGGGAACCGCCGAAGGGAGTAGCGGGCCCAGGCCGGCCGGCAGCTCGGCCGTCGAGTCGAGCGATGTCCCCGACGTGAAACCGAGCCCGCCGAGGTTCGCGGTGGCGTCGTTCGAGAACCGCGCGAACGTCCGCCCGTTCGACTGGTACCAGTGGGGCGCCCCGTTCGAGATCGCCGGAAAAGTGGAGGACGTGCTCGGCCTTGAGTCGACCGGGGGATCGCTGTTCGTCGGCCCGGTCCCCATCCGCGCAGAGGCCACCGCCGTGGCGGCGTTCGCGAAGACCAACGACGCCACCTGGGTCGTGACCGGGTGGGTAGAGCGCCCGAACTGGGAGCTGCGGATCGCGGTCTCGGTGTGGAAAGTCGACAAGGGGCTCGCCACGCGCGAACACGAGGCGGTTCGCCAGGGAAAGGTCGAGACCTATCACGCGTTGCTCGGCGACGCGCTCGTCGAGGTGTGGACCGTCGTCGGCATGAAGATCGACGCCCAAAAAGCGACGCGCCTGGCGCGCCCACTCGCGAGCGATTTGTACGCGACGAGCCTCATGGCGCGCGGCCTCGGGCACCTCGTCGCCGCGATCGCGATGCCGATCGCGACGACGGATGCCATCGCCCAGAAGGCGCGCGCGAAGCAGTTCGATCTCGCGAAGCAGGATCTCGAGCGCTCGGTGTTCATCGACCCGAAGTGCTTCGAGGCCCAGCGGCTCGTCGGCGAGCTGTACGCACTGCTCTCCAAGGAGCAGAAGGATCCGAAGCTCGCGAACAAGGCGGCCGGGAAGTTCGCGTACGCGCACGACCTCGCGCCGGACGATCTGCAGTCGCTGCGCGCGGCCGCGGCGGCGTCGGTGAGAGCGGGCAAGGCGGAGGTCTCGCTGCCGCTGTTCGAGAAGCTCGTGACGCGACGGCCGTGGGACCTCGAGGCTCGCTACCAGTACGGCGCCGCACTGTGGCAGACCGGCGACGCACCGCGCGCGGAGAAGCAGCTCGAGCTCGTCACGGCGAAGAAGGCCGATCACCTACCGTCGCGGCGCGTTCTCGCGCTGATCCACGCGTCGCGGAGCGAGACGCAGAAGCTCGTGAAGGAGCTCGAGGCGATCGCGGCGCGCGTGCCAGACGACGTCGACGTAAAGGATGATCTGGCGACTGCGTACGGGGCGCTCGGTGACTGGGCGCGCTCGACGGCGCAGCTCGAGGCGATCGCTGCGACGCGCGCGCCGGATCTCGCGTTGCTCGTTCGCATCGGCGACGGCTATCGCCGGCAAGGGAAGCTCGAGCCCGCGCTCGCGTGGTACGGACGCGCGCAGAAGATCGCCCCGGAGTCGAGCTTCGCAGGGTTCATCGCCGCGCAATCGCTGTTCGACGCGGGGCGCCTCGCCGAGGCCGCACGTGTGTATACGGGGCTGCAGCGCTACGGCGAGGATCGACCGAGCGCGGAGCAAGCGCTCGCGGTCATCGCGCTCGCGCAGGGCAAGCCGAGCGAAGCCGCGTGGTACCTCCGCAGGTCGACCCGTACCGCGCCGCGCGACATCCGCCAGTGGCGCGCACTGATCACCGCGGAGCTCGGTCGTCGCGACGCCATCCTCGCGCGCTCGGAGCTCGACCGCGCGCTCCCGCACTGGCCCGACGACGGGCAGCTCCGCTATCTCTCGGGCATCACCGCGGCGCTCGCGAACGATCGCGCGTACGCGCGTCGCGAGCTGTCCGCCGCGATCGTCGCGCTACCGGACTTCGTGGCCGCGCGCACCGCACTGTCGCTCCTCGATTCCGGCGGCACGCCGCAGGTCGCGTATTCACCCGAGCTCGTCGAGCTGATCCGCCCGTGGGGCGACGCCGAGGGCCTGCAGCGGATGATCGATCACTACGCGATCACGTCCGCGGCGATGGCGACGGTGCGCCTCGCGTACCAGACGCAGTTCCTGACGATCCTCGCGTCGCTGGGTCGCGGTCCATACGCACCGGTGAAGGTCGCGCCGGTGCGCACGTGTCCCGTCGCGCGCGTTGCACCGCTGTGGGCCGCCGCGCAAAAGGAGCTTCGCCGATACGAGCGCCTCGGCGTCGAGCTCGAGGCGACCGCAGACTTCCTCGCGCGCCACGCCGCTATCGGCGGTGGTGCCGGTCTGCTTCCGACAGCGCGCACGCAGCTCGCGAACGCGAAGAAGACGTTCCGCGTCGCGCTCGCCGACATCACGGAGCTGCGCGCCGAGTGGTCGCGCGGCCTCGCGCCGGAGCTGCGCGTCGCGGGCTGCAACGACAAGCTGCTGGCCGCCGCGGTCGCGAACCCAGAGCGCTATCGCGTTGTCGTGCAGGACCGACCGCCGGAGCCGCCGGCGATCCAGCCACCGCGACCGCGCGCACGAGCGACGTTCTACGTCGACAACTCCCGGTGCGTCGACGCGGTCGACGTGTGGATCGATGGCTCGCAGCTCGGGCAGGTGGCGCCGGGTCGCCGCAGCGCGCTCGTCGCCGACGCGGGCGAGCACACGCTGTGTTTGCTCCTCCCGGGCTCCGCACAGTGCGGCGATCGCGGCACGGTGCGGCAGATCTATCTGCACGACGGGTGGAGCGTGACGATGCACTGTCCGAAGTAAAGCGCCCACCCGGTCGTAACCGGGGGGTGTTCGGTCTCGCCATGCCGTGCCGACGCGTGGCTGCGCGAGCCGAGAGCGATACCGGGCGAACGACGGCGTGATGCCGATGCGCGTGACAGTGACGCGGCCCCTCTTGTCGACGAAGATGGTAGAACCGTCCATGATCATGCCGCAGCTGTGGTTCGCGTCTCCGCGCGTGTTGCCGCGCGCCGAGAAGCTGCACGGGCGCGTGGTCGTGCTCGACATCGCGTTCGCGGCCACGGTGGGCACGAGCACCTCCTTCGAGCTGGTCACCCGGCCGTTCCTCGACGCGCTTGGCGATCGGCTCGCCGCCTGGGTCGATCATCACGATCACGAGAAGCACGCGCTGTTCGCGAACGACCCGCGGTTCGTCCTCGCGACCAAGGCCCAGCACGGTGCGTGTCCCGAGATGGTCACGCCCGACCTCGTGCGGCAGACGGGGCCGATCGACTGCGTGTGCACGCACGTCGACCTCGACGGCATCTACGCCGCCGCGAAGTGGATCCTCGGCGGCGTCGAGCCGTACCCGGGCGCCGACGACGACGCGCGTGCGGTCGACACGAGGATCGGTACGCCCGGTCCGATCGGTATGCGCATCGATCGCGCGCTGCGCGCGAAGTTCCGCGACGACCAGCTGAAGCGCTCGGTCGTGCAGTTCCTCGTCGGCGGGATGAAGTCGGGCACACACGACGATGTGATCCGCGACGCGGCGGCCGAGTTCGATCGGCGCGATCGGAAGACGCAGCAGATGGCGCAGGGCTACGCGATCCGCGGCCGCGTGGCCATCGTCGATGCGGCCGGCAACGCGGGAACGTTCGACAAGACGGACCTGCTCCTCGCCGGGCAGCAACGCGCGCCGGTCGCGATCGTTCGCGACTCGGGGATGATCACGATCGCGGCCGCGTTCGGATCGGGGTGGGACTTCGTGACGATGTTTGCGATCGGCGGCGGCATGCCCACACGCATCACGATCCCCGACGCGAACAACATCGACGAGGTGATCGCGAAGATCAACGACGCGCCGATGCCGGTGCCGACGAGTAGCGCGGGCGAGCCGGAGTGATGATGGGCGTGTCGTTCGCCGGCGTCGAGCGTGCCTCGTGAAGGCCGCGCTCGTCGCCGTCCAGCTCGTCGTCGATGACGAGGTGCTCGCGTCGGGCGACGCGTACCGCGCGCACCTCGAGGCGTCGATCGCGCGCGCCCTCGACGGTGCAGGTGCCGCGGACCACACGCTGGTGGTGCTTCCCGAGCTCGCGGGACACCTCGCGATGTTTGCGCTGTCGCCACCCGCCGCCCATCGCGCGAAGACGCTGCCGGCGGCGCTTGCCGCCGGGGCGATGCGCAGGCCCCTCGAGGTGCTACGCGGCGTCGCGACCACGCGCGTGCTCGACCCGCGCCACGCGATCCTCGCGGCGCTCGCACCGGATGCAGAGCGGTTCTGGCGCGGTGTGTGCGGGCCGCTCGCACGTGCGAAGCGCGTGCACCTGGTGGCCGGCTCGCACATCCGCCTCGGCGCGAATGGCGAGCTGACGTCGAGCTCGTTCCTGTTCGCGCCCGACGGACGGCTGCTCGCGACGACGAACAAGGTCAACCTCGTGCCCGCGATCGAGGATGGCGCACCAAGCGCTCTCGGCCTCGCGCGCGGCGACGCCGAGAAGCTGCCGATCGTCGAGACACCGTTCGGGAAGGTCGCGACGCTCATCGGCTACGACGCCGCGCGGGAGCCGCTCACCGAGCTCGAGCGCTTCGTCGTGATGGGACCGCGGATCGCGAAGCGCGGCGGGGTGACCGTGGTCGCGAACCCGGAGGCGGATCGCGCCGGCGTGCCGGGTCACCGCGAGGGGATCGCCGCGGCGCTGCGCGAGATGCCGTTCGCACGGTTCGCCGTGACGGCTCACCTCGGTGGGGCCGTGCTGGACATGAGCTTCGAGGGAACATCGGAGATCCTGGAGCGGGCCGCGACCGGTGTCACGCAGCTCGTGCGCGGCGAGCTCGCACGAGCCGTGGTAGAGGTTGCGTGATGTCGGAGCGACGACACCTGCACCTCAAGGACGAGCCTCGCTCCGACGCGGACGCGGTCGCGGATCGGCTGCTCGAGATGTACGTCGACCCCGGCGCCAAGGAGATGCAGCACATCGGGAGCTACGAGCTTCCGAGCGAGGCGCAGGTGGAGAACATCGTCGAGCAAGCGCGGGCGCTGCTGTTCCCGGGCTACGCCGGCCCCGACGTCGCGCGCCTCGAGCGCCCGGCGCTCCGCGAGCTCGTTCGCACGCGCGTGAACGAGCTACGCGCGGCGCTGCAGCGGCAGGTGTATCGCGCGCTCCATCACAAGAAGCAGCAGCTGCTCGGGCTGGCGGATCTCGAGTGCGTCGACTGCTCGGCAAAGGCCGAGTCGATCACGGATCGCTTCCTCGCGTCGCTCCCCGATCTGCGAGAGGCCGTGCGCGATGACCTCCGCGCGGCGTTCGAGGGCGATCCGGCAGCGAGCGGCCTCGACGAGATCCTGTTCTGCTATCCGGGCACCTACGCGATCACGGTGTACCGGATCGCCCACGCGCTCCTCGGCGCCGGCGCTGTCGTCGTCCCGCGCATGATGACCGAGCTGGCGCACCGCAGGACCGGCATCGATATCCACCCGGGAGCCGAGATCGGCAGGTCGTTTTTTATCGACCACGGGACCGGGGTGGTGATCGGCGAAACCACCCTCATCGGCGACCGCGTTCGCATCTACCAAGGCGTGACGTTGGGTGCGCTCAGCGTCCCCCAGGGGGAGAGCCGCCCGGAGCCCGGACACCGGCGCCACCCGACGCTGGAGGACGATGTCGTCATCTACGCCAACGCGACCATCTTGGGCGGCGACACGGTCATCGGTAAAGGCTCGGTGATCGGCGGAAATGCGTTCGTGACGAGCTCGGTGGCCGCCGGGTCCAAGGTGGCCGGCGTTCGGTCGCCGCGCTGATCCTGCGGTCGGCCGGCCACAAACTCCCCCTTTCGTACCGCCGTGTTAGAATCCTTTCCGCGCTCATGGGCGATGAGTCCGCCGCACGTCCGCGTACGAATACGCGATTGAAGGGAGAAGCGCCTCCTGGCATCGGCCATGGGGCAGGCGAAGACTCCCGGCAACGCATTGGTCGCTACGAGGTCGTGAAGACGATCGGCAAGGGCGCGATGGGCGTCGTCTACAAGGCGCGCGATCCGCTGCTGGATCGCGTGGTCGCCGTGAAGACGATCATGTCGCCACAGGGGCAGGGACGCCGCGTGCGCTCCGCGTTCCTCGAGCGCTTCCAGCGCGAGGCGAAGGCCGCCGCGAAAATGCAGCACCCGGCGATCGTGACGATCTTCGACGTCGGCGTCGACGAGGAATCCGGCGCGCCGTTCATGGTGCTCGAGTACCTGCCGGGCGAGTCGCTCGCGGATCGGCTCGATCGAGTGCGCATCCCGCTCGCGCGCTGCGTGTCGATCGCGCTCGATCTCGCGAGCGCGCTGTCGTTCGCGCACCGGCAGCGGATCGTGCATCGCGATGTGAAGCCCGCGAACGTGCTGCACGCCGGCGACAATCGCTGGAAGCTGGCCGACTTCGGTATCGCGCGCATGCCCGACTCGGACCTCACCCAGGTCGGCATCTTCATGGGCACGCCCGGCTACTCGCCGCCCGAGGCGATCAAAGAAGGCCGCTACACGCCACAGGCCGACGTGTTCGCGTGGGGCGCCTGCTTCTACGAGCTGTTGTGCGGCCGGATCCCGTACGAGGGGCCCGATACCAAGACCACGAACGGCTACGTCGTGCAGGGCAACGCACCGTCGCCCGCGCGGCACGATCCGTCGATCCCCGAGCCGCTCGCGACGGTTACGATGACGGCCCTCCAGCCGTCGGATCGTACGCGGTTCCGCGACTCCGGCGAGGCCGAGCAGGCGCTGCGCGAGGCGTGGGACCGCTGCCTCACGCAGGGCCTGGTGCACCCCGCCGTGCTCGCGATGGAGGAGACCTCGCACGACAAGGCTCCCCTCCGGATGCACGAACCGCGACAAACGCCGCAGCACAAGGCGCCCAACCTCGGACACCGCGACACGCCGGCCAAGCTCGTCGACACGAACGAGCAGACCGCGATCGACGGCAAGCCGTTCGCGATCGAGGCGAGTAAGGGCGGCGTTCGCGACGACGACCCGACCATCCTGCACGTGCGCGACGACCTGGGGCCGGGCAAAAGCGACTCCACCTCGCGCGGAGTTGCACCCGCCGTCGCGAAGACACCATCAACCGCACGCAAGGCGCCCAAGCGCGAGCAGGACGTCGCGACCGACGTGCTCCAGCAGCCGCTGCCTCCCTCTGACGCCGGCGGCAACGTCGGCAAGAACCTCGCGGACCGGAAGCCGTCGCGCGTTCCGCTGATCCTCGCGCTCCTGCTCGTGGCCATCGCAGGGGCCCTCGTCGGGCTGTACTACGGCGGCATCGTCAAGCTCTGATCGTCCCGCGGTCTCGGCGACACGGCGAAGCCTCCTCCGCACACTCACTCGCCGCGCGCACCGTTCAGTCGCCGCGCGCACCGTCATGCGTCCGGATCGTCCCGTGAGGGGACGAGCTTCGCGACATCTTCAGCGCAGCCGTAGCAGAGCGTGAAACCGGCACCGCCGTGCCCGTAGTTGTGGATCACGCGATCCGGGCGTCCCGACCCGGCCGGGTCGCTCGGGTCCATGACACGCGGCCGCTCGAGGCGGACCGTCGGTCGATACGGGCGCAGGCCTACGCGTGTTCGCGTGACCGCACCGATCGGCAACCCGAGTGCGGCCGCTTGGGCGAGGATGCGTGCGGTGATCGCGTCGTCGGTAAGGGGCGTGGTCCCCGGGGCCACAGGGACCGAGCAGCCGCCGAGCACGAGCTCGTCGCGGCGCGGGATGACGTAGAAGATCGCCTCCGGATCGCGATGGTCGGTGATCGTCGTGCGCAGATCGGTGGTGCCGACACTCGCGATCGCGATCTGGCCGAGCAGCGGCGACAGCGCGTCGTCGCCGGCGAGCTCGCGTGCGCCGAGGCCCGCGCAGTTGACGACGATGTCACCGGGCTCGGCGGCGAGATCCGTGACCGTGCGCCGCTCGATGCGCGCTCGCAGCCGCGAGGCGAGGTACGGCAAGAACCGCGCGGGCTCGACGCGCGGCGCGGTGAACTTCCACGCTGCGGGCGCGCCGGTGACCGGCGCCGGGGCGCGCACCACGTCGATGTGCATGGCCCACCACGGGCGGGGCGGCGCGTGGCCCGCCGCCTCTTCGGGCTCGGTGGTGATCTCGAAGCCGTCGAGGATGTCGATGCCCGCGTCCGCTTCGTGCGCGTGTCGCACGAGCCACGCGCGCGTGGTCGCCGCCCACAACGCCACGCGATCCGGCGGGCCGACACGATAGGGAAACCACACCGCGCCCGCGACGGCCGAGGTCGTCGCGTCGTCGGTCGCCGCGGCGACGATGCGGACGGTGTGTCCGTGCTCCTCGAGCACGAGCGCCGTCGTGAGGCCGATGACTCCAGCGCCCACGATCGTGATCTGCACCGAGCGTAGTGTACCGTGGCCACGTGGATCCGATCGTGATCGTGCTCCTCACCGTGACCGCGCTCCTGGCGGGGACGGTCGACGCGATCGCCGGCGGCGGCGGCCTGATCACGCTGCCCGCGCTCCTCGCCGCGGGGCTGCCGCCCCACGTCGCGCTGGGGACGAACAAGGGGCAGAGCGTGTGGGGCTCGGGCGCGGCGCTCGTCGCGTTCTGGCGCGCAGGCAAGGTCGAGCGCGATCGCGCGTGGTGGATGTTTCTCCTCGGGCTCGGCGGTTCGCTCGCGGGCGCGCAGCTCGTGCTGCTCGTCGCTCCGTTCACGTTGCGGCCGATCGTGATCGGCATGTTGATCGGCGCGGCCGTGCTCCTGATGGTCAAGAAGCCGCAGCGTGACGAGGACGCTCCCGCAAGCTCGAGTGTCGCGTGGATCATCGCGGCGCTCGCGGTGACCATCGGCGCGTATGACGGCTTCTTCGGTCCGGGCACCGGCACGTTCCTGATCGTCGGCTTCGTCGCGCTGTGCGGCATGACGATGGTGCGGGCGACCGCAAACGCGAAGGTCATCAACTTCGCGTCGAACCTCGCCGCGGTTGGTGCGTTCGCGAGCGCGGGCAGCGTCATGTGGAAGGTCGCGTTGCCGATGGCGGCGGGACAGCTCGTCGGCGGGCTGGTCGGTGCGCGGCTGGCGATGAAGGGCGGCGCGAAGCTGATCCGGATCATGGTGCTGGTCGTCTCGGGCGCGCTCGTCGCGAAGCTCGGGTACGATCTGATCCGGTGATGGACGAGATCCTCGCGCGAGTTACTGGATCGTCGAGTCGGTGACCTCGATCGGCGTGTCGTCGTGCGCCGAGATGGTCGGGTACTGCGTGTACCAGGTGCCGCCCGTGTTGTTCATCAGCGTCGAGCGATCGATCCGGATGTCACCCGTGTGGTTGTTCGTCACGAAGAAGATCGACGCGCCGTGCTGGACGACGCTGTTGTCGTGGACCTTCGTGCCGCACAACGACAGCGTCATCTCGTTGCCGTCGTTGTAGATCGCACCGCCGCTGCCGCCGCCCTGCTGGCCGTTCTGCGGTGGGTTGCCACCCATGCCGATCGCGCGGTTGTGCGAGAACACGCTGTTGATGATCGACCACGACACGCCGATGCTGCTGATGCCGCCGCCGTTGGAGCACGTGTTGCCGTAGTCCTGCGCGCCTCCGAACGTGGAGTTCACGACATAGACCGGCAGGCCCTGCGACTGGCTGAACGCGCGCACGCCGGCGCCACCGACGTCCGGGCCGTTGTCGGCGCACACGTTGTTGAAGAAGCGCGTGTTGACGAGGCGAAGCCGCCCGCCGCGCGCCCAGATCGCGCCTCCGCCGCCGAGCTCGTTCTCGTTGTCCACGTTCTTCGAATTGCCGTCGACGAACGTGATGTTCTGAATCGTGAGGCGCGGGTGGTCCTGATCGTTGCAATGCGACGTGGTCCACTTCTGCGCCTGGTCGCAGGTGTTCATGTAGAGGATGCGGGTCGCGCCGCCACCGGACAGCGTCACCTTGCCGCCGCCGTCGATCACGATCTCTGGCCCCGTGTCGTTGACGATCTTCGCGACGCGATCGAGCGTGATCGTCACGGGATCCGGACCGCAATCGAACGTGATGACGCCGCCGGCAGCGACCGCAGCGATCACCGCGTCGCTCGTGCAGCTCGCCGCCGTGCCTGTACCGACGACGGTGCGTGGGTTTGCGACGTTTGCGAGGCCGGCGTCGGACGGGATGGCGCACGTTCCATCGGGGTTGCCGGCAGCCGGGCCGTCCACGGGATCCGTCAGCGGGTTGTCGACGTCGACCCCGCCATCATCACAAGCCGCGAGCATCACGAGAAGGACACATCGGCGCATGACTCCACGGTAACGCGAAGCCCGAGTAGGCAGGTGTGCGCTCAGCTGACGGGCGCGAGGCCTTTGGCGGCGCGCAGATCGCGGACGAGCTGGGCCTGGCCATCGGCGTGATAGCTCGAGCGAACGAGCGGACCGGAGACAACGTGGGTGATGCCGAGCGAGCGCGCGTACGTCTCTAGCTCGGCGAACTCCGTGGGGTGTGCGTAGCGCTCGATCGGCAGGTGTTGCTTGCTCGGCGAGAGGTACTGGCCGAGCGTGACGATGTCGACGCCGAGGCTGGCGACGTCGCGCAGCACTTCTTCGATCTCCTCGCGCGTCTCGCCGAGGCCGAGCATGAGGCCGGTCTTGGTGATCGCCCCCCGGGCGCGCGCGTGCTCGAGGATCTTGTAGCTACGCGGATAGCTCGCCTGCACGCGGACCTGCCGCGAGAGACGAGGGACCGTCTCGAGGTTGTGCGCGAACACGTCGGGGTTCGCGGCGAGGACGATATCGACGAGCTCGGTCCTGCCCTTGAAGTCGCCGGCGAGGATCTCGAGCGTCATGTCGGGACACGCGGCCTTCGTGCGCGTGATGGTCTCGGCCCAGTGCGCAGCGCCGAAGTCGGCGAGGTCGTCGCGATCGACGCACGTGATCACCGTGTGCTCGAGCCCGGTGGTCGAATAGATGCGCGACAGCAGCTCGGCCACCCGACGCGGCTCGTCGGGATCCGGTGGGAGCGGGCGTCCGGTGGTGACGTCGCAGAAGCGGCAGCTGCGCGTGCAGATGTCGCCGAGGATCATGATCGTAAGCGCGCGGCGCGTCCAGCACTCGCCGATGTTGGGGCAGCTCGCGCTCTCGCAGACCGTGTGGAGCTGGAGCTCCTTGACCATCGCGCGCAGCTCGAAGTACGCGGGCTTCGTCGGTAGCGTCGCGCGGATCCACTCGGGGTGGCGGCGACGGACCGGCGTCGGGGCGTTCGGATCCGCGGGGGCCGTCTGGCCGACGACGGGGAGGTGAACGCGCGAGTCCGACATCCCCGCAGGGATACCCCACGTCGGCGAGAAACGCGAGGTACTGTCGCGGCGTGCGAATCGACGCCGGTGTCCTCGTGCTGCTCGTCGCCGGTGGGTGTCGATGCGGTGGTGACAAGGCGGTCCCGCCGCCGCCGCCGCGACCCACCGCCGACGCCGCACTCGCGTCGGTCCTCGCGCCGACTCTCGCGCCGATCAGCGAGGCCGACTCGATCCGCGCTATCGGCTGCGTGCTCGAAGCGTCGAACGGGCCGCGGATGGTGTTCGCCGCGCTTGCAGAGGACCTCGCACCGCCCGCGTTGATCCGCCGTGCGATCGACAGCGAGCTGTCGCGTGCGAAGGAAGACGGCGAGAGCCCGGTCGCGATCGTGCTCGCGGACGCGGTCGAGGTCTATATGGAGATCGGCGATCGCGACGCGCTCGTCGCGACGTTCGCGGCAATCGACAAGCTGTCGGATACCAACAGCCTGTTGTTCGGCCATCACGGACCGCAGCGCACGCGGGCGGGGCTCGTGGTCGACAAGAAGGACTTCGCGGGCGACGAGCTCGCGATCACGCGCGAGCGCGCGCTCGCGGGCGACAAGGCGGGCGCCGCGCGCTTCTACGACGACGTTGCGGGGACGAGCGACTCGGCGCACAGGCTCGAGGAGCGGGTCGGCGCACTCGTCGCGATCGATCGCATCGCGGAGGCGACGGCGGTGATCCAGAAGGCGAAGGCCGAGGATCGCTTGGGGCTCGCGGGCGCATGGCTCGACGTCGCATTGCGCCGCTCCGGCGCGCTCGACGAGGCGATGCAGGTCGTGCTCGCCGAGCTCGCGAGGGCGCCCGATCGTGCGATCGCGTGGTGGAACGAACGTGCGGCATTCCGCCGGGCGGCGCGGCTCGGACGCGCGCGCGAGCTGCGGCCGCTGTACGACGCGCTCGTCGCACGCCACGCGAAGAGCCCGCCCGAGAACCGCGCGATCCCGTACGACCTAGCGGCGCTCGTCGGGGATGCGGAGACCACGCGTGCGCTCGAGAAGGAGCCCGCGCTGGCGCACTACGTCGCCGTGCGCACGGGGCCGATCGAGGCCGCGCTCGCGAACGCGAAGGCGCAGAAGTATCCCGGCACCGACTACGCGCGCGTGTGGCAGCGCGCGTCCACGCAGCCGGTACCGCCGGGCTTCGGCGCGACGCTCGTCGCGACGGTGTGTCCACCCGACGCGGGTCCGCGCAAGCCGGCCGCGCCGCCACTCGCGGGCGCGAAGCTCGTCGCCAAGGAGAAGTCGCGGGGCATGCGCGAGGAGTGCGAGCTGCACGACGTGATCGTGACGCTCGCCGACGCGAGCGGGAAGAAGCTCGGTACGGAGACGCTCGAGGGCGAGTGCACTGGCGCGTGCACCGCGGCTGCCAAGCGCGAGGGGCAGGAGTCGCTCGACGAGATCCAGAAGCGCATCGACGAGGGCGAAGCGAGCCAGAGCGAGACAGACTACAACTTCACGGACTGCATGTTCCGCGGGCCCGATGGGGCGAAGACGCAGACCGTCGCAGGCCGCAAGCTCGTGCTGATCCCGATCCACGGCATCGGGCCGCACGACGTGCCGAAGACCAGCTACCAGATCGCGATCGAGGTGTGCGGTGCGCTGCACGTGCTCGAGTCGTTCGGGACGATGTACGCACACAGCTGGAGGCCTGCGGAGCTCGCGCTCCGCGAGTCTGCGGACCAGTCGCAGATCGTCGTCGACGGGAAGTCGAGCTTCTGGAACGGGGTGGTCGCGCGGGTCCTGTTGCCGTCGGAGTGTCCCGGAGCGCCGAGGCTCGAGGCATTGCCGACGGAGTAGGGGCGGTCGCGACGGCAATCTCGCCGCGATCTGACGAATGGTTCTTGACCAATCGGTCCCTAATCAGCATACTCGGACCTGGATGGCGCGCCCGCGTGAATACGATGAAGCTCGCGTGCTCGAAGCTGCGCTCGCGTTGTTCTGGAAGAACGGCTACGAGGCAACGTCGCTCGCTGATCTCGTGGAAGCGACCGGACTCGCCAAAGGCAGTCTCTACAAGGGCTTCGGTGACAAGCGGACGCTGTTCATCCGTGCGCTCGATAGCTACCTCACCGCCGCACGGGCGGCGCTCCGCGACCGCGCACGCGCTGCGAGTGCCTTCGAGGCGCTCCGGAGCTGGATGGTCGGCGCTGCCGAGATGGCGACCTGCAGCGGGGTTCGTCGAGGCTGCATGGCGGTGAATTGCGCGATCGAGCTCGGACCACATGACGAAGAAGTCCGACGCCTGCTGCGGGATCACGAGCAGCTCCTCGAGCGCTCGTATGTCGAGTTGATCCAGCGCAGCATCGCCGAGGGCAAGCTTCGCAAGATGGATCCCGAGACCGCAGCACGCTGGATCACGACGATCATTGGAGGACTACAGGTGCGTGGCAAGCTCGGGATATCCCGCGCTCAGGCACTTGAAGCGGTCGACCTCGCATTGGGCGCCCTCGCTCCTCACTAACCGGGCAACACGTCATCGCGCCCCTTTTTTTGATCCATTCTAGACCGATTGGTTCCAAACAACTCAGAAGGACTGTACATGACTCGTTTCCACAAAAAGACCTATCTCGTGACCGGTGGCAGCTCAGGGATTGGCCTCGCGACCGCCAAACGGCTCGTGACCGAGGGCGCCAGTGTGTTGATCACCGGCACCGACGCAAAACGACTCGCCGCCGCAGCAACCGAGCTCGGCGCCCGAAGCCTCGTGAACGATGCGGGGGACGCAACGGCCGCCACGGCACTAGCCGCCTGGGTCAAGCGCGAGGTCGGCACGCTCGATGGCGCGTTCCTCAACGCAGGCTTCGGTCGGTTCCAGCCTCTCGACCAAGTCAGCGCCGCAGAGTTCGATGCACAGTATGCGGTCAACGTGCGCGGGCCGATGCTTCAGGCGAGCACGCTCGCGCCGCTCCTCAAAGAGGGGGCGTCGATCCTGTTCAATACGTCGGTGGCACGCGACATCGGCCTGGCGGGTGCGGCGATTTACGCATCCACCAAGGGTGCACTGCGAACCCTGACCCGTGTGCTTGCGCGCGAGCTCGCACCGCGAATTCGGGTCAATGCCGTCAGCCCAGGTCCGATCGACACGAGCTTCTTCGCACGAACCGGAATGCCTCAGGAGGCGATCGAAGGATTCGCCAGCCAGATCCTCAGCCAGGTTCCGCTCGGCCGATTCGGACGCCCCGACGAAGTTGCAGCGGTCGCGGCATTCTTGCTGTCTTCGGACGCCTCGTTCGTCACCGGATCCGAGTACGTCGTCGATGGCGGCATGACCGAAGTGTGATGTCGGTGGCAGCGCTCACGGCTCGACGAGTACGTGCGTTGACGGCGCCACGCGAGATGACGATGGCGACATCGTGCGCGCTCGCGTCGCGCGATCTGGCTCGAGGTCGGCAACGACTTCGCAGCGTCGTCCGCTTCGTGGTGTCTCCAGACGGAGTCGACGTCGCGCCGATTCAGCGCGCCGTCGATGCGTGCGCTGGGGTTGGCACCGCGTAAACGACCAACGCTGCGGGTCGCGCCGGCACCGTGTTTGCTCCCTCGACAAGGATGAAGCATCTCTGGATCGCGCCGCTCCTCGCGAGTTGTCTCGCCGAACCATCGTCGGAACCCGTCGCGCGGCGATTCCCGCGAACATTCGAGGTTGCCGTCGCTGCGGACGGCACGTTGTCCCCGAGCGATCTCGAGATTCGCGACGGCGACACCGTGCGTTGGACGTTTGCGAGCCACACGCAGGCGATCATCCCGGTCACACCCCGCGAGGTGTTGCCACCATCGCTGCCCGCGCTAGTAGCCTGGGGAACACCCACTGCGTACGTCGGCGATGGGAGCGCTCTCGCGTTCACGGGTCCGATGCCGAGCTCACCGGGCGGCATCTTCGTGTTGAACCCGAATCCCGGCGAGCCGGGACTCGTCGAGCGAACCTCGTGCAGTGTCGGGAACACGCGAGCTCAGGTCGGCGCGACGAAGCTGTGTGCGACGGGGACTGCGGACGCAGTCATGGATGCGACGTATGCGGATCCCGCGATCACGGGGGTGTTCCTGCGCGTCAACTGGAGCGCGGTCAATCCCGACGAGGATGTCTACGACTGGTCGACGATCGATCGCGAGATCGACAAGGCGATCGCGAACGGAAAGCTCTACAGCATCGGTGTGGAAGCCGGGGGGCAAGGCACACCGGCGTGGATCTTCGATGCCGGCGTGCCGGCGATCGCGCTCGAGGAGCCCGGCGCGAACGGATGTCGCGAGCTGACGCTCGGCTCGCCCACGAACAGTCGCTACCAGGAGCTCTACTTCGCGATGCTGCGGGAGCTCGCTGCACATCTGCGTGCCCGCGCAGATCGGTTTCGCGCGCTCGCCTACGTCAAGCCCTCCGGCGCGAACCTGTTCACTGCCGAGAACCGCTTGCCCAACGAATGCGAAGCCACGTGTGCGTGCGCGAACGAGGTCTGGTCGGGTGCGGGCTTCACGCCGACCGCGCTTCGCGCGTTCTACGTCGAACAGCTCCAGATACTCGCGGACGAGTTCCCGACGAAGACGATGTCGTACGCGTTGATCCAAGCCGGGTTCCCACTCGTCTCCGACACGGGGAGCTATGCGATCTCGACGTCCGAGTCACCGGTCTGGACATGCACCGCCGATCCGCTGCAGGGCACCTGTTCGGCGCCGTTCACCGCGACCAAACCAACCGAGGACATCATCGCGGATGGTGTCGCCGACCACGACGCGCGCTATGCGGTACAACACAACGGCCTCGGTCCCAAGCCGGATCTGCCGTGCCCCGGCGGCGTCGGCTCGGGCTGCCCCAACGAGTGGGTGACGACCTCGGGCACGACGTACACCGGCTTTCAGACGCAGAACATCCAGGAAGTCGAAACGAACACCGACCTGCACGACACGCTACGCAACGCCTACGACCACGTCGCGACCGCGGTCTTCATCGAGATCTACGAAGAGCGAGCCTGGGAAGCGCGGACGCGCGGCGGTCTGTTGAACCCGGAGCCGTTGCCGTTCGCGATGGCAGTCGGCAAGACGCTCGCCGCGTGGGACGAGGACTTTCGCGAGCGACGCGCGCCCGAGACGCTCGCGTACGAGTACACGTTCCACACGACGGTACCCGTCACACTCGCGTACAAGGAAGCGAGCAAGATCGCGTCGCCGGCGATGGGGACCATCCGCGTGCTCACCTGGCCCTGACGAACGTCCCTTTCGGCGCACGAGCTCGCGGCTGTGATCAAAACGCGAACCGACGGTCGTCGCAACGAGTCGGTGCCGGCGACCGATCAGTCGGCGAAACGTGACTTCGTGATCGACGCGGCGAACGGCGCGCGCTTCTTCGGATTGTCGGGATCGAGGATCGTCCCGCAGATCCACGTGCCCTCGACGCTCTCGACGAGCACGTCGGCATCGGACGGGCCGGGCGCGCCGAGCGTGCGCAGTGCGACGGTGGCTGTCCGCGCCCCCTTGTCGCCGCGATAACGACCGCGCTCGACCTTGCCACCGAGCCGGTACAGCACCGCCGTCTGCGAGCCGCGCGCGACGACGAAGCCGTCGCGATAGCCACCCGCGTAGAGCTTCATGTCGGCAAACCACAGGTCCACACCGCGGGCGCCGGTCACCGCATACGCCGAGACGACTTTCACCTCGCCGGACGGGTGCGGGATGGTCGCCGGCTTGGTGCACGCCTTCGGCAGCTCGTGCCAGCCCATCTCGACGTCCGCCTCTGCGACGGGCTCCGTGCCCTTCGCCGGCGCCGGAATCGCTGTCGCGCTCGATGCACCCGCGATGACAACGGGTGTCGACCGATCGATCAGCGTGCCGTCGCCGAGTTGGCCGCCGTCGTTGGCGCCCCAGCACGCGAGCGCGCCGGTATCGAGCACGGCGCACCACGCACGATCGCTGCCCGCGATCGCCACGGGTTTGCCGGGCAGCCGCACGATCTTCGCGACGTCCTTCGGGCCAACGTCATCGCCGGGCCCCGTGCCGAGCTGGCCAGCGTCGTTGCGCCCGCTGCACGCCACCCCCGAGCCCGCGAGTGTGCACGTGGTGTTGGCGGCGCTCCGCCGATCGACGACGTTGAGCGGGCCCTTCCACGGGATGCTCTTCCCCTTCGTATTCCAGCACGCGGCGCCTCCGGACTTGAGGTGCGCGCACCGCGTGCCGAACAGCGACTCCGCGTCGCGGATGCCTTTGATCGGGATCGGCTTGCCGTCGGTCACGGTCGTGACGGTGCCGTCGCGGTGGAGCGCGTCGAGCGATCGCATCTCGCGCGACGACAGCGCGATGACGTTGATCAGCGTTCGCTCCGCCTGGCCGTTCTCGATGCGAACCACGTCGCCGGCTCGCGTGACCGCCCACGCGCGGTTCGGAGAGTCGACGCGTACGTCCAGCGCTTCGCCGACGCTGACGAGCGCCGACTTCGGCTGCGCGGGAACGGCGAGGGTTCCGATCGCGACATCGCCGCCACGCGTCGCCACGGCGAGCACGCCGTAGCCGAGGTGGAACGCCGCGGCTTCGGGCAGCCCTTCGATCGTGTATGGCACGACGCTGCCGAGCTCGCGCGAGCTCGCACTACCCCAGCAGCGGATCGCCCCGTCGAAGCGCCGCACACATGCGCTGCGCCCGGACATCTCGACCTGCACGACCTTCGATTCGCTATCACCGAGTGTCGCGGGTGCTGCGACAGTGGGGGCGATCGTCGGAAGCTGCGCGTCGATCGGTGCACCCGCATCGCGAACGGCGAGCGACGCATCGGCGCCCGTCGCCACCGCACCGTCGCTCGTGGTCGTTGCGGTCGCCGCGGCATCTTTTGCTGGAGGCTTCTCGCGATCCGCGGGACGGGTGCATCCAGCCATGACCGCGAGCAGCGCCGTCACGACGCGCGCATCGTTCGCGATCCACCGGTACATCGGTTCATCGATAACACACGCTCCTGCCGCGCGCGCTAGAGATCGATCGCATGGCCGAGCGCGGCTTCGGTCGCGCCCTTGATCGTCTCGGCGAACGTCGGGTGCGCGTGGATCGTCGCGAGCAGGCTCTCGGCGTTGACCTCGGTGGTCTTGGCGAGTGCGAGCTCCGCGATCAGATCGGTGACCGCGGGGCCGATCAGGTGCGCGCCGACGAGCTCCTTGGTCTCGGCGTGCCAGATAACCTTCACGAACCCGGTGGTGTCGCCCGCGGCGCGCGCCTTCGCGAGCGCGGTGAACGGGAACTTGCCGACCTTGATCGGGAGGTTCTGCGCCTTCGCCTTCTCCTCGGTCAGACCGACGGAGGCGATCTCCGGGTGGCAATACGTACACGCCGGGATCGCGTGGTAGGCCACCGGCTCCGCGTGGACACCCGCGATCTTCTCGGCGACGAACACGCCCTCGGCCGACGCGACGTGCGCGAGCCCGCGACCGATGACGTCGCCGATCGCCCACAGGTTGTCGCCGCAGCGGTTCTCCGCGTCGGTCTTGATGTAGCCGCGATCGAGCGCGACCCCGTGTGCTTCGAGGCCGAGGTCCTCGGTGTTGGCTTGGACGCCGACCGCGACGAGCAGGATGTCTGCTACGAGCGGGACGGCAGCGCCACCGTCCTTCGGTTCTGCGGTGATCGAGACCGTGGTGCCGTCGGACTTCGCACTGGTCAACTTGTGGCCGACGAGAGACTTGATGCCGCGCTTGTCGAACGCGCGCGCGAGCTCCTTGCTGATCTCGGGATCTTCGTTCGGCACGAGACGCGGCATGAACTCGACGATCGTGACGTCGACGCCGAGCGACCGGTAGAAGCTCGCGAACTCCACGCCGATCGCGCCGGCGCCGAGCACGACGAGGCGCTTGGGCTGCTCTTGCAGCGTCATCGCCTTGCGGTACTCGACGATGCGCTCGCCGTCGATCGTGATGCCGGGCAGCGAGCGCGCGCGGCAGCCCGTCGCGACGATCACGTGCTTCGTCTGTACGACGGACTTCGTGCCGTCGGTGGTCACCTCGATCTGGTGCGGCAGCCACGCGCCTTTGCGCGGCAACAGCTTCGCGACGCCGCTGATCGAATCGATCTTGTTCTTGCGGAGCAGAAAGCCGACGCCCTTGCTCACCTTGTCCGCGATGCCGCGGCTGCGCGCGATGATCGCCGCGAAGTCCGGCTTGATGTCGCCGACGGTGATGCCGAAGTCCTTCGCGTGGAGGAACGTCTCGAGCACCTCGGCGGAGCGGAGCAGGGCCTTCGTCGGGATGCAGCCCCAGTTGAGGCAGATGCCGCCGAGGCTCTCGCGCTCGATACACGCGGTCCGCAGGCCTAGCTGTGCGCAGCGGATCGCCGCGACGTAGCCTCCAGGTCCCGATCCGATGACGACGACGTCGTAGGTGACAGCCTCGCTCATCAGTGCACCATCCCAGAGTGCGTGCGAAAAAGTTGACGACCGGATCGAAGTCGTCGACGGTAAAACACAGATCCTCCGGCGCCTCTCCGAGGACGGCCTTCGTCGCTA
>JBJXGN010000238.1:0-15306 GCA_046160585.1 Kofleriaceae bacterium
ATGCCTCATCACGTCCAACAACGACCGCCCGTAAGCCGTGTGCCGGAAATCGGCATGCACGGTTTGAAAGGGGTCCTTGCCCCAACCCACCACTCGGTGGCGGAAGGCTAGGTTTCTACCAATGAACATCCCGTTCGAAGTATTTCGCGATCCCTCGGCCATGCGCGCGCGCGTCGAGGATCTTCGCCGCGACGGCCGGCGCATCGCTGTGGTGCCGACGATGGGCGCACTGCACGAAGGCCACCTCGCACTCGTGCGCCACGCTCGCGCACGCGCAGACATCGTCATCCTGACGATCTTCGTGAACCCGACACAGTTCGGCCCGAACGAGGATCTCTCCCGGTACCCACGCGACGAAGACGGTGACCTCGCGAAGGCACGCCCCGCCGGAATCGATCTGGCGTTCTGCCCCGCTCCCGAGTCGATGTACCGACCGGGCGCGCAGAGCTACGTCGAGGTCCGCGAGCTCCAGAAGCCGCTGTGCGGCGCGAGCCGCCCGGGCCACTTCGCGGGAGTTGCAACCGTGGTGTCGAAGCTGTTTCACATCACAAAGCCGCACCTCGCGGTGTTTGGCGAGAAGGACTACCAGCAGCTCGCGATCATCCGGCGCATGGTGCGCGACCTCGACTTCGACGTCGCGATCGAGAGCGTGCCGATCGTCCGCGAAGCAGACGGCCTCGCGCTGTCTTCGCGCAACGCGTACCTCTCGCCCGCGCAGCGCAGTGCCGCGCTGTCACTGTCGCGCGGACTCGCTGCCGCCGAGGCTGCCTTCGCGGCAGGAGAGCGCGACGCGAAGGCGCTCGTCGCCGCCGCGCGCGCGCCGATCGAGGCAGAGTCTTCCGTGCGGATCGACTACATCGAGCTCCGCGACGCCGACGAGTTGAGTGACGTCGTGCGCGTGGAGCGCAACGTGGTCCTCGCGATCGCCGCGTTCGTGGGATCCACGCGCCTGATCGACAATCGCGTCCTGTGCTGACACGAGATCCGTGGAATGCAACCGAATGCTACGACGGTCTGTCGTAGCATCACGTGCGGATGGACAATAAACGGAGACTCGGGGTTGGAGTCGGTCTGGCTATCGTCGTGTTGGCGCTCGTGTTGTGGCGATGCCGCGGCGAACGCAGCGCCGGCGGTGAGCACCAGGCGCAAGGATCGACGGCCACGTCGAAGCGCACCGAGGGCGCGAGCCCTAACGCTATCGGCGTGACGCCGAAATCGAAGGTCGATCCGCGCACGCAGCCACGAGGATCGATCGCGGGGACGGTGCTCGATCACACGACAAAGAAGCCGATCCCGAACGCGACGGTGTGCCTCGCGCTCTACTCCGACGAGCTCCCGCCGGACTTGTGGGCCGAGTCGCCGTGCAAGACCGCCGACGCGAACGGCGCGTACGAGTGGACGGATCTGTTCGTCGCGACCTACCACGCGTACGGGAGCGCGCGCGGCTATCGCTTCGGCAGTCACTATCCGAAGGGTCGGCGCGAAAAGGTCAGGTTCGATCTCGGACCCGGCGAGCGCAAGAAGAGCGTCGACATTCTGCTCTACCCGGGCGGCGTCGAGATCAGCGGTGTCGTGAACGACATCAGTGGCGGGCCGATCGCGAAGGCACGCGTGCGCGCATCGATGGGCACGTGGGGCGAAGGCGGCACGTCGCCATTCGTCGAGACCGACGACAAGGGTGCGTTCGCGCTGTGGGTACCAAAGGGAGGCCTTCAGGTCAGCGCGCGCGCCGATGGCTACGCGGCAGGCTCGCAGCGCGGTCGCGCACCGGGCAGGTTCGAGATCCTGCTCACGCCGGAGAGCTCGCTCTCTGGCATCGTCATCGACGCGCGGACCGAGAGGCCGGTCGAAGGCGCTAACGTCAGCGTCGAGCGCACGGAGTGGGAGGGCCTCCTCGACGTCACGTCGAAGCGCACCGACGAGAAAGGGGCCTTCCGAATCGACGGCCTCTCGCCGGGTCGCTACACGGCGAACGTGCAAGGCCACGAAGGCTACGGCCGATCGGAGGGCTCGACGCTCGTCGGACTCGGTCAACACGCGACCGGCGTTGTCGTGCGCCTGTTCCCGACGACGCGCGTGATCGGCAAGGTCATCGACTCGACGACGAAGGAGCTCTGCAAGGAGAGCGGCGCGTGGATGCGCGACGAAGACACCGATCGCTGGGCGAGCGCCAGTTCGGACGACGACGGCACGATCACGATCGATGGCGTGTTGCCGGGTACCTACAAGGTGTCCGCGTGGTGCCAGAGAAAGCTCGGCCGCGACGAATACGAGAAGGTCGTAGTGGTCGACAAGGACATCACCGGCTTGGTGTGGGAGGTCGACGAGCCCGCCGTGGTGTCCGGCAAGGTCACGTTGAAGAGCGGCGAGCCGGTCGCGGACGTCGAGATCAACGCGCGCCTCGTCGGCGGAGCGGCGCGCGACAAGCAGGACTGGAACCGCGACGTCACCGACGTCGACGGAACGTACGAGATGCGCAAGCTCAAGACCGGCACGTACAAACTCGAGGTGTCGACGGAGGCAGGCCTCGCCGACAAGGACGGTTACAAGGTCGAGACGAAGGCGGGCGCGCCGGTCACCAAGGACATCGTCCTCGACGACGGTGGCACGCTGGTCGGCACCGTCGTCGACGAGCAGGGGAAGCCCATCCCGAACGTCACGATCAAGGCGACGCCGCTGAGCGAGCAGAGCTTCACCTTCTATTGGGGCGAAACACCGAACAAGTCGGACGCGTCCGGTGCGTTCACCGTGACCGGACTGCGACCGGACGACTATCGCGTGACTGCAACGCGAGGTTGGGAAAGCCTGCGCAAGCCCGGCACGAACGACGACGCGAAGCAGGGAGAGAAGGCGAAGGTCGAGGCGGGCAAGACGGCCACGGTGAAGCTCGTCGTCGAGTCGCCGAACGGGACGATCAAGGGGGTGGTCCTCGACACCGACGGTTCGCCTGTCGCAGACGCGTTCATCTCGCACGCGCGACACTCCGATGCGGCGGGCGCCGGGGAGTCGCGCGCATACGGCACGCGAAGTTGGGGCTGGGGTGACGACAAGCCCGTGCTCACCAGCCCCGACGGATCGTTCGTGGTGACCGAGCTCTCGCCCGGGTCGTACACGCTACGCGCGTATCGCAAAGGCGGCGGAGAGGCGCTGCTCGAGAAAGTCCCGGTCGGCACGAAGAACGCGAAGCTACAGATCAAGCCGACAGGATCGATCGAGGGCATCGTGAAGATCGGTGGCGGCACGCTCCCCGACGAGATCGCTGTGAGCGTCGAGGATCTGAAGTCGGGCTTCGAGCGCACCGAGACGTTCTTCCGCACCGACGGGCGGTTCGTGCTTCGCGATCTTCCGGCGGGTCACTTCCATCTCAACGCGAGTGCCGCCGGCGGGCAGGCGAAGCTCGAGCTCGATCTCGCGAACGGCGAGGCGAAGACCGACGTGACGCTGACACTCGAGCAGCTGATCACGCTCACGGGGCGCGTCGTCGACTACATGACCAAGGTGCCGGTGTCGGGGATGCGCGTGTTCGCCCAGATCGCACAGGGCGGCTCGTTCTCGTTTGGCTGGTCCGACGACATGGAGAATACGTCCGACGAGGCAGGCAAGTTCACGGTGAAGAAGGTCCCGCGCGGCAAGCTCTCGATCCAGGGGATGCCAAAGGACTGGAAGGAGGCCGACTACGCCTGGTTCCGGATCGTGCGCGACGTGTCCGCGACGAAGCAGTCGACGATCGACGTCGGCGACATCGGCGTGCTGAAGAAGCGCGTGAAGGAGGGAGAACCGTCGGGCGAGCTCGGCGTCAACTACAAGGAGCAGCCGCTCGACACGCTGCCGGAGGACCACGAGTTTCGCATCAGCTTCATCGAACCCGACGGCCCCGCCGCGAAGACGGACCTCAAGGTCGGCGACGTCATCGTCTCCATCGATGGAATCGACGTGCGTGGCGTCAACGGCATGCATGCGTGGACGCTGATGAATGCCCCGCCCGGGACCAAGCTCGTCCTCGGTCTGGAGCGCGGCGCGTCGGTCACCGTTACCCTCGCGCCACCGTCATGAAGAAGCGACTCCCGATCGTCATGGCGCTTGTCGTCGCCGTGATCGCAGTGGTCGTCTGGCGCTGGCGCACCGGCACGAACAACGATTCGCCGTCGGCGGCCGCCGCAGGATCGTCACGCGCAACCGTCACGAGCGACAAACCACGCGTCGTGGCCGCGACGCCGCGTCCGGATCCGAAGACGCTCGGCCGCGGCTCGCTCGCGGGCACGATCACCGTCGACGATGCCACGAAGGCACCTATCGCCGGCGCGCAGGTGTGCGCGTACGGCCAATCGAACTCGCTCGCCACGGAGCTCCTGCGCCAACCGACGTGCGTCAGCACGGACGCCCAGGGACGCTACACACTTGGCAACCTGTTGCCCGCGGAGTACCGCGTCGGTGCGAACGCGAAGACGTTTCGCCCGGCGGTCTATCACCCGAACGGCGATCGCAAGCGCGACGCGGTGCACCTCGCCGCAGGCGACGCGAAGACCGGCATCGATCTCGCGCTGCGAACGGGCGGCGTCGAGATCACCGGCACCGTTCTCGATCTGACCGGTGGCGTGGTCGCCCATGCTCGCGTGTGGTCTGGCGAGCGCGGCGATCGGATCCTCGGCTCGACGGAGAGCGACGAAAAGGGCCGCTTCTCGATGTGGGTCTCGCCGGACTACACGACGATCCACGCCACCGCTGACGGCTACGACGACAGCGAGGAGTGGGTCGATCCGCCCACGCAGGACGTCGAGGTCATCCTCACGCCGGAGTCGACGATCGCCGGCACCGTGATCGACGCCGCAAGCGGTCAGCCGGTCGAGGGCGCGCGCGTGCAGCTCGGCGACTGGAGCGGCTCGGAGTCCTCGTTCAGCGACGCGCAGGGCAAGTTTCGCCTCGGGAAGCTGTCGCCTAGTCGCTACGTGATCTACGCGCGCACGGATCACGCATACGGCCGCACGGACGGCTCCACGCTTGTCGGCCTGGGTCAGAACGTCAACGATGTCGTCGTGAAGCTGTTCCCCGCGGTGCGCGTCACGGGCAAGGTGATCATTTCGATGACCAAGTCTCCATGCCTGGAGCCCCAGGTCAGCTTGAACGACCCGAAGGCGGAACGCTACGTGCAGTTCCGTCGCAACTCGGACGGCACGGTGTGGGCAGAAGGCGTGCTTCCCGGCGAGTACGAACCCTCGATCGGCTGTGAAGGCTATCAAGCCCGCGACAAGTACGAGCGCATTACGATCACGAACAAAGACGTGACCGACCTGATCTGGGAGGTCGACGCCGGCGCGACGATTCGGGGCAGGATCCTCGCGCGCTCGGGTTCGCCGATCGAAGAAGCGAACGTCTGGGCGCACACGATCGGTAGTGCCGCCCGGGAGCGGACCGGCTGGGGTGGCGACGAGTCCGGCCGCGATGGCAGCTATTCGCTCGAGGGCCTAAGGCCCGGCACGTACAAGCTCGAAGTCTCGAGCGACAAGGGCGCGGCACCCAAGGACGGCTACAAGATCGAGGTCGCCGCGGGTGCGGTCATCGACAAGGACCTCGTGCTCGACGATGTCGGTTCGATCAAGGGCGTCGTCGTCGACGCGAATGGCGCGCCGGTCACCAAGGTCAACGCGAGCGCGTATCTCGTGGGCGGAGGGCGCGGATGGGCGAACCACGAGGTCGACGACACCGGTGCGTTCACGCTCGAGGGTCTGCGCCCGGGCGAGTACCGCGTGAATGCGCAACGCGGGTGGAGGGATTCGCTGCGCAAGCCCGGCACGACCGATGACGCGAAGCAGGGCGAGAAGGTCGTCGTCAGGGCAAACCAGGTCGCGACCGTGCGGCTTGTCGTCGAAGCACTGGCAGGAAAGATCAGGGGCACCGTCGTCGACACCGCCAACCAACCGGTCACCGATGCCTTCATCTCCGCGGTGCGCGAGTCCGACGCCGCCGGGGCGAACAAGTCGAGCGTGAGCGAGTCGCGCTGGAATTGGGGCGAGAAACCGGTGCTCACGAGCACCGACGGCACGTTTGTGGTCGAGAAGCTCGCGCCAGGCAACTACACCATCCGCGCGTATCGCCGAGGCGGTGGCGAGGCGGTCGCCGAGCATGTCCCCGTCGACGGCACCACAAAGCTCCAGATCAAGCCGACCGGCGCGATCCGGGGCGTCGCGAAGCTCGCACCGGGCGACAAGGCGTCGCTCGCGGAGCTCGAGCTCACCCTGCAGGATCGCAAGACCGGCTTCTGGCGTGACGAGGGCTTCTACATGAGCGAGGGGCGCTTCGCGATCGAAGACTTGCCCGAGGGCAACTTCGACCTGAGCGCGAAGGTCCCGGGATCGACCAAGACGATCCAGGTCTCGCTCGCAGAGGGCGAGGTGAAACAGAACGTGGTGATCGAGCTCGAAGGCTCCACGACGCTGAAGGGGCGTCTCGTCGAATACGGCACGACCAAGCCGGTGCCGGGCGTGCGCATGATGGCCTCGCCGATCATCGGTTCGACCGGCGTGTCGTGGGGCAACGACGACGAGCCGAACATCACCGACGATGCCGGCGGGTTCGTGATCGAGCGTGCGCCCCGCGGACGCATCTATGTGCGCGGCTTCCCCAAGGACTGGACCGACAGCGACTACACGCCGGTCAGCACGGTCCGCACGCCCGGTCCCGACGGTGACCTCGGCGACATCCCGATCTTCAAGAAACGCGTGAAGCGCGGGGATGCGGAGGGCGAGCTCGGCGTGAACTTCGCCGATCAGCCCGAGGACACCCTGCCCGACGATCGCCAGCTCAAGGTCAGCTGGATCGATCCGGCAGGCCCCGCCGCGAAGGTCGACCTCAAGGCCGGCGACATCGTGACGACGATCGACGGCATCGATATCGCGGGCGCGAACTACGCCATCGGCTGGGGTCTGATGCGGGCGCCACCCGGCACCAAACTCGCGCTCGGCCTCGCGCGGGGTACCAGTGTGACGATCGTCCTCGCGCCGCCGTGACCTCGTCGTGCGATAGTCGATTCATGAGGCCTGGTCGTTGCGTGTTGCTCGTGTTTTTGGGCGCGTGTGGAGAAGTCACCGACCCGAACAAGCTGCCCGACGCGCCACTCGCAGACGGAGGTGCCGACGCGCCGATCGATGCTCCCATCGACGCACCGCCGCCGCGCTGCGATCCGGCGAAGCCGTTCGGTGCAC
This sequence comes from Kofleriaceae bacterium, assembly GCA_046160585.1. Taxonomy (GTDB): domain Bacteria; phylum Myxococcota_A; class Polyangia; order Haliangiales; family Haliangiaceae; genus JABFXX01. The sequence goes on from JBJXGN010000238.1 coordinate 7,200, forward strand.
CCACGCCGGTCACCGAGCTGAACAGCACCGCACAGGACATCGGACCCTGGCTCACGGCAGACGAGCGCACGATCTACTTCGCGAGCACGCGCCCGGGCGGTATGGGCAGCTTCGACATCTACACGGCGACCCGCGCGACTCCCACCTCGACGTGGGAAGCGCCGTCGCTTGTCGCCGGCGTGAATAGCGCGAACAGCGAGATGCGGCCCACGCTGACGGCCGATGGCCTCACGATGTACGCGGAGCGCGAGACGAACGGCGGGCCGACACGCGACATCGTCACTGCTACGCGATCGGCGACGAATGCGAGCTTCAGCGCGCTCACCGCCGTCACCGTGCTCAACGACGGCGACATCGATGCGACCCCGTACGTCCTGCCCGACCACAGCGCGCTGTACATGACCTCGCGACGCGGCGGTTCGAACAACATCCAGGTGTATCGCGCAGCGCGGTCCGGCGGTGTGTTCAGCGCGCCAGCGCTCGTCTCCGGGGCGATGCTCGATGTGTTCGACGAGCACCTCACGCTCGCGATCACGCCCGACGAGCTGACGCTGCACTTCACCAGCAACCGCTCGGGTGGCACCGGCGGATACGACGTGTGGGTCGCGACGCGGGCCTCGCAAGCCGTCGGATTCTCCATGCCGACGCAGGTCACGACCGTCAACGACGCCAACACCGACTCGGTGTATTGGGTCTCCGACGACACCTGCGTGATGTACATGACGAAAGTCGTGAGCCTGGCGGCCGCGTTCAATCGGATTTTCGTCGCGACGAAGCCCCTCTGAGTCGTGAGATAGTGGACCAATGACGTTGCGAAGTTTCGTCATCGTGGTGGCGGTCACGGGGTGCGGGGAGGTCGCGGACAACAACAAGCTCCCAGATGCCCCGGTCCCGGACGGCGCAGTCGACGGTCCCAACATCGATGCGCCCGAGATCGACGCGCCGCCGCTTCGCTGCGATCCGCAGAAGGCGTTCGGCACCCCGGTCGCGCTGACCGAGCTCAACTCCGGCAGCGACGACGTCACCCCCTACGTGTCCCCGGACGAACGCCTGATCACGTTCGCGAGCACGCGCGCCGGCGGCATGGGTCTGTCCGACGCGTACGTCGCAGTGCGCGCCGCGACGACGGATCCGTTCGGCGCACCGACGGCAATGCAAGGCGTGAACACCGCGACGTACGAGAACCGCCCGATGATCGTGAGCGGTGGTTTGCGGGTCTACTTCGAGACGAACCTCACGGGGATGGTGGCCGACTGGAACAACTCCGTCGCGACGCGCGCGTCGACGCAAGTGAGCTTCGGCGCCTGGGCCCCGATTCCACAGATCAACACGGCCACGACCGACACCGCGCCGTACATCCTCCCCGACGACTCCGCGATCTACTTCATGTCGACGCGCGGCGCCGGATCTCCCGAGATGTGGCGATCGTCGTTTCAAGGAGGAAACTGGACGACCCCCGCGCTCGTGCCGGGGACCAACCTCAACGAGTCCTCGGTGGACTACCCGTTCGTCACGCCAGACGAGCTGGTCCTCTACTTCTCGTCCTCCCGTGTGGGCGGTGCGGGTGGGCGCGACATCTGGATGGCGACACGCGCCTCGACCGCCGTCGCCTTCGGCACACCGATCAACATCGCGGCGCTCAACACGACGAGCCCCGAGAGCGGCGGTTGGATCTCCGCCGACAACTGTGTCATCTACTTCGCTCGCAACATCGGCGTCGCTGCCTCCAACTGGCAGATCATGCGGGCCGAGAAGCCGCTCTGAGCGCTAGTTGACGAGCGTCCAGATGAAGCCCTCGTTCGCAGTCCCGTAGGGGAACTCGCGCGAGAGGCGCATCTCGAGCGTGTTGCTCACCGGAGTCGTCGGGCAGAACCACGCCTCGCGGCGAACGACCGCGTATTCGTCCGTCGACGGCTGCGTGATTTGCAAGCCGCCGATGGCGGTGTTCGAGAGGAAGCTCGCGTCGAGGAGTGTGCGCTCGCTCGCGACCTGCACGGCGTCCTGGGTGAACGTCTCGTGCTCGGGGAACACGGGCTCGCCATTGATCTTCGGATTCCACTCGCCGAACGGCGCGTCGTGCTTCGCGCCCGTGCGCATCACGAGGTGCACGCACGTGACACCGTCGGCGCGCTGGCCGAGCATGGCGACGTCGGTGACCAGCTCCGGTGACTGTCCCGGCACAGTGGCCTCCTGCATCCCGTCTTCCCAGATGAAGCGCGAGGTCATGCGCGTGCGCTCGGGCATGTTGATGTCACCGACGCGGACGGCCCGCTTGATGGGCTTGTACGCGGGCGTGCACGCGGCTGTGGCAACGACGACGACGAGCGAGGTGACCTTCCACATGGGCGCGGGTCATAGAACGCCGATCGCCCCGAGACAACGAGAATCGACGCGACGGTCGCTCAGGCCGCGCGCGCGATCTGCGCGAGCTTTGCTGCCAGACCTTGTCGGTAGAATCGGCGCAGCTCGCCGAGCATCTCGGGAATACGGCGCCGAGCCACGAACGTCTCTTCGAGCCACTCCGCGTAGCGGTTCGCGTTGTCGTTCGCGGCGCGATAGCGATCGTGTTCGTCGTCGTCGAGGTCCGGCTCGTACGCGGCGTCGTCGAACAAACGGCGGCGGAGCGTGCCCGACATCGCGACCTCGGGCTCGGTCGTGAGCAGGCACGTGACGTACTTGTCGACCTCGGCCTGCAGCTCGAGCTCGAGCTGGCTCACGGGTCGCTCGGCACGCGCGCAGCACACGGTGTAGATGAAGTGCGACACGCCCTCGATCGCGAGCAGGAAGTCACCGAGGTTGTGATCGCCAAGGCGATGCGCCGGGTCGTGCGAGTCCAGGTTCGCGATCACGCTCGGCTCGAGATAGAGAGCGACGTTGAGCTCGCCATCGGCTTCGACCACGAGTAGCTGTTCGCGGGCGCGCCGGGCGTGTACCAGCTCGTCGCGATATTCGGTGCCGACCACGAAGTCCGCGAGGTCGGTGCCGGTGTCCACGCGGTACAGCGCTTCGAGACCGCGCTGCACCCGCTTGATGGTTCGCACTACTGGAGGCCCTTGGACGGGTCGACGATCAGGCCGGCGGCCTTGAGCTTCTTCTCGATCCAGTCCTCACGCGTGCGCAACCACACCTCGTAGAGCTTGCCGATGTCGGTCGTCGCGTTCAGCTCCGCGATCGTCGTGCGCTTGCGGACCTCCGCGAGCACGTCCACGAAGCGTGGGAACTTTGCCGCGAGCTCTTCATAGATCTTGCTGACCGACTTGCCGGCGCCAAAGCTGCGGGCGAGCTGCAGGTATGCGTTCTGGCCGAGCCCGATGTAGTAGTCCGCGTCCACGAGCGACCGGGTCAGCGACTCGGCGAAGAAGCCGGCGACGTACAGCGACGTGTCGCCGACCTGCTTGAGGTTCCGTACACGCTCGGCGGCATCTCCGGAGTTCTGCGCGAGTTTGAGCCCGAGGGGCTCGTCGGTGAGGCGGGCCTTGGTGAAGTCGCCGAGGAGCCCGACCAGGTACCAACTCGCGGGTTCCGAGGCATCGAGATCGACCGCCGAGAGGGCGTCGGTCACCACCTCGTGGAAGTACTCGTCCACAGATGCAGCCAACGTAACGTCCATGTTCCGATCTTCTGCCAGTTCGAGGCCAAAGCAAGAACCCTACAAATGTTTGGGAGTTAGCTTTCGCGCGTGAAGGGTGGGCGGGGGAAGCGCCGGCGGTTTTGACGACCCGGTCCCCACCCGAAATCGCAGGTCGATAGTGGGCGACTCACGAGCAAATTCGACCGCCTAGGCCTTGCGCGAAACTCCGCTGGATCTTACGAAACCAGCCGTTAGCAGTCGCCGGTGGTGAGTGCTAACAAAACTCGCAATCTGTTGGAAACCCATCGAGGAGTGACCCGGTCATGAACGTCCGCCCACTACAGGATCGCATCTTGGTTCGCCGCGTCGAAGAGGTCGAGAAGACCCGCGGCGGCATCATCATCCCCGACTCGGCCAAGGAGCGTCCGCTCGAGGGCAAGGTCATCGCTGTCGGTAACGGCAAGCGCACGGAAGAGGGAACGCTGATCGAGCTCGCCGTGAAGGCGGGAGATCGCGTGTTGTTCGGCAAGTACTCGGGCACCGAGATCAAGGTCGACAACGTCGACCACATCATCCTCCGCGAGGACGAGGTCCTCGGGATCATCGAGGGTTAAGGAGAATCGCAATGGCTGCCAAGGACATCATTTTTGACGAGAAGGCTCGGTACCGCGTACTCACCGGCGTCGACACGCTGGCGAACGCTGTCAAAGTCACCCTCGGCCCGCGTGGCCGCAACGTCGTGATCGAGAAGTCGTGGGGCGCCCCCACGGTCACCAAGGACGGCGTCACCGTCGCCAAGGAGATCGAGCTCGAGAACAAGTTCGAGAACATGGGTGCACAGATGGTCAAGGAAGTTGCTTCCAAGACCTCCGACAACGCCGGCGACGGCACGACCACCGCCACGGTGCTCGCGCAGTCGATCTATCGCGAGGGCTCCAAGCTCGTCGCGGCCGGTCACAACCCGATGGAGCTCAAGCGCGGCATCGACATCGCGGTCGCCGCCGTCATCGAGACCTTGAAGAAGATCTCGACGCCGACGAAGGGCAAGGACGACATCGCGCAGGTTGGCACGATCAGCGCGAACGGCGATGCCGAGATCGGCAACATGATCGCCGAGGCGATGAAGAAGGTCGGCAAGGAAGGCGTCATCACCGTCGAAGAGGCGAAGACGATGACCTCCGAGCTCGACGTCGTCGAGGGCATGCAGTTCGATCGCGGCTATCTCTCGCCGTACTTCGTGACGGACACCGAGCGGATGGAAGTCGTGCTCAACGAGGCGTACGTCCTCACGCACGAGAAGAAGATCTCGAACATGAAGGAGCTCCTCCCGGTGCTCGAGCAGGTTGCCAAGCAGGGCAAGCCGCTCCTGATCATCGCCGAGGACGTCGACGGTGAAGCTCTCGCGACGCTCGTCGTGAACAAGCTCCGCGGCACGCTCCACATCTGTGCGGTCAAGGCGCCGGGCTTCGGCGATCGCCGCAAGGAGATGCTGAAGGACATCGCGACGCTCACCGGCGGTCAGGCGGTCACCGAGGATCTCGGCCTCAAGCTCGAGAACCTCACGCTGAACGACCTCGGTACGGCGAAGCGCATCACGGTCGACAAGGACAACACGACGATCGTCGACGGTTCGGGTCAGAAGACCGACATCGACGCGCGCGTGAAGCAGATCCGCAACCAGATCGAGGAGACCACGTCGGACTACGATCGCGAGAAGCTCCAAGAGCGCCTCGCGAAGCTCGTCGGCGGTGTCGCCGTGATCAAGGTCGGCGCTGCGACCGAGGTCGAGATGAAGGAGAAGAAGGCCCGCGTCGAGGACGCGCTGCACGCCACGCGCGCGGCCGTCGAAGAGGGCGTGGTCCCGGGAGGCGGTGTCGCCCTCATCCGTGCGCAGCCAGCGCTCGACAGCCTCAAGCTCTCCGAGGAGCAGCAGTTCGGCGTGTCCATCGTCCGTCGGGCGATCGAAGAGCCGCTCCGCCAGATCTCGCAGAACGCGGGTGTCGACGGCTCGATCGTCGTCTCGAAGGTCAAGGACGGCTCGGACGCGTTCGGCTTCAACGCCGCGACGCTCGAGTACGGCGACCTCGTCAAGGCCGGCGTCATCGATCCGACCAAGGTCGTCCGCACCGCGCTGCAGAACGCGGCGTCGGTCGCGTCGCTCCTCCTCACGACCGAGGCGATGATCGCCGAGCGTCCGAAGAAGGATGCGCCCGCGCCGGCCGGTGGTGGCGGCGGTGGCATGGGTGGCATGGGCGGCATGGGCGGCATGGACTTCTAGTCCCTGCCCTCCAGCTGACGAATGCGGCGCTCGCGAGGGCGCCGTTTTCATTTTCGGCTCGGAGCTTTCTCGAGCGTCGCCTCGTTCCGTAGGGCGGGCGTGCGGCCTATTGCAGATCGTCGGTGCAGTCGTGCTGCGCCTGTGCGCTGGCCTGCGTCTCGTGGCCCGTCGCCGGATCGCAGACGAAGTGCTGCGTGATGCACTCGTAGGTCTGCCGATTCGTCGCCGTGCGTTGCGCGTTCGGATCGTCCACGCGAATCACTTCTCGCAGGCACTGATCCCGCGCGGGTCCTTGAAGGTTCTCGCAGCATCGCTCCTGGACCTGGACCCCGCGCGCGTAGGTGTCGCCGCCGCCTTTATTTCCAGAACACGCGGCGATCGCACAAAGAAGTGCGAACGCGGACAACGCAAACCACCAGCGCTTGGGTGTGACTGCAGCGCGACGCTCGGGCGTGGTGCGCTGTTCACGGACCGCGCTGGCGATCACCTGTTTTCCTTCGAGCAACGCGTGCAAGTAGGCGTCATGCCGGACGTTCAACTTCCCCATGACGCGGAGCCGTCGCAATTCGGGGGCCAGGTGCGTGGGCCGTCTGTTTGCAGCTCTCGCGCACCGATGCGGATGAGGATGCTCGTCGTGTATGCCTTGGTGTCAGGCTGCGCCGGTCGCTATCACACCGAATTCGTCGGACACGGCACCGCGATCGTGCAACCGCGAACGTTGGTTGCTGCGTCCAACGCGCCCGCACAACCCGACGAGGTCGTCGGGCGATCGCAGGCGCCGTGGGCGGTCGGCGGAGGCATCCAGGTCCCCGCGGGAACCTATGATCTCGCGCTGGCGTTCGACGTCCCACGCGCACAAGAGATCGAATGGACCGTCTCGTGCCCCGGCGTGCAGCAGAGCGGCATCGCCGGCGAGACGTTCGAGCGCTATCGCGAGCGCCGCGTCGCCGAGCTCCACGAGCAGGTTCGTCGCGATCGCGAGCGCACGGCTGCGGTCACGAGCGCGGTCGTCGGCACGTTCGCGCCGCGCGTGGTGGCGAGCGGCCAGGCGGGACCGGTCACCGTGCACCAAGAAGCGCGCGTGAACGCGGACGCGGTCGGCGACGCGGTCGCCGAGAACGCGATCCCCGACGAGGTGATGCTGCCGATCGGTGACGTCGGCCGCGGTCGCCTCGCCAAGAACGTCCACGTCACGACGACGGGCGCCGGCATGTGTGTCGTCACTGCGATCGCGGACGACGCGGACGTGCTCGCCACCTACCGCGTCACGCGCGTGCGAGACCTCGACGCCGAAGCGCGGCTCGCGGTGATGGCGACGCGCTCCGCGGGTATGTCGGTCCGCGCAAAGCTGCAGGCGCGGCTCGTCGCGCACGGCGCCGATGCCGAGCTCCGCCAGCGCGAGGAACGCGCGGCGATCGAAGCGCGCTACGCGGCCGAGGCGAACGCGCACGCAGAGCTCGAGATCCGCACGGAGCAAGAAGAACAGTGGCGCATCATGGCGCTTCACGCGCGCGCGCAGTTGCGCGGCCGCTGCGAGGGGAACGGCGCGGATCCGGATCGCCGCCAGCGCATCGCCGACGAGCAGCGCATCGCCGAAGAAGCGCGCGTGCGCCTCCAGGCCGACATCGAGCAGCGCCGCCTCGAGCTGGCGCTCGGCGCGCGCACGTCGCTGCGCCACCGCTGGACTCGGCTCGGCGCGATCGCGCGCCCACCGATGCCGGAGCTCCTCGCCGAGAACCCGGGCATCGCGCCGTTCGACGGCGCGGTTTGGATCGACGGCAAGTGGGTTTGGATGAACGGTCGCTGGACCTGGGTCGCGGGCGGCTGGTCGGATCCGGACGTGTTCACCGAGGTTGGCGGCGACGGCCACGTGGAGGTCGTCGAGGACGGCGGCTCGATCATCGACGATCCGATCATCGACCTCGGAGTGGGCGTCGGCGTCGGCGTTGGAGCCACGCGCGAAGCCGTGCGCGATCATCGCCGCCCGCGTCCCAAGCGCGAGCAGTTCCGCGATCACCGCGACGGCCGCTCGCCGCGCAACGGCGACGTCCGCGACCACCGGTCGCAAACCCGCGAGACCTGGACGCCGACTCGCACCGATCCGCCGCCCGCGACGCGCGACGACCACAAGCGCGACGACGAGCGCCGCGAAGACAAGCGGGACGACAACAAGGACGACGACCGCGGCCGCTTCACGCGCGATCACCGCCGCTAGCCTGACGATAACCAGCGCCCATCGCTGTACAACCGAACATCGT
>JBJXGN010000239.1:0-3504 GCA_046160585.1 Kofleriaceae bacterium
ATGTGGGATCGCACCGGGCGCATCGAGCGACGCGATGTGGGATCGCACCGGGCGCATCGAGCGACGCGATGTGGGCTCGCACCTAGCGCATCGTGCGTCGTGATGTGGCCCCGCGGCGATCGCCGTGCGACGGTTGGCCCATGCGCGCGATGCTGCTTTGCGCTGGACTCTCGACTCGTCTCGGCCTCGTCGGCGCCGAGCGCCCCAAGCCGATGCTGCCCGTGTGTGGCATTCCGATCCTCGCGTACGGCATCTCGAACCTCGTGGCTCACGGCATTCGCGACATCGTGATCAACACGCACCACAAGGCCAACGTCATCCGCGACGAGATCGGCGATGGCTCGCGGTGGGGCGCTCGCATCCAGTACATCCACGAAGACGCGATCCTCGGGACGGGCGGCGGACTCAAACATGCTCTTGCGTTGCTCGATCCCGACGGGACTGACGAGCCGTTCATCTCGCACAACGGCAAGCTGATCTTCGACCTCGACATCACCGCGCTCGCGCGCGCGCACCGTGACGCGGGTGACATTCTCGGCATGATGGTCGTCAAGCGCGTGCCGAACGCGAAGGAGTGGGGCGCGGTGCAGGTCGAGCGCGACACGCGCGGCCCGTACATCACGAACATCCTCGGCGATGGCGAGCACATGTTCTGCGGCGTTCACGTCACACGCCCGTCGGTGATGGCACGGTTGCCCGACGGGGATAGCGACTCCATCCGCCAGGGCTACTTGCCATGGCTGCGTGCCGGCGAGCGCGTGGCCGCGTTCGAGCACGAAGGCGGCTACTTCGCGGAGCATTCGACGCCCGAGCGCTACCTCGAGTCGAACTGGGCGCTGCTCGGCGGTGAGGCGTTGCGCCATCCACCGGGCCCGCTCGTGGGCGTGGACCCGTCGGCGACAATCGATGCAACGGCCACGATCGTCCCACCCGTGCGCATCTGCGCCGGCGCCCACGTGGGCGCGAACGTGACGGTCGGGCCGTATGCGGTGGTCGGCGAGGGTGCGCGTGTCGAGCGATCGATCGAGCGCGTCGTCGTGTGGGCGAACGCGGTCGCGCGCGCCGGTGAGTCGGACACGATCGTCACGTAGAACGTCGGAACGCCTTACATGTGAGCGTCCACACGTCGAACTCGATCAGCAGCCGATCGACGGCAGCTTCGCCGCCTGCTCGATGCATTCCTTGAACGTCTTGCGGATGCTGTCGTTCGCTTGCAGGACCTCGCGACGCTTGGAGTCCGGCGACGTCGCGACCTGCATGCCGACCTCGATCGCCTCGGGCAACGCCTTCGCCAGCGCGCACGCCTGCTTCGCCGGCTCCGCGGTGCACGCGCAGACCTGCGTGACATAGGCGGAGCACGCGTCCTGGCCCCGCTTCAGCTCGGGGGCAGGGATCGGCGGCGCGGTGTCGGTGTCGACGGGCGCGGCCTGCTCCTTCTTGCTGCACGCGCTCGCGAGCAACGCGACGAACAGGATGACGCGCACGATCAGCCCGCCTCGACGCGTGCGAGCACGACGGAGATGTTGTCGACGCCGCCCTCTTCGTTCGCTGCGGCGATCAACCGATCCACCGCGCGATCGAGGTCGCGCTCGGACATCAAAATGTGTTGCATCTGATCATCCTTGATCATGCCGGTAAGCCCGTCGGAGCACAGTATGTACGTATCGCCGACGTGCGGCTTCTCGGTGAGGATGTCGACCTGCACGCTCTCCTTCATGCCGAGTGCGCGCACGATGACGTTCTTGTGCGGCCAGTTCTCCGCTTCCTCCGGAGTGACGCGCTTCATGCGGATGTAGTCGTTGATCAGCGAGTGATCCTCGGTCATCTGTGTGAGCTCGGTGCCCCGCGCGCGGTAACAGCGGCTGTCGCCGACGTGGCCAATGATCAGCGCGTCGTCGAGGAAGTACAGCGCGACGCACGTGGTGCCCATTCCCTTGAATCGCGACTCGCGCTGGGAGCGCTCCCAAATCTCGAGGTTCGCGAGCATTACCCCGGTAATCATGCGGTTGACGTGGGTGCGTAGGTCGCGGTCGACCTTGTACGGCCAGGTCAGTGTCTGTTGCTTCGCGGTCTCTGCGAAGTGGTCGCAGATCAGCTCGACGGCGAGGCGCGAGGCGACCTCGCCCGAGGCATGACCACCCATCCCATCGGCCACGATGGCGAGTCGCTCGTTTTCCGGGAGCGAAATCGAGTCTTCGTTGTGATCGCGCTTGCGCCCGATGTTGGTCGCACCCGCAAAGCGGACCCGCATTCCGTCGAGGGGAAACGACGTGCTCATTCGAATCGCGATTCTACCAGAGCGCCGCCCGTTGACTCCAACCGGCGGCCCTTCCATCCTGTTGGGGATGTGGGCTTATGGCGCCGGCAACGCAACCCTGATGGGGATCGCCGTGTTCGTCGTGGCCATCGCGGCGGTCGGATACGTGGGGATGCACGTGTTTTTTCGAGGTCGCCGAGGGCGATAAATGGCGGACCTCGCGCGCGGCACGGTAACCGACCGACCGTGGGGACGAACGTTGGCCGCACTCGGTCTACGCGGGCTCACCGGTCAGCTCACGGTGATCGCGGATGGAAAGCAGTATCACGTCGTGTTCGCGCAGGGGGCGGTGGTCGCGGCGAGCTCACCGCTCACGTCGGACGCCGCGGTGCGCGTCGCGCTCACGGGGCACCTGATCTCGTCGACGCAGGTCGCGGAGATCGCGCGCAGGCAGGCGGCTGCTCCGCAGCGCGACGAGATCGACGTGATCGCCGAGCACGCACGCCTCCAACCGGATCAGGCGATGCGGCTACGCCGTCGCGTGATCGCGCAGCGCGCGGCACGCACGTTCTCGCTCGTGAAGGGCGACTTCGTCGTGCGCGACGAGATCGAGCTCGCGACCCTCGAGGGCACCGCGCTCGACATCCGCACCGTGATCTATCTCGGCGCGAAGACGATGCTGTCCGAAGCGCGCCTCGAGCAGGACCTCGCGAGCTATGGCGGCTGGTTCCAGATTCGCAGCGAGGCACTCGAAGATCTTCCGCAGTACGGGTTCGGCGCCGACGAGTTCGAGATCGTCGAGGCGCTCAAGCAGGGCGCCGGCATCTCCGACATGGAGAAGCACGGCGCCGACCCGCGGCTCGTGCGTGCCGTGACGTACGCGATCGTGTCGTGCAACGAAGCGGACGCGGAGCCCGCTCGCGCGAAGACCCCGAGCAACCCGATTCGCAACAAGGAGTCGAGCAGCCGGCCGCGCATCTCGCCGCCGTCGAGCTCTCCGCGCATCCAGGCGTACGCACCCGACGAGGCGGGCGTCGCGCGCACGACCACGTCGAGCTTCACCATCCCGACGGGCAGCTCGCCGACAATCGGAGCGCCGGGAGCAGGGAGCTCGCCGGGAACTGGCTCGGGCAGCTCGCCGGGGATCGCGGGAACTGTCTCGGGCAGCTCGCCGGGGATCGCGGGAACTGGCTCGGGCAGCTCGCCGGTCATCGGTGGGTCGGGCAGCTCGCCGGGGATCGCGGGAA
>JBJXGN010000240.1:0-26542 GCA_046160585.1 Kofleriaceae bacterium
GGCCGGACTCGCTGCCGCCGGCGAGCGACCGGTTCGTGGTGGTCGAGGCGTCGGCGGGAACGGGCAAGACGTACTTCCTCGAGCATCGCGTCGTCGACCTGATCCTGGCGGGCGCGGAGCTCGGGCAGATCCTGCTGGTGACGTTCACCGACAAGGCGGTCGCCGAGCTGCGGATGCGCATCCGCGATCTGCTCGATCGACTCTCGCGTGCGGCGGTGGACACGGCGCAGCCGGGCGAGCCGGCGTGGGTGCTCGACGACGAGGCCCGCCGGAAGCTCCGCGCGGCGGTGACCGCGTTCGACTACGCGCCGATCTTCACGATCCACAGCTTCTGCCACCGCGTGCTCGTCGAGGACGCGTTCGCCGCGCGGCGGCTGTTCGAGCAGACGCAGATCGCCGACGAGGTCGCGTTCGATGCCGCGTTCGACGCGTTGTTGCGCGAGCGGTTCGCACGCGTGCAACCGGATCGCGACCTCTTGCACGCGTATCTGTCGACCGATCGCACCGTGGACCACCTGCGGAAATTGTTGCTGCAGTGCGCGCGCGCGGATGCCCCGGTGCGCAGACAGGTCGATCCGGACCGCGCCAGGGCGATCGCTCTCGAGATGAAGGCGCAGCTCGGAACGGTGGAGCAGCGACAGGCCGTGCTCGCGCCGATGAAGGGCAACTACGCGCGGTGGTGCACGCCGTGGCTCGACAAGATCGGCGTGGAGCTCGCGCAGTGGCGGTCCGACATGCCGGGGCCCGAGCTACTCGCGCTCATCGATCGCATGCGCGAGCCGATCGAGAAGCTGCACGAGAAGCTCGTCGAGCTGCTCGGGCGCAATCCGCCGACGCACGTGATCAACGCGCTGCGCGGCGTGTTGACGACCGTGTCGCTTAACGAGGCGCTCGCGACGGAGCTGTTGCCACACATCCTCGCACGCGTCGAGATCGACAAGTCCGAGCGCGGCCTGTTCGACTACGACGACATGCTCGACCTCGTCGCGCGCGCGCTGCGTGGGACGCGCGGGCCCGAGCTCGCGGCGCGGCTGCGCACGCGCACGCCATGGGTGATGATCGACGAGTTCCAGGACACCGATCCGGTGCAGTGGGAGATCTTCCGCACTGTCTGGATGCACGCGGATGCGAAGGGGCTGACGATCGTCGGCGATCCGAAACAGGCGATCTATGGCTTCCGCGGCGCCGACGTCGCGACGTACATGGCCGCGCGTGACGAGATGCTGCGCAACGCGGCCACGCGCGTCGCGCTCGACGTGAATCGCCGCTCGACGGCGCAGCTCGTCGAGGCGGTGAACCACATCCTCGTCGGAAACTTCGGGCTGCGGTTGCTGGATGGTGACATCACGTACGAGGAGCCCGTGAAGGCGAGCGGCGACATCGTCTGCGAGGATCGCCGCGCGCCGGTCGAGGTGCTGCACCTGCAGTCGTCGGGCAAGCCGAAGACCGACGAGAACAAGGCCACGTTGCTCGTGGCGATCGGCGATGCGATCGAGAAGTTGCGCGCGAATCCGCTGCGCTGGAAAAAGCGCGGACAGGACGGCGTGGTGAGCTTCGCGCTGGGTCACGTGATGGTGCTGACGCGCAGCAACCGCGACTCCACGGAGATCGCCACGGCGTTGCGAGCACGCGGCCTCGCGTGTGCGCTCGTCGAGCCGGAGAAGCTGTTCGAGACACGCGAGGCGTACGAGCTGGCGACCGTGCTCGCGGCGATCGCGGCACCGCGCGATCGGAGCGCGCGCATGAGAGCGCTGCGCACGCGGTTCTTCGACGTACCGTGGTCCGAGCTCCCGCTCGTGACCGACGCGCCCGATCACCACCCGCTCGTCGCGAGGTTGTTCGACTGGGCGCAGCTCGCGACGCGGCGCGCGTACGAGGCGCTGTTCCGCCGGATCGTCGAGGATTCGCGCTTCGCGGAGCGCGCTCTTGTGCTCGGCGGCGGCGAGCGCGCGTTGACGAACACGTGGCACCTGATCGAGCTACTGCTCGCGGAGGTCGCGCGCGCGCGTTGCGATCTGCACGAGCTCGTGGTGCAGCTGCGCCGATGGATGGCTGACGACACGATCGGCATGTCCTCGCAGCCCGACGAGCGCGACGTGCAGCGCGCGGAGACGGAGGCCGACGCGATCCGCATCTTGACGATTCACAAGGCGAAGGGCCTCGAAGCGCCGTACGTGTTTGTCTTCGGTGGGCTCACGGGCGCGCCCAAGTCGGCGCAGGTGCACACGCTGCGCGATCCGGCGGGACGCGCGCTGATCGTCGGCCAGCCGGATCCGGCGACCAAGGCGCAGCTCGACAACGAGCAGCTCGCGGAGGATCAGCGCCTCGCGTACGTCGCGCTCACGCGCGCGCAGGTGCGGCTCTACCTCCCGCTGTATCCGGGGCTGACGAAGGGCGCGTCGTACGGCCCCGTGCAGACATGCCTCGGCGCGTCGGTGAGCGCCCAGAACCAGGGCTCGCTGAAGCGCCTGCTGTTCGAGGACACGCCGCTGTGGGTCGACAGTGTGGTCGAGGACTCGGCACCGCTCGATGCACTCGCAATGTTCGACCCGCCGCCCCCGCCGGTGACTCAGGAGCTCGCCCCGCTCGCGGCGGAGCGCAGCGGCCTCACGATGCTTTCGTACACGCGCCTCGCCAGCCTTCCCGACGTAGCGGCGATCGCGGCGCGACCGGGCGACCTGCTCGCGATCGATCCTGCCGAGTTCGACACCGACGAGCCCGCCGGCGAGGTCGGGCCCGATGACCTGCCGCCCGGGGCGAGTGCGGGTCTCTTGGTGCACGACATTCTCGAGCTCGCGGACCTCGAGCTCGCTCGCGACGCGCGCGATGTCGAGGCGTGGCGCGCGCATCCCGAGATCCGCCCCGCGTTCGTGGACGCCGCGCGTGATCGCGGCATCGACGAGCGGTACCTGCGCCACGCGTCGGACGTCGTCTATCGCGCGCTGACGCTGCCGCTCGCGTTGACCGACGGCATGACGTTGCCGGCGCTCGTGAACGCCGACGCGATCGCACGCGAGGTCGAGTTCAATTTTCCGATCCCCGGCCGCGATCCGCGACGCGGCCTCGTGAAGGGCTTCATCGACGCGCTCGTCGTGTACGGCGACGAGCTGTGGGTCCTCGACTACAAGACCGACGTGCTGTCGGGCGACGATCTGTTACGGGCCGCCGACCTGCACGTGCGCAACCACTACGCCGTGCAGGCGCGCCTCTACGCGATCGCGGCCGACAAGCTACGCGGGACACGCCGGCTCGGCGGCTTGCTGTATCAGTTCGTGCGCCACGACATCACGGTGCCGCTGCGCATGCAGGCGGACACCCTCGCGACGTGGACTGACTGGCTCGCCGGACTCCCGACGTTGCCCGCGGCGATGTCGAAGGAGATCAGGCCGTGAGCGACGCGAGCTCCGTGCAGCCGAGCGCTTCTCGACGCGATCGAGACGGGGAACCCGACCGCACGGAGGGATTCCCGTGACCGCGCCGCTGCATCCGCGCGGGACGCTGCGCGTGCGATTCGCGCCGATCCAGGGCGGCGAGTTGTTTCGCAAGCTCGGCGTCGGTGCGCGCACCTGCGATCTCGGCGACGAGGGCCTCTACCTCGCCGAGGAGCTCGTGTCCGCGGACTCGATGTGGCTCGGCGCTGGCGATCATCCCGAGGCGCTCGCGATCCTCGTTCTCGCGCTGATGATCGCGCAGCGTCAGGGCTCTACCCGCTTGCCGCTCGGCACGCTTCCCAAGAGCCCGCTGCGGACGCTGGTCGGCGACATCTTGCGCATCGCAAAGCTCGAGATCGACGGCGCGCGGGTCCTCAAGACGATCACGAACCTGACCGCGACGCCGCGCTTCAACTCCGTGATCGGCTCGAACGGCGACCGCGTGCCGCTGGTCGTCGACGACGGCCACCTGTACACGGAGCGAGCGCGCTGGCTCGAGGTGCGCGTCGCCGACCGCCTCGCGGCCCGTGTCGCCGAGCCGACGCGCGAGACGGCGAACGTGATCGCCGACCTCGTCGCGCGCTCGGGCGCACGCCCGCTCACCGACGAGCAGTCGCGCGCCGTCCGGACCGCGCTGTCGGGCTCGCTCGCCGTGGTCACAGGTGGCCCCGGCACCGGCAAGACCGTCGTCGCCGCCACGATCGTGCGTGGCCTCGCGCGGATGGGCATCCAGCACGTCGCACTCGCGGCACAGACCGGCAAGGCAGCGAACCGGCTCACGCAGGTGATCGCGGAGCAGCTCGCCGCGGTCACCTCGGGATCGCTGTCGGGATCGTCGTTGTCGGGCTCGTCGTCGCCGGCGGACGCCGATCGCGCACTCGCCGCCGCCCCGCCCGCCGCCCAGACACTCCATCGCTTGCTCGGCTACCGGCGGGAACGTGCGGGCGGCTTCGAGAGCGGCCATCGCTTCGCGCACCACGCGAACAATCCGCTGCCCGTCGGCGCGGTCATCGTCGACGAAGCATCGATGATCGATCTCGAGCTCATGGACGCGTTGCTCGACGCGCTGCCGATGTCGGCGCCCCTGATCATGATCGGCGACGCGCATCAGCTGCCCGCGATCGACGCGGGCCAGATCCTCGCCGACCTCGCGAGGCCGGAGTCGCCGGAGGGTGGTGCAAAGCCCGCAGCGGTCGACCCCGTCGCGCTCGCGAAGCTGTCGTCGCGCGTTGCCGTGCTCGAGAAGAGCTTCCGCATGGACACGTCGGATCCCGCCGGACGCGCGGTCTACGATCTCGCGCAGGCCGTTCACGCGGGCGAGCCCGACGGCAAGCTCCTCACGACGCGCACTGCAAGTACGCTGTCGTTCGCCGGCGCCGAGTGGGTCGACACCGCGAAGGCAAAGAAGCCGCACGACACGACGCTCGAGGTCGCGCAGGCCGCGTGGCACTACTGGGGAGGTCATACGGCGCTGCTCGCCGCCGAGCGCGTGTTCTGCTTCGTCGACGGGCGCATCGATGCGGCGCACTCCGCGGATCTCGAGGCGCTGTGGCTGCTGCTCGCCCGCGGTCGGTTGCTCACGGTGACACGCGCGCTGCCGACGGGGGCGGTCGCGATCAACGCACACCTGCACGAGCTCGCGCTCGATCGCATGTCCGTCGCGGGCCGCCCCGAGTTCGTCCCCGGCGAACCCGTGATGATCACCGCCAACGACTACCAGCGCGGCCTGTTCAACGGCGACCAGGGCATGATCGTCCGCGCCGATGAAGGCCTGTCGCGCCATCACTACCGCGCCGTGTTCCGTATCGGCGGCGAGCTGCGCCCGTTCGCGATCGAGGCGCTTCGTGATCGCCTCGAGCTGTCGTGGGCGCTCACGGTGCACAAGAGCCAGGGCAGCGAGCTCGATGGTGTCGCGCTGATCCTCCCGCACGATTCGCTGCCGCTCGTCACGCGCGAGCTGCTTTACACGGGCATCACACGTGCGCGTCGCGGCTGTGCGATCGTCGGATCACGCACCGTGTTCACGCACGGCTGCAAGCTCGCGGCGCTGCGCTACTCGGGTCTCGGCTCGCGATTGCTCGCGCGCCTTTCGTGATCGGTGTGATCGCCGCGACCGGTGGCACATTCCGAGCTGCAGATCGAAGGTGCGCTACGCTGGCCACGTGACGGACCCCTGCACCCACGCGACACGCGAAAACGGTGTGTGCACGGCGTGTGGCCATTGCGAGCACGACGTCATTCTGAACGGCGCTTGCTACCGCTGCGGCACGACGGATCTCGATCCCGCGGAGCTGTCGCCGAAGAAGACCCCGGAGGTCATCGCTGCCTCGCGGCTCGTTCGCAAGAAGCCCTGACGGTCGCCAGCGGCTCGTTCGCAAGAAGCCCTGACGGTCGCCAGCGAAGCAAGCTAGGAGCGCCGGCGGTGCAGCTCCTCGGGAGCGATCGGACGGTCGCCGGCGACGAAGAGATCAGCGTCGGTGCTCGCGACGAGCGGAAACGATGGCGTCGCTCGCATCGTGAACACCTGCGTCCCGTCGCGATAGCCGGTCGCGCCGGCCTCGCGCGAGACGACGCCGCAAACGAGGATCCGTGCGCCGGGCATGAGGAGCCCCTCCTCGACCGTGATGGCTCCATCGTGATGCGGTACGCGCGTGGTGATGTGCGGCGGAACGTTCCCCAGAAACCGGACCGATCCTTGCCCGTGGAACGTCACAGGCCCGTCGGTGATCGCGAGCTCGAGCCCCGCGCCGATGACGCGGATCACGCCCGACGCGTCGACGAGCTCGAAGTCGTTGCAGCGGGCTTCGTCGTGAAGCTGCGGGAACGAAGCATCGTGATCGACCCAGCCCGCGCGGATGTCGAGGTGGTATCCGACGCACCCGCTGCCGGTGTGCGGCGCCGTCAGCGGCGGTACATCTGCGAGCGGGCGAACGGTGCCTTCGATCACCGCGGCGCTTCCCTCGACGAGCTCGGCGATCTTCTTGCGCTCGAGATGTTTGAGGACGCGACGCACGGCCTCGGCGCGATTGCGCGGCTGCCCCGCACCTTTCGGCAGCTGCTTCGCCTTCCGGTGGAGAGTGGCCTGCACGGCACGAACCACGTACCCCATAGCGCCGCCCGCGAGCAACGCGACGAAGAGGTCCTGGCTGTCGGACACGTTGCGAGCGTACGCTCGATCTGAACTGCTTGCGCAGGCGTGCCTCGACGATCGACTTCGGATCAGAACTGCTTGCGCAGGCGTGCCTCGACGATCGACTTCGGATCAGAACTGCTTGCGCAGCCGTGCGTCGACGATCGACTTCGGATCAGAACTGCTTGCGCAGCCGTGCCTCGACGATCGACTTCGGATCGAAACCGGTCTCGGCCTTGATCGCGTTGACCATGTCCTGCATGCCGGCCGGCTTGTTCTTGTACTTCTTGTAGAAGCGACCGATCACACCGTCGAGCACCTCGGCGCCGACCTTGTCCGCGACCTCCTTGTAGAAGAAGGCGCCCTGCATGTACGGCAGGTTCGTGAATAGCTTGTCCTCGACGATATCGATCTGGTTACAGCCGCGCGGCCAGGCGGGCGAGCCGCCCTCGGCGATCGCCGCGTCGAGCTCGTCCTGATAGTCGGCCCAGATCTTCGCTTCCATCGCCGGTGCGACCACGGACAGCGCACGCGCCGAGAGATACGACACCGTGCCTTCGCTGAGCACGAAGTCCTCCCAACACTTCAGCCGAACCGCGTCGCCGAACCAGCCGTGCGCCGCCTCGTGCGCTTGCGTGACCTCGTCGTTCATCGCGTCCTTCGCGACGTGGAAGAACGGGTGGTGCTCCATGCCGCCATAGAGACCTTCGCCCCACACGACGGACACCGAGCCCATCTCGGTACCGAACGCGTAGGGACCGAGCGTCTTCTCGAACCAGTCGACGACCTTCACGAGGTTCTTCGTGCCCGCGCGTGCGGATGTCTCGCCGTTCGGCAACCAGTGCACGCTGATCTTGGTACCCGCGGGGGTCGTGCCGAGCGTCGCTTTCGAATACGTGCCGACCGCCCACGCGATCATGTACGGCGGCGCCTCGGTCTCGATCGCCGCCGGATACACGGCCGTCTTGCCTGCCGGCACGTTGTCGAGGTTCAGGGCGAACGTCGTGCCGTCCGCGGGCTGCGAGTGACACGGGAACAGATTGCCGCAGTGGTACGGCCAGACCACCGTCGAGCCGCCCGGTAAGAGACCGTTGGCCTGATCGTGCCCGATGAACTTGTACGACACGACGAGTGGGCTGCGGACGTTCGTGACGCGCAGCTTGCCGCGCGTGATCTTGTAGTTGCGATTGCCGCGCTCGTCCGAGACGTGGGTGATCTCGAGTCCGCCGACTTCGAGCGCGACGTTGCCGTACTTCTCGAGCTCGATGGTCGCCGTCGCGGTCATCGTGGCGAGATCGACATCGAGGTCGGTCGACTTGACCATCACGCCGCTGACGCCGTCGGCCTTGCCGTCGTCGAGAAACTCCTCGTCGTCGACGGGCTCCTCGTCCATCGCGCAGCCGGCGACCACCGCGGTCGAGGTCAAGAGCAACGAGAGGAGCCAGCGCGCGTCCATGCACCGGACACGAGCAAGCCCCGCGCCCGAATTCGGTCCTTAGGCGGGACACGATCTCGCGACCTTGCCCGCGGTGGCTACCGTACTAGCCGGACACTTGCCGAGAGCGGTTGCCACCCTTCTTCTAGTCGAAGTTCGCCGTCCACAACGGTGCGAGCACGGGATCGACGTCGACGGTGCGCGCGATCGCAGCGAGCACCGGCGTGTGCTTCTCGAACCACGGACGTCCCGGACGCCATCGCGTCATGGCCGCGATGTAGACGTCGAGGATCGAGCGCGTCTCCCCGAGGAACCACGGTCCCTTCGCGGCACCCTCGACCTGGTTCCATAACGTTTCGCGATGGGCGTGCGTCGACTCGCGCAGCCTTCCGCCCACGTCGCCGACCCACTTCGACGGCTCGTCACCGTACGTGAACGTCGGATAGATCGCGGCGACAAAGAACACGAGCCAGCGCAGCGCGTCGCGCCGCTCCGGTGTCCCACGCGCGGGCAGAAGCCTCGCCGCAGGCGCGACGTCGTCGAGGTGAAGGACGATCGCCGCTGACTCGGTCATCACCTGACCGTCCGGCGTGATCAGCGTCGGAACCTGTCCGAGCGGATTCTTCGCGAGCAACCGGTCCCGCGCCGGGCTCGGCGTCGTGTAGTCGACCTCCTCTCGGTCGAACGGGATGTTTGTGAGCATGAGCGCAGCCTCGGCGATCACCGAGCCGCAACCTTTGGAACCGATGACGTGCCACATGCCGTCACCCTATCCCTCCCGATCCGGAGCGTCTTGCACGCTCTTGCTCACTTCGTGTCTTGCGTACACGAATACGTTGGGCCAGGCTGCTCCCATGCCGACGTTTCGCAGCCGCACCGTCTACGCGACCCGCGATCTCGACGCGACGCGCTGCATATGCGACGGCTGCGATCCGCGCCGCGCGTCAGAGGAGGCGACCGCACGCGCGTCGCTCTGGCTCGTCACGGCCGGCGCGATGAAGGTGCGCGACGAGCTCGGCACGCGCGTCCTCGATCCGACCCTCGCGATCGTGATGCCGCCGCATCACCCGTTTGTCGTCACCCATCCCGCGGGCCCCGACATCTGCCTCGGCTTTCACGGTCCGCTGATCGACGAGCTCGCCGCAGATGGGCCGCGCCTGATCCCGATCACTCCCGCGATCGTCGCACGCATCACGTTCGAGCTCGCCGCGTGGCGCGCCGGCACCGCCGACGAGCTCGCGTTGACCGAGCTCCTCGGCCACATCGGTGCGTCGAGCTCCGCCGATGCCGACGTCGTTGCACTTCTTCGCGGACCCGGGCGCGACCTCGCGACTGCAGTCGCGCGCGAGATCCGGTTGACGTTCGCGGAGTCGACCTCGCTCGACGACCTCGCCGCGAAGACGGGCTACTCGGTGTTCCACACGTGCCGCGTCTTCCAGCGCGCGACCGGGCAGACGATCAACGGCTTCCGCCGCGAGCTGCGCTTGCGCCACGCGCTCGCGCGTCTCCTCGACGGCGACGAATCGATCGCGGAGATCGCATTGGCGACCGGTTTCGCGAGTCAGTCGCATCTGACAAACCTGATGACCGCGCGCTTCGGGATCACGCCTGCGCGCGTCCGCACGTGCAATGGCCAGCGCGCGCTCGCCGGCTAAAACGACACGCGCTGGAGGGTGAGCGTCAGGTCGTAACAGGCGGACGAGTCGGCGCGATCGGGATAGGTGATGTAGCCGAAGAGGACGGCGTCGCCCTTCGGCACGTCGAGCGGCACCGGCTTGCATTGCTTGTCCATCACCTTCAGATCGGGATAGTGGCCGGGCTTCGCGACCGCGCGTCCGCGAAACAGCAGCCGCACGCTCTCACCATCGGCGTGCTTGACGGGCCAGCTGAGTCCGCCCATCGGCCAGCGCCCGCTGAGCACGACGTTGCCGTCTTCCCGTGGCTTGCCCGAGACCTGGCACGTGCTGTCGCGACCCGCGGCCACGGTGCACACGCCATCGCCGTGTGTGATCGGCGTGATCACGTCGACGACGTGCGTCCCCGACGGCACGTCGAACGATGTCTTCTTGTCGAGCGTGCCGACTCGCTTGCCGTCGATGAACACGATGCCGCCGGGCTCGTCGTAGTCGATGTCGAGCGTTCCGGGGATCGCCTTCAGCTCGCGGATGGTCTTCTCGACGGCGGCGCGATCCTTGACGTCGGGAGACTCGAGGTACTTCTCGAACATCTGGACCGCTCCCTCGATGTGCTTGTTGCGACGGTGCAGGTCGGCGATGTTGTAGAGCGCGAACGGATGCGGCGAGATCGCGTACGCGCGTTCGTACTGTTTGATCGCCTCCTTCAGATCGCCCTTCTCGTCGGCGGCGCGCGCCGCGGCGAACGCGTCGCGCGCGGCCTTCGCGATCTGCGGCGGCAGCGACGACTTGGGTCCCGCGAACGCCGGCGAAGCGAGGATCGCGACCACGAACAATGCCCGCATGGCCCGGTGGTATCGCGCTCTTGGGTCCGCATCACTGGATAGGTTCGGCCATCCGGGGCATCTACGCCGCCTGCGCTCGGCGCGATGCCTGCGGACGCGAGGCTAGTGCGCGGCGGGTGCGAGCGCGCCTTCGCGATCGACGGCGAGGCCCATCGCCTGGAAGCCCTTGTCGACGTACACGACCGAGCCCGTGATGCCGCTCGCGAGCGGGCTCGACAGAAACGCGGCGGTCGCGCCGACCTCCTCGGCCGTGATGTCCTCGGGCAGTGGCGAGTTGCGGCGCGCGTAGTCGAGCATCTGCTGGATGAAGCCGATCGCGCTGGCGGCGCGCGACGCGTACGGGCCTGCGCTGATCACGTTGACCCGATGGCCCCACTTGCGGCCGGCCTCGAACGCGAGCACGCGCGCGTCGGACTCGAGTGCCGCCTTCGCCGAAGACATTCCGCCGCCGTAGCCCGGGACCACGCGCTCCGCCGCCATGTACGAGAGCGACAGGAACGAGCCGCCCTTGCGCGTGTGCGGACCGAGCGCAGAGACCAGCGACACGTTCGAGTAGGCGGACGCCGAGACGGCCGAGAGGTAGCCCTTGCGCGATGTCTCGAGCAGCGGCTTCTTCACCTCGGAGCCGTTCGCGAGCGAGTGGACGACGATGTCGACACCACCGTCGGCGGCGATCGCATTTGCGAGCCCGCCGATCGTGAAGTCTCCGAGGTCGCGGTAGCGCTTGCTCGTCTTGACGTCGTCGGGGACGTCCTCGAGGCGATCGTATTCGGCGTCGAGCGGATAGATCTTCGCGAACGACATCTTCTCGCCCGACGAGAGCTTCAGCGACTCGTCGAACTTGCCGCGCTCGAGCATCGTCTTGAAGATGCCGAGGGCGGGTGGCCAGGTGGCGACGGAGACCTTCGCGCCCGCAAGGGCGAACGCCTTCGCGATCGCGAAGCCAAAGCCACCGTCGTCGGCCACGCCCGCGACGAGGGCGTGCTTGCCGGTCAGATCGATCTTCAACATGGGCGGTTGATCGCGCGGATCGGGGCGGTGGTCAATGTCACACCTTGCCGGACTGAAGCGTGATCGAGCCGTCGTTTTGGCAGCCAGGTGCCGTACCGTACGGCGTGCGCTTCTTGGCCCTGGCCGTGCTCGGTTTGCTCGCCGCGCCCGCGCACGCCGAGGTGTTTCGCGGACGCGTGAAGCACCACACTGGCGGTCTCGCCGCACCGCCGCTCGTCTCGAACAAGTTGTACATCAACGACTGCCGCCCGAACGGCTGCGCGCTCCAGCCCGGCTTCGACGACGCGCGCACGAACCACTCGAGCATCGCGTTTAGCGCGACGACGATGTCCGCGTGGCCCCACGGCGACGCGTTGTGGAGCGACCTCGTCGCGTGTGTGCGCGCGACGTTTCGTCCGTTCGCGATCGAGGTCGTGACCGACGATCCGGGCGCGGCGACAAATCACTTCGAGGTGATGATCGCGGGCACGTTCGCACAGCTGAACCCGGAGCTCGAGGGTGCCGGCGGCGTCGCGCCGTTCATCGGCTGCGGTGGCACCGACGACAACGTCATCAGCTTCGTGTTCGCGCAGCAATCGGATGACCTCGAGTACCTGTGCGGCGCCGTCGCGCAGGAGGCCGCGCACGTGTGGGGCCTCGATCACGAGCTGAACGCACTCGACCCGATGACGTATCTCGATCTCGGCAGCCTCAAGCGCTTCCAGAATGCCGACGCGCAGTGCGGCACGACGCTCGGACAACCGCAGCCGTGCTCTTGCGGTGGCACCACGCAGAACAGCTACGAGTACCTCGAGCAGATGTTCGGCGCGACGGAGCTGCCGCCGTCGATCGTCGCCATCACCTCGCCGGGAAACGGCGCGTGGGTCAAGCCCGGCTTTCCGGTGCACGTGATGATCGATTCGGTGCTCGGCGCGACGCGCGCGACGCTCCGTATCGACGGTGCCGAAGTCGCTTCGCTGTCGCCGGGGCCGTTCGCGTTCAATGCACCTGCCGACATCGACGGTGGAACGCACGAGGTCACCGCGGTCGGCATCGACGGCGGCAACCGCAGTGTGTCGACGTCGATCACCGTGAACGTCACGGCGTCGTGCAGCGCGACCAAACCATGCGCGTCCGGCACGCATTGCATCGGCGGCTTCTGCCTTCCGGGCGCGGATGTCGACGGTGGTCTGGGCGCCGAGTGCCTCGGCAACGAAGCGTGCATCACACGCGCGTGTGCAAGCGGCAACGGCGAGCAGCTGTGCGTCGCGCCGTGCGATGACGGGGACTGCCCCGACGGGTTCTACTGCACGACCGGCGATACACGCGTGTGCTGGCCGGATCGTGGAGCGGGCTGCGAGATCGCCCCCGGACGCGAGCCACCGCTCCTGATCCTCGTCGGGATTGGCTTCGCCGCGGTCGTGCTGCGCCGACGGCGCTGATATCGTTCTGCGCGATGTCGATACGTGACGAATTGCTGCGCACCGTGGCGCTCGCGGCGTTGCAAGAGCCGGTCGTCTCGCTGCTGTCGAAGCCGCGCCAGAGCGGCGCCGACGCCGGGCTCGATCGCCAGGTCGCCGCCGTGCTCGAGCTCCAGCGCCGCATGAAGCTACCGCCCATCGAGTCGATGGAGCCTGCGAAGGCGCGGCGCTTCGCAGAGCGCGGACTCTCCCCGCTCGAGGTCGACCCCGAGCCGATGGCGCAGGTGATCGATGCGAAGTTGCCGATCCCCGCGCGCATCTTCGTTCCGAGAAACGCGAGCGGACACTGGCTCGTCTACTTCCATGGCGGCGGCGGCGTGATCGGCAGCGCGCGAGCGTCCGAGCCGATCACTCGTTTGATCGCCGCGCAGACGGGCTGCACGGTGGCGTCGATCGACTACCGCCTCGGCCCCGAGCACAAGCACCCGGCCGCGATCGAAGATGCGCGCGCCGCGTGGGACGCGATCTGTAAGCGCGCGCCCGCGGGCGCGAAGATCGCCGTTGCGGGGGACAGCTTCGGCGGAATGCTCGCGGCGTGCGTCGATCGTCACGCGCGCGACTCGAGTCGCCGCCCCGCAGCGCAGCTCCTCGTCTATCCGATCCTGGAGTTCTCGATGACGTCGAAGGGCTTCGAGACCCACGGCGTCGGATATCTCTACACGCGCGCAATGGCCACCTACTTCAGGTCGCACTACCTGCACGACACCGACGATCGCCGCGCCGCGTCCCCCGCGTCGTGGCCGGAGGTCGATCGCGCGTCGCCGGCGATCGTCCTGACCGCGGGGTTCGATCCGTTGTGCCCCGAAGGCGACGCGCACGCGGCTCGTCTCCAGGCCGCCGGCGGAACGGTTCTCCACCGCCGCCATCCGTCCCTCGTCCACGGCTTCCTCAGCCTCGCCGGCGGCGTCCGCGCGGCGCGCGCCGCCGTCGACGAGATATGCGCCGACCTCGTCTCTATCTTGGCGTCCTGACAGCGGCGGGGGTACCCTGAGGCGTGATCGCCGTGCTGATCGCACTGGCTGACGTGGGACCCGGGGTTCAGCTCGAAGAGCAGCTGAACCAGGCGGGGTTCTCCGCGCGCTGGGATGCGGCGCAGGTCGATGGACCACGCGGTGGCGGACTGCAGCAGGTCGTGCTGATCGACGCGGACCACCTCGGCACACGGCTCGCCGACGTCGCCGATCAGTGGCGCGACGCGCCGTCGGTCCCGGGCGTGATCGCGATCGGGACATCCGCCGCCGCTCGCGAGGCCGCGCCCATCGCGCGCGTCACGCTGATCGCACCAACGGCGAAGGCCACGACGATCGGCAACGCGGTCAAGGAGACCGCGAAGCTGCGCCTCGCATCGGGGATGCGCTGGAACGTGCTGCGCGCCGCGTCCGGGTTGCCGCCGCTCGCCGAAGCCCCCGACGCTTGGCAGCCCACACTGGTCGCCGCGCGCAAGGTCGACATCGAGCTCCCGCGCTCGGCGCTCCGCTGGCACGCCACGCACTACGCGACCCCGACTACGCGTCTCCATCAGCTGCGCGAGGAGCGCTTGCTCACCGTGCCCGAGCTCGAAGCGAGCCAGGAGCTCGACGGCACGCGCACCGTGCAAACGATCGTCGGCCTCGGTCGCCCGCTCGATCCGCAGGCCATGGCGCGCTTCTTGTGGATGATGACCTCGATCGGCGCGCTCCAACTGACGCCCGAGGTGCGCGATGTCGCGACGCCCCAGCGGCGCTTGCTCGACGACCTGCGCAACCACCTGCGCGCTCGTTCGTCGCGCCTCGGGCAGAGCACGTTCTACGACGTCCTCGAGATCACGCCGCTCGCCGAGTACCACGACATCGAGGAGGCGTACCGCATCGTCGGAAGCCGGTACGCACCCGCGACCCTGCTCCAACACGATCTGTCCGAGCTGAAGCCGCTCGTCCAACCGATGTGGGAGCTCGTCGAGAAGGCGCGCTCCGTGCTCGTCGATCACGCGCAGCGCGGTCGATATCACGACTGGCTGCGCCAGCGCATGAAGGACCTGAAGACCGTGTGGGCGATCGATCCCGCGGCCGTCAAGACCGCACAGGCGATGTACGCGCGCGGGCAGAAGTCGCTCGGCGAGGGCGACGTGCACAAGGCCATGAGTGAGCTCGCCGGTGCGTGCCGACACTTCCCGGGGAACCCGGACATGGAAGCGAACCTCGCGTGGGCGCGCTACCGCGTTCAGGTGGCGTCAGGTCGCGATCGCTTCGAGGCCGCGACCACGGAGCGAAAGACCGTCGAGGATCTGCTCGTCGGCTGCCGGCCGTGGCCCCGTGCGCTCGTCGCGCTCGCACTCTTGTGCGCGGCCGGCGGCGACGCCGATTCTGCGCGCTGGCACCTGCACATCGCGCTGCAGACAGATCCCAAGGTCCCCGCCGCCGCGCAGCTGGCGCAGCGCCTCGGGATGCGCCGCTACTAACCCGAGGATCCCTGGCGTTCACGTATAGTCGGCGCGTGCGCGACATCGAGGATCGTCTTCATGCGGCCCCCGCCGGGTCGATCGAAGCCGAGCTCGTCGCGATCGCCCTCGAGCAGACCGAGGCCGAACACGGTGCGCTGTTCGTGTGGAGCAAGGAAGCGGGCGGTCTCTCGCTCGTGCAGCACGTCGTCAACGGCGTCACCGTGACGATCCCGCGCGTGATCAAGAGCGAGTCGGGACAGAAGGCCGGCATCGCGTTGCACGTCTTCGAGACGGAAGCGCCGTACCTGTCGCCCGACACGTCGAAGGACCCGTTGTACACGCGCTACCTGATCGACGTGGGCTCGATCGCCGCCGCGCCGATCCGGTACCAGAAGCGACCGATCGGCGTGCTCACGGTCTCGATGCGCGATCCACGCGCCCTCGATCAATCGACGCTGCGATCGCTCACATCGATCGCCGACGTCGCCGCACCGCTGCTCCGCCGCGCGCAGGTCGATCGCATCTCGCGCGCCGCGCACGGCCGCCCGCTGATGATCAAAGGCCTCTCGCCTGCGTGGCACGAGGTGGAGCGCAAGCTCGAGCTCGCGGCGCCGACGAATGCTCCGATCCTCATTCGCGGCGAGAGCGGCACCGGCAAAGATCTCGTCGCGCGCGCGATCCACTGGAACTCGCGGCGCACCGAGAAGCCGTACGTCGTGGTCAACTGCGCTGCAATCCCGGAGACGCTGCTCGAGTCGATCCTGTTCGGTCACGTGAAGGGCGCGTTCACCGGCGCCGTGATCCACAAGGTCGGCGAATTCCAGAAGGCGGACGGCGGCACGCTGTTCCTCGACGAGGTCGGCGAGCTCCCCGTGATGTTGCAGGCCAAGGTGCTGCGCGCCGTCGAGCAGGGCGAAGTCCAGCCGCTCGGATCGAACGAGCCTCCCGAGCGCGTCGACGTGCGCCTGATCTGCGCGACGAACCGCGACCTCGAGGGCATGGCCAAGGTCGGTCAGTTCCGCGACGATCTGTTCTACCGCCTCAGCGTCATGACGCTCGATCTGCCGCCGCTGCGTTCGTACAAGGACAACCTCGAGACGCTCGCCAACGTCTTCCTCGAGCAATCCTCGTCAGCGCACGGCAAGCCCGCGCCGCGTCTGGGCGGTCAGGTCCTCGCACGCATGCAGGCGTACGACTTCCCGGGCAACGTGCGCGAGCTGAAGAACACGATCGAACACGCGGTGATCCTCTCGACCGAGGACGAGCTCCGCGTGGAGGACCTGCCCCGGCCGCTGCTCGTAGGGACCACAGCGTCGGGCAAACCGGTACGCCCACAGAAGCCAGTGCAGCTCACGCTCGACGAGGCCCGCGAGAAGTGGCTCGAGCCGCTCGAGCGGCAGTACCTCACGGATCTTCTCGCGAAACACGACGGCAACGTGAAGGTCGCGGCGAAAGCGGCCGGGGTGAACACCGTCACGCTCTACCGGCTGCTCAAACGCCGCGGTTTGTCCCTCGGCCGCACGGTCCGCCCTCAGGAATAGGGCTTCTGGGGACGACATACATGTGAGCTAACCGGCACTTCTTTCTGAGGAACGGTCGAACCAGCACCTCGGTAAAATGCGCGGTGATGAGAACAACCTCTTCCGCGCGGCGTGGCCGTCGTCTCGGAGCGCTAGCGCTGGTCGTCATCGTCGCTGCTGCGTGTGGTGATCAGGACATTCCGGACGAGCCGGATGCAGGACCGATGGCGATCTCGCCCTCGGTCGAGACGATCGCGCCGATGCAGGTCATCGCCGGCAATCCGATCGCGGTGACATGCACGCTGACCGAAGGCACCGTCGACGAACCGATCACCACCATGGTGCAAGGCGAGCTCCTCGCGATGGACGAGGCGTCGGTGACGCGCACGGGCACCGGGCTCGTCGCGCGCACCGTCGGCACGGTCCAGATCGCATGCCGACTTCCGGATCGAGACCTGACCGACCAGACGCCCGCCTCCGTCGAGATTCTCGTCGGCGAAGCCGCGAACATCGTCACTGCGATGGCGCCGTCACCCGTCACCGCCGGCGGCACCGTCACCGCAACATGCACCGTCTACGACAGCCAGGCCAACATCATCACCGACGCGCAGCCGACGCTCGAGCTATCGCCTACCGACGGCGGCAACACCATCGCCGGACTCACAGCGGAAATGACGCGCGCCGGCAACTACGTCGGTCGCTGCGTGCTGCCCGGCACGACGACGAACAACGCTCCGTTCGCGGTCATCCCCGATCTCCCCGCGAACATCGCGATCGCGAAGTCGCCCGATCTCCCCGTCTACGCGGTCAACGACATCATCACGATCACGCACATCGTCACGGATCGCTTCGGCAACGAGATTCCGCTCGCGATGGTCGACAAGGAGAGCACGGCGCTCACCGGCGTCGGCCCGACGGTGCCGATGCCACCGGAGCAGTTCCAGTACCGCGGCGAGGGAACCTATCGAGTCGACGCCGAGGTCACCGAACCCACGTTCGCGGGCACGCCCGTCACTGCCTCCGTCGTGCTGACGATCAACAGCCTCGGTCCCGCGATCGTCTGCGGCTCGCCTGCCGACGGCACGATGGTCAATCACGCGCCGGGCACGAACCGCACGTTTACCGGTACCGCCAACGACGTCAGCGGCGTGGCGAGCGTGCGCATCAACAACACGCTCGCGGCTCTCAACGGCAACGGCGGATTCTCGCTGTCGATCCCGACGCGCTTCGGCATCAACTTCGTCAAGGTCGAGGCGTTCGACGCGTTCAACGTCCCGACCACCAAGTACTGCTCGTTCCTCGTCGCGAACCAGTGGGGCTCGACGACGGCGACGACCGGCGACGTCGTGTCGCTGCGCATGACCCCCTCCGCCGTCGACGACGGCAACCGCTCGAACGCACTCGGCTCGTTCGGCGACATCCTCCACACGGTCCTCAACTCGCAGGGCCTGCGCGACGCGCTCCACAGCGCGCTCCTCGCCGCGAACCCGCTCAAGCCGTCGAGCTGCGACCAGCAGGTCTGCGTGTTCGGCCTGTGCACGTGCGTCCTTCGCTCGGCCATCAACTACCAGTCGTCGAGTCTCGACGGCGCGAAGACCGTGAGCATGTCGCTCGTGCAGAACGGCCTATCGATCACCGCGCGTCTCGAGAACCTCAACGTCCGCCTGCGCGTCAACGGCCAGGCCGCAGGCATCAACTTCGACACGTCGGGCAACGTCAACATCGCGTCCGTGCAGATCGGCATGATCCTCGATCCGTCGATCAGCGGCGGCGCACCGCGCGTCACGGTGCGCGCAAACTCCACGAGCGTCACCGTCGGCGCGATCGACACCAACTTCAGCGGCATCGACGGCTTCATCATCAACATCGCCGTCTCGATCGCAAACGGTGCGGTCCGCGACCTCGTCGCGAACACGCTGCGCAACTACGTGCAGCAGAACTTCGACTCGGTGCTCGACGGCGTGCTCGGTGGTCTCGACATCTCCACGCTCGGCGCGACGTTCAACGTGCCGCGCCTCGCAGGTGGCGGCTCGGTTCCGCTGAGCTTCGGCGTCGCGTTCTCGTCGATCTCGACGACACCGACGCGCATGTTGTTCGGCATCGGAACGCGCATGTCGGCAACCATCGCGAACGCGTTCCCGACGCTCGGCGTGCCGATCCAGACAGGCGCGGTCCTCCTCGATCCGACGTCGAACACGAACACCGCCGTCGCCGTCCACGTCGCGCTCCTGAACCAAGCGCTCCACGCGTTGTGGAAGGCGAATTATCTCGTCGTCACCATCCCCGGCTCGGCGATCGGCCTGCCTTCGACGGTGTCTATCGCCCTTCGGGGTCGGCTGCCGCCGGTCGTCACACTCACGGCGACGAACACGGCGGAGCTCTCGCTGGGCGCCGTCGACGCGACGATCCAGTATCCCGGTCTGCCCGCCAACACGGCCGTCACGTTCGGAGCGCGCGCCCACACGACGGTGAGCCTCTCCGGCAACGACCTCGTGTTCGGCGGGTTCGTCCTTGACGAGGTCCGCGTGTCGAGCGACCTGTTCACGTTCGACGCGAACCAGCTGATGACGATCGAGGACGCGCTCGCCGACGTCGCGCAGAACATCATCACGCAGTCGCTTAACAACGCGATCCCGGCGATCCCGATCCCCGCGTTCGAGATCCCCGCGTCGCTCGGCACCTTCGGGCTGCCGGTCGGGGAGGAGCTGGGGATCGTAAACCCGGCGCTCCAGTCATCGGGTCAGCACTTCGTGCTGCGTGGCAGCTTCGGTCTGCGCTAGGGGAGCTTGCCCTCCGCGATCCACAGATCGCCGTCGTAGTCCGCGACTGCGGCGACGATGCTCCCGTCGGGCGCGAAGTCCGCGACGCTGACGCTGTTCGTCGCCGCCACCCACACGACCTTCGTGTCGCCGTCGAAGGTCGTTGTCACGATCTGCTGGAAGCCTCGAACCACGATGATCCGCGTGCCGTCGGCGGAGATTCGCGGGCGTTGCCAGGCGGCAGCTTCGAAGCTCGCGACAACGACCGGCGTGCCGCCGGCGAGGCTCGTACGCATCACGCGGCGGGCGCCGCTCTGGTCCGCCGCGCTGAGGTAGACAATGGTGTCGTCCGCGAGCGACGTCGCGGGCTGTGCGCCGATCGCGAGCTCGCGCGGTTCGCCACCAACAACACCCACGACGTGGATCGCGGTCTCGCCTGCCGCGGACGTGCGCTCGAAGACGACATGCGTGCCGTCGCGCGTGAACGTGGGCGATGCGTCCGACGCATCGGTCGTGAGCGAGCGCGGTGTCCCGCCGGCGATCGGGACAATGGCGAGTCCGCCGCGCCCGCCGCGCGCCGCATAGACGACCTGCGTTCCGTCGGGCGATGGCACCGCCCCGAGCGCGTCGTTCGGTGTCACCGCGCGCGCAGAGCCGGTCCGTGGGAGCAACCAGCCCTGCATCGTGCGCGTGCGGCTCGACGTCACGAGGACGCTCCCATCAGCGAGGACGCGCGGGTTCGTGTCCTGCCACTGGCCCTGCGAGATGACGTCGATCGTGTCGCCCGTGATCCGCGCGATGTACTGGCGCTCGCTGCACGTCGAGAACACGATCCGGCTTCCGTCGCGCGCGACGTCGATACCCGCTCCGGGCGAAATGCCACCGCTGACGACGATCGCCTTCTCACCGCCCCATGGACGAAACAGCAGCTGGTTGCCTTCGGCTGCCGCGCGTTGCGTCGCGTAGTATCCGCGCCCGGTTGGCGACGTCGCGAGGCCTCCTTCGTAGTCGGTCGACGATTGCTCGACGATACGCAGCGCTCCGCCCGGAGCGAGCTCGCCGAGCACGGTCGCGTCGGCTTCACTTGACGTCCACCACATGAGCGCGATGCGACTGCCACCGTCGACGAGGTGATAGAGCCGCGCTCCCGGAGGCAGTCGCCCGAGCACGGTTTCGCCACCCGTCAACGGTCGCTTCACGATCTGCCCGTTCGTGTCGCCCACGAGCAGGGCGCCGTCGCGCGTCCACGCGGGATAGCCGGCGATCGCGCCGAGGTCGCGGACCGCGCCACCGTCGATGCCGACGACGTGAAGCGTGCGGCCGAGTGGCTGCTCGTGGACGAACGCGACCCACGCGCCGTCCGGCGATATCGCCGCGGCGTAGTCCCAGCCGGGTGACGTCGTCAGTCGACGCGGATCGCCGCCTCCGAGATCGCGGACCTGGATCTCGTAGTCACCGTCGATGACGCCGTCGTAGACAATGCGTTTGCCGTCTGGGTGCAGCCGCGGATACTCCTCGCATCCGCGATCGAACGTGATCCGCTGCGCGGCGCCGATCTGGATCTCGATCGGTTCCTTCGAAGGCGATCCGCGCGTCAGCGCGTACGTGATGCCGATCGTGGCGCCGACGCCGCCGGCCGCGGCCACGATCCAGGGCCACCACTTCGCGCGAACAACCAGCGCACCACGGATCTCTGCGACGAACGTCTTCATGTCGGCGAAGCGATCTGCGGGCTGCTTCGCGAGTGCGCGCCTGACGATCGCGTCGACCGCCTCGGGGATCGCGCGGTCCGGCGCGATCCCCGACGGTGCCGGTGCATCGTCGAGCTGGATCGCGATCATCGTCGCGATCACGCCGTCGCGATCGAACGGACGCTTCCCGGTGAGTAGCTCGAACAGCACCACAGCAAGCGCCCACACGTCGCTGCGCGCATCTGCTTTGCCTTCGAAGCACTCAGGCGCCATGTATGTCGGTGTCCCCACGAGCTGGCCTGCCTGCGTCAGGTCGCTCTGCTCCATCCGCTCGAGCGACGAGCGCTGCGGCGCCTCGATCTCGAGGGGCTCGGCGATGGGCACCGCAAGGAGCTTCGCAAGCCCGAAGTCGAGGACCTTCGTCTGGCCGCTCGGCGTGAGCATCAAGTTGTCGGCCTTGATGTCGCGGTGGAGAACCTCGCGCGCGTGTGCATACGCGAGCGCATCGCCGACGTTCGCGACTAGCTCGAGCGCGCGCCGCCACGTCATGCCCTTCTGCGCGAGGTCCGAGAAGCGTTCGCCGTGCACGAGCTCCATCACGATGAACGCCTCGTCGTCGACCTGCTCGATGTCGTGCAGCGTGACGATGCCCGGATGGTTGAGCGCGCTCGCGGCGCGCGCCTCGCGCACGAGCTGTGCGTGCGACGTCGCGTTGGCGGCGGCGTCCTTCGGCAACATCTTCAGCGCGACGTCACGACCGAGGCGTGAATCGATCGCGTGAAATACCTCGCCCATCGCGCCTTCCCCGAGGCGCCCGACGATCCGGTAGTGCAGAAGCTCGCGCGCCACTCCCCAGCGCGAGGGTAACGCTAAACGTTCATCACGCGTCGCACGTAGAAGACGAGCATCGCGAAAATGGCGAACGGGACCCAAACCACGTGGCGAGTGCGACAACCGCGATTCGCTGCAGCACGTGCGAAGTGCGCCGGTCTACGAGCTCCTGGTCGCGGCGGTACATCGATACGACGCAGGCGCCACCGAGGCCGAGGTTGTGCTGGAGCGCGCCCTTGGCGTTCGGAACCTGGCGCTGCTCGGCGCGCGGAAATCGCGCACTGTCCCGAAACACCACGTAGGATTGGCGAAGGCCCTGCCGTGACACGATCTCTCGATCTTCGTACCGAGCTCGATGCCCTGACGAGGAGCCTCGATACCGCCGGCATTCCGTACGCGGTCTGCGGTGCCTTGGCGCTCGCGATTCACGGTCACCCCCGCGCCACGAAAGACATCGATATCATCGCGCGACCGGAGGACGTCCCTACCACCAAGGCAGTTGCACGGGTGCATGGCTTCACGATCGAGGCGTTGCCGATGGTCTTCTCCTCCGGCATCACGGTGCATCGCATGAGTCGGTTGTCCGGGTCACAGATCCTGACCCTCGACATCCTTGAAGGAGCGGGGCCTCTCGCACCAGTGTGGGACACGCGCGAACAGCACGGGACTTCTCGCGGCGCGATCTGGGTTGTCTCGCGCCAGGGCTTGGTAACGATGAAGCTCGCCGCCGGACGACCGCAAGACCTCGCTGACCTCGCGAAGCTCGAGGAAGCGTGATCGTAGACATGAGTGCGAGCGCGATCGAGCGACGGCTCGCGGAGGCGTCCGCGATGAGCCTCCTCGATTTCCGGCCGCTTGCGCGCATCGACATGTCACCCGAAGCGATCGAGTCGAGGCTCTGCGAGTGGGCCGAGTTGACGGAGCTATGCCTCGAGCTGGTCGACGTTGGCGCGAACAGCACGCCCACTCGACCCCTCTGACGTCAGCGCCGCCAACACGATGGCCCTCAGTCGCGGCGGTACATCGTCACGACGCAGGCACCACCGAGGCCGAGGTTGTGCTGGAGCGCGACCTTGGCGTTCGGAACCTGGCGCTGCTCGGCGGTGCCGCGGAGGTGCCACACGAGCTCGGTGCACTGCGCGAGGCCCGTCGCGCCGAGCGGGTGGCCCTTGGACAGCAAGCCGCCCGACGGGTTCGTGACGAACTTGCCGCCGTACGTGTTGTCGCTGTCCCAGATGAACTTCTCCGCCTCGCCTTCCTTGCATAGGCCGAGCGCTTCGTACGTGAGCAGCTCGTTCGCGGTGAAGCAGTCGTGGAGCTCGACGACCTGCACGTCGTTGGGCCCCAGGCCCGCCTGCTCGTAGACCTTCTTCGCGCACTCCTTGGCCATGTCGTACCCGACGGCCTTGATCATCGACTTCTCCTCGAACGTCGATGCGTAGTCGGTCGTCATCGCCTGCGCGGCGATGTAGACGGGCTTCGAAATGTTGTGCTTCTTCGCGAACTCGTCCGAGCACAGGATGGCGGCCGCAGCGCCGCACGTCGGCGGGCAGCACTGGTAGCGAGTCAACGGATCGAACACCTCGGGCGATGCGAGGACCTCCTCGACGGAGAGCACGTCCTTGAACAGCGCGTACGGGTTCTTCGACGCGTGCTGGCGCGCCTTCGCGCTGATCTTCGCGAACGTCTCCTTCTTGGTCCCGTACTTCCAGCGGTATTCGCGGCCCGCGCCACCGAAGAACTGCGCGGCGCCCGGCGCCGACGTGAAGCCCTGCTCCGCGTTCATCACCTCGACGAACTTGTCGAGCGGGTTCGCGCGATCGGTCCACTTCGCGGACAGCGCGCCCGCTTCCATCTGTTCGAAGCCGACGACGAGCACGGCCTCGGCCATGCCGCCGGCGATCGCCTGTGCCCCGAGCATCAGCGCCGACGATCCCGTCGAGCAGTTGTTGTTCACGTTGAACACGGGGATCCCCGTGGTGCCGAGCTGGTAGATCGCGCGCTGGCCGCATGTCGAGTCGCCGTAGACGTAGCCCGCGTACGCCTGCTCCATCTCCGTGAACTTCACGTTGGCGTCGGAGAGTGCGGCCTCGGCCGCCTTCTTCGCCATCACGTGATACTCCTCGCTCTTGCCCGGCTTGGCGAAGGGGACCATCCCGACGCCGATGACATTTACTTTGCGTGGCATGTGCTTTCTCCTTCGTGTTCGGTTAGACGAGCTTGTTGAGGAAGCCGAGGCGATGCGCGACGGAGACGTCCCCGTCGACCTTGAGCTTCCCGTGCTGATAGAGGTTCTTCGCGGTCGCCTTGCCGCCGACCAGCGCGACGAGATCGGCGTCGCTGATCGTGAGCGTCGCGTCGACGCGCTTCGGGTCGTTGCCGCCGATCGCGAACGTCTGCTCGAGACCGTCGACGACGAACTTCACCGTCGCGCGCACTTCGTTCTGTAGACCCGGGTTGTCCGCGAGGCGCTTCGCGAGCTGCGTGAAGATCACCGAAGCCTGTGACGCTTGTGACGCCTGCGCCGCTGCCCCCGGAGCGGAGGCCGCCGGCGCCGCCGACGCACCCGCGCCCTTGCGCTTCGCGATGACTTCGACCGCCTTCGATGGATCCATCTTCGACAGGAAGTTCAGCTTTTGCGACGCCATGATGTTGCCGCTGATCTTCAGCTTGCCCGTGGTGAACAGCTTCATCGGATCGGCCTTGCCCTGCGTCATCGCGAGGAAGTCTTCCTCGGACAACTCGAGCGTGCACTCGCCCGCATCGCCACCGGGCTTCACCGAGCCTGCGCCCTTGAGGTCGAGCGTCCACGTGTGCGGACCGATCTTCCACAGGTACGTCGTGTTCACCTTGGCCGCCACGTCGGGGTTCTGCTTCAGGAACTCCTCGATGACGGCGAACACGTCTTCGGTCGTCGGAACATAGTCCGCAGGTACGCCCGCGGGCGCTGCGGCACCACCACCGCCGCCGCTGCGCTTCTGCGTCTCCACGAGCACCATCTCCGGCGTCAGCTTCTTCAGGAAGCCCAGCTTCTGCGACGCCATCACGTCGCCGCTGATCTTGAGTTTGCCCGTCGAGAACAGCTTCATCGCATCGGCCTGGCCCGTGGCCATCGCCATGAAGTCCGCGTCGGACATCTCGAGCGTGCACGAGCCCGTGCCCGCGCCCTCGGTGACCTTGCCGGGCGGCGTGGTCAGGTCGATCGTCCACGCGCTGTCCGGGGAGGACAACTTGAACACGAACGCCGTCTTCGCCTTCTCCGCCGTCGCCGGGTTGCCGCCGACAAACGTGCCGATCGCGCGGAAGATGTCACCGCTGGTGGGCACCGCTGCCGCACCACCCGCCGACCTCGCAGCGACAGGCTTCGAGCGATCCTTGGGCTTCGGGATCTCCTTCCACAGCTCGACCGCCGCGTTGGAGATCACGACCTCGCCCGTCTCCTTGAGCTTGGTGCGGAACACGACCCTGGTGTCCGCCAGCGAGCTGTCAGGCGAGCCAGTACCCTTGGGGTGAGATTCCTTCCACATCTCGGTGACAAGCGTCTGGCCCGGCAACACCGTCGACGCGAAGCGCGCCTTGATGCTCTTCACGTAGTCCGTGTTGCCGTCGGGCGCGAACGCCTGCGCGACGTGGCGCGTGGCGAAGCCGAACGACGCGAGGCCGTGGAGGATCGGCCTCTGGAAACCGAACGCCTTCGCGAACGACGGATCCGCGTGCAGCGGGTTCCAGTCCCCCGAGAGACGGTAGATCAGCGCCTGATTCTCGGTGGTCTTGTCCTCGACGGTCTTGTCGGGAGCGCGATCCGGCGGGACGTTCACGTCCGCGCTCGGGCCGCGTTCGCCGCCCCAGCCTCCCGCGCCGCGCACGAACGTGGTCAGCTCGTTCTTCACGAGCTCGTCACCGTGCTCGTCGTACGAGACGAACTCGGTGATGACGAGGGCGCCCTTGCCCTTGTCGTAGATGTTCTTCACGGTCGCCTTCGTCGTCAGCTTGCCTTTCGTCGGCAGCGGGCGCTTGAGCTCCGTGTACTGCTCGCCGTGGAGCACGCGATCGAGGCCGTAGTGCAGACCCGGCGCCTGCTTGCCCTCGGCCGCCAGCCGCACGACGGCGGCCACAGACTGGGCCGCCATGAAGCTCGGCAGCGCGTAGAAGCCCTTGCCGTGCAGCTCGTAGACGAGCTGCAGATCCTTGTCGTTCAGCGGATCCGCCGCAGCGCCGACACCGAGGGCGTAGATAGCCAGGTCCCGCTCGTCATAGCGGCTGTGCGCTGGCGGAAACTGATAACCAAGCGCCTCATCGACATCAATGAACTCGTTGCCGCCCTGCCCCTTTGCCGTGCCCAGGTTGTCGAGGATCGGCTGCATCGACGAGGTGAT
>JBJXGN010000241.1:0-3996 GCA_046160585.1 Kofleriaceae bacterium
CCGTTCGCCGCCTACGACGCGCCGTCCCTGTTTCGCGCCGAGGAATCCGTCGCCCGTGCGGTCGCGGCTCGCATCGGGCCCAGGCCCGACGTCGATGCGGGGCGCGTCCGCAAGTGGCTCGGTGCGCACGCGCGTCGCGCGGCGCTCGAACTCAGTGATGAGCAGCGCGCCGCGATCGAGGGGATCGCGGCCGAACGATTCGCGGTCCTGACCGGCGGACCCGGATGCGGCAAGACCACCGCGCTACGCACCCTCGTTGCGCTGCTCGATGCGATGGGCAGGGTGTGGATGCGGTCCTGATCATGCGACTGCCCGCAATGGTGTGACGATGGCGATCTTGGAGCGAGCGTAGTGTTCCCAAGCGAAATCCCAGCGCTCGGAGAGAACGAGGGCACGGATCGACATTGTGCCGCGGACGCCGGGCACACCCCAGCGAGTGCCGGAGCGATTGGTGCGTTGGCCGATGAGCTTGCACGTCGACTCGGTCGTGCCGCTGCCGATGACGAGATTCGTTCGGCGCAGGGTCGCGTATCGCATCTTGTGTCGGCGGTGGCGGATGTAGCTCAGCGCCCGCGCGAGCGCGCCTCGTGCGTCCTCGTTCGCGGTGGTCTTGGGCAACTTGCGGGCGCGACGGCGAAGGCCGGCGAAGATGTCGAGGATCCCGCGCTCATCCTGCAGGAGCTTGTCGCGATACCACGTCTTCATGTTTCGCGGGTCGCCGGCCGGCTCGCAGGTCGCGACGACCTTGTCGAGGTATTCGATGAGGT
Organism: Kofleriaceae bacterium; assembly: GCA_046160585.1. Taxonomy (GTDB): domain Bacteria; phylum Myxococcota_A; class Polyangia; order Haliangiales; family Haliangiaceae; genus JABFXX01. The sequence continues at coordinate 768 of JBJXGN010000241.1, forward strand.
GATGGAAGTCGGTGCACTCGTAGAGTTGAGTGTTGGACGCGGCTCCTCGGCGCAGCGTCTCGGGCAGCACGTCGAATTCCTTCGCGCCATCCTGGACGATCGAGATCGGCAGCCCCGGTCGCTTGACCAGGATGTCCGCAATCTCGGCATGCAGGCGCTCCGCGAACACGCGCGGATCACCGTCGGCCTCCATGGTGTGCCGTGTCGTGCGGATCGCTTCGCCGTGCTCGTCGACGAGCGAGACGGTGCCGACGTACGCCATGCGATAGTTGACGTCGATCGGGGCTGGTTGCTTCCGCACGTAGGGCTTGTGTCGTGCTCGGCGTTCGGTCTTCGGCGGTTGGTCGGCGGCACGGACTTCCTGCATCGGCACCGAGCGTCGATCCATGCCGAGACCGACGCTCGCGACGCCCTCGGGCAGAGTCTCCTTCGCGCGGGCGGCTCCTTCGAGCTCGACGATCTGGTCGGCGATCTCGACCTCGAGCTCGTGCACGTGGTCGGCCGCATACGCCCGCTCGCCCGAGCCGAGCCCCAGTCTGCGCAGTTGCTTCACCGCCTCGCGGCTCGTGCTGTTCGCTTGCATCTCGCCGAGCGTGCTCGCCAACATCGGCGTCATGGTCTTCGTGACCAGGCCGGCGGCCTTCTCCAGCGGCTTGATCGTGCGGCCGTTGTGCACCCCGACCTCGCGATACAGCGGCTCGGCGATGCGGTACGCGCCCCACATCCCGAAGCAGCGCACGCTGCTGGCCTGCCCGAGTCGGCGGTACACCACGCCCTCGACCTCGATCAACTCCGCGTTCGTCGTGGTGTCTTGCAGTGCACGCTCTTCGAGGCCGGCGCCGACATCACGCACGCCGTTCATGATCACTTGCTGCTTCTGCTCGAACGACAGCTGCTTCCACAGCGCTCCGGCGATCTGCGCGTACGCCCGCTCAACGAGGTCGGTCGCGTCGAGCCGGGGGAGTTCGAGCACCGGGGACATCTTCGCCTTCGTCATGCGAGCCTCCGACGTTCGACGACCCTCGCGAAATCATCGCGGCCTCTTCCGCATGCAGCCGACGCATCGCCTCGGCCAGCAGCTCGGCCATCGCGACCTGAATGTCGGCGAGCGTCGGTGCGCGCCCGAGCTGCGCGCGAAGCTGCTCCATCGCCGCGTCCGCGATCTCGTTCACTGCCTCCTTGCTCAGCGACGGAAGCTCGTCCCCTTCGTCCTTCGTGTCGGTCGTCACCACGTTCACGACAACACGATCTCAAGCGCGGCGCCACGAGCACCCCTCAGGCTTGCGCGAACCACGCGGCCGCCGGGCTCAGGTTCGGATCCACACCCGACCTCTGGTGCGCGGACCTGCTCGATCGGCATCGCATCGATCGTCGCCTCCGCGAGGTCGTGTGCGACGACGAGTGCCGGTTCGACCTGGGGTAAAGCGACCACCACTGTCGGCGCATCGATGACGCGCGGGACAGCCGCGGGCACTCGCACCGCCACGACAGGCGTCAGGCCTGGCGTCACCAACACAGGGGCTGCGACCACGACAACCTCGCCATCGCGCGCCGTTGCCTTTACCACCAATCCGATGCCCAGAACCACAGCCGCCCACCACGACACTGCTCGAACGAAGCGTCGCGCTATCGAGGGGCGGCGTGGGCGGACTCGTCGCGTCACGTCAGATCATGACACGCACCGCGAGCCAGATCGTTCCGTCGGTCGCCAATGGGCCTGGCGGTCGCGTGACCGCACCGTCCAGGGCGGGACGGTTGTAGGGCGTTGGTGACGCTGCGGGCGCTGGTGACGCAAGGACTGACAGGAGCCCGCGGTGCAGCGTCAGTCGGCCATCGCGTCTCGCACCTCGTCGGCGATCTCCGCCAACGCGATCGCCTTGCCGTACAGACACGTCGGGTCGCCATCGACGCTCGAGCACTGGAGCGTTTGGCCCGCCACGATCCGGAAGCCGCCGCGGATGTGAAGGCCGACGGCATGCCCGTCGAGATCGAACACGGGCGCGCCCGACAAACCGTCGATCGCATCGACGTTGAACGAGAAAACCGCCGGACGATCCTGAGAGTCGGGCACGAACTCGCGGATCCACGTGGTGGGCCGCGCGGCGTCGTCCGTGCCGATCTCGGCCTGCGGGTGCCCGAGCGGATGGCCGATCACGTACACCGGATCGCAGGCCGAGGGCATCGCGGGCTCGGCGTCGAGGGCGACGAGCATGCGGCTCGGCTGCGGGTCTTCGAGGCGGAGCAGGGCCCAGTCACCGCGATTGTAGTCCGCGTTGACACCGGAACCGCACGCCATCAGCGAGAGATTCTCGACGCGCAGCGCGTCGCCCGGCGCGGCGCCGTAGTCGAAGGCGAGCACCCAGTCGTGGATGGGCGCAGGGAGCGTCCCCTTGCACGCGTCGAGATGTTTCGGGACGCAGTGCCGAGCCGTGAGCGCGAACGCCTCGTGGATGAGGAACGCGGTGCACTCGAGTTGACCGTCGGGGAAGACCGAGGTGAACTCGTCGATGCCCTCGGAGAGCGGGTGCATCAAGGCGTCGAGGGACGGCGCATCGAGCTCGGCACCAGGGACGAAGAGCGCGACCCCGGGGTGGAGCGGCGCCATCGGCTTGATGTCGACCTCCTGCACGATCGCCGCGGTGTCGTCTGCGGGCGCGCCGCTGCAGCCGCCCGTGCCGGAGCAGGGGCATACGGACGTGCAGTGATCCGCGAGCTCCTCCCACTCGGCCTCGAGGTCGTCGCCCCAGCCCAGATCTGAGGTGATCGAGTGCGCCGTGTTCTCCCAGCAATTGAGGGCGGTCCACCGCTGCGTGGCGGACCGCTGGGGCTTCTTGTCGGCGCAATAGTCCGCGGCAGCGGGCAGCGCGGCGAGCGTGCCTTCGTCGAGCACGCCCTCGTCGCGCAGGGCGAAATACGGATCGCACTCGCTGCAGGGGCCCACGGCCGGTGGCGGTGGGTTGCAGTGGTCGCACGCGAGCACGGTGCCCGCGAGCGCGAAGGCGAGCCGCCACGAACGTCCCGCGGCCATGCGAGGCCTAGGGACGGACCTTGATGGGAATCGACCCGATCGGCTCGGTGATCATCGCCGCCCAGGCGAAATTGCAGTCGCCGCCCACGCGAATGTCGAACCAGACGTCTGCGGCCTCGCCCGTCGACGTTGCCAGGACGCAGGACGATGCCGGCGGGGGCAGGATCAGGGCGCCGTCGCGGTGGCGGACCTGGATCCGCA
>JBJXGN010000242.1:0-5110 GCA_046160585.1 Kofleriaceae bacterium
GCATTGGCCGCCTCAAGGTCGGCTCCGCGACGATCGTTTCCGACGAGGGCGAGGTGACGTATCACAAGGGCTTCAAGTGCCCAGGTGGCTACGACGACGACGAGTATGTCTACTGCGGCTTCATCGCCAAGCTCGGCGAGATCGAGCGGCCAGCCTGGAAGTTCGAGGCGCCGGGCAGCCTCGTCTGAATGCATCGGGACGAGCAATGAGTTCGATGCGCGCTGCGCGGAGGTCGATCCGGCGCGTACTGCCAGTACCCCGATCCGCAGGCGTCGTCGCTCTGTACCCCGATCAGTTCGTGCGCCTCGACGTCGTACCGATCGAGTTGCGGAGCCCCGAGATCAGCACCGCCCGCGTTGTCGGGTTCGGCCCGACGCGTCGAGTCGCCTTCGAGCCCATTCGTGATCTCAGCGGTGAGATACCCGCGTCACCGGTCAGGTTCACTGAAATCTGCACCGGCTCACTGATTCGTCTCTCGAGATCATAAAGCGATGAGGCCTGGAGGGTGACGACGGCGCAATCGTTCCTCAGATTCCTCGTCGGAGAATACGAGCCGAGGAACGAAACCCAGCCTCAACTTCGCGGCATTCTTGAGGCCGTCCAAAATCGCACTCTAGAGGTCAGGGGTTCGATCCCCCTAGGCTCCACCAGGAAACGAAGTCGCCGCGTAGCCTCGGGGGACACCCAAAACCGGCCAGTCGTGGACACCTGAAAACCGGCCAGTCGTAGCAGCAGCTCCAGGACGTTAACGAGTTGTCGGACCTCTGTGGTCCGCCGACGAGGTGAACGTCTTGAGCCACGACAAGAAGCAACAGGTACTGACCCTCGGCCGCCTCGGCTGGACGCTCCGCCAGATCGAAGAGGCGACGCACATCCGTCGAGAAACGGCGAGCGCCTATCTCAAGGCTGCCGGGGTGCCGGTGAGATCGCCGCGATCGCGACGGCCGCCAAAACCGGCCAGTGGCGAGGGGGTGTCCCCCGACTCTGACGCCGAGGCCGCCTCAAAACCGGCCAGTGGCGAGGGGGTGTCCCCCGACTCCGAGCCGGCGATCGCGATCACGCCGGGCCGCGCGCCGGCGGCGAGCGCGTGCGAGCCGTACCGCGAACTGATCGAGGCCGCGTTGCGGATCGGCCGCAACGCGAAGGCGATCTGGCAGGACCTCGTCAGCTATCACGGCTTCGCCGCCGAGTACGCGAGCGTGAAGCGGTTCGCGCGCAAGCAGCGCGGCACGCAGACGCCCGAGGAGAGCGGGGTGATCGTGACCGCGCCCGGACGTGAGGCCCAGGTCGACTACGGCGAGGGGCCGATGGTGCGCGATCCGGAGACGAAGAAGTGCAAGCGCACGAGGCTGTTCGTCCTGACGCTCGGCTTCAGCCGCAAGTCGGTGCGCCTGCTCCTGTGGAAGTCGAGCTCGCGCGCGTGGGCCGAGCTGCACGAGCAGGCGTTCCGCCGACTGGGTGGTGCCACCGCGACCGTCGTGCTCGACAACTTGAAAGAGGGCGTGCTCAAGCCCGATGTCTACGATCCAGACCTCAACCCGCTCTACCGCGACGTGCTCGCGCACTACGGCGTGACCGCCGTGCCGTGTCGCGTCCGCGATCCGGACCGCAAGGGCAAGGTCGAGTCCGGAATCGGCCACACGCAACGCACGCCCCTCAAGGGCCTTCGCTTCGAGACGATCGAGGCCGCGCAGACCTATCTCGATCACTGGGACGAGCGGTGGGCCGACACGCGCATCCACGGCACGACGAAGCGACAGGTCGCCGCGATGTTTGCCGACGAGCAGTCGCACTTGCTGCCGCTGCCGGTCGAGCCGTTTCGGTACTACCAGTACGGCGACCGGATCGTGCATCTCGACGGCTGCGTCGAGATCGACGGCGCGTACTACCACGCGCCGCCCGGGTGGATCGGCCGCACCGTCTTCGTGCAGTGGGACGGCTTCCGCGTGCGCCTCCTCGACAAGACCGGCCAGCTTCTGCGCGAGCACCTCGTGCAGAAGCGCGGCGGACGACGCGTGCGCGACGAGGACCGACCGAAGAGCACGCCAAGGTCGACGCTGCACCTGATCTCCGAGCTGACTCGTGCCGGCCGCAACGTCGGCGCGCTCGCCGATGAGCTGCGCCACAAGCACGGCGACGAGGACGTCATCCGAAAGCTGCAAGGCGTGCGGTCGCTCGTCAAGAAGTACGGCTCTGCCGCCGTCGACGAAGCGAGCGCCGCGCTTCTCGAGCTCGGCCTCCACGACTACCGATCGCTGCGTCGCTACCTCGAGCGCAGGTCGACCCCGCCGCGCAGATCGACCCGCTCATCCGGCAGCTCACCCACTACCGCGACCTCATCAACCAGAAGACCGAAGGAGACACTCCGTGAACACGATCGAACTTGGCCGCGCGCTCAAACAGCTGCGGCTCTCCGGCATGGCCGACGTCCTCGACACGCGCCTCATCCAGGCGCAGACCGAGCGTCTGGTCCACCTCGACTTCCTGTCCGTGCTCGTCGGCGACGAGCTGCTGCGACGGCAAGACCGGCTCCTCGCGAAGCGGCTCAAGGAGGCGACGTTTCGCGACGTCGGCCGAACCCTCGACAGCTTCGACTTCGACTTCAACAAGAAGATGAACCGCAAGCTCGTCTTCGAGCTCGCGACCGCGCGCTTCGTCAGCCAGCACGAGGACGCGCTCTTCCTCGGTCCGCCGGGCACCGGCAAGAGCCACCTGGCGCAAGCGATCGGCTTCGGCGTCATCCAGCAGGGCTACCGTGTCCTCTACCGTGAAGCGCACGTCCTTCTCGAGGAACTTGCCGATGCCCAGCTCGCGGGTGAACGGAAGCAGTTTATTGAACACATCTCGACGGTGCCGCTGCTCATCATCGACGACCTCGGAATGCGCAAGCTGCCCGCGACTGCCGCCGAGGACCTGCTCGAGATCATCATGCGCCGCTACGAACGCGTCTCGACCGTGCTCACCTCGAACCGCCCGGTCGACGACTGGGGCAAGCTGCTCGGCGACACCGCCGCCGTCACCGCGATGCTCGACCGGCTGCTCCACCACGCTCACGTGCTCAAGTGCGGACCGCGTAGCTGGCGCACGAAGCTACAGAGCGACTTGCAATCCTGACCAACCACGAGCTACATGCACTCCGCGTCCTGGAGCGACTGGCCGGTTTTGACCCGTCCACGACTGGCCGGTTTTGACCTGTCCCCCGAGGCCTAGAGATACGCGGCGGTTTTGTTTTCGGCGACGAAGCGAATCGTTCCCCAACTCTAGAGGTCGCGAGTCTTCATAGCCGGTTGGCATTGCCACGCGTTCCCTACTCAGCGCAGCTGGCGCCCATCCCCGAGCGTCTGGACGCTGATGCGCTCCGTAGCCGGTAGACCGCGTCGCACCTTCGCGGCTCTGAGGAATAGATGCGGATCCTTTTCTTCGCGACGCTTCTCGCTTGTCGCGAACCGCAGGAATTTGCCGATGCTCCGGGCACGTCTGTCACGGTGGCGGCGATCAGAGATGCTGGGACTGACGCATCGCCGCAAACGCGTCCATTCGAGCTGATGCCATGCCGCGCGACCGTCCTCGGTCGCACGTTTCGCGGCGCAGCCATCTTGTGCCTCGCGTTCCAAGCGGCGTCGATCACATCGATCGCGCTCGACGATCCAACAAGGCGCATCGAAGCTGTCATAGCAGTCGATACGCTCGTCGACCAAGCGTTGGATCCCGCTGCGCGTCGCGGCTTTCCACCGAGCAGTGTCCTGTATCGAGGACTGGTCGCCCTCATGCTGGCGGGGCTCGAACGTCTCTCGCCGAACAATCCGAAGACGCCCCGCTTCGACGAGCTCGCGGCCGCGCTCGCGCGCGATCTCGAGGCCGGATGGTTGCCGAGCTACAAGAACGAGACATATCCCTGCGATCACGCACCGGCTGCATCTGCGCTTCGGCTGCATTCAATTCTGCGTGGGTCTTCGTCCGAAGCGGCTGACCATCTTGCCGATCGCCTGCGGCGCGAGTTCTCGAGGAAATTTCGAACAAGTACCGTCGACAATACGGAACGCGCCTCCACACTGGCGTTTACGGCTGCATTCCTGTTGCCCGGCGAACCCGAGCTAGCGGCGCGCTTCGCCAGTCGCTTCGTCACCTACTGTGATCGTGGGCTCGTCACCGCATGTCGCGAATGGCGAGACCCGCATCCCGCTGATGCTGCCTCTGGCCCGATCGTCGCTGGTTACTCAGTGGGCGCGACGGCACTAGGTCTGCCGGCAACACGGTTGTTGCCCGCGTGGCATGACGCACTCGAGCGAACTGCGATCGCTATGGGCGCAAACGCGCTCGACGAAGATCATCCGCTGGAGGCGGCGTTGTTTCGATTCGGCCAGACGGCGCGTACCTGGCGGTAGATATCGCGCAAACGTACCCTGTAGTTCTCGACGGAGAACTAGCGGTCGGGAACGAAACGCTACCTCAACCTCGCGAGATCCTTCAGTGCGTCCAAAATCGCACTCTAGAGGTCAGGGGTTCGATCCCCCTAGGCTCCACCAGGAAACCAGAAGGGTCTCGCAGCAATGCGGGGCCCTTTCGGTTTTTCGGAATCGCAGCGAATCGTTCCCTAGATCGTTCTAGAGGTGAGAGGCATCGAACGTTGGCGGTCGAGCAGCTTGGACACCGGCTTCATTCATTTGGCTGGGACGAGCGTTCCGCAGCGTTTTAGAGGTTCACGTCGCCGTCAGCTGCGCTTGCCAATGAGCGTCAGTGCCATGTCCTAACGTGTCGTCATGCTCGCCCGAAAGGAGCCCGTCACCACTCTCGATCGGATCCAGCACGCACTCGCGATCGCGGATGCGTCCAACTCCTTCGCGAGCCGACGCACGGTCGGTGTCGATGACCTGCACCTCGATGTAGATGGAGTTGGGTCGATTCCACTGCCGCTGTCGCCATCGCTCGCGAGGAAATTGTCGAAGGTTGCGCACGCTGCACGTTACGGTTTGCGCGAACAGACATTGCTCGATTCGCGCGTTCGCGACACGTGGGAGATCGACGCTGGCAATGTCCGAATCGACGGGAAGCGTTGGCAACGCACCGTCGGCTCGGAGCTCGAGCACGTCGCGAAGAATCTTGGCCTCCC
>JBJXGN010000243.1:0-24851 GCA_046160585.1 Kofleriaceae bacterium
CAAGCCGCTCATCCTTCGTGACGTGGCCGAGGACATCGGTATGCACGAGTCGACGGTCTCGCGCGTCACCACGTCGAAGTACGTGCACACGCCGCAGGGCATCTACGAGCTGAAGTTCTTCTTCAACTCGGGCATCTCGCGCACGAACGGCGACGACCTCGCGTCGCAAGCCGTGAAGTCGAAGATCAAAGAGCTCGTGGGTGGCGAGGATCCCAAGCGCCCGCACTCGGATCAGAAGATCGTCGAGCTGCTAAAGAAGGGCGGCATCGACATCGCTCGGCGCACGGTCGCGAAGTATCGCGAGCAACTTGGCATCCTGAGCTCGAGCAAGCGCAAGCAAGTCTTCTAGCGTTCGTAGCTGCAACGGGCGCAGTAGGTGCCCTGGCCGCGCAGGAACGAGAAGCGGGACTCGAGCTCGCTCCCACAGTTCGGGCACAGTGAGGTCGAGTAGACGAACAAGACCAGCCACAGCGCAAACCACCCGACGATCGCCAGGACGAGATAGAGCAGCATCGAACGCGCGAACCGTACCGTGCCAGATAGCCCGTCGCGAGCGCGATCCCTCGCAAACGATTGCTGATGTCGGTGCGTGCCGCAGCCGTGGAGTACTTCCGTGCAGCAGTGATGCATGTGCTCGTGCGCCCGTGCACGTGCACGCGTACATGCACGCCGAACGCGTGAAAGAACACATCTAAAACATTCCGTAAGCCGGTCGACGTCCCGATCGTGACCCGTTTGCTCTGGCTGCTCGCCGGACAGATAGGACTTGCACAGGCAGACGTGTCAGTGCGGGTGCTGCACGATCGTGTCGATGGCGCTTCCCGCGAGGTCACGCTCGTGGTCGAGGCCGACCACCGTTGCACGCCGGCGACACGACTCGTCGTTGCAAGTCCGTTTGTCGCCACACCACGCACCCAGTGTGCGGTCACGATCGTCGGGCCAAACGACAGGCCTGTGCAGATCGTCGCCGACGACGCCATCTACACCGTCGGTCCTCTCGCGTCCGAATTGATACCGGTTCCTCCATCCGGCGGAACACCCTTGGATCCCCCCGAGGTCGAGGACGACCTGACCCTCGCAGTGTTCCCACGTCGATCGGTGCCAGTCGGCAGTGTCGTTCATGCAGGGCACCTCGTCGCGACCAAGCGAGGACGCCCCACGAGCGACGTCGACCTGCACGTGACGATCGACGGAGCCTCTCCACGCGCGCTGCGTTGGGTGGCGCCAGGGGTCGCCGAGATCGATATCGAGGTCCGCACGTGGCAGCCCGAGGTCACATTGACCGTCGACGGTGGGGGCACCCACACGAGCACGCGAGTACCCGTCGATGCGGGGCCTCCTGTCGACATCGCGATCGATCCCCCGACGGTTCACGTCGACGAGCCATTCGCGCTCGTCGCGCGTGTTCACACGAGCCATGGGATTCCGATCGATCGCGACCGAGCTCGTGTCGTGGTCCCTGGGTGTACCGCGGCGAACGCGGAGTTTCGTTGCCCCGAAGGACCGCGGATCGCGACGGTCGAGCTCGAAATCGATGGACGGTGGGTCGCGGTCGATGAGCGGAGGTTCGAGGTGCGGGGGGCGCCGACGGTGCCTAGTCGACGAAGTAGCGCGTATGGGCTCGAGATCGGGTTTCGGGGTGGTTACACCCTGCACGCCTGGTCGGCCGGTGTTCGGGTGGAGGGACAACGCGCTCTCTCTGCGCGCGGTTCGTTGGTCGCGAGCGCGGGGTGGAGGTACCTGCGGGATACGTTGACTCGCGAGAGCCCCCTGTCGAGCGATCCCATGCTGGCCGAGCACGAGGGCGTCGTTGCGGCAGGCATCGTTTGGAGACCGTCCTTCATCGCACCGGTGTTCGTTCGCGCCACCGGGGGACTCGCGTTCGTCTATGCGACGCTTGGAGGCATTGGCGTTGCCGATCTCGGCCTGCGAGCGGTCGCCGAGGTTGCGGCCGGCGCTACGAGTCATCGGATCTCTTTCGCGCTCGGTGTTCGCCAGAGCCGCGATCTCGTGGTCGCGGGATGGCGCGGTGACCCGTTCGAGGCCTTCGGGGAGGTGTCCTATGCGTTCTTCGATTAGCTTGCTCGTACTCGCATTGATCGCGAGCTGCACTCAGGAACGTCGAGCGCCGGACCCTACCGTGTCGTCGTCGATCGCGACGGTGGTTTCGCTGTCGGGCGACGTTCGCATCCGGCGTGCCGGCACCACCGCGTGGATCCCGGCCAGCCTCGTCAGCACGATCCACACCGACGACATGATCCAGACCCTGGGCACCGGGTCGGTCTTGCTGCGCGTGACCAAGACCGGAGGCGAGCTCGCGATGGGGGCTAGCACCACGATGCGGTTCGACGCGTCACCGCGCCCGCATGCGGTAGATGGAAAGTTCGTCGCCAAGTCCACATCCCACCTCGCGCACTCGACGACCCTCGAAGTCGCCACACCGCCGGGCGTCGTCGTGTTGTCGTCTCCGGTTGGCGGCCCGTCCGCGTTGGCTTCGATCGAGATCGACGGTCCAGCGACGACCGTCGAATTGCTCGCCGGCAAGGGCACGATGCACGCACCCGATGGCGAGGTGTCGCTCGAGCTACGACGTCCAGTGACGTTTGGTGGTGATGATTCACGCGGTGGGGATACACGCGCCGCCGAGCCCGCGGTTGTCGCCCTGCGGGCGCCCGTGGCGAATGCGTCGCTGCGAGTCCGTCAACGCGTGACGTTTGACTGGAAGCCGGTCGCGAACGCTGATCGCTACGACATCCTGTTGAGCTCCGGTTCGGTGGTTCGAAGCGTCGACGTTGCCTCTCCACCGTCGGCCGTAGGCCTCACGACTGGATCCTACGTTTGGCAGGTCCGCGCGTACCGTGCCGAGAGAGTCCTTGCGGTGTCGAAGCCACGCGAGTTCAAAGCCGTCGTCGATTCACGCCCCCCACCGCTGACGATCGTGTCACCCCGAGACGGCGCCGTGGTATCGGGACCGCGCCTCGAGATCACCGGGACGACGGAGCCGGGCGCGATCATCGAGGCTGCGCGGTCATCGCGGGCTGCGGACGCGAACGGGGCGTTTGCGATCTCGGTCCCGATCACGCGAGGCCTGGCGAACATCGTGGTCTCCGCGAGCGACGACCTCGGCAATGTCAAACACGTCACGAGGAGCGTTGTATGCGAGTGAAGGGATACGGCCTTCGCTCGATCGTGATTCGCATCATGGCGGTCGCGCTCCTGGCCGCGTTCGCCAGCGGAGCGATCGCGACCTACGTCGGCTGGCGCGAGATGTCCGATACCGCCGAGGTCAAGCTCGTCGAGGCGACCACCGCTGACGTCGATCGAGCGCGCGCGGCCATCATCGGCCGACTCGATGTCGCGGAGGCACAGCTCACCGCGGCGGCGCTCCTCGCCAACAGCGATCGTATCCAGGAGGCGCCGATCGCACTGTCCGACTTCATCTGCGGCACGCGCGTGGTCGGGACGAAAGAGACGCTCGAGCTCGTCCGCCACGAGGAAGTGCGCGCGTTGCTGCCACAGGAGGACACGGATCGGCGCGGCCGCCGGCTCGTCGGCGACCACGTCGTGATCCGGGTGGAGGCAGGCGAAGCCATCGCGGTCGGCGTGGTGGAGATCGTGAGCCTGTTCCCGTCGGGTGAAGGGGTCACCACGGTGACCGACACCTCGGAGGAGACTCGCGATGTCGTCGGCGTGATGCTCACGCGAGGAGCGGATACCGCGGAGGCGCGGAGCTCGCTCGGACGGGGACTCGTCCTTTTGCATCGAGTCTCTCTCGCCCCCGCGCGCGCGGAAGCAAGGTCGCAGGTGCGCCAAGCTGCCGGGTGGACGGCCGGTGTCACGCTCGTGATCGTGCTGCTCTCCGCGTGGGTGCTCGCGCGGTGGGTGACCCGGCCGATCCGTCGTTTGGTAAACGCGGTCACCCAGGCGCGCGAACGCTTCGTGCTGCCCCCGCTCGCCCACGACGAGATCGGCGAGCTCGGCGTCGCCATCGAGTCGATGCACCGGGCGATCGCGCACGATGCACACCAGCTCACCGTGGGTGCGGAGCTCGCTCACGCGGTGGTTCGAATCCAGGATCCAGCCGAGGTTCTGGCGGCCCTAGGCCTGGCGCTCGACACGGCACACCCCGCGCTTCGCTGGCAGGTCCACACGAGGGATGTCGCTGACGAAGCCGTCGAGGCAGCGCACGCGGCACACGGTGAGAACGCGCAGATCGTGAGGGTCTTCGACGGTGACGTGGGGGTTGGCGTCGCGATCGGCATCGGCGAAGCGACGCAGGCAGAGCGGCGGAGCGTCGAGGTGATGTGTCACACGGCGTTTGCAGCGATCAAGGCGATCGAGCTACTTCGCGCCGCATCGATCAACGACAAGCTCGCCTTGATCGGTCGGATGTCTGCAGGCGTTGCACACGAGATCAATAACCCGCTCGCGTTCGTCGCGCTGAACCTCGGCATGCTCGAAGAGCAGCTCACGGGCGAGCGACAGGAGCTGGTCCGCGAGACGATCATGGGAGTCGATCGCGTCGCACACATCGTTCGCGACCTGTCACAACTCTCGCGAAGTGCACCAGCCGAGCTCGAGCGCGAGGATCTCGTGTCGATCGTGCAAGAGCAGATCAAGATCGCGAGAGCGCGTCTGGGGAGGGTGACGCTCGTGTTCGAGCCCAGCGAGCCCGTCTTCGTTGCGTGCGCGCGTGCGCGCGTCGGGCAGGCCGTGTTGAACCTGATCATGAACGCGATCGACGCGGTCTCGAACATCCCCGACGGGCGCGTGGAGATCGCTGTGACGTCGACGGGGGACCGTGCGGAGCTGCTCGTTCGTGACAATGGGCCGGGAATTCCCGATCACGCCAGGGCACACCTGTTCGACGCGTTCTTCTCGACGAAAGGCGAGAGTGGAACCGGGCTCGGTCTCTACCTGTCGCGCAAGTTCATCGAGATGCAGAACGGAACGCTCGAGCTCGCGAGCAGCGGGCCGACCGGGACGACGTTCCGGATCGGACTCGCGGTGGCGGAGGACGGTGTCGTCATGAACGTGGCGGCCGCTCGCGGTACCGGATCTACCCGTCGAAGGGTTCTCGTCATCGATGACGAGCCGCAGATCACGCGCACGCTCGAGCGTTGGCTGTCGAAGTACGTCGACGTTGTCACCGCGAACGGAGGTCGCGAGGGCATCGAGAAGTTCGAGCAACAGACGTTCTCGTTGGTGCTCTGCGACTGGAACATGCCGGGTGTTGCAGGGTCGGACTTCATCGCGAAGGTAAAGGAGATCCGACCGAAGAGTCTCGCCCGCGTGGTGATCATGACGGGCGGCGTTGCCGAGATCGAGGGTGTGCGCGTGCTGCAGAAGCCGCTCGATCGGGACGTGCTCAAGGAGTTGCTCGGTGTGTAGATACTCGGTCCTTTTTGCACTCCTCGTCGGATGCAATGATGGTGTGCCGCGGGTCGTTCCATCGGTCGTCGATGTCGACGAACAGGGTCCACTTCGCATCGAGGGGTTGGCTCCCGACGAGTTCCTGAGGGTCCAAGACGATCGCGTGGCTCTCGTCGCGGACTATCGCGTCGAGCTCGGGGCCACGACCACGAGCATCGTCGCCGCGGAGCCCGGCGGGGCGACCATCGTGACGGACGCGCCGCTCGCGATCGGCAACTACGCGCTCACGGTGCATGCGAATGGACGACTGTGGTACGTCGAGGATGCGCTCGCGGTGGTCGGCGAGACCGGGCCCGATGCCGGTGATTCCGGTGATGCGGTGGATGCGGGCGACTGTCCGGCGGCGCCCGCCGGATGCACGGCGTTCATGTGCCCCAGCTCCACCAGCTGCTACTACGTGTGCGCGAAACAGAGGTACTCGGACGCTCTTATGTCCTGTGTGACCGACGGCCTCGGCTGCCTCGCCACGATCGACGACATGACGGAGAACGAGTGCATCGCCGCAGCGACCACCCCGATGTTTCCCGATCTCGTCTGGTTTGGCTATCAACAGGCATCGGGCAGCATGGAGCCGGCCGGTTCTTGGGACTGGGTATGCGGCAGCAGCACGTTCGTGAACTGGGGGCAATCCGAGCCCAACGATGTGGGGACCGAGGACTGCGCGCTCATCGGTTCGAGCGGTGGGTGGCTCGATGCCAATTGCTCGTCGACCATGCGCTACGTGTGCGAGCTACCGTGACGTCCGCCCGTACTCCCACGACGTAGGAAGCGTTCGAGGGTGATGCGTAGAAGGTAGCGTTCGGGTACGGATGGGCCGGCGGTGGGCCTTCGGGTCGTGATCATGCGCGATCCAGCGTGCACGATCGACGTGTGGAGGATGCACATCCGTTCGCCGTGCAGTTTCGGGACGACAACCCCCACGCGCTCGAGCGTGCGGGCGTCTACGAACAAGCGCTCGCGCTCGTGTCGGCGGTCGACGCGGTCGTCGAGAAGGCGGAAGCGCGGTTCCATCTCAAGGATCTGCTCGACAAGAGCGCGACGATGACCGCGCTGCGGATCGCGCAGGCCGCCGGCGAGACCGCGAGGGCGGATCGGCGCAAGCACTACCGGATCGCGCGGCGTGCGGCGACCGACTGCGCGGCGATCCTCGACATCTTGGGGCGGCGCCCGGGTTGCGACCCCGCGCTGATCGGCCCGGCGCGGACAATCATCCTCGCGCTCATCACGCAGCTCGCACACCTCGCGACACGGTGAGCGAGCGTAGTACGCTGCGCCGGACGTGACGTCGCTGCGCAAGAAGCCCTGGTTCACGTGGGCGCTCGTCGGCATCGGGTACGTCCTGCTCTTGTTCGCGATGTACTGGCGCGTCCCGGGGAACCATCAGATGGCGGGATGGGACAGCCTCGAAGAGTACTGGCCCGACTTGATCTACCAGGCTCGCGCGTACACGAGCGGCGAGCTGCCGCTGTGGAACCCGTACGCGCTCGGCGGTTACTCGTTTCACGCGGATCCGCAGGCGAGCATGCTCGCCCCGGGCAACTGGGTGTGCGTGCTCGTCTCGCCGATCGTCGGCACCGGGCCGCATCTGATGATGTTCAAGATCCTGCTGCTGTTCTACGCCGCGTTGTGGGGGACGCACGTGCTCCTCTATCGCTGGACTTCCGCGCGGGGCGAAATGAATTCGCCCCGCTCCACGTTTGGGTGTCACGCGGCGGCGGCGCTCGCGGCGATCACGTATTGCGTCGGTGCGCCGGTCCTCGTGCACAAGAACGGTGCGCTGCTCTGGCCGATGCTCTACCTGCCGTGGGCGATGGTCGCGCTCGACGCGTACCTCGACCGGCCGTCGCTGCGTCGTGGCGCGCTGCTCGGGTTCGCCGTGGGTGCAACCGGCGCTGCGGGGCATCCGCAGGGCTTCTTCTACGCGCTGCTCGTGCTCGTCGCGTTCGGCAGCGCGCGCATAGCCGTGAACACGGTGGCGATCTGGCGCGCGCGCGCCGAGACGCGCATCGGGGTCGCGCTGCTCGCCATGGTCAAGCGCTTCGGACCGAGCGGCGTGCTCGCACTCCTCCTCGCGATCCTGTGGCTCGTGCTCGTCTACGGTCCTGCGGGCACCGTGGTCGAGGAGTCCGAGCGCGGCGTGCGTACGATGAACTGGGTACTCGGCAATCCCATGCGCGCTCTCGGTTTGCGCGAGCTGTTCGCCCCGAACCTCGACACGAACTGGAGCCACGACATCTATATGGGGCCGCTCGCGGTGGTGCTCGGCGCGTGGCTCGCGATCGTCTCGTGGTACGGGCGCTTCTGGTTCGGACTCGCGATCGGAGCGACGATCCTCGCGCTCGGCTCCGCGACGTTGGTGCTGCCGATTCTCGTCGAGCACGTGCCGGGCTTCGCGCTGTTCCGCATCCCGTATCGCTACAAGTTGATCACCGGCTTCGCGTGTGCGGCCGGCGCGGGCTTCGCGTTCGCGCGCCTGATGATGTCCGAGCCGACGCTCCGCGATCGCATCATCATCGGCGCACTCTCGGCGGTGTGGCTGGCCCTGGCGCTGGTCTTCGGTCCGTCGCTGCAGATCGTGTGGGGCGCGCTCGCGCTGGCGGCGCTCGGCGCGGTGATCGTGGATCGTGCGCGGCGTCGCATCTGGGCCGCGCTGCTCCTCGTTGTCGTCGCGTTCGATCTGTTGCGCGCGAACGATGGAAAGCTCGCCATCCTCCAGCCGATCCCCGACGCCGACAAGGGCATGGACATCCTCGCCAAGCTGCCGGGCCTCGACACCGAGTGGCGGTTCTGGGCGTCCGATCGGTGGTCGTCGAATCCCGGCAAGATTCCGTTCGCGACCTCGTACCGCCACGACCTGCGCGAGATCTCCGGCTTCGAGCAACCGCTCACACCCCTACGCGTGATCGATCTGCTCGCGAAGGCGAAGAAGACGCCGGGTGTCCTCGCTCACTTCAACGTGAAGTACTACCTGAACCGAAACCCCGGCGAGGCGAAGCAGGTCCCGGGCACGTCGATGTACACCCTCGACGACGTCGCGCCGGTCGTGCGGCTCTATCCGCGCGCGGAGCTCGTCTCGGCCAAGGCACAGCTCGAACGCTTCGCGACGACGCGCGCATCGGCAGTCCACGCCGCGCTCGTCGATCCGGCCGATTCGCTGCCGGAGCTTCCCGAGAGCACCTTCGCTGTCACCGACGGGCGCGTGGTCGCGTTCGAGCGCAACCGCGTCGTGGTCGAGATCGACGCACCGGCGCGCGGGATCCTCGTCGTCAACGAGGTGTGGGCGCCGATGTGGAAGGCCACACTCGACGGCGTGCCCGCGACGTTGTTCCGCGCGAACTACATGTTGCGCGCCGTGGTCGTGCCACCGGGCAAACACACGATCGAGATGACGTTTCACGCCCGTGGCTACCGTATCGGTGTCATCGCGCTGCTCGTGCTTTTGCTCGGCTTTCTCGTCCTCACATTGGTGCGTCACAAACGCGTCGACGCCATCCTCGACCAAGTGTAGAACGGGGTTCCCGGGGTGTCCCCGGGTGTGTAGAATCCTGCCCGGTTCCCGAAATTCCCGACGAGGATCGCGTGATCGCCCGCACGGAAACGGCGTAGGCTAGATCTCGAACCATCAGGGAGGCGACTCGATGCAATTCGCGGTGACGTTCCGTCACATGGAACCGACCGAAGCACTGAAGGCATACGCGCGCGAGCGCATGGAGCGAGTTCGCAAATACCTTCCAGATCCGATCTCCTGTCACGTCGTGCTGTCGACGGAGCGACACAATCATCGTATCGACGTCACGTTCCAGCTGCACAACGGCCTCGCCGTGGCGGGCCACGAGACGACCGAGAACATGTACAGCTCGATCGATCTCTGCATCGCGAAAATCGAGCGGCAGGTACGCAAGTACAAGGGCAAGCTCGAGGGCATGAAGGCGCGCCCGCACCACGTGCAGGCGATGCCGTGGTCCCACTCGATCGTGTCCGAGGCGTTCGGCGGGCTCGGCGGCGAGGCCAACGGTCACGCCACGCCCACGACCGATCACGCGGCAGCCGGACCCGCGCCGGACTTCAAGGTCGTCAAGACCGAGAAGTTCCACGCGCAGCCCTTGTCGGTCTCGGAGGCGATCGTGCAGCTCAACCTGCTGCACGAGCCGTTCTTGGTGTTCCGCCAAGACACCGATGGGCGGGTCGCCGTCGTATACAAGCGCGAGAACGGCGAATACGGCCTGATCGAGACCGGCGCTAACGGCGCACCCTCGTAAGCCGAAAGTGGTACCTTGATGCGCGGCGGATGAAGATCGTCGACCTCATCAAGCGCGACATGGTCGTTCCCGCGCTGAATGCGACTGACAAGCGCGGCATCCTCGACGAGCTTGCCGCGTACATGTCCGGGCATCACCCGCGTATTGATCACGCGATGCTGTCGAAGGTGCTGATCGAGCGCGAGCAGCTCGCGTCGACCGCCATCGGCGAGGGTGTAGCGATTCCGCACGGCAAGCTGGCATCGGTCGGCGAGATCGTCGCCTGCCTCGGGCGCATACCCACGGGCGTCGAGTTCGACTCGATGGATGGCCAGCCGACGTACCTGTTCTTCGTGCTGGTCGCGCCGGACTCATCGACCGGCGCACACCTGAAGGCGCTGGCGCGGATCAGCCGCGTGTTCAAGGACCCCGAGTTCCGCAAGCGACTGCTCGCGGCGCCCGACGCCGAGTCGATGTACCAAGTCGTCTCCGACGAGGACGCCAAGTACTGAATGGCGGGGCCCGCGTCGCCGATGACTCATGAAGCGCTCACGGTGACCGAGCTCTGCGGTCGAGCGGAGCTCGAGGTCACGGTGGTTGCGGGGCACGCCGGAATGGGGCGCTCCGTCAGCGTGCCTCGGATCCAGAAGCCGGGGCTCGCGCTCACCGGATGGCCGGAGCAGCTTCATCCGCAGCGCGTGCTCGTGCTCGGCGGGACGGACATCGAGTACCTCGTCGACAACGCGCGCGCACGCGAGGTCGGCGTCGAGACCTTGTTCGCGAGCGAGCCGACGTGTGTTGTCGTGTGTCGCGGGCAGGAGGCGCCGGCGGAGCTGCACGCTGCGGCGGAGGCGCGCGGCGTGCCGTTGCTGACGAGCGCACTCGCGACCGCGGACTTCATCGCTGCGGTGACCGCGTGGATGGGTGATCGCCTCGCGCCGGTCGTCGAGCTGCACGGCGTGCTGATGGACGTGAACGGCATCGGCGTGCTCCTCCTCGGAAAGAGCGGCATCGGCAAGAGCGAGACGGCGCTCGATCTCGTCGTGCGCGGGCACCGGCTCGTGGCCGACGATGTGGTGCGTGTCCGCGCCAAACCGGGCCAGCTCGTCGGGCGCGGAGCGGGGATCCTCGGGCACCACATGGAGATCCGCGGTCTCGGGATCATCAACATCGAGGATCTGTACGGCGTCGCGGCGGTGCGCAACGCGAAGAAGATCGAGCTCGTCGTCGAGTTGCACGAGTGGAGCGAGCCGGCGGGCGACGACTACGATCGCCTCGGGTTCGACGACGCGTTCGAGAAGATCCTCGACGTGTCGGTACCGAAGATCCGGTTGCCGGTGCGGCCGGGACGCAACCTCGCGACGCTGATCGAGGTCGCGGCGCGCAATCAGCTGCTCAAGCTGCAGGGAACGCACTCCGCACGCGCGTTCCGCGATCAGCTCCAGGCCGCGATGATCGCCGAGTCCGAAGTGGCGTCGGGGATCGAGGTCGAGTAGTGCAGATCGTGATCGTCACGGGGCTGTCGGGCGCGGGCAAGAGCACCGCGCTGCGCGCCCTCGAAGACATCGAGTTCACGTGCGTCGACAACATCCCGGTGCCGCTTGTCACGACCCTCGTCGAGCACCTCGCTCACGAGGGCGATCGCGACAAGCTCGCGCTGGCGATCGATTCGCGCCAGCGCCGCAACCTCGGCGCGTGGCGCGGTGAGCTCGCGAAGCTTCGCGGCGCTGGTCATCGCCTCGAGGTGATGTTCCTCGACGCGAGCGACGAGGTGCTGCTGCGCCGCTTCTCGGAGACGCGCCGCCGGCACCCACTTTCGGGCGACGACTTGCTCGATGGTGTGCGGCGCGATCGCGAGCTGATGGCGGACCTTCGACATGGCGCGGCCGTGGTCGACACGTCGAACCTCAACATGCATCAGCTGAAGTCGATCATTCAGGATCGCTATGGCGGCACCGGCAAGCTCGCGGTCACGATCGTCTCCTTCGGCTTCAAGCACGGCCTGCCGCTCGAGTTCAACCTCGTGTTCGACGTGAGGTTCCTGCCGAACCCGTACTTCGAGCCGACACTCACGCACCTCGACGGGCGCGATCCGGAGGTCGCGAAGTTCGTCCTCGGCGCCGATGGCCTCGAGCTCACGCGTCAGGTCGAGAGCCTGCTCCGGTTCACGCTTCCGCACTTCCAGAAGGAAGGGAAGCTGTACGTGACCATCTGCGTCGGCTGTACGGGGGGCCGACACAGATCGGTGACAATCGTGGAGGAGCTGCGGCGCCGACTCGGAGGAGAGTGGGATATCCTGGTGCGCCATCGTGACGTGGAGCGGGTGACGTGAGCGAGCCGGTGAAGGTCGAGAAGCAGGTGCTCGTGCAGAACGAGCGCGGCTTACACGCGCGTGCGGCCACGCAGTTCGTGCAGCTCGCGGCGAAATTTCCGTGCGACGTGCAGATCGCGAAGGAAACGACCGAGGTCAACGGCAAGAGCATCATGGGCGTGCTCATGCTGGTCGCGACCAAGGGCACCACGCTGACGATCAAAGCGCGCGGCGAGAGGGCGGCCGAATGCGTCGACGCGCTCGTCGCGCTCGTGAACGACAAGTTCGGTGAACCGAAATGATCGTGGTGGTCGAATGACAGAGCAGCGCTTGGAGCTGCGCAAGCAAGGACTGGGCGTCTCGGCGGGCATTGCATTCGGTCGCGCGTTCCTGATCGGTCGCGACACGCTGAAGGCGCCGCGCCACCACATCGAGGCCGACGACATCGACACGGAGATCGCCCGGCTCTACAAGGCGATCGCCGCCAGCGACAAGCAGCTGGCGAAGATCAAAGAGAAGCTCGCGAGCGAGAACGAGAGCGACTACCACATCATCACAGCGCACCAGATGATGCTCCATGACGAGCACCTCGTCGGCGCCGCGGTCGGCTACGTCCGAGAGGATCTGATCAACGCGGAGTGGGGGTTGCGCAAGGCGGTCGACGAGATCGCGAGCGTGTTCGACTCCGTCGAGGACGAGTACCTGCGCGAGCGGCGCAGCGACGTCGAGTTCGTGTTCGAGCGGATCCTGCGCAACCTCTTGGGTCGCGACACGGGACCGCTCCAGCCACCGCCCGACGCGATCGTCGTCGCGTACGACCTGTCGCCCGCCGACACGGCGCAGCTGCACAAGGCCGCGGTGTCGGGCCTCATCACCGACGCCGGTGGCAAGACAAGCCACACCGCGATCATCGCGCGCGCGCACGAGATCCCCGCGGTTGTCGGACTCGAGAACATCACCGAGGTCGTCGAGACCGATGACCTCGTGCTGATCGATGGCGCGGCGGGAATCGTCATCGTCAACCCCGCGCCCGCGACGGTCGCCGAGTTCCGCGAGGAGCAGCGGCGGCAGGTGGCGGCGGGAGCCGCGCTGCACCTGTTGCGCGACCTGCCGGCGCGCACGCGCGACGACGTCGACATCGGCTTGTTCGCGAACATCGATAGTCCCGACGAGCTCGACGACGCGCTCGACTACGGCGCGAAGGGCGTCGGCCTGTTCCGCACCGAGTACCTGTTCATGGGCAAGCACGAGCTGCCCGACGAAGAGCAGCACTACCAGACCGCGGTGAAGGTGCTCGAGAGGCTCGGCGGGCTGCCCGCGACGATCCGCACGTTCGATCTCGGCGCCGACAAGCTCGCGCCATTCCTCGAGGCCGCGGATCTTCAGGAGGCGAACCCGGCCCTGGGGCTTCGCTCGATCCGGCTCTGCCTGTCGGACCTCGGGCGCGGACTGTTCAAGACGCAGCTGCGAGGACTGCTCCGCGCATCCGCGCACGGCCCGCTGAAGATCATGTTCCCGATGATCTCGGGCATCTCGGAGCTGCGCGCGGCGAAGGCCGTCGTCGACGAGGTGAAGGCGGATCTCGTCGCGTCGGGCCAGGCGTTCGACGAGAACGTGAAGATCGGCATCATGATCGAGATGCCGTCGGCCGCACTGACCGCGGACCTGCTCGCGGCGGAGTCCGACTTCTTCTCGATCGGCACGAACGACCTCATCCAGTACACGATGGCGGTCGACCGCGTGAACGAATACGTCTCGTACCTGTACGAGCCGCTGCATCCGTCGCTGCTGCGTCTGATCGAGATCGTCGCGCGCGCCGCGGCGGCGGCCAACATCCCGGTCACGGTGTGCGGCGAGATGGCGGGCGAGCCGATGATCGCGCCCGTGCTGCTCGGCCTCGGGATCCGAGAGCTGTCGATGTCCGCGGTCTCCGTTCCCGAGGTGAAGGCGACCATCCGCGCGATGACCGTAACTGGCGGCGAGCAGATGATGGCTCGCACGAAGCAGCTCGCGACCGCCGCCGAGGTGCGTGCGATGGTGAGCGAATACGTGTTCGGCCTCGCAGCGGAGAAGCAGCGCGCGACGCGGCCGACGTCACCACCAACGGATCACAGATGAGGCTCGCGGCAGCGGTGCTCGTCGCAAGTGCGGTGACAGGCACGGCGCATGCCGGCGATCCGCTTCGCGTTCACCATACGATCGAGACCGCTCACTTCATCGTCCACTACTACGATCCGCTGGAGGAGCAGGCGAAGCGCGTCGCCACGGTCGCGGAGGCTGCGCACCGGACGCTATCGCCCGCATTGGATCACCGTCCGGACGGCAAGACGATCATCGTTCTCGTCGACGACACCGACAGCGCGAACGGGTTCGCCGGCGTGTTGCCGCGGAACGCGATCCAGCTCTACGCGACCGCACCGAACGGATCGACCGAGCTCGACGATCACGACGACTGGCTGTACGGCCTGACAACGCACGAGTACACGCACATCCTCCACCTCGACACGATGTCGGGGCTACCCAACATCTACAACGCGATCTTCGGGAAGACCTGGGCGCCGAACCAGGTGATGCCGCGCTGGGTGATCGAGGGCGTCGCGACGTACGAGGAGAGCAAGCGCTCCTCGGGCGGGCGCAACCGCGGCTCGCGCTTCGAGCAGTTCATTCGCACGTCGCGTCACCTCGACAACGATCTGCGCCTCGATCAGGTCACCGGAGCGCCGCGCGCGTATCCGCGAGGCAACACCTCGTACGTGTACGGCTCGCACTTCTTGCGCTTCGTGTTCGAGAAATACGGCGACGACACGCTGCGCGCGATGTCGCACACGTCCGGTGGCTACGCGCCGCCGTTTGCGATCAACCGCCAGATCGCGAAGGTCGTCGGCAAGCCGTTCACCGAGCTGTACGACGACTGGAAGGTGTACCTGCGCGATCGCTACGGCCTGCAGGAGATGGCGGCCGAGCGACGCGGCTTGATCACCGGGCGGCGCCTGACGACGACGGCGGAGACGAACCACTGGGCGCACTACACCGCCGACGGTAAGGAGCTGTGGTGGTGGCAGTTTGACGGCTACAACGATCCGAAGATCCGCGCGATGCCGGTCGGCGGCGACGCGACGTCGGCGCGTGATGTCGTACGCATCGACGGGCTCGGTCCGTTCGACGTGCTCGCGGATGGCTCGATCGTGTTCGAGCAGAGCCGCCTGTACCGGCTGTCATATTCGTTCCAGGACATCTTGCGGTGGGACGCGAAGACACGGCAGCAAGTTCGGCTCACGCGCGGCAAGCGCGCTCGCGATCCCGCGGTCTCCGAGGACGAACGCAAGATCGCGTTCTCGATGAACGAGAGCTCGACGAGCGTGCTCGCCGTGATGGACGCAGTGCCCGACGCGCCGCCGAAGGTCGTGTGGCGCGGCGAGCGCTATGACCAGGCGTTCCAGCCCGCATGGTCGCCCGACGGGACGAAGATCGCCTTCTCTGCATGGCAGAAGGGCGGCTTCCGCGACATCCTCGTTGTCGACGTCGCGACGAGCGCCGTCGAACAGGTCACGCGCGATCGCGCGGTCGATCTCGCGCCCGTGTGGTCACCCGACGGTCGCTACATCTACTTCGACAGCGACCGCACGAGCATCCAGAACATCTTTGCGTACGACACGCGCGACAAGACGATGTGGCAGGTCACCAACGTGCTCGGCGGTGCGTTTCTCGCGGCGCCCTCACCCGACGGGACGCGCCTGGCCTTCGAGTCCGCGGTGCCCGAGGGTGGCTACGATCTGCACGAGCTGACCGTGGATCCGGCGACGTGGTTGCCCGCGCTCGACTACGTCGACGATCGGCCGGCGCCGTCGAACGTGCTGCAGGGCTCGACCAAGATCAGCAAGAAGCGGCCCTATCGCGCGACGGAGTCGCTCGCGCCGCAGACGTGGACCGGGCAGTACGCAGGCGGCGACATCCCGACGCTGACGCTCAACACCGGCGGCTCCGACGCGTTCGGCTTGCACGGCTGGGCACTCGGCATCGGCACCCAGCTGAAGGACGGCGACACGAACATCGGTACGTCGTATGCGTACAGCGGGTTTCGGTGGGGTCTGCGCTTCGCGCTCGGCCGTACGATCACCGACCGCGGTGGCTATCGCGTCGACGGCGTCGGCAAGAACTTCCGCGAGGAAAACTGGAGCGCGAACTTCTCGTCGAGCATTCCGTTCGAGTCGCGACCGGGCTCGCGATGGACGCTGTCGTTCGACTACGACTTCGACTGGTTCCGGCAGGTCGAGAAGCCCGACGTTCCGCTCGATCCGAACATGCGCGTCCCGGTCGTACCGATCACCGACTATATGCAGAGCGGCGCCGGCACGCGCCTCGGCTACTCCAACGTGCGCGGAGTCGCGTTCGGCGTCGGCCCGACGTCGGGCTTCGACGCGTCGATCGGCCTGCGCCTCGATCATCCGGCGATCGGCGCGACGTACAAGAACGTCACGACGAGCTACACGTTCACCTACTACCAGCGGCTTTGGGGCGAGACGCCGACGCTCGTGGCGCGACTCAACGGCGCGCTGCGCGCGGGCGACCTCGTGCGCACCGGCACCTTCGGACTCGGCGGCATCCCCGCGCAGGACGTCGCGCGCGCGATCGTCGACTCGGCGCGCGTCGGCGTAACCGGCTACCTGCGCGGCTATCCGACGCGCAACATCGCCGGCAATCAGTTCCACCTGCTGAACGTCGAGTACCGCCAGGAGCTGTTCCAGATCGAGCGCGGCGTCGCCACGCTACCGGTCTACTTCCGCCGCGTCCACGGCGCGATCCTTTCGGACACGGGTGCCGCGTGGGACAGCGAGTTCGACTACACGCGCAGTTTCCGCACCGCGCTCGGAGCCGCGCTGCGCGTCGACGCCTTCTTCGGCTACTTCGTGCCGGGAACGTTCGAGATCGGCTACTCGCGCGGTCTCGTCAACGGCGGCATCGGGCAGACGTGGTTTCTTTTGACGGGGACCATATGACCGACGCGAGCGACGAGCTGGAGCACCGGCTCGGTGGCGCGATCGCCGTCGAGATCGCACGCGAGCTCGTCGAGCCCGTGCGCGCGCTGCGCGATCGGCTCGGCCTCGTCGTCGACACGCTCGAGCGCCACGTCGCCGCCTCGACGGGACCGACGCCGTTCCCGTGGCGCAGCGTGCAGTCGCTCCGCCACGATCTCGCGGCCACGTACCTCGAAGCCACGACGCTCGCGCGCCGTCTCGACGAGCTCGATCGCGCGCTCGACCACGATCCGCCGTCGGGCTTCGATCCTTCCGCCGCGGTCGATCTCGGGCTGCGCCTCGCGACACATCACCTGAGCTCCGCCATCGAGCTCGTCGTCGATCTCGGCTCGACGCCCCTCGCGCGCGGGACTCCGGGTACGCTCGCGCTCGTGATCGCGCAGCTCGTCGCGACGTGCACCGAGTCGGCGCGCGACGCGCCGGGCAGTTCTCTCTCGGTGCGCCTCGTCCTCGAGGGAGACATCGACGACGGTGCGAGCATCGCAATCACGATCGCCGACAACGGTGCGGGCTCGTCGCGCGCGCAGGCGCTCGGGGACCTCGCGCGTTCGATCGTCGAGCCGTGGGGCGCTACCGTCGACGCGGCGAGCGAAGCGGGGCAGGGCACGTCGTTCGAGCTGCGCCTCGCCGTGCACTCGGACTAGGTGCCGACCGGCGATGCTGTACGCACCTCGCGGACTGCGTTTGTGGGCGGCGCGCTCCACGTGCGGAGTCGCTTCGGTGAGGGTGGTGCGCGTTTGCGTTCGCGCATCCATCCGGCCTGCAGCTCGTCGCGTGTCCACGCGCTGCATCGCGCAGGTCGAAGATGCCGCCAGGGGCTTCGTTCGTGATGACGCTCGTGCGGGCTCAGCGGCCGGCGGTGTGTCCCGACCAGCTCTCGTAGTCGGCGATGCGCTTGGACAGGAGCGTCACGTCTTCGCCCGCAGCGGCGCGACCCGCGGCGGCGACGACGAGTAACCCCATCGCGGCCTGCAGGAGGCGGCCACCTTGCAGCGGCAGGTTCGCCCCGCGCAGTGCGTGCTCGCGCACCTCGGCGATGCGGAACGTCGCGCCCTTGCCGACGTGCAGCCAGTCGCCGTGCATGTACACGACGTCGGCGCCGACGAGCAGCGCGTTCTCGAGCTCGCGCTTCGCGGAGGCTTCCCCCTTGCCCTCGGCTTGCGCGCGCATGCGCCGTTTCGCGTCCTCGTAGACCTCGGGGCGGGTGATCGGCGCGTCGCGCGTGTACGGCGCGAGCTGGTCGGCGATGTTCTTTGCGGCCTCGGGGCCATCGGCGACGTGCAGCGCGACCTCGAGATCGCCGAGCGCGAGGAGCAGGTCGCGCGAGCGCTGGCGGCGGCGCGCCTCGCTGAACCGTTCGTGTGCGAGGTACGCGAGGCCGGCGCACGCGAACACGCCGCCCGGGATGATCGACAGGGCGGCGGCGGCAACGCCCGCGGTCGCCATGCCCGACCACACGAGCGGCGCGGTGGGTGAGCGGCCGATGAGCTCGACGCGATCGAGGAGGCGCGCGTCGAGGCGAATGATCGGGTTGCCGGGCGGCGCGATCAGGAGCCACGCGTTGTCGACGCCGATCCCGCTGCGGGGGAGGAGCCGCGAGCGATCGATCTGCGTGGACGTGCCGGGGCGTTCCATCATCCGAGCTCGACGACACCGACTTCGGCGAGATGTGCGAACGCGAGCAGCGCGTCGGCCTCGCGCACCGACGCGGAGCGCACCAGTGAGAGCAGATCCCAGCGACCGTCGACACGCGCCGCGAGCTCCAGCTCGGCGGCGGAGAGACCGAGCTCGTCGGCGGCTTTGCCAGGCACGACGTTCTTGAGGCGCTTGGGCACGCGATGGCGGCAGAGAAGCTGGCGGGCGACCTCGGCGACGCGGGCGCGCTCGATCTGCGTGAACGTCTTTCGCACCTCGGCATCGCTCGGATCCTGGTGCAGCGCCTGCGTGGCCATCGCGAGGGCGCCCGCGCGATCGCCCTGGCGGAGGCGGCCGCGCGCGCCGGCGGCGAGCTCGACGGCGGAGTTGGTGCGCTCGCGATTGCGGCGATCGATGACGAGGCGGCCTTCGTCGACCATCGTCGCGAGCGCATCGAACGTGGCGAAGCGCTCGCCCTGAAACGAGGCAGCGATGTCGGCGGCGGAGCGCCGATCACCCGCGAGCGTCCAGATCTTGACGACATCGATGACCGGGTCCGGCTCGTTGGTCGGCGGAACGGCGGCCGGCGGTGCGTAGAACACCGCGTCGTCGCTGCCGAGGATTTCTATGGTCTGCGCCATCCGGGCCGCGTGGCGCCGCGCGACGGTGAGGCACACGTCGACCGGCAGCTCGGCGTTCACGCCGGTCGCGGGCGGCTGGGCGCGGGGAATAATGTCGAAGGAGCCATCGGTCCAGGTGAGGACGTCAGTCACCGCCTCGCGGATCTTTGTCGCGAGGATCTCGATCAGATCACCCTCCGTGATGAGCCCCGACATCAATAGAACCTTGCCGAGCTGGACGCCGGTCTCGGCGCGTGTCTCCAGCGAGTCGGCGAGCTTGCGTTCGGCGACGAGACCCGAGCGCACGAGGATCACGCCGAGCTGCTCGTCGCGGCGGTTGGAGCTCGCGTACACGATCACACCACTCTCGACGACGATGGAACGCACGAGCCCGCGTCGCTCGAACGAGATCGGGCCGGAGAGCTTCCGCCGCGCGACCCAATCGAGGACGTCTTCGGCGGGCATGGTGCTGAGCGCGCCGCGCACCGACATGGCTTTGAGCATAGCGGAACTTCGGCTAAGGTGTGGGTGATGGCCGGGCCTGCGAACCGTGGATTCGTTATCGATTCTCGCGTGATCACGGTAAGCCTCGGCGCAGCCGCGATCACCGCCGCCATCGTCGGTGTGTTCATGTGGATGGTCCCGAGCGCAGCAGCCCGCGAGGAGAAGGCCGCGTGCCGCGGCTTGCGCGGCGACCTGCCGTTGAACCCCGCGCTCTGCAACGGCACAAACTGCTCGATGCCTACACCGGCACCGGACTTCGTCGCGCTCGACCAGAAGGGGCAAAAGGTCAAGCTGTCGGACTTTCGCGGACGGGTCGTTCTCTTGAACTTCTGGGCGTCGTGGTGTGGCGTCTGCAAGACCGAGAAGAACTCGATCCGCGAAGTCTCGAACAACCTCGGCGGCGAGGACTTCGTGGTCATCACGCTCGCGTCCGACCACTCCTGGACCGACATCCTGCTGGCGCTCGTGGATAGCCTCGCGCCGGGCAAGCGACCTAAAGGCAACGTCTCGTTCGAGCAGGCGTTCGCCGCCTACCAAGCCGCACTTCCGGACGGTCCCGCGTTCCACGTGTTCATCGACCCGCCGGCCGACGACGGCAACATCGGAGCGATCACGCGATCCTGGGGGATCAAAGCGGTCCCCGAGAGCGCGCTGATCGATCGCCAGGGCAACCTGCGCGCCTACTTCGTGAACAAGCGCGACTGGTCATCAAACGTCGCCGAGACGTGTATTCGCTCCGTGATCGAGGAGTGACGCGCCCGGAGCGCGAGTAGAATCGACCCATGGCGCGCGTGCTCGTGATCGACGACGAACCGGACGTGGTCCGGTTGATCGTGAAGGTGCTGTCGGGCCGAGGGCACGTCGTACAAGTCGCGCGCGACGGCGCGAGTGCGCTCGCGCGCGTGAAGCACGAGCCACCCGACGTGATCCTGCTCGACAGCGACCTGCCGAAGATCGACGGCGCGGAGGTGTGCCGGCGGATCAAGACCGACGAGACGACGACGCAGATCCCCATCGTGATGATGACAACGTCGTATATCGACATCTACGACGTCGGTGCCGAGGGTGGCCCCGAGGCGTTCGTGGTGCGGCCGTTCGTGCGCGAGGTGCTCGCGAACGTCGTCGAGCGCGTGCTGTTCCGTCGCTAGGTCATCGTGTCCGACCGCGTCCCGTTCACGATCCTTACGGGCTGGCTCGGTGCCGGCAAGACGACCGCGCTGAACCGCATGCTGGCCGCACAGCACGGCAAGCGGATCGCGGTGCTCGTGAACGAGCTCGGCCGCATCTCGATCGACACGCAGCTGATCGTCGGGCGCGGCGGCGACGTGCTCGAGCTCGCGGGCGGCTGCATCTGCTGCTCGGTCGATCTAAAGAACGACCTGTGGGATGGGATCGGCGACATCATCACGCGCGCGAAGCCCGACCACGTGGTGCTCGAGACGACGGGCATCGCAGAGCCGGCCGCGATCCTCGACGGCCTCGTCCGCGTGCGCGACGCCGTCCGCGAGCGCATCCTGCCCGCGGGCGTCGTCTGCGTCGTCGACGCGGAGAGCGGTGCCGATGCGCTCGAGCGACGCGACGAGGCGCGCGAGCAAGCGGCGGCCGCCGATCGCGTGCTCCTGTCGAAGCTCGACGCTGCGACCGCTGGCGCCGTGAGTCGCACGCACGCGCGCCTCGACGAGCTCGCGCCACACGCGGAGCGCGCGGCGTTTCACGCCGATGACGCAGGTGCGCGCGCGATGACCGCATGGGTCGTCGAGACGCGCAAGCTACGCGCGTGGCGCACGCACGCGCATGACGATCACGACGCCGGTCATCATCACGGCAACCAGCTCGTCGCCGTCTCGTTCACCGACGACGAGCCGCTCGTCGGCGAGCGCGTCCTCGCCGTCATCGAACAGCTCGGCGATCGCCTCGTGCGCGCGAAGGGCTTCGTGCACCTCGCGGGCGAGGAGCGCCGCGGCTTTGTCGAGCGTGCCGGCATTCGCACCGAGCTGCGACACGAGGGCAGGTGGGGCGACGCCCCGCGGCGTACGGAGATCGTGTTGATCGGCGATGGCCTCGACGAGGCGGCGCTGCACCGCGCGCTGTGGGCGTGCCGCGCGGGCGCCTAGTCCAGCGCGTCGTGATCCCATGGCGAACAAGCCGGGCGCGGACGCCAACGTAGCCCGTGGGCCGCGGCGCACTGCGAGCACGTCGTAGGAGCGCGGCTGACGATCAGGTGCCTATCGCGTCCACGCCGCCGCATGCACCTGCGCGAGCGCGGCTTCACCGGCGATGAGGCCGGCATCGTCGGCGTCGTGCACGGCGAGCCCGACGAGGTCGCCGCCCGCGGGGGCGCGCCCGAACGCGGCATCGACGGCGATCCACGTCGTGCCTGTCCAGCTGACGGCCCAGCGATGGCGCACGAGGCGCTCGCCGTCGTCCGCGCGATCCACACGAAATCCGGTCACCACTTTCGTGGGGATCTGCGAGCGCTGCGCGACAGCCGTGTACGCCAACGCGAACGTGGTGCAGTCACCGGCTGTCGCGTTGCTCGCATCCCGCGGTGTTGCGATGGCGGCGCCCAGATCGGGCGCGATTCGTTGTTGCACGTGTGCGACGAGCGCGGCGATCTCGCGGGTGCGATCCGCGCTCGCCGGTCCCGCCGGCATCGCGCCTGGCAGTGCGGGCGAGAGATCCACTTCGAGGCCCGCGGCGCGCATGCTCGCGACCTGGCCTGGCACGGGCGGCAATGCGAGCTCACCGACGAGCGCGAGCCGCGGGTGTGCTCCGCGGTCGCCCGAGAGCGGAATGGACGTCGCGGCGATCAGGTCGACGAGCTCGAACGGCGTACGCGCTTCGACCTCGCTCGCGCGGATCGCGATGACTCCCTCGCCGTCCACGACGCGCGCCGGCATGCCGTCACGACCGAGGTCGATCGTCGCCTCGGCGATGACGCGAGTCGCGCCAACGCCGCGTGCGTCGCGGGCATCGTGCCGATTCGCGAGCTCGAGCTGCGCGACGAACCGTCCGGGGGTGACGGCATCCACGCGGCCGTTTCCGCCGACGAAGCCCCGCGCAGGGAGAAAGATCTCACCGGCGAATCGCCCATCGCGACGCACGAAGAGCGGGACCAACTCGGCGGGAATCGCGTTCTTCGACGTCTCGAGGCGCATACGCTGACCCGCGTCGACGCCGCTACGTGCGTCGATGCCCGTGTGCGAATCGTCGTCGATGAACCAGCCGCCGCCATCGCGTCGCGCGCTCGCGGATCGAACCTGCGCTCCACGCTCGGTCCACGTGACGAATCGCGGAATCAATGCCGTGTCTGCGTCGATCTCGATGGTCGTGGTCATCGCGATCGGTGCGTCGCCACGCAAGAACCGCAGCGTCTCGACCCGCCGGACGACGACCCCGACGCGCGACCAGTCCTCGGTCTCGGTCGCCGAACCGACGCGCGCGCCTCCGAGCCAGATCGTGTAGTGGCGCGTCTCGTCGCGCGGGACGACCTCGGGCGAATCGAGTGGCCCGCGGGGCGACGAGCCGCACGCAGTCGTCGATGCACACGCGCCGGCGACGAGCACTACAAGGGCGCGCACCCAAAAATCGTAGCGAGGTTCGCGTGTAGGTCGCAAACCACGAAGCACTTCGATAAGGCGCGGCGTCGACGCTCGGTACGTCAGTCACGGGCGGCGACGAGCGACGTTCGCCACGACGGGTGGCGCAGCACGACGCCGAGTGCCTTCATGCGCGCGTTCGCGATCTTTCGATCCGCCGTCAACATCGCTGCGACCTCGGGCGGCACCTGCTCGACGGGCGTGCGCACGGGAGGCGCAACGCCGATCGCCGCAGCGACCGCGTTCGCGACCTCGCCGATCGGCGACGGCTCGTCGTCGGCGACGTTGATCGCGCCGGTCGCGTCACTCTCACCCGCAGCGATGATCACCGCGACGAGATCGTCGACGTGGATCCGGGAGATATGCGACGTGCCGTCACCGATGACGCGGTACTGGCCGAGCCGGATGCGATCGGCGATGCCGCGGTCGGGACCGTAGATGCCCGCGACGCGCAGCGCGACGTGCGAGATGCTCGACGTGGCCAGTGCCGCCTCGGCAGCGACGCGCGCTTCGCCCGACGGTGAGAGCGGCGAGAGCGGCGCGGACTCGTCGACCCACTGCCCGTGGCCTCGCCCGTACACGCCCGTCGACGACAC
Organism: Kofleriaceae bacterium; assembly: GCA_046160585.1. Taxonomy (GTDB): domain Bacteria; phylum Myxococcota_A; class Polyangia; order Haliangiales; family Haliangiaceae; genus JABFXX01. The sequence continues at coordinate 23,973 of JBJXGN010000243.1, forward strand.
GTACACGATGCGCTTCGCGGAGCGGGCCGCGTCGAGGAGCGCGCGGATCTCGCCGGCGGGATCGGGGCCGGGCGGCGCGAGCACGACGACGATCGCACCGGGGGGGACGAGGTCTACGAGCGTGTCGGGGAGCGCAAGGTCCGAGCGCACCGCGCGCACGCCGACGTCGGCGACGAGGCGCTCGACGGCGTTGGGGTTTCGCCGCGCGGCGACGACGTCATCACCGCGAGCGACGAGCGTACGCGCGAGGCGCTCACCGGTGTAGCCGCAGCCGACGAGGACCCACGTGGTCATCTACGAGCAGCAGTCCTTCGCGCGCCGTCGACGAAACAGCACGAGGAACGTGCCGCACGCGAGGAGGATCGCGCCCGGCGCCGCGGCGCCTCGCGTGTCGCAGCAGCCGGTTTCGGCCTTGGGCGGGTTCGGCGTCGGCGGGTCTGGGACGAGTCCACACGTCGCGGTCGGACCCGTCGCGCCGAACTGCTGTTGGAGTGCGGGCCAACTCGGATCGCACTCGACGGCGGACGTCGTACCGGCGGGGCAGGCGAGCGGGCCGGCGAGCTCTACGAAGCGAAACACCTTCTGGAACTCGAGCGGGTTCTGTGCGCGACCGATGGCCATGTAGTCGGGCTGCCAGTTCGCGCCGCACCCGACGAGCGTGCCGTCGGGCCGCTGACCCAGGCAGCCGAAGCGGAGCGGGCGCGCATCGGGGCCGTTGGGCAGTGGCGACGACAGCGCCTCGAACGCGGTGGCGCCCATCGCGCGCTGGAACGTTCCGCCGACGGAGGTGGCCGCGAGCACGGCGCCGTCGGGGCGAATGACGACATCGCGGATCGGATCGGAGGTCGAGAGCACCTCGGTGAACGAATCGCCGCCATT
>JBJXGN010000244.1:0-7782 GCA_046160585.1 Kofleriaceae bacterium
CTCGGCGCGCGCGTTGCCATCCGTGAGCCCGTTCAGCATCGTCGACTTGCCCGCGTTCGTGTAGCCACAGATCGCGATGATCGGCACCTCGCGGTGCGTGCGGCGCTGCCTGCGCAGGCGGCGATCACCTGCCAGATCCTCGAGCTTCTTCTCCAGGAGGTGGATGCGCTCGCGCGCGCGACGGCGATTGATCTCGAGCTTCGTCTCGCCGGGACCGCGACCGCCGAGGCCGGCCTTGCCGCCGGGACCCGCGGTCAGGCGCGACATCATCGTGTTCTTCTCGACGAGCCGCGGCAGGGCGTAGCGCAGCTGCGCGAGCTCGACCTGCAGCTTGCCGTCGCGGCTCGTCGCGTGCTGCGCGAAGATGTCGAGGATCAACATCGTGCGGTCGATGATCTTGAAGTCCGTCGCGTCGCTGATCGCGCGCGCCTGGCCGGGCGTGAGATCCGGATCGAAGATCACGCACTCCGCGCCGAGCTGCATCGCGCGCAGCAGGATCTCGTCGAGCTTGCCGCGCCCGACGAGGAACCGCGGATCCATCTCGGGGCGGCGCTGCACGAGGACGTCCAGCACCTTCACGCCGGCGGTCCGGCACAGCTCGCGAAGCTCGGCGACACGCGCCTCGGCATCGCGCGCGCGACCGATTTGCACGTGCACGAGCAGCGCGCGATCCTTGCCTCGATCCGTCTCGACCACGCGATGCGCGCGGCCGAAATCCTGCTCGAGCTGGCCGATCAGCTCCTCGAAGTCGATCGTCTGTCCGTGGACGTTTTCGGGCGGCAGCTCGACCCACGGGCGATCGGGTGGACCATCCGCGACGAGGTGGCCCACGAACATCGGACCGACGTGGCCCGACGCGTTGGTCGTGATCGCGGCGACCGCGTCCAGACGCAGGAGCGCGAGGTCGGTCAGGTCATCGCGGGTGAGGGGCTCGCCGCGCAGGTGCGTGTGCACGAGGCGCAGGCCGCGAAACCGCCCCTTGCCGCCGCGCAGTCGTCCGACGTCCGGCAGCACGATCTTGGAGGCGTCGCCCACGAACACGTGCTCGATCGCGCCGCGCCGGTCGATCAGCACGCCGACCTGCCGATGGATCTCGGCGGACTGCGTCGCCATCTGGGTCGCGAGCTCGGCCGACACGATCTCCGACGGTGCGACCCGGCGGCGATAGAGACGCTCCAGCGCCTTCCGCTCGCTGGCGCCCAGGCCCGCGAGGTTTCCCGTCACTTCTTCCTGCAATGGTCCCGTTGTCCTCGTGTCCTCGGTGACTGCCCACCGGAGGTCGCGCACCATACCCGAGCATGCGGGCTTTGCACACCGGGCAGATGGTGAGCCGTCTGACCGTAGAACGAGCCATTGAATGCCTCCGCCCGACGGATATAGTCCAAGCGTGACCCGGCGGTTTCGTGCGTTGGTGGCGCATCCACAGGTGGAGGCGTTGGGCGAGATCGCCGAGCTGCTGGGCGGGCTCAACCTCACCGTGGAGACCGCGCGCTCGACGGTGGAAGCGCTCAACAAGCTGCGCGACAAGCCCGCGCACGTGGTCGTCGCGTACCACCTCTCCGGCAGCTTCGACGGCGTCGGTCTCCTCGAAGGCTCGATCCTCTCGGCTCCGGAAGCGCTGCGCATCGCCCTCGTCAACGCGCCCGACGAGGCGGTCGAGCTCGACTATCGCCCACCGCACTCCGGCATCATCATCCGCCTCGTCGCGAAGGCGTCCGAACGAAGTCGCCTCGTCGGTCTCGTCGGTGAGGGCGTGAAGATGCTGAACCTCGTCGAGGAGCAACGGGAGCTCGTCCGCAAGCTGTCGATGGACCAGGGCAAGCTCCAGCGTCGCGAGACGCTGCTCGACACGGTCGTGAAGGAGCGCACCAAGGAGCTCCAGGAGTCCTACGAGAAGCTCAAGATCGCGAACCGGCAGGCGCTGTTCGGACTCGCCGAGGCGATCGAAGCCAAAGACCCGTACACCAAGGGTCACTGCGGTCGCGTCGCCGCGTATTCGCTCGTGCTGGCCAGGGAAGCGGGCTATCCCGTCGACGGTCTCGAGACGCTCGAGTTCGGCGCGTTCCTGCACGACATCGGCAAGATCGGCATCAAGGACGCCGTGCTGCTCAAGCCCGGCCCGCTCGACGACGCCGAGTGGACGCACATGCGCGAGCACCCCGTGAAGGGTTACGACATCGCGTCGAAGATCGAGATGCTGCATCCGATCATGCCGGCCGTGCGCAACCACCACGAGCGCTGGGACGGGTCCGGCTATCCCGACAAGATGGTCGCGGAGAACATCCCGCTGTCGGCGCGCATCGTCGCGATCGCCGACGCGTACGACGCGATGGCGACCGACCGCCCGTACAAGAAGGCGCTCGCGCTCGAAGAGTGCGAGGCCATCCTGCGCAAGACGGCCGGCAAGATGTACGACCCGGACCTCATCGAAGTCTTCGTCGGCAAGCACCTCGGCACGCTCTACCGTGGCGAATACGACGACCTGCCCTACGACGACGGACACGCCTCATCGGACGCAGCGGGGTAGGTTCGCGACACTTGCCCCACGACCACCGACACGCGGTATCGTTCACCACGTGACGCGCTGGACATCTACCTTCGTTGTCCTCTTCGGCCTCGTGGCGTGTGGTGACTCTGGCCCCGGCGGGTCCGGCGATGGCGGCGGTTCGTCGACAAACCCGAACCTGACAGTCACGACGTCGAACGGCAGCCCCGCGACGGCCCCCGTGTTCGCGACGACTCGTCCCAACGTCGAGAGCGAGCTCACGCTGACGCTCGAGAACACGTCGAACGCGTCGACCGGGACGATCATGCTCGCGCTCGGTGACGAGGTGAGCTTCGCACTCGATGGCACGTCGACATGCGTGAACGCCGAGCTCACGGCGACCACGTGCACGGTCGTCGTCGTCCTCGCCGGCGACACCGCGAAGTCCTACGCGACGGACCTCTCGATCACGACGACCGAAGCGGGCAACCTCGTCCTGCCGCTGTCCGGCGAGGTCACGCTGCCCGACGTCAGCGTGACGCCCACGACGTACAACTTCGGCACGGTGCCGATCGGTACGACGCACACGTTCACGGTGCGCAACAACGACACCGTCGCGTTCAACGGCGCGATCAGCGCGAACGGCCCGTTCGCCGTGGACTCCGATTGCATCCTCCCGCTCGCCCCCGCGACCTCGTGCAGTTTGATGATCGGCGTCGACGGCGATGGACCGTTTTCGGGATCGCTCACGATCGGCCTCGACACGACGAATACGATCACCGTGCCGATCACCGGGACTGGTACGTGATCGGTACGTGATCGGCCTCGTCGCGATCACGCTGTGCTGATCACTTCTTGATCTTCTTCTTCGGCGGCGGCAGATCGCGGCGCGCGAGCTCGGCACCGGTCAGCGTGTACGCGATACCGCTCCGCTGCGCGTCCCACGGCAGGAGGATGGGATCCGCGTCTTCGGCGGACATCTCGTTCCACGACTCGGCGGTCCAGCCGACGGCGGACTTCGGCTCGACCCACAGCTCGGGGCCCTTCTTGCCCTTCACGAGCTTCCACTGCGCCTCGAGCACGTTCGTGCCCATCTCCTTGCGGATCTCGATCTGCCCGAGCGCTTGGAGCTGCCCGGTCCACACGGTCCACAACATGAGCAGGTCGCGGCTCCCGCCGTTGCCGCTCTGGCGGACCGTCGCGGCGACGACACGCGTGCGCGCGCCGAGCGGGAGGAGCTCGACCTTCTTCACGTCGGCGGGCTTCGCGACGGGAAGCGAGACGTACGCGAATTGATCGGTCAGCACGCCGATCACGGTGCCGCCCGCGACGATGCGCTCCTTGCCGCGTCGATCCGGATCGACATCGTCGAGCTTGTCGAGCTTCACGTCCGAACGGCGCAGGCGAACCGTGCGCAAGAAGTCGTCGAGGAGGTCCTTGCGATCGCCGAGCTCGACGGTGGCGGCGAGCTCGACGGAGAACGTGTCGCCGCCCGCGGCCTTGTCCGCGTCGACGAATGCGATGTCGAGCGCGAGCGACGGCGTGCTCGTGCTCATGCCCGCGAGCGCCGAGGTCGGGACCTTGAGCTCGACGGAGAACCCCTTCGGCTGCAGCGACTGCCCGACGGCGACCTTTGCGGGCTTCGTGATCGTTGCCTTCGCGACGGCGTTGCCCGGGTACACGACGACGACGGCCGGGCGTCCGCCGGCGGACACGGAGACCCTCACGTGATCCTGGTCGCCCTTGCCGCTGCCGAAGCGGACGACGCGATCATCGAGGATGTCGAGCGACATCGCGAACGCCTTGCCGTCCCACGAGCAGCGCAGCGCGAACTGGCCGTCGCTCGCCATGCCGATGCGCGTGACGACGTCGTTGCCCCAGTCGTCGAGCATGCCGTCGACGGACAGCTCTGCGGTCGACTGGTTGTCGCAGCGGATGGCCGAGCGGTCCGCGTAGGCGTGCGCCGAAACGGCGAGGAGGATGGCGATCGCGCCGGCCCGCATCGCGACCGAAGCTACTCGATCGTCGACGCCCAGCGACCGAAAAACACGCGGCGTGGCGATCGGCGGCATCGGCCGGGAACGTGGCTCGCGCGCACGTGCAACGACGCGTCTGCGGAGGCACGCTCGAACGGACTCGATTCCGGCCTAACTATGCTATACGCCGAGACGTGCTGGAGATTCTTGGCAAGGGATTCAAGGCTGCTCGCCAGCGGCTGACCGGCGTCGCCGAGTTGAGCGACGATCTCATCGAGGACGCGCTCCGCGACGTTCGTCTCTCGCTCCTCGAAGGCGACGTCGAGTTCAAGGTCGTCAAGCGCTTCCTCGATCGCGTGCGCGAGCAGTCGCGCGGTAAGCAGATCGAGCTCCGCGCAAAGAGCAAGGAGTACGGCACCAAGACGATCACGCCCGAGCAGGCGTTCATCGCGATCTGTCAGGAAGAGCTGACGAAGATGATGGGTCCGGTCAACACGGACCTGAACTTCGCCAAGAGCGGCCCGACGGGCATCATGTTCGTCGGCCTGCAGGGCTCTGGAAAGACCACGTCGGTCGGCAAGCTCGCGCGTTGGCTCGAGAAGACCCACGACAAGAAGCCGATGCTCGTCGCGGCGGATATCTACCGTCCCGCCGCCGTCGAGCAGCTCAAGACGCTCGGCCGCCAGCTGTCGATGCCCGTGTGGTCGATGGAGGGCAAGGACCCGGTCACGATCTGCAAAGAGGGCTACGCGCGCGCCGCGACCGAGGGTTGTGACGTCGTCATCTTCGACACCGCCGGTCGCCTCGCGATCGACGAGCCTCTGATGCAGGAGCTCGACGACATCAACAAGGCCGTCAAGCCCGCGAACATCTTCCTCGTCCTCGACGCGATGACCGGTCAGGACGCGGTCAATGTCGCCGACACGTTCAACAAGCGCCTCGACATCGATGGCGTGATCATGACCAAGCTCGACGGCGACGCGCGCGGTGGCGCCGCCCTCTCCGTCAAGGAGATCACGGGCAAGCCCATCAAGTTCCTCGGCATGGGCGAGTCCCTCGACAAGCTCGAGGAGTTCCGTCCCGAAGGCCTCGCGTCGCGCATCCTCGGCATGGGCGACATCGTCGGCCTGGTCAAGGACTTCGAGCAGGTCGTCGACGCGGAGAAGGCGGAGGAAGACGCCCTCCGCATGCTCAAGGGCAAGTTCGACATGCAGGACTTCCTCGAGCAGATCCGGCTCATCCAAAAGATGGGCTCGCTCAAGGACCTGTTCGAGAAGCTGCCGTTCTTCAGCGGCGGCATGCCCGAGGGCGTGAACCTCGACGATCGCGAGCTCACGAAGATCGAAGCGATGATCTCCTCGATGACCAAGGAGGAGCGCCTCAACCCGCAGGTGTTCGTCGCGACGACGTGGGAAGAGTTCATGTCCACGTCTGGCCGCAACGCGAAGCGCCGCCGCGCGGACTTCGATCCAGGCCGCGTCAAGCGGGTCTCGAAGGGCTCGGGCCGCACCGAGCAGGAGGTCAAAGAGCTCCTGCAAAAGTTCGCGCAGATGCGCCAGATGATGGTGCAGCTCGGTGCGTCCACCGGCCTCATGGGCAAGATCCCCGGCTTCAAGCAGTTCAGCCAGATGAAGAAGCTGGCGAACATGGACATCAACGCCCTGATGGCCGCCGGTGGTGGCGACCTCGCGGGCCTGCCGGGCGGAATGCCCAACATGCCGGCGATGCCGGGCGTCCCCGTCGGGAACGTGCCGGGCTTGCCGAAGGGCTACACGCCGCCGGGCTCGAAGGGTGTCGTCGGTCAGGTGCGTGCGCAGGACAAGCAGAAGGCGCGCGACAAGCGCAAAGCCGAGAAGGCCGCGCGCAAGAAGAACCGCCGCTAGTCGCGCGCGATCAGTACGCCTCGCCCGGAAGGTCGTCGTTGCCGGCGTCCCACGTGATCGCGGCGGTCGCGAACTGCTTGCTCGCGCCCGATGCGGCGATCGTGATCGTCATCGGATCGAATGACAGCGCGGCCGTGTCGATGCCCGTGAACCTGTTGTAGACCCAGTGGCCATAGCAGTACTCGCGGTTGCCTTCCGCCTCGTACAGCGATGGATCGCACTGGAACTCGAGGTCCTGGATCACGCCGGTGAACCGCTTGCCGTCGAGGACCGTGTCGGTCATTCCGGCGGTGCCGTTCCACAGATCGGCGAAGCCGTCGGCTGACACCACGACCTTGTAGGCGTCACCGGCCATGGCCGGCAGCGCACACGTGATCGAGAACGTGTTGTTCGCGATGCAGCCGCCGACCGTGGTGTGGGTCGCTTCGTGGACCAGGGAGAGTCTCCAGCGACCGCGCGTGATCGCGCCGCTCGCTGGGGTCGCGCTCTTCGGCGGCGGCGCCGTGTTGCACTCGGGCAGGTCGAAGCGGAACACGCCGTTCGTCGAGCAGACCACGGTCGGCCCGATCGGAGCCGGCGAGTTGCGCGTGGTGTCCGTGGAGATCGTGCGCGCGTAGATGCCAGCGGGCGTGCCGACGGTGATCGTGACGTTGATCGGCTCGTCGACCTTCGTGACGATGCGCTGCTCGACGATGTCGTATCGCGCCTCGGTCGATGTCTCGCCGACGACGTTGCGGATCTCGCCGGTCGCGAACGACACCGCGAACAGCGAGGTCGCTGAGGTCGCGGCCTGGGGCATCTCGGTGAGGAACGGAAGCTCGGGCGGAGGTGGCGGCATGTTCGACCCGCTACCGGAGCCGGAGCCATCGCCAGCGCCGAGGTCGATGCCGTCGACCTTGCCGAGGCCGTGGTCGCCGAAGTCATCGTCGGTGGTGGGGTTCTGCGGGTCGATGACGCCGCCGCATGCGGTGGAGAACAGAAGAGACGCGAGGATCGTGCTGATTGCCTTCATGACGAGCCCCTTTCTGTGTTCCCCCGTTGCGGTTGCTGGTTTTTTTCCCAGCGGCCAACCCCGCGAGATCGTGGCTCCAATCCCCGTCCTGGCCACCGTGAGGGCGTACGCTGGCCTCCGACATGGCGCGCGAGAAGGACTTCGATCTGCGCGCGGCGCTCGCGAAGCCGAGCTTCACGCCGGGGCAACGCGACATCGGTGCGCTCGTCGCCTTGATCACGACCGACGAGGCCGCCGCGGTGCGCGCGTCGCCGGCGCTCGCGAAGCTCGGTGCCGCCGCGCGCGCGGAGATCCTCGGCGCGATCGGGACAACGAAACGAACCATCGATGACCGCATCGCGGGGACAAGCGGCGGCATCGACAACGGTGGAGCCGAGACGAGCGGGCCCATCGAGGACAGCGGAGCCGCGAACGGCCGCATCGAGG
>JBJXGN010000245.1:0-37467 GCA_046160585.1 Kofleriaceae bacterium
GCACGTCGAGCTCGAAGCGCGCGCCGGTGATCGGCTTGTCGTGCGTGAAGCCGAGCATCGACAGATCCTCGGCACCCACGGGGCTGCGGCGCAACGAGCCGATCATCTTCGCGCCGAAATCGCGACGCCCCGTCACGGGGACCATCTCGAACAAGCCGTCGTCCGACTCGATGTTCGGATCGAACACCCATTCGCCGCCGAAGATCTGCGTGTTCTTGATGATCACGTCGAGCAGGTTGTCGAACGAGTAAACCTTCCCGTCGATGATCGCCTCGAGATCGAACTTCACGTCGACGATGTAGCTCTCGGCGAGACGCTGGAGGATGGCGCCGGCGTAGACGAGCTGATCGCGATACAGCATGCCGAGACCGGGGATCAGACCGACGCGATCGCGATCGCGATTGCGCGTGGCGAGGGAGGCGGCGCCGAGGCCGACGCTGAACGAGTCGAAGAACATGTCGCGGTGGATCTCTTTTTGATCGCGCTCGATGACCAGCTTGCCGACATCGCAGCCGACGGTGACGCCCGCGGCGATCACGCCGACGTTGCGGTCGAGGGCGCTCGGGCCCGAGTCGAGGCCGAACGACTTGCCCTGATCGTTGGCGGTGCCCGTCGGCAACATACCCATCGCGCACTCGCGCGCATGTTTGGACGCGAGGATGCCCTTCGCGACCTCCGCGAACGTACCGTCGCCTCCCATGTAGATGACGGCGCGGACACCTTCGTTGTCGATAACTTCGGTCACGCGATCGATCGTCCGTCCCTCCGGCTCGGTGGGCACGAAACGGTGTGTGACGTGCGCTTCGTCGAGGAGAGCCCGTGCGTGGCGGATCCAGTCGGCGGCTTTGCCGCTCTGCGCTGTCGGATTCGCGAACAGGACGACGGGTTGTCCGGCGGCCCAACGGTCGATACCACGCGCCTTCACGTGATGACTCTATCTGATAAGGTTCCCATGTGGCGCACGCGTCCGAAGAGCACGAGCTTCTCCGCCAGACCGTTCGTCAGTTCGTGCAGTCGCGCGTCGAACCGCAGGCCATGGAGCACGACGAGAAGCAGTCGTTCAACACGGCGCTGCTGCGCGAGCTCGGGCGTCTTGGCCTCATCGGCGTCACTATCCCGGAGGCCGACGGTGGCGCGGGCCTCGACGCGACCGCATCGTGCATCGTCCACGACGAGCTCGCGTACGCGGACCCCGGCTTCGCGCTCGGCTACCTCGCCCACGCCCTCTTGTTCGTCAACAACTTCTACTACGCGGGGAGCCCGGAGATCCGCGCGCGCTACTTGTCGAAGAGCATGAGCGGGGAGCTCGTCGGCGCGATGGGAATGACCGAGCCCGCGGTCGGCACCGACGTCCTCGGGATGCAGACGGTGGCGCGACGGACGAACGACGGCTACGTACTGAACGGGCGTAAAACGTTCATCACGAACGGCCCCGAGGCGGGCATCTTCTGCGTGTACGCGAAGCTCGACGAGCGCATCACCACGTTTGTTATCGAGCGCGGCGCCCTGGGCTTCTCGACGGGCCCGAAGATCCTCAAGGTCGGTATGCGCGCGTCGACGATGTCCGAGCTGATCTTCGAGGATGCTCACGTCCCTGCGAGCAACCTGCTCGGGACCGAGGGCGGTGGCATCACGAACATGATGCGCAACCTCGAGATCGAGCGCCTCGGCCTCTCGGCGATTTCGCTCGGCATCGCGCGTCGCTGCCTCGACGTGATGGTGCGCTACACGACCGAGCGACGCAGCTTCGGCAAGCCGCTGCACGAGCACGGACAGATCCAGCGCTACATCGGCGAGAGCTACGCGAAGGTCGAAGCGATTCGCGCGCTCGTCTACAACGTCGCGGCGACGACCAGCCCCGACAAGCGCAATCGCCTCGGCACCGACGCCGCGAAGCTGTTCTCGTCGACGGCCGCGAAGGAGGTCGCCGACAACGCGATCCAGGTGCTCGGGGGCTACGGCTATGCAGCCGAATATCGCGTCGAGCAGTTCTGGCGCGACGCGAAGCTGATGGAGATCGGCGGAGGCACGCTCGAAGCGCATCAGAAGAACATCACGCGCGACCTCACGCGCTCGTAGTCGGCGGATCAGTTCGCGCTGCCAGCCGGTGCCGCGCTACCGCTCGGTGCCGCACTTCCCGCCGGCTCACCACCGCCCGCCCCGCCGCCGCTGCCGCCGCCCATGTCGGCGCCACCGCCACCGCCGTGACCACCGCCCATGTGCTCGCGCGCCTTTTCTCGCGCACCCGCAGCGCCCGCGCTCATCACCTTCATGATGTCCATCTGGAGCCTCTGCCCGAGCTCGGGCGGGAGCTTCTGGCGGCACGTGCGCATGCTCGGCTGATCGCTCGCCTTGCCGTAGCACTCGAGAACCTCGGCTGGCCACTTGTCGTCGCGGCAGCGTTGCGTCATCAGCGTGCGGAGCTTCTCCGCGATCTCGTTTGCCTGCGGAGGTCCGCCCTTGTTCGAGGCGATCATGCGATCCACCGCGCCGTTGACCGCAGCGCCACACGGATCCCCGGTCGCGCTTTCCTTCTTGCTACATCCGACGAGCACGAGCGCCGACACGAAGAAGAGAGCCTTCATGCGAGAACCATACGCCGAAAATGCAGAAAGCCCGACACGAGGTCGGGCTTCCTAATCTAGTGAAGATCGAATCGAGCTAGCGAGTGCTTACTTGCACGCCGCCGCGGCCTGCTTGACCGCGTCCGCGCCAGCCTTGCAGCCGGTCGCCGCCGCCGCCTTACCCTCGGCCGGGAGGGCCGCCCACGCGCCGGACGCCTGGTCGAACGCGTCCTTCATCGTCTTGCGAGTCGCCTCGGGGATCGCTTCGCACGAGGCGAGCTTGTCGATCGCCGCCTTGTACTCGTCGCACTCCGGGATGCCCGTCGAGGCACCGCCGCCACCGCCGCCACCCTCGGTGGGAGCCGGTGCCGAGCCGCCACCCTCGGTGGGAGCCGGCGCCGAGCCGCCACCGCCGCCCGCCGGGTCGGCCGCCGGCATCATCGCCTTCGTCATGCACTCGCCGTAGGCGAGGCCGAGCTCGGCCATCTTCTTCGTGGACGCCTCGTCCATCTTCGCGTTCTTGTCGGCCTTGCCGGCCATCTCGGTCGTCCACTTGGTCATCGACTCTTGGACCTTGTCCGCGCACGCCTTGTCCTTGCACGCGCACATCTGATCCTTGAGCTCCGACATCTTCGCGGCGGCTTCACCGGCACCGCCGCCACCCTTCTTCTTGCAGGCGCCAACGGCGAAGAGCGAAGCGGTAGCGAGGAATGCGATCGTCAGGTTCTTCATGTGTTTTTCTGGGTCCTCTCTCTGTGAGGCATCTGTTGTAAGGCATCGCGATGGAGCGATCGAGAAACCCACTGAACTCTATCGTCGCGGGTTCGTCATCGATGAAATCGCGGGTCGCGACAATCAGCGACAATTGTTTCGGCGCGCAGACAATCGTTCGTTCGTGCGGAGGAGCCTCCGCATGGACGGAAACGAACGAGCCTCAACCACCCGCGAGAAACTGTTCGTATGCCGTGAAGTCGTACTCGCGCCCGAGGAAGTCACGCACGAGATCGGCGGCGTCTCGGCTGCCTCCCGGCACGAGCACCTTGTCGCGATACGCGTACGTCACGTCGGTCGCCATCAGCCCGCTCGTCGTGAACGGCGTTAGCAAGTCCTTCGCGATCACCAAGGACCATTGATACGTGTAGTACATCGCCGAGTAGCCCACGAGGTGGCCGAACGACGCGTGGAACCGCGTGCCTTTGACGTACGCGAACGGCGTGTAGCGCTTCTGGAGCGCCTGCACCTCGGCGAGCTGATCGAGCGTTCCGGGATCCGCGCGATGGAACCGCAGCGAGATCGCCGCGTAGAAGATCTGCTGCACCGTCTGCGTGCCGAGCCCGAACTTGTCCGCGCGCCGCATCTTCTCGACCAGCGCCGCCGGGATGGTCTCGCCGGTCTCGTGATGTCGCGCGAAGCGCGACAACGTGTCATGGCTCCACGCCCACTCCTCGAACATCTGCGACGGCGCCTCGACGAAGTCCCACTCCGTCGCGACACCGCTCTGCGAGATCCACTTCTGGTGACCACCGAGCACGTGATGCATCAGATGACCGAACTCGTGGAACATCGTCACGACGTCGTCGTGCTCTAGCAACGCGACGGGATCGTCGGCGGATGGCTGCGGGAAGTTGCACACCAGCACGCCCTCCGGCAGTTGCACGCCGCGCACGCCGTCGAGCAACGGGAACTGCGCCGCGTGTTTGTACTTGCCCTCGCGCGGATGCATGTCGAGGTAGATCCGGCCGAGCTTCTCGCCACCGCGCATCACGTCGTAGATGACGACGCTGGGGTGCCACGGGTTGCCGTCGGACACGGAGACATACGCGATGTCGAAGATCTCGCTCGTGATCGCGAGGAGTCCGTCGAGCACCTTCGTGTATGGGAAGTACTCGCGCACGGCGCTCGCGTCGACCTCGTAGCGATCGCGCTTCACGAGGTTCTCCAGGTAGATCTTCTGCCAGTCGCCCACCGCGGCGGCGCTCGCGTCAGTCTTCTGGAGCTGTGCGAGCAGATCCGCGTAGTCCTGCTTCGCGCGTGGCTCGGCGAGCGTCCATACGCGCTCGAGGAACGCCGCCGCGCGATCGCCCGTGCGGATCATCTTGTCCGCGGTGATGTAGTCCGCCCAGTCCGCGAACCCGAGGAGCTTCGCTTTCTCGCCGCGCAGGATCAGGATGCGGCGCAGCGTCTCCTCGTTTCCGCCGTCGCCGCGGCTGCGGAACGCGACGTAGAGCTTCTCCCGCAGCTCGTCGTCGGCCGCGTACGTCATGAACGGGTTGTAGTCCGGGTAGTCCGTCGTGATGCGAACCGTTCCGTGCGCGTCGGGCGGATGTGATTGCAGGAAGTCCGCAGGCAAACCCGCGAGGCGACTCGCGTCGGAGACCTCGAGCGTGCGCACGTCCTCGGCGATCGTCTTGGAGAACTGCTGGCCGAGTTTGGTCAGCTCCTCGTCGATCTGCTCGAGACGCTTGCGAACCTCGGACGGTTTGTCCACGCCGGCGCGCCGATAGTCGCGCAACGTGTACGCGTGAAAGCGCTTGGTCTCGGCGTCCGCCGTGCCGACATCGATCGCCGCGAGCGCGTCGTAGATCTCGCGATCGAGCGACAGCGCCGAGTAGAACTTCGAGACCTCCTGTTCGCACTCGCGTGCGGTCTCGCGGATCGTCTCGTCGGGGTGCACCTCGGACATGAGACCCGCGAGCGCGTTGGATACGCTCGCCGACAGAAGCAGCTCGTTGTAGCTCTCGAGGCTGTTCACCGTCGGGCGAAGTGCCTTCGCGCGCAGAAGGCCCGCGAGGCAGTCGGTGCGAAACTGATCGGGACTCTCGACCTTGTTCACGCGTTCCACCGTAACATCATTGCGGCATGGACGACGCGGTCACGGGGCTTCCCGACATCGGTGACGCGCTACCGCTGGTCACGACCGATCCGCGTTGGTTGCCGATCGCGCTCGACGACCTCGACGCCGTTCACGCGGATCATCTGCACTGCGAGCGCAAGGCAGCGTCCTCCGCGTTGTCGCTGATCCGCTCGTATCCCGAACGCGCAGATCTAGTCATCGCGATGGCGCGCCTCGCGCACGACGAGACTCGCCACGTGGTGCAGGTCAGCCAGCTGATGTCGCGCCGCGGTCAACCCGCCGCGTACGACTTCGGCGACGACTACGCGGCTGCGTTGCGCGAGCACATCCGCAAGGGCGAGCCGCTGCGCCTGCTCGATCGGCTGCTCGTGTTCGCCGTTATCGAGGGCCGCAGCGCCGAGCGGCTCGCACTCCTCGCAGGTGCGCTCGACGATGCGAAGTCGCGCGCCCTGTATGCCGACCTCGCGGAGTCCGAGGTGCGCCACCGCAACATCTTTTTGTCGCTCGCACGCGACGCGGCTCCGGATGTGTGGCGTGTGCGCGCCGCGGAGCTCGCGACGATCGAAGCGGACATCCTCGCGAACCGCGCGATCAGCGCTCGCATTCACTAACCCCGTTCTGGGTTCGGGCATTCGCCCTCACCCGTCTATTTCGTTGGGTCCCCGGCTCGAAGACGAGCCACCCCAACACCCTGCGGATTCGGTTGGTCGGATCGACACAACCGAACCCAGAACGGGGTTAGGTCGTACTTAGGTCGTACAGCTGATGCGCACCGAGTGCGGGTGTCCATCGTCCGTCGTAGAGTTGACCATCAGGAAGCCTGTCTGCTTCAGCGTCGCGAACTGTGCCGGCGAGATCGTGACCGTGTGCGGATGACTCGCGGTGCCGGTGATGTCGTAGGACACCGGTGTCGTCGAGTCGAGATCCGCGGCCGCGATCGTCATGCGGTGGCCGTGGTTCGATCCGACCGTGACGGTGTGGGTCGCGCAAGTCCCCGCGAACATGTCGGGCGTACCGCCGGCGTCGGGTGTCGGGTCCGAATCGCCTGCGCCGTCGGTGCCACACGCGGCGAGGACACCACCGAGGCTGGTCATCAGGACGGTACGGAGGAACTCGTGGCGAGTCTGCATGCTTCTACGAGGAGGGCCGAAGCGCCGAGTCGCACGGAAGTCCGGCGCCAGTCACGATGATCGTGTCCACATGCGCAGTTAGCCGTCCGGAGGCGTTAGCTCCGCGAGCGGTGGCATGCGCGCGAGATCGCGCCACACGAACGCGACGACCCCGACGACGACCACCGCGAGCGCGCCGCCGCCGATGATCGCCGGCACCGTGCCGACGAGCCACGCGGCAAAGCCGGACTCCGCGGCGCCGAGCTCGTTCGACATGCCGATGAACACGTAGTGCACCGAGCTGACGCGACCGCGGATCTCGTCGGGAACGACGAGCTGCTCGAGCGTCAGGCGGATCACGACGGAGATGTTGTCGAGCGCGCCGCAGATCACGAGTAGCGCGACGGTGAGCGGCAGCGACGTCGAGAGACCGATCAGCGAGGTCGCGACGCCAAACAGCGCGACGACGATCAGCAGCACGCGCCCCGGTCGCTTCCACGGCGGCAAGCGCCCGCCGATGACCGCCATGAGCACGGCGCCCGTGGACTGCGACGCGCGCAGGATGCCGTAGCCGAGCGCGTCGGTGTGCAGGATGTCGGTCGCGATCGCGGGCAGGAGTGCGATGACGCCCGCGAACAGCACCGCGAACATGTCCAGCGTGAGCGCCGGCAAGAGCAGCGGCGAGCGGAAGATGAAGCGCAGTCCGATGCGCCAGTCCTTGCGTGCGTTCGGCGACGCGACCTCGACCGTGCGCGGCTTGGGCAGCGAGCGATACAGGATGGCCGACCCGAGGCCCGTCACCGCGACGAAGCCGTAGATGCCCGCCGGTACGATCGCCATGAGCGCGAGGCCCGCGAGTGCAGGGCCCGTGATCGCGCACAGCTCCTGAGCGGTCGCGCCGATGCGATTCGCGCGCTCGAGGTGTCTGCGCTCGATGATCATCGGCACCAACGACCCGCTCGCGGGCGCGTGGATGGTCGCGATTGCGCCCTGCGCGAGGAGCAACACGTAGTACACGGTGACCGGCGCGCTCAGCGCGGACGCGAGCGCGAGGCCGAGACCGACGGCGCCCGTCGCCATCGCGGCGAGCGTCGTGAGTAGGCGGCGATCGATACGATCGACGATCGCGCCCGCCGGCACGAACAGCGCGATCACGGGCAGCATCTGGATCGCGCCGACGGCCGCGAGCACGAGCTTCGAGTGCGTGCGCTCGTAGAGCTCCCACAGGACCGTCGCGTTGATGATCGAGCGCCCGAACGTGTTCAGCGAGCGCGCGCCGACGACGCGGTAGATCCGATTCGAGACTGCATCGGGCACGACGACCTTCGATGCTAGCGTGCCCACGCCGGATGCAGGAGTTCGAGTCGAACGCCCGCGGGCCGGATGGATGCGCTCCGCAACCGCGCACCACCCTCCCTCGCTCCAATCCTCGGAAGTGCCACCTGTGCTCGGATCAGTACGTGCTCCCTGCGGAGTCGCTTCGGTGAGGGTGGTGCGCGGTTGCGTTCGCGCATCCATCTGGCCTGCAGACAGCGCGGGCGCTCTGTCAGAACGCCGACCTCGCATCAGGTACGCGGCGGCGACGACACGCAACACCAGATCGGGCTGTTCGCTTGGAAGCTACGACAGTTGTTGCGTTCTGCTGCGCGATGCTTATCGTCGAGACCATGCGTACACGCTGGGGTGCTGCGGTGCTGCTGGTGTTCGTCGGCTGTGGAGGCGGGACGTCGGGCAAGGAGAAGAAGGTGTGCGAGCACGCTGCGAAGCTGTGCGACGCGCAGGACGACGTCGCGAGCTGCACCAAGGACATGCCGGAGACCAAGAAGGCGCTCGGCGATCAGTACGAGAAGTTCCTCGACTGCTCGCTGGCGGCGAAGTCGTGTGGCGAGGTTGTCGGCTGCGCGATCGGCGGCCTCGGCAACGAAGCGCTCGACCAGCTCGACGGCCTCGGCAAGGGCATAAAGAAGATGATGAAGGACGAGCTCGGCGACCTGCCCGGCCTCGACGACATCAAGAAGCGCGTCGAGGAAGAGGTCCGCAGCGTCAAAGACCAGGTCCGCAGCGAGGTTCGCAACGCTGTCGGCGACGACGCGCTCCCCGGTGCGTGCAAGCGCATCGAGAAGGTGTGCGCACCCGACGAGCCGTTCATCCGCAAGGAGTGCCGCCGGCTCGTGCAGAACCTCGGCGAGGACAAGGCGAACCTCGGCGAGCTGACGAGCTGCATCGACGCCGCGAGCAACTGCTTCGCGCTCAAAGACTGCGTCGAGAAGCTCGAGCGCAAGATGGACGGCTTCTAGCTCCGAGCTCGCTACTGGCAATTCGCGCTGCGCCACGCATCGGTCGCGTAGTCGACGAACGTGCCTGCGTATGCGCCGCCCGGCGCGGGTCGCAGCTGACCGCCGTTGACCGTCATGAAGTATTCGATGCGGATCTCCGCACGGCCGCCGTCGGGCGTCGCGGTGACGGTCGGCGCGACCTCGGGGCAGTGGTAGCTGCGGAGCGGATCGAGCGCGCGCACGTTGAACGCGTAGCGAGCGTTGTTGCCTACGCGGCGGTCGAGGTGCACCGGCGTCGACTGCCACGGCGACGAGCTCTGGCCGACGAAGCGATAGTGCAGCTGCGTGTCGAGCTGATGCCAGATGCGCCCCGGATCGTCCTGCTCCGTCACGCCCGGCTGGTAGACCTCGAAGCAGAGGTTCGAGATCGCCGCTCGCTGGCGCGCCCACGTATCGAACGCGAAACCCGTCGACGACGCGACGCCGCCGGCGCACGGATCATCGGCGCCGCGCGTGATCAGCGTACGTGCCTCGCCCATCCAGTGCGGCGCGACGGCAGCGTCGAACCAGTAGTTCGCCCCGAGGTTCGAGTCCCACGCCTGGCAGCCCGGAATGGCGGTGTTCTCGAACCACAGCGTCACGCCCCGTGCGTCGCTCGGCACGGCGATCGTCGGCGCCGTGTCGCGCACGCTGATCGCGCGCTGCTGGTTCCCCGGCGAGAACACGACGTGCGCCGTGATGTCGTACAGCGGGTTCCCGTTGCGCCAGTTGCGGCACTGCGCGAGGCGCGCGTTGTCGTAGACGATCGTCATCTCGCCACCGGGCGACAGCACACCCTCGCGTTGCTCCGACCAGTCCGCGCGGAACACGAGGCGCGCGCGCGTGGGTCCCGCCGCCGCCGGACACGCGGTCGCGTCGCTCCAGATCGCGAGATCGGGCGAGCGCATCACGTAGTTGTCGAAGTCGTTCGCATGGCGATTGTGGTCGAACAGCCGCCCGCCCGCCGGGAGTCGTAGGAACGGAACGACCTCGATCTTCGCGTTCGACAGCGAGGTCCCGCTCCACCCCGGGCCCGGCAGCCCCTGATGGATCCGCACGTTGAGCTTCTGGAAGCCCGGCGTGCCCGCCTGATCGAGCTCGACGGCATCGACACTTGACCACGCGCCGCTCGGTGCCATCCGATACATCACGCTCGGCGCGAGGCCCTCGGCCGCCGCGGCGTCGCTGATCTCGATCGTCCCCGACCATACCCAGCTCGAACCGACGGTCTCGAACGAGAAGCTCGCCCCACCGCGCTCCAGGTGGCGCAGCACGACGTGGCAATTGCGATCCGCCTGGTCGATCGAGCCGTCCACGCCGACGAGGGGTGCGGGCTCGCTCGTTGTGTAGTCCCCGTCACCGGAGGTGGCGCAGGCCGCGACCAAGACGAGGGCAAGTCCGACGACGAGCTTCATGGCGGCCGCGATCAGCAGGGCCTATGCCACGAGGTCCCGCCATGAATTCAGCGGGTTGACCTCTCGTACTTCCGAGCGCGCTGCCGATCGCAACGTCGTCGGTGGCGGGTTCGCTCGCCACGTGGTCGGCGAGCAAGGGCACTCGAGCGGCTCCCGTTTGACGCTATTCGCGCTTCCCGTAGATGTCGCCGTCGTCCCCGCGCGGCGGATCCTTCGTCGTCGGATCCTTCTTCACCGGGGTCTTCTTGACCGGCGCGGTCTTCTTCACGACGGGTTCGGTCTTCGTCACCGCAGGCTCCGTCTTCGTCACCGCAGGCTGCGTCTTCGTCACCGCAGGCTCCGTCTTCGTCACCGCCGGCTGCGTCTTCGTGACCGCAGGCTCCGTCTTCGTCACCGCCGGCTGCGTCTTCGTGACCGCAGGCTCCGTCTTCGTCACCGCAGGGTCGGACTTCGTCGCCGGGTCCACCTTCTTCGCGGCTGCGGACGTGGTGTCCGTGTTCGCGGACGCGTTCTTCGCATTCACACTGTCGTTCTTTGCGTTCGTGGTGTCGCCCTTCGTGTCGCCCTTCGCCGCGGTGTCGGACTTCGCGGTGTCCTCGGCGCCGAGCACGGGCTCGACCTTCACGTCGTTCGTCGGCTCGGTCGCCGTGGGCTCGCCGGTGCCGAGCACGGGCTCGGTCTTGCTCGCCCTCGCCGCCGCGGGCTCGCTCTTGCTCGGCTTCGCCGCCGCGGGTTCGCTCGCGGTGGATGTGGTGCCGCGGTCGATCGCGAACATCGCAGCCCCGACGATCACGATCATCGACGCGGCGACCACACCGATCACGAGGCCGCGACCGCGCCGCTTCGGTCGAGGCGCGAGCTGCGCGAGCTGGCCGCTACTCGCCTGGATGCTCGTCGGCGTCTTCGGCGCCGTCGACGGCATCGGCGTCGGGCGACCGAGCAGCGTCGGGATGCTCGGCGCGGGCGTGAGGTTCGCCGGCGTGAGGCCGGGTCGGAGGCTGCCCGGAGTGAGGTTGCTCGGCGTCAGATTGGGCGGGGTGAGGTGGCCCGGCGTGTGGCCCGCGTTCGCAAGGTTGCCGGGCGTGAACTGCGTGCGCACGTCGGAGAGATCGTTCGGCGACACCGGCGTGATCGGTCCGGTGTGGCGTGTCACGAGCGAGGTCGGCGCACCGTACGAACGCCGACCGAGCAGCCGCGCACACTGCTCGGCGTACGCGCGTGCAAACACGGGATCCGACGCGAACGGCATGAGGTCGAACGCGAGCTCCGCGATCGACTGATAGCGACGCTCGACGGACTTCTCGAGGCAGTGCATCACGACGGCCGTGAGGGCCTCCGGCACGTTCGGGTTCGTGATCGGCAGCGGCGGATCCATGCCGACCTTGAGGCACAACTCCGAGTACACCTCGGAGCGGAACGGGCGTCCGCCCTCGAGGAGCTCGAACATCACGACGCCGATCGACCAGATGTCGCTGCGCGCGTCCGACGTCTTGGAGCTCCGCATCTGCTCGGGTGCCATGTACGCCGGCGTGCCGAGCACGGACTGCGTACTGGTGAGATCGCTCGTACCCTCGGGCGCGGTCGCGATGCCGAAATCGAGCACCTTGAGGTGCGGCGCCTGATTCTCCGGCTGCGAGACGAAAAAGTTCGACGCCTTGATGTCGCGATGGATGATGCCGATCGAGTGTGCCTCGGCGATCGCCTCGCACGCTTGCAGCATCAGATCGACGGCGACCGCGGGATCCTGGGCACCGTGGTGCTTGATGATCGCGTTGAGATCCGCACCGTCGAGGAACTCCATCACGATGTACGGGATGCCGGTCTCGAGACGCCCGACGTCGAGCACGCGGGCGACGTGTTTGCCCTTGAGCTTCACCGCGGCCTTCGCCTCGCGCAGGAAGCGACGCACGATGTCCTCGCGCTCCAGGTGGTGCGGCAGGAGACACTTGATCGCCACGTCCTCGTCGAGATCGATGTGGCGCGCCTTGAGCACCGCGCCCATCCCCCCTTCGCCGATCAGCGACAGCACTCGATACTTTTCGAGGAGGACGGTTCCAGGTTGCGGGTAGCGGGCCATGGATCAGGGGTAGACGTGGACGCGGGCGTAGCCGCCGCCGAAGTCGGAGAAGCCGGTGCAGTAGGCCTGCGAGTTCGGATAGGAGGGAAGTGCGAAGGTGTTCTGGCCTCCACGCACGTACGCACCCGTGGCCCCGCCGACGTCGAGCCCGAGGTACTTCGTCGGCGGAGCGCAGCTGCAGTACTCGTAGCCGGTCTGGATGCCGTAGGTGCCCGCGTACGCGCCGTTCAGGTACGTCGCGCGGTCGTAGTACGTCGTCACGTTGTCGAGGTACGTCGTGCAGTCGACGCCGAAGTTGATCTCGACGACGACCTGCGATGGCTGGAACGGCGCCGAGTCAATCCACGTGAAGCCGATCTCGTTCCCGAGGCAGGGGTCGTAGACATTTGCCTCGTCGGCGCAGGCGCTCACGCCGTAGAGCTGAGCGCGCTCGATGGTGTATGTGACCGGGTCCCAGTTACAGCTCGTGTTACAGCCTGCGTGGATCGCGTAGTCACACTGTTCGACGCCGAAGTAGTGATGGCCATCGCCGCAGAACGCGTTGCGACAGGCGATGCACGCGTCGTTCGATGAACCGTTCACGTCGTCGCACTGTTCGTTGGCGGCGGGGTTGACCCGCCCATCGCCGCACACGGGGAGCGTGCAGTCCGGATCGCAGCCGGCGGTGTTGGTGCCACCGTTGTCGCACTGCTCGCCGGCGGCGGGGTTGAACGTGTTGTCGCCGCACGCCGGCAGCGTGCAGTTCGCGTCGCACGCGGCCGTGTTCACGCCGCTCGAGTCGCACTGCTCGTTCGCGGCCGTGTTGCGGATGCCGTCTCCGCACGTCGGGCGCGTGCAGTCCGGATCGCACGTCGCCGTGAACCCGCCGCCCTCGTCACATTGCTCCGTGGGATCGGCCACATTGTTGCCGCACGACTCGTTCGACTGACAGTTCGCGCTGCAGCCGTCGCCGGCGATCAGGTTCGCGTCGTCGCACGTCTCACCGTTGATCGCATCGACGATGCCGTTACCGCAGCTCTCGTCGCTCGTGCAGTCCGCGTTGCATCCATCGCCGCCGATCGCGTTCGAGTCGTCACATCGCTCGCTCGCGTCGACGATACCGTTGCCGCAGCTCTCGTCGCTCATGCAGTTGTCGCTGCAGCCGTCGCCCGAATCGGTGTTCCCGTCGTCGCAGATCTCGTTCGCACCTACGAATGCATCGCCGCACACCGACGAGCTCGGGAGCGGCGTGTCGTCGCCGCCTTCGGCCGCGGGCAGCTGGCAGGCGCACAGCAGCGCCGCGACGCAGATCCCTCGTACCGACATCACCCTGATTATCCTACGAGTCAGCAGTTCTTTGCGATCACGAAGATGAACGTGTTCGCGATCTGCTGTAGCCCCATGACGCGACAGCGAGCACCGGGACGGAAACCTTCGAGGGAAAACGTGCCGGATCCGAGGTTTGCGTAGGCGGTGCCATGTGCGGCGGTCGCACCTTGCGCCGGATCTAGCAACCCAAAGGGGGCACTCGCTGCGAAGTAGGCCGCCCACGGAATGGCGCCCGGCTCGTTCATGAGCGGCGAGCTCGCGTCCTTCGCGACCTGCTCGCCCTCGACGGGCATCTGCGTGCTCGCGGTGTAACGCACGAGGTATCCGCTCGTGATGTCGGGCTCCATGCTCGCGGTCATCGCGGTCGTCCATTGCTGGATCGTCGGCTCGCTCACCACGAATGCCTCGAGGTTCTCGTCCAGACCCACCGTCGCCTCGCGTGCGAACACGAGCGTCGCCGACTGCGCGAAGCCCGACGGCGCGGCGAACGACAGCGCGACATCCGCGATCGCAGGATCGATGTCGGGCACGACGAAGCGACCGCAGTCGTCCATCGCGCCCGCGATCGGTGTGCCCGCCCCCGCGAAGAAATCGGCCACCGGCAACGCGGAGACGGCGAACGCACACGGTCCGTCGGCGACCGACGTGCACAGCTCGCCGGTCGGCTCGGCCGCGCGCAGCGGCTGACCACCTTCGGCGCCCGTCTGGAACAGCTGACCACACGCGCTGCGGCCCGTGATCGACGTGCATCGCGGTGCGCCCTGACACGTCGGCGGTCCGATCATCGCGTCCTGGGTGAACGTCGTTTCGTCGAGCCCGAGGATCTTCGCGCACCCGCTCGCCACGAACACCAGAGCGAGCGGAGCCCTCACAGCGAGCCTCCGATCGCGATGCCGATCGAATCACCGGTCGCGAGCGGTCGCAGCGTCACGCCGTTGGCGCTGGTCTGCTCGACCCTCTTGCCGGCGCTCGTCACGATCAGATACACGCCGACGCCGACGAGTACGACACCTCCGCTAGCCACAAAGGTCATCATGTTCGCCTTGAACCGCGCGTCCCGCGTCGCGTCGAACGCCTCGCGCGTCGTGCACGCACCGCCCGGACAATCGACGACCGCGTTCGCGTAGTCCTGCCGCGCGGCGAGCGCGACGATGCTCGCGATGCCGATCGCCGCGGCGCCGCCCGCCGACAGCGCGATGCCTCCATACAGACGGCCCTTCCTGCGCGGCGTGGTGATCACCGTGTTCGGCGGAAGCTCGACTATCGGCCTCTCCGCGACCGGCAACTCGATCGGGATCTTCTTGCGCTCGCCGTTGACCGCTTCGATCTCCTGCTTCTTCACCGGTCGATCGGGCACGCGGATCTCGAGTGTGTGTTTGCCCGGATCTACGAGCAGGTCGTCATCGAGCTTCTTCATGTCGAGCTGCTTGTCATCGAAAATGAGCACCGTGCTCGGGTCTGCGTTCTCGGGAAGATCGAACACGAGCTTCGGTGACCGCGCGGCGAGCTCGTCGACCTTCTTGCGCGCGCCAGCCGCGCGTTTGTCCTTCTTCTCCGTCGCGAGCCGCTCGGCCTCGACGTAGGCGCGATACGCCGACGCCGTCTTGCCCCACTCCTCGTAGCAGAGCGCGATGTTGAGCTGCGTGCCGATCGCGGGATCCGAGGCGTAGCTCTGCTCGAACGCGGTACACGCGAGCGCGAACTCCTTCGCGGCGAGGTACTTGCGGCCGTCCTCGAACAACTTGTCCGCGCGCGCCTTGCCCTCTTTGTCCGCGACCGCGAGTCCGCCGGAGAGCAGGACGAGCGCGATCACCGCGAGGAGCCTCATCGAAGCCGATCATAGCTCGCCTGCGGGCCGTGGCGCGAATCCGCGTCGTGGCCGCCGCGAGCGACCGAGAACGTTCGGCTCGTGATCGCCCTCGAGGAGGAGTATGCACACGAACCCGTTCACCCTGCTCCGTGTCGATCCGTCCGACGGGTCGTCGGCTCGCTCCTCACTCAGAAGATCAACAGGGAGAAGGGGAGGGAGGGGAGGGAGGACCTTTTGGGGACGCGTCTCGATCGACCGCATCGATCACGCGACGCTACGATCAGTAATCCCTCCGACCAGATCCTCTCGATCGGAACCCGACCAGATCCATTCGTCGCGAAGCGACCGAAACGGTCTCCTCCCCTTCACCCCTTCTCCGTGTCGATCCGTTCGACTGCTCTTCACCGTGCGCGAGCTACTGGCGAACGAGGACGCGGCCCGAGCGCGGCGGGACGGTGACAGCGACAGTGCCATCGGGACGCACGGTGAACGTCTGGGTTCCGGCGCCCGGCATCACGTCCGTGAGTGTCGAGCCCGCGGGCAGGGTCGTGCGCAGGCACGCGCCGCCTTCGTTTGCGCGCGCGCAGGTCTCGCTCTGCTGATCGCTGGCGTTGATGACAACGAGCACGGTCTGGTCCGCCGTGGATCGCTCGAACGCGAAGATGCCCGCGTCGCGACGCGCGCCCGGCTGCGTCGTCGACCACACCGGCGAGACCGCACCGCGGCGCAATGCGACGTGCTCCTTGCGCATCGCGACGAGCCCCTGCACGAGCTGGAACGTCGCGTGGTCCGTGGCGAACGGCGCGTAGCCCGCCTCCGGGTTTCCGCGCCACATGTCCTCGCGGTTCTTCGGATCGACGCCACCGGCGAAGAGCTGCTCGGTGCCGTAGTACACGCACGGGATCCCGTCCCACGTCATCAGGTACACGAGCGCGGGGACGATGACGTCGTTGCTCGGCTTCTCGAACAGAAAGCGCGGCAGGTCGTGGTTGTCGAGGAAGTTGACCGGCACCTGGTTCGGCGCGAGCCCGATGCCGCCGTTCTCCGACGACGTGTGCGCGACGGGTCCCCACGTCGGGCCAGCGGCGTAGCCGTTCTGCGCGCACCACGGATCCTGCGCGACGCCCATGCGGCTCGCATACAGACACTCGAGGTTCTTCGTCGGCTCGTTCCGGGCGAACACCGCGTCGACGCCGCGGTACTTCTGCGAGAAATAGAACATCGAGTCGAAGCGACCGAACGCGCCCTCCGTGTCCGTGCCGCCCCACGTGTAGCTTCCGATGAGCTCGTCGTTGCCATCGAAGCCTTCACCGAAGATGAAGAAGTTCTGCTTGCCGAGCGACTTCGCCTTCTCGCGCATCGCGTCGGTGAAGTCACCCCAGAAGCCACGTGCGTTGCGCGCGATCTCGGGGCGATCGATGTGCTTGACGGTATCGATGCGGAAACCGTCGAAGTCGGCGACCTCGATCCAGTAGCCAAACACCTCGATCAACGCCTTCTTCACGTCCTCGTGGTCGGTGTTCAGATCCTTGAGGCCGCCGGGAAAGTCTCCCAGCGTCTCCTGCGTGCGGATGAATTCCTTCGAGTAGTCGGCTTCGTGCCACCACACGTAGACGCGGCCCTTGCGGTTGTACCAACTCGGATCGTCGAACCACGGCTTGTCCTCGGGCCATGCGAGCCACTCGGGGGGACGCGGCGGCGCGGTGCGGTTCGTGTCGGGCCAGTCGGTGAAGCGAACGTCGGCCTCGCCAGAGAAGCCGAGCGACGTCCAGCCCTGCACACCGCGCGAGTCATAGTCGGGATCCCACTCGATGATCCGCTCGAGGTAGCCCGAGCCGTTCGCGCAGTACGTCATCTCGTCGGAGGAGCACGCGGCGGGGTTGTCGCGACAGATCTGCAGGCACGTGTGCGAGAAGCCGCCGCCGCTGATCGTG
Organism: Kofleriaceae bacterium; assembly: GCA_046160585.1. Lineage (GTDB taxonomy): Bacteria > Myxococcota_A > Polyangia > Haliangiales > Haliangiaceae > JABFXX01. The sequence goes on from JBJXGN010000245.1 coordinate 17,387, forward strand.
TCGTCCGGCTGCCCGTTGCCGTTGATGTCGTAATAGAAGAGCTGCCCCATGTGGTTCGTGACCACGTCGAGGATCACGAGCATTCCGCGCTCGTGCGCCTTGTCGACGAGCTCGCGCAGCTTGGTCAGGTCACCGAAGTGAGCGTTGGGGCGCAAGAAGTCCTGCGTCCAGTAGCCGTGATAGCTCGCGAACCCGGCGTCCTCCTCGGTGTTCTTCACGACCGGCGAGATCCAGAGGGCGGTGACGCCGAGCGTGTCGAGGTAGTCGAGCTTGTCGATCACACCCTGCCAGTCGCCGCCGTGGTAGCGGCCGGGGATCGACGGCGCGACGTTGATGTCGTTGTTCGGATCGCCGTTCGAGAACCGGTCGATCATGATCTGATAGATGACCTGATCGCGCCAGTCGACGTTCGCGTTGGTCTGGTGCGGCCGGTCGCTGGGGTGCTCGAAGTCTGAAGCGCCGCCGCATGCCGCCCCGAACGCAATGACGAGGGCGAGGGTCGTCAGGCTCATTGCAAGGGTGCTTGCTCGTCTGGCAACTCGCTGGCGCGACATCGGGGGCATGGGGAGCACGATTCGTGCCCCACGTCCCCGTCGAGGATCAAGGGAATTGGACCGGCCTCGTACCGCGGTAGCGGGGTGTCGTGTTGCGGATCGCAACGCGGGGCGCTACCACGGGGCATGGCATCCCGTGGCGTGCGCGTGGCGGGACTGGTGCTGAAGACGAGCTTGCGTGTCGTCTGGGTCAGCACGATGGTGCTTACACCACTGTTCGGGTTCTGGCTCGCGTCGTCGCTCGCCGCGTATTCGAACGCGTCACAGTGGCTCGCGCTGCTCGTCGGTCTGTTGCTGTTCCCGATCCTTCCGGTCGGTTGGGATCTGTTGTTCCTCTGGCGGCGCAAGCGCAAGGGGATCGAGGGCGCGCCCGTTCGCGCGATCCTCACGCGCATCGATCGGCTCGTGCTTCGCACACTGCTCATCAACGGCTTGTTCCTCGGTGCGATGTTGTGGCGCGCGCCCGAGACCGCGTTCCGGGCGATCGCCGTGCGCGGCGACTGGATGCTCGACGGCCACGACGGGCCGATCGCGAATGCGATCCGGTCGCGCTTGCTCGGGTTCGCGGATCGCTTCGAGCAGCGCTGGCATAGCGACGAGGATCTGCACGGCAAGAGCGACGCGGCGCCGCCCGAGTTGCGCGAGCGCGAGCACGACGGCACCAAGCCGCCCGAGATCACCTACAAACCTGGCCAGCCTCATCCCGACTGGCCGATGTCGCCCGACCCCGACATCCAGGTGACGGAGATGCCGGACGACGTACAGACGTCTCCCGAGGCGGTCGGCAAGTACCTCGCCGCACGCATCCCCGATCAGAAGCGACTCGCGAAGGCGCTGCACGACTACGTGGTGCTGCGTTTGACGTACGACGAGGCGACGTTCCAGCTGCGCGGCGAGGAGCGCTACACGAAGCGCCCGTCGCAGAAGGCCGAGGACGTGTTCGTCGCGCGCACGGCGGTGTGCGAGGGCTACGCGCGCCTCTTGGTCGCGCTCGGCGAGGCAGCGGGCATCGAGACCGCGTACCTCACGGGCTACATCCGCACGAGCGAGCGACGCATCGACGACGCGGCGAGCGAAGAAGCGGTGAAGTCGGTGCTCGAAGGCTACCTGCACGCGTGGAACGCGATGAAGATCGACGGCCAGTGGCTGCTGGTCGACGCGACCTGGGACGACCCGATGGGCAACGAGAAGGACTCGATCGAGTCGACCTACCTGTTTACGCCGCCCACCTTGTTCCGCATGGATCACTTGCCGGAGGAGGATGCGTGGCAACTCGCTCCGCCGATCTCCGCGGGCGAGTTCGCGCGCCAGCCGCTGCTGTCACCGTACGTAGGCGAGCTCGGCATCGTGCTCGAATCGCCAACACGGTCGCAGATCACCGTCGACGGTGACGTCCAGATCCTCCTCGACAATCCCTACGGCGCGAAGATCACGGCGCTCGCACAACGTGCAGGGACCACGTCGCGCGATGTGCGATGCACCGTCGAGCCGGCGAGCGGAACGAAACTCGCGGTCGACTGCCCGCTCGATGCGGGCCAATACGAAGTGTTGATGTTCGGAGCGCCGAAGGATTCGACGACGTCGTCGCTCCAGTACTTCGGGACGATCCTCGTGAACAGCCGCTAACGCTCGCCGCGCTGAACACGATCCGTTCCTCGCAGGGTTGATGCGATGAAACCACGCGCGCAAAGATGCGCAAAGATGTGTGCGATGCATCCGTCGATCCCCGCTGTCCTCGCATTCGTCGACGACTACGAGATCAGCGAGGCACTCTCGTTGATCGAGGAGATCGCGGAGGACCTCGCGGGCGATCACGAACAGACCATCGCGACGATGCGCGAGATCGCGAAGGAGACGACCGCGAAGTTCGAGGAAAGGGTCGCGGTGCGTGCGCTATGGATCGCGCTCGGCGTCGCAACCGGAGACGTCGCGAAGGAAGTCGTGCGCGAGCTCGTGAAAGCCCTCGACGGCGAGTCCGACGACGAGGGGTTCGCGCGCCTGCACGGCGAGCTCGCGCAGCGCTACGCCGGCGATCCCGAGACCGAGCTCCACCTTCGCCTCGAGATCGCGAGGTCCCTCGACAGCTGGAACGAGCGTCCGTTCATCGTGCACAACCTGCGCGCCGCCGAGGCGCTGTCCACGTCGGACGTCGAGCGCCTCGCGATGACGACATCGCTGCTGGCACACGTCGCCAATGTCGGTCGGTACGCCCCCGATGCAGCCGCGCGCGAAGCAGTCGCGACGTATCGTCGAAATGCTGGCCTCGACCTCGACGCGACGGTCGCGCGGTGCGCCGCACTCGCGAACAAGCTCGCCGGTGACGCGATGGCGCGGGCCACGGTGATCCGCGCCGACATCGAGATCTCGCGCGCGGATCCGGTCCTCGCGCATCGTCACGCATCGCGCGCGTTCGAGCTCGCGATCGGGGAGACGCCATCATCGGACCCAGACCTTCGCGTGGAGGCCGTGCACGCGTTCGCCGAGCTTCTCCTCGATGCGGAGTTGCTCGAACGCGCGGACGAGGTCGCGTCGACGCTCGAGCAGGATCTCGCGTCGAGGGTCGGCGGCCTGGTGCTCGTGAAGGGCCCCGATGACGGCGGGGGCCCGTGGGCGATCGACGGTATGGGCACGATCGCGTTGCTCGAAGACATCCGGCGCCGGCGTGGGGTGCTCTCCGAGCCACCGATAGAGGCGTTCGTTCCGCCGCCCGACGATCCGGCGGACGAGAGCACGGCGATCTTTCGGCAGTTCGCAACTGCAACGCTGCCCGAAGGCCTCGCCGAGTACTTCACGCGCGACCCGAACCCCGCTTCTGCAATCCCGCGCGTCGTGGCGCCCGAGAAGGTCCGCGAGTGGTCGCACGGCACCGTTCGCGAGATCGCGGACCTCGAGAGCCCCAAGATCTTCGGGCCAGTGCGCTCGTACACGTGCCGCTGCAACCGATACGTCGGCGCGAAGTATCGCGGCGTCGTCTGCCATCGCTGCGGCACGGAGATGATCGATCGGAGGGCGCGCGCGCTCCGCTGCGGACACATCGTGTTACCCGAGCCGGTGATCCATCCGTGGCACGCATCGACGATCGCGGCGCTCCTGGGAAGAGGCGTGCGCGCGACCCAGAGCGCGAACGCGAGCGAGATCCTCGACGAGTTGAAGCCGCTCGACTACGACGTCGACCGGCTCGCGACAGACCTCGAGCACCGGCGCTCGAACGATCCGCGGCTCCCGGTGATCCTTGCGGTCAGGGACAACAACATCAGGCCGACGTGGCTGGTGCTCGAGGTGCTGCCGGTGTGGCCACCCGACGCGCCGCAGCTTCGCGATCGCGAAGAGGTCGCACGCGCGTACATGGAGGTGCTCGACGGTGTCGATCTGCGCACAGCGGTGAGCCGGCTGTTCTCGACGATCGCGAAGCAGCTCGCCCCGAGCGCGTGACGATCAGCGCGTGACGATCGCGACGTCGGTGGTCGATGCGAGCCACGTGTCCATCGCCGCGTCGGCGAACAAGTGCTTCCGAAGCCACGCGACGTCGAGGCGCCTCGTCGCGGTGCGCGCGCGATCCGCCGGAGCGCTTCCTGGGCCGCACAGACCACATGTGATGCAGCTCGGATCGTCCAGCCAGTCCTCGTGATCGGCTCCAGCGACCGTCGCCTGCAGCGTCGGCGATGGTGCCGCTGCGTAGTACTGTGTGAAGTTGTCGGCGGCGGGTGCGCACGGCATGAAGCCGCCGGTCGCATTTGTGGTCTCGCCGATCACCGCGACGGCTGCGGTCATCCCGCTCATCTTCTCGGGGGTCACCGACGGTGCGTTCGAGTCGACAGGATCCCACGCGACGACCGCACGGATGCGCACGTCTTGCGAGGCAGCGAGGATGGAGACCTTGCCGCCGAGCGAGTGGCCCGCTGCGGCGATCTTCGCGGGATCGATCGCGAGGTTTGCTTGTGCAAGCGCCCACGTGATCACGGCCGGGATGTCGTTCGCGACACGCTGGTGATCCGTTCCGAAGCCGGACTCCGCGTAGTCGGTGAGGATCACGACGAAGCCCCACGTCGCGAGGTGCCGTGCGTACGAGGTGTATTGCGTCCGGGCCATCAGGAAGCCCGACGAGATCACGACGAGCGGGCGCGGACCGGGCGTCGAGGGTGTGAACACCGTCGACGACAACGTGCGACCGCTGAGGGCGCCCGGGATCGACACGGTCGCCGACGTGGGCGTCGAGGGACCGTCGAGCGCGGGATCACCGGTTGCCGTCGCGTCGGAGCCGGGCGCACCGTCGATCACGGCCGGCGCGTCACCTCCGCTAGAGCCGTCAGCGGGGCTTGCGCCGGGATCTCCGCAGGCGGCGATGATCAGGCTGGCGATCGTGATTCTCGTCATCTGCACGGGAGTCCTCCTCCATCAACTTCGTCAGGGTTGGCAACAACAGCTTCCGGCGCACGAGCACCACGAGGCGCTCGGACAGCTTCGTGGCCGCGGTCGTGAGCCGGCCGATATCGTCGGGCGCGGTCCGGCGTACGCCTTCGCGGAACAGGCGCAGCTCGACGGCGACGAGCGCGCGGATCGCGGCGAGGTAGTCCTGGATGATGTCGAATGGCAAGAGCTCGGCGGATAGACCGGCCTTGCGTGCGGCGCCGAGCGTCACGAGGAGTGCGAGATCGTCGCCGCGGAAGCGCTGGTCGGCGCCCGACGGCATCGCGAGGCCTGCGGCCGCGAGGAGATCGAGCTCGCGGGCCGAGACGCCGCGGGCGAGGAGCTCGTCGCGCGAGCGCGAACGCTTGCCGCCGTATCGCGCGAGGACCTTGGCGATCGCGTCGGCCGCGGCGGTGTCGTCCGGCGCCTCCGCGTCGCGGGCGAGTGCATCTTTGATGACGTCGAGCGGCAGGAACTGGCGCTTCTGCAGCTCCTTGATCGCCTTGATCCGCGTCGCGAGCGCCGGGTCGTACCAGGACATCGTGCGCCCTGACTTCCGGGCCGGCGCGATGAGGCCCTCGCGCAGGTAGTGCTTCAGCGTCGCGATCGGAACGCCGGACCGTCGAGCGAGCTCCCCAATGCGGACCAGTTGCACGGGCTGGATAGTAGAGAGTTCTACTTTCTAGTCAACGGAAGCAGCCCGTTCTCTGTTCGGCTAGGCTGCGCGTCGTGCATCAGGACCTCGATACCTTGCTCGCGCTCGTCGCCGACGAGGAGTTGGAGGTGGCCGAGGAGCTGTTCGCCAAGAGTAGGAGCGACCTGGCACCGATCCCAGCCTGACCCAGGCGAACCTGCGAGCAGCTGCCCGGCGTGGCGAAAGATTCGTAACCGCGATGCAGTGACACGCGCCTACGTGGAGGGCTCGAGGGCCCCGACCTACGCAGCGCCGTCCGTATGCTGTTCAAGACGGTCGGGCAGAACGTGACCTAAACACCCCGGGAGCCCACGGTTCCCGGGGGTACATCCCGGCACGCTCTGGGGCAGGATCTGGGTGGGGATTGGAGCTAGACTAGGCACGTGTCAACGACTGGGGATGCTGGCCGTGTCACGTCGACGGGTGGGGGCGCTGTGAGCGCGAGCGCTGCTTCCTTGCGCAAGGTCATCGATGCGCAGAAACGGCTCGACGAGCTGTCGACGGCGCGAATCGTCGAACAGGCGGCCGAGGCCGTTCACAAGCTGCAGAAGAACGGCCAGCCGCTTCATACCGTGGCGCCCGAGGCCATTGTCGTCAGCGCGAGCGGCATCACGCTCGAGCTCCCGACCACGCCAAACAAGGACTTCATCTCGCCCGAGCGGCGCCAGGGCAAGGCCGGCGATCGACGCAGCGACGTGTATTCGCTCGGCGCAGTGCTGTGGTCCGCGTTGACCCACGAGGAGTTCCCCGGCGAATACCTCGCGACGAACGAGTTCAACGCAAACGTCCCACCGGAGCTCGACACCATCTGCAAGAAGGCGCTGTCGAAGGAGCCCACGGAGCGCTATCCGAGCGCGAAGGTGATGGCCGCGGAGATCGCGACCGTCCTCGACGACGCGGGGTACCCCGAGGACAACGAGCGGATCGCTGCGTATCTGATGGATGCGTTCACCGCGCCCACCAAGCCCAGCGGCGCAGATCTCGCGGCCAAGCTCGCGGCCGCACCGGCGGGTTCGAACCCAGCGATCACGGCGAGCGCGAAGCCCGAGACCAAGGCAGACACGAAGTCATCCAAACACGCGCTGAATCAGACCATCCTGGGCATGGCTCCGATCCGCGACCCTTCGCCGACGGGCGAGATCGTCCCGCTCACGACGGAACGAGTCGTCGAGCTGGTCCAGCCGAAGGTCGAGATCACGCTCGAGGCCAAAGACGCGAAGAAGCCCGAGGCCAAGGTCGAGATCACGGCCAAGGACGAGAAGAAGCCTGAGGCCAAGGACGAGGCCAAGCCCCAGGCCAAAGACGCGAAGAAGCCCGAGGCCAAGGACCAGAAGAAGCCCGAGGCTAAGGACGCCAAAGACGAGAAGACGGCCGCGGCCAAGGACGACAAGAAGCCCGAGGCCAAGAAGGACGACAAGAAGGCCGACAAGAAGGACGATGCCAAGCCGTCGATCCTGAGCCCCACCGCATTCAGCAAGGCGACCGTCGACGCGAGCGCGTCGGTTGCCGGCATCGCCATCTCTCCATCCACCCCGTGGGCGGCGCCGTCGGCGGAGGCCGTCGGTCTCGTCGCGACGCCAGCGCCGCAACCCGTCGCGACCAAGGGTCTTGCGACACCGGCCGCGCCGACCACACCGGCCGCGCCGAGCACACCCGCGCCGATCACGGCGTCAGCGGTCGCGGCGGCGGCGGCGCAGCCTTCGCTCCTCCACGCGGATCCGATGCGCACATTGCCCTTCGGATCGAACGCGATCAGCGCCGCAGACATCGCCGCAGCGGCGGCCGCGCAGTCCGCGGTCATGAAAGCCGAGGCCGAGCTCGACGCGAAGTCGAAGGACGAGGCGAAGACCAAGCCGACGATCGCGAGCGCGGAGACCGTAGCGACGCCCGCACTCATACCGGTGGCGGGGAAAGACCTCAAGAAGACCGCGGACGGATACGCGTCGAACGACGTGCTGATGACCATCCGCGAGCAGAAGCCACTCGGCGCGCAGGTCGGCGACGCGATCGCCCCCGCCGCCAACATCGCTGGCTTGCCTGCGATGCCGCCGGGCGCGACGTTGCCGCCCCCGGCGTGGGACGACTTCGCGACCAAGGACGGCACGAAGAAGTATCCCGACGATCCACCCGAATTGCCCCCGCCCGTAACGGCTGCGGAGCCCCCGATGCGCCCGTCGGCGCCGAGGCTGCCGGAGGCAGCGGCCGCGATCTCGTTGCAGATGCCGAAGCGAACGCGCTCCGACACGGGCGGTGACCTGCTCGACAAGTGGGCGTCGTCGACAGGCTCGCACGCGGCGATCGACGACGGGATCGACGAGGTCGAGCTCGACAACAAGAAGCAGAAGAAGCGCCTGATCATGGCGATCGGCGGCGCACTCGGTGCGCTGCTGCTCGTCACGGTCGTCGCGTTCGCGTTCGGCGGCGGTGACGAGAAGGAAAAGAAGCCGGCGTCCGACACAGCTGCGCTCGCCAACGGTCCGTCGCGAACGGCGCCGGAGCCCGATCCGGCGGCGAAGGCGACCGACACGATTCCGTCCGCACCGACGGAGCCGACGCCCACCGAACCGACCGAGCCAACACCGACCGAGCCTGCGGTGGGCTCGGGCTCGGCGGATGAAGCCGCGATCAAGGCGGCCGCGGAGGCGAAGGCGGCCGAGGACGCGAAGGCAGCGGAGGCCGAGGCCGCGCGGATGGCGGCCGAAAACAGCGCGAAGCTCGACGCCGAGGCGCAGGCGAAGGCCGACGCGGAGGCGAAGGCGGCCGCGGACGCGCAGGCGAAGATCGACGCCGACAAGCAAGCGAAGGCCGACGCGGAGGCGAAGTCCGTTGCCGACAAGCAGGCGAAAACCGACGCCGACGCGAAGGCCGCTGCCGACAAGCAGGCGAAGGCCGATGCCGCGAAGGCAGCGAAGGCGAAGGCGGACGAGGCGAAGGCCGCGAAGGCCGAGGCCGACAAGGCGAAGGCAGAAGAAGCGAAGCTCGCGAAGGCCGAGGCCGCGCGCGTCGCGAAGGAGAAGGCCGACGCCGCCAAGGCAGCGAAGGCGGCTGCCCAACCGAAGACCGAGCCGAAGACCGAGCCCAAAACGGCGAAGAAGGAACCGAAGAAGAAGGACAAGCGCGTCGCGCAGGCCGACACGAGTGCGCCGATCGATCCGTACGCGGAACAGCCGAAGAAGGTCGATCCGGCCGCCGCATACAAGACGGGCTTCCAGCAGTACGTGCGCGGCGATACGTCGGGCGCGCTGACGACGTTCAAGGACTCGCTCGCGGCGAACCCGGGCTACCCGCCGACGTATCGCGGTCTCGGCCTCGTCTACGAGAAGATGGGTAACAAGCCGCAGGCGAAGCGTGCGTTCTCGCGCTACCTGCAGCTGTCGCCGAGCGCGGGTGACGCGGAGCAGATCCGCGATCGGATGGCGAAGCTGTGAGGCGGGTCATCGCCGCAGCGCTCGTCGTCGCGCTCGTCGCATCACCGGCGTTCGCAGAGCCGCGCAAGATCCTCGTGATGAAGAGCGAAGGGCGCGCCGATACCGCGACGCGCACCAAGGTCGACACGGCGATCATCAAGCTCGCGAAGACCACCGACGCACAGGTGTCCCCGGGCGACATCACGATGTCCGACGCGGCCGCGGCAGTCGGCTGCCCTCCCGAGACGCCAGCGTGCAGGGACGAGATCCTCAACATGCTCGCCGTCGACGAGATCGTCTACGCGAGCGTCGGGCCCAAGCCCGGCGGCACCGAGGTCACCGCGTATCGAGTCGCACGCGGTGGCGTGTCGAAGGACGCGAGGTCGATGATCCTCAAGGGCGAACCGGCCGAGAAGCTCGACGGGCTCGCGCCTCTGTTCTTTGCGACCACGACCGCGACGCTGCCGCCCGCGACGACGACCGAACCGCCGACCACGACGGAGCCGGTGCCCGGGCAACCTCCAGCCCCGCCGGCGGTCCCCGCGCGTGCAATCGAGCCGGCTCCCCTCGGTCCCCCGTATCCACAGATCATCGATCAACGTTCGCGTTCGCCGCTCCCGATGATCGGCGCGATCACCGGTGGTGCGTTCGTACTCGTCGGCTTTTTGTGCTGGGGCAAGGCGGGCAGCCTGCAGTCCGAGATCGACGACGCACCCGCGGAGACGTCGGCGGACTTCGACGCGATCGAGGAGCTCGAGCGCCAGGCAGACTCGTATGCGGGCGCCGGCAACTTCCTGTTCCTCGCCGGTGCCGTCCTCGGCGGGGTCGGCGCGTACTTCCTGATCAAGAACCGCCGCACCCAGGCGTCGACTACTGCGCAGATCGCCCCTGCCCTGTTCGAGAATGGTGTTGGCATCGTCATCACCGGGAGGACCCCATGAAGATCGTCGCTGCATGGCTCACCGCCGTCGTCGTCGCGATCGCTGCGGCGAGTAGTTGCTCGATCAACTACAAGAGCAGCGAATACGAGTGCGCGCTGCCGTCGGACTGCGATCCATTCCCGGGTCGCTCGTGCGTGAACGGCTTCTGCGTGACATCGAGCGGTCCGAACGACGCGCCGCCCGGCGACACCATGCAGCCCGACGGACCCCGCGACGGCGGCGTCGACGCGGGCTTCTGCCCGCCGCAGTGCACGAGCTGCCGCTTCGATCGCAACGAGTGCGTGATCGACTGCGCCACCACGAGCTGCAACAGCGAGATCGTGTGCCCGACGGGATGGAACTGCACCATCGGCTGCACCACGACCAATTCGTGCACGTCGGGCATCGATTGCACGAACGCCGAGTCGTGCACCATCGTGTGCAGCGGCAACAGCTCCTGCCGCGATCTGCAGTGCGGTGTAGGCAAGTGCGGCGTCGTCTGCTCGGGCAAGAGCTCGTGTCGCGACATGGACTGCTCCGACTCGTGCGCGTGCGACATCTCGTGCGCCGGCGGTGTTAACGCCGCGAGCTGCGAGGGCAACTCGTGCCCGTTCGGCTGCCAGGGCCTCGGCTTTGGTCGCTGTAGCTCGGCGGCGCCGGGCTGCAACACCTGCCAGTAGGGCTACTGGTACGTCGAGCTGTTGAACCACCACTCGGCCTGCACGCCGAGAAAGTGGGTCCACGTGTGATCGCCGCGAATGTCGTCCGGGACGAATAGATCGCGTGCGGCGTCGTTGAGGCGCGCCGCGCGATAGACCACGCGGATCTGCGGGCGGTCGTATGCGGACGGTCCCATCGGCGAGTAGACGAGCATCGGCGCGATCTGGAACACGCCCGGGTCCGCGGCAGTCTGCGTGTTGGGGTTGAGTCCGCGCGGGAAGCGCGCTTGGTACGAGAGGTCCAGGCCGACGAACACGTCCGTCTTCAGCACGCGCACCTGCGGGCGAATGTCGAGCGCGTACTCCCAACCGTCGTCGGGATCCGTGGACGTGGTGTCCGCGTCGACGAAGCGCCGCGACAGCACGCCGACCATCACGTTGCCTCGACGGTGATCCCAGTTGCCCGCGACACCGAACGACAGCTCGCTCGCTCGATCCGTCTTCAGATCGGGACCGAAGCTCGTCGGAGGTGCGAGCTCGTCGAACGCGGCGAGCCCGCGCGCGTAGCGCACGTACAGGTTCAGGTGGCGGCGGAACTGCGGCACGTCCGACATGCCGAACACGGTCGCCTGTGCGCCGAGGAGCCAGCCGCGATCCGACGGCAGCGCCTCGAGCGTGCCATCCGTGCGCTCGCGCGTGCCCGATGGCAGCGCGTGAAATTCCGCGTGCGCCTTCACCTTGATCGACGGCTCGTCCTCGTCCGCGGCGAGCAGGTACGCCGCCGTTCCGGATAGCACCATGCGCTGGCGATTCAGCTGCACGGCCGTCGTCGATCCCTGCTCGGGGTCGGGGACGTCGATCTCCTGAAACTGGAACGCGTTGTTCAGGCGATTCACGCCGATGTGCGTCGCGACCTCGATCGCGTCGCCCTTCCCCGACGCGCTCTCCGCCTTGCGCGCGAAGAGGCCGGCACCGATCGTGTTGAGATCGTCCAGCGGCCAGTAGTCGAAGAGATAGATGTCGTCGCCGCGATACATGCGCGATCCGACCCACGCGGTCACGTGCTTCGTGAGCTGCGCGTCCAGATACAGGTTGCGGATCGCGGGCTGCGCGTCGAAGTCCCCGGTGTCGTGGAACAGCGTCCCATCGAATGCGAGCGTGATCACCGGGCGCAGGCGCTTGCCGCGCGGCGTCTGGAAGCCGTACGACAGCTCGAGCTCGAGGTAGCTGTCCTCGACGATGCGCGGCCCGTGCGCGACGATGTTTGCGCTCTCGGGCTTGCCGCCGCGCAGATCGGTACCTGCCAGGATGCGGCCGTACGATCCGAAGCGAAAGCCGAGCTCGGACGCCGCAGCGTTCGCGTCGAACTCCTGCGGCGGGGGCCACGGATCCGATGGTGGCAAGAACTTCGGATCGACCTGCGGTGCGTCCGTCGGCGCTACGTCCGGCGTCGGCGTCGTGATCGGGGGTGCGGGTGTTTGCTCGAGCGGCTGATCCGGCGGGGGCTCCGCGGGTGCGTCCTGCGCAAACGCGACCGGTGCGATCGCGAGCACCGTGATCGAACCGAGGCTCGCGCCGAACCCGCGAGATCGAACACCTGCGCGCATCATCGGCGCGCACACGAGCACGATCTATGCCCGCGTCGCAACACGTGATGTTCGACATCTGGACCTGCGCTGCGTCTGTCGACAACGGCGAGTCGCGTTGCCGATCGCAACGGATGCGCACGCCTCCGGCTGGGGCGTCTTGCCCTAACTGGTGGATCGAATGGAGGCGGGGATGCGTTTGACGACGCGGCCGGGTGGCATGACCCTTGATGCACGTTCGGCCGTGCGCTTTGTCGTTCTCGTTCTCGCAGTCCTGCTCGGGGCTTGCCCGTCTTCGCAGAACCCGGGATCGGGGGATGACGAGCCGCCGACGGACGGTGGCGTCGGCGAGGACGGCGGTTCGTGCGCGGCCGTCCCGACGTGCACCGTGACGATCACGTACCAGGGCGCCGGAGCGGCGGTCTCGCTGCGGGGTGACTTCGCGTCCGACGGCTGGACCACGGGAATCGAGATGCAGCGCAACGGAAGCGGCGACTTCGAGGTCACGCTCCCGGTAAAGGACCAGCAGGTCGTTGTCTACAAGTTCGTCGTCGACGGAAATTGGATCGCCGACCCCGACAACCCGCGCACGTCGCCCGATGGCTTTGGCATGTTCAACTCGGTCGAGCGGGCCGATTGCGACCAGTGCCCGGCACGACCCGCGATCGACTGGCGCGACTCGATCATGTACTTCGTGATGATCGACCGGTTCGCCGACGGCGATCCCTCGAACAACGCGCCGGTCGGCGGCGTCGAGCAGCCGGGCAACTACCTCGGTGGTGACTTCGCGGGCGTCACGCAGAAGATCGAGTCGGGTTACTTCACCGACCTCGGCGTCAACACGCTGTGGATCACGTCGCCACTCGACAACGCCGACAACGCGAACCCCGGCTCCGACGGTCACGCGTACTCGGGCTATCACGGCTACTGGCCGCGCGATCTGAACGCCGCCGAGTCCAAGCTCGGCACCGAGGCCGAGCTGAAGCAACTCGTCGACACCGCACACCGCCACGGCATCCAGGTCCTCGTCGATTACGTGATGAACCACGTGCACGACTCGTCGCCGATCTACCAGCAGCACCGCAACGACGGCTGGTTCTGGCCGAACGACAACGGCTTTGGTGGCAACTGCGTGTGTGGCCAAGGCTGCTCGTGGGACTCCGAGCGGCTGCGCTGCTGGTTCGATCCGTTCCTCCCCGACTTCGACTTCCGTAACGGCGACGCGCGCCGCTGGTCCGTCGACAACGCGGTCCAGTGGGCGAAGCGCATCGGCGTCGACGGATTCCGCCTCGACGCGGTGAAGCACCTCGAGACCTCGTGGCTCACCGACGTGCGCGCCCGTATCGACGCCGAGGTCGCGTTCGACCAGCGCTTCTACATGGTCGGCGAGACGTTCGACGGCTCGCGCGATCTCATCAAGTCCTACGTCAACGCCGACACGATGCTCGACGGTCAGTTCGACTTCCCGCTGCGCGGTGCGATGCTCTCGACGATCCTGCGCCGCGACGGCCAGATGTCCGACCTCGCGAGCTTCGTCGCGTCCAACGACGGCTTCTACGGCACGGGCTCGGTGATGTCGACGTTCCTCGGCAATCACGACGTCCCGCGCACGATCCACATCGCCGAGGACTCGCCGCAGTTCGGCGCGTGGGACGGAGGCAAGGATCGCGCGTGGAACAACCGCCCGTCGTTGCCGACGAACAAGAGCCCCTACGAGCGCCTGCAGGCCGCCTACACGCTGCTGTTCGCGTTGCCCGGCATCCCGATGCTCTACTACGGCGACGAGTTCGGCATGCCCGGCGCCGGCGATCCGGACAACCGCCGCTTCATGCAGTGGGAAGGCTACACCGCGAACCAGACGTGGCTCCGCGATCAGCTCGCGGCGCTCGCGAGGGCGCGCAACGCGCATGTCGCGCTCCGCCGTGGTACGCGCGAGCAGATCGGGGTCGGCTTCGACACGCTCGTGCTGAAGATGTCGTCGTCGGGCGATACGGTCTACGTGGCGATCAACCGCGGCGACAACCCGCAGCCGGCCACCGGGCTCCCCGCCGGCAACTACACGAACCTCGTCGACAATACGACGAAGAGCGGCGCGATCACGATCCCGCCGCGCACGGGCATGCTGCTCGTCCCGAACTGATTTATTGGCCCGCTCGACGTAGAACGACACCACCGGGTGCTCACCGTCACGTACGAATAGCGAGGCGAGCGGCGCCGTGGCAGATTCGTCGCGATGTTTCGCTTCGCACTGGTCGCCCTGCTCGTCTCGATCGCGCCTGCGTGTGGCAAAGAAGCTCCGCCGAACTACGCCGAACAGCCGTTGCCGCCCGCGTCGGGCACGCCGATCGGCTATCTGATCGACAACTCCGGGCAGCTCGAGCTCTCGGCCGAACAGGTCGAGAAGCTGCAGGCGATCGACAACAGCCTCAGCGCGCGCAACGAAGTGATCGACACGCAGCTCCGCGAGATCGAGAAGCCCGAGCCGACCGAGGAAGACCCGAAGAATCCCAACCCGAATCCGCCCAACATGGCCCCCGGCGCACAGCCGATACGGACGACCAAGGACGCCGGCAAGCTGCACGATGCACGCAAGGAGAACAGCGATGAAGCGCTCGAGAAAGCGTTCGCGTTGCTCGATGTGAAGCAGCAAGAGAAAGCGCGCGGGCTCCTGGCGGAGCGCGGCATCAAGGCGCCGAAGGCACCGCCGCCCAAGGGCGCACCTCCGAAACCCGAGGATGATGACACCGTCGAGGACGCGCCGATGCCGGCGCCCGAGCCGTAACGCTCGGGTCCCGCGACACGTGCGGGACGCACGGGACACGCTGCGACGACACTTGACGAGCATGCGCGAAACCGGCGTATGGTCCGCTCGTGAACAAGCACATCGCGCTCGTATTCATCACCAGTAGCCTCGCCGGCGGCCTCGCCGCAGGCTGCAAGAAAGACACTGGCGGCACTGACCAGGGCTCCGCCGACAAGGGCAACGCTGACAAAGGCAGCGCCGACAAGGGCAGCGCCGACAAAGGCAGCGCCGACAAAGGCAGCGGTGGCGTCGCCGCCAACGACGAAGCGCTGATCGCCGAGGCGAAGAAGTACGCCGCCGACATGAACGAGGAGCTGCGCAAGCTCTACGTCGACGCGTCGCAGGCGCAGTGGACGAACGAGACGGACATCACGCCGGAACACGAAGCGGCCGCTGCGAAGGCGGGTGCCGACTTGGCGAAGGGCATCACGAAGCTGATCAAGGGCGCGAAGAAGTTCGAGCCGATCGCGGACAAGCTCGATGCCGACACGAGGCGCCAGCTGCTCTTGCTGAAGTTCGCGGGGCAACCCGCGCCTGACGATCCGGCGAAGGCCGACGAGCTCGCGAAGCTCGCGACGGAGATGTCGTCCTTGTACGGCAAGGGCAAGGTGTGCGCGGGTGGGAAGCCGGAGGGCAAGGACTGCAAGGATCTCGACGCGCTGAGCAAGGTGCTGCAGAAGTCGCGCAAGCCCGACGAGCTGCTCGCCGCGTGGAAGGGCTGGCACGACAACGTCGGTCACGTCGAGAAGCCACTGTTCGAGAAATACGTCGGGCTCGCCAATGAAGGCGCGCGCGGCGTGGGCTTCACGGACGTGTCGGCGATGTGGAAGTCCGGCTACGACATGCCGGCGGACGCGTTCGAGAAGGAGACGGACCGGCTGTTCGAGCAGCTGAAGCCGCTCTATTCGCAGCTGCACTGCTACACGCGCGCGAAGCTCAACAAGACCTACGGCGACAAGGTCGTCGGGAAGACCGGTACGATCCCGGCGCACCTGCTGGGCAACATGTGGGCGCAGACGTGGGACTACCTCTATAAGGAGCTCGAGCCGTTCCCGGGTCAGGCGCCGATCGACGTGACGCCGGCGCTCGCGAAGGCCGGCGCCTACGACGAGAAGAAGATGGTGCAGATCGCCGAGGGCTTCTACACATCGCTCGGCTTCCCGGCGCTACCCGCGACGTTCTGGGAGCGCTCGATGTTTACCAAGCCGAAGGGCAAGGAGGCCGTGTGCCACGCGAGCGCGTGGGATGTGACGTTCGCGAACGACCTGCGCATCAAGATGTGCATCAACAAGAACCACGAGGATCTCGACGTCATCCATCACGAGCTCGGCCACAACTACTACTTCGCGGCCTACTACACGAAGCCGATCCTGTTTCAGGGCGGCGCGAACGATGGCTTTCACGAGGCGATCGGCGACACGGTCGTGCTCTCGATGACGCCGGGCTACCTGAAGGAGAAGGGCCTGCTCGACAAGGTCGAGACGAACGAGAAGATCGTCATCAATCGCCAGATGAAGAAGGCGCTCGAGAAGATCGCGTTCCTTCCATGGGGGCTGCTCGTCGACAAGTGGCGCTGGGACGTGTTCAGCGGAAAAGTCGCGCCCGCGGACTACAACAAGCACTGGTGGGATCTGCGCAAGCAGTACCAGGGCGTCGCGCCTCCCGTAGAGCGCACCGCGACGGACTTCGATCCGGGCGCGAAGTACCACGTGCCCGCGAACGTTCCATACATGCGCTACTTCCTCGCGGCGGTGCTCCAGTTCCAGTTCCACCGCGCGCTGTGCAAGAAAGCCGGCTTCACGGGACCACTGCACGAGTGCTCCATCTACAACAACAAGGACGTGGGCAAGGGCTTCTGGGCGATGCTGGAGCGCGGCTCGAGCCAGCCGTGGCAGAAGACGCTCGAGGAGCTGACCGGGCAGAAGGAGATGGACGCGACCGCCATCCTCGAGTACTTCGCGCCGCTGCAGAAATGGCTTGAAGAGCAGAACAAGGGACAGACCTGCGGCTGGTGAGAGCTAGATCGCCGAACCGTGTAGGCGCTGCTTCTCAGTCGGTCCGGACCGGCCCCACACCAGGCGGAGGCGTGACAATCGCCCCGCTCGTCGTCGGCGTGCTAGCCGCACGCAGATAGATCACGCCGACACCACCACCACCGCCCCCGGCATTCCCCGTCACTGGAGTGTCGCCGCCGGCTTGGGCTCCGATGGTTCCAGCGGCGCCAGCGCCCCCAGCGGTGGCACTCCCCCCTCCCGCCATCCCGCCAGATGCCGGTGTTGTCGACGTTCCGCCTCGGGCGCCGTTCATGCCTGCGATCTGCGTTTGAGTGTCTCCACCGCCTCCACCGCCACCTCCATTCGCTGCGAGGTGCGCACTCGGCGTGAGGGTCACGTCGGGCGCCTCGAGCAAGATCGCTCCGCCTGCACCGCCACCCGATCCCGCAGAAGAGCTTCCAGCTGCGACCGGACCGCCGCCCCCACCTCCACCGCCCATGTCGATCGTGCCCCGCAGTGTGATCACCTCGAGCGCCGACAATTGGAAACCACCACCACCACCACCGCCCGGCGCTCCCGGTGCCGCCATTCCCGCGTCGCCTGCACCGCCTCCACTGCCGCCGACCAACGGCTCCGCCGTCGTCGCGATGCACGCGGGCCCGCCGATTCCACCGGGCCCAGCACCCGCGCCACCATTCGCGCCCGCCGTACCGCCACCACCGCCTCCACCACCACAGTCGTCGGTCATGCTGCCGCCACCGGGGCCGCACCCCAGCGCTGGGGTCGTGAATCCACCGGTGCCGCCCCCAGGTCCGGCGCAGCTCGAGATCCCGTCGCAGCCGCCAGCTCCGTCGATCACGCCGTCGATCGTCGCCGACGTCCCCACCACGAACGCGACAGCTCGTGTCCCGACGAAGCGAATGATGCCCGAGGGTGCGATCTCTAGTGCATGAAACGTGAAGACGCCGAGGGCGCCCGCGGTCCTGAACGCGATCCCGTTCAACACGCCGATCCCAGCGGGGCGTGTCATAGCGCCGGTGATGGCACCTGTCTGCGTGTTGAAGGTGGCGGTGCCTCCGGTGATCGTGATCGCGCTCGTTACGTCATCGACATCGTCGACGCCGACGTTGTTGCTCACGATCATTTCGTGGCAGCGCGAGATATTGGAGCCTTGCTCCTGGAAACATCCGAGGACGCAGGTGGAGTCGCCGCCGGCGCATGTCAGGTTCGTCGCAGACGTGCACACGCAGGTGGTGTCCGCATCGACGACATCGATCGTTGCATCGAAGACCGCCGGGGTCGTGACGCAAAGACCGCGATCGCAGATCAGCGGGACTGGACATTGCTGGGTCTCGGAGCACGGCGCTCCTGCGGGTGGCTGGGGTGCATAACACGCCGCCAGCGCGATCAACGCCCACGAGACTCGCACCTATCCAGTCTACAATGTGTCCGCATCGTGCCTGCGATGTTTCCACAGGCGCGGGTTAGCGCCCTGGCGACGGTCGCTGCGCTTCGTTCGCCATGAAGCGAATGACGACAGCGACCGTGGTGGCGATTCTTCGCAACCAGCGAGGAGAAGATCTCGTCGACTGACCGGCGGACCAGTGCCTTTTCGTCTGCGCACCAAACGCAGTGCAGTCGATCGGTTGCAGGGGCAGCCCCAGAGGTCAGCTGACCCTCGGGAAACGAGTGTGACCTGGCAACGCGATCCGCCAGTGTTTGCAACTGTGCGGTCTCACGGCGGTTTGCGGGCTCTATTTCCGGCACATGCGCTGCACAACGGCTTGGTCACCAAACGCATTCCTGACCCCCGCCATCTCGGAGCATCGACCATGAAGACCGCAAAGACTCTCCTCCTCCTCGCACTCTCAGCTTCTCTCGCCGCGTGCGCGGCCGACGACCCGATGGGCGGCGGTGGCGGTGGCGGTGGCGGTGGTGGCGGTGGCGGTGGCGGTGAAGAAGAGCCCATCACCCGCGACGACGCGACGGGCAAGTATCAGATGCGGTCGAACTTCGACCTCGCGACGAATGCTCCGGGCAAGGTCGGCGAAGTGGTCAACGCGATCATCGCGGCCACGGATGCGCCGGACGACCCGTCGAACTGGCTGCTCGAGCAGATGATCAACCAGATCTCGAACAACACGATCAAGTCGCTCCTCAACAACGCGCGTCCGTTCGTCGCCGGCTACCTGAACGACCGCCTGCTGCAGTACGCGCCGGACTTCGTGTCGACGATGGTGCAGCTCGGCAACGACTTCGGTCAGATCGCGAAGAACTTCGGCACGAACGACGAGCTCGACATCGCGAGCGGCGCCAACACGATCGACGCGACCACGGCGTTCTCGTACACCTCGACGCACACGATCGTCGGCGCGCACTTCAAGGTCGACAACATCGAGAGCGACCACGCGTTCTCCGCATACAACATGCAGAACATCGTCGTGCAGAACGTCGGTGTGACGCTCCAAGCGGATGGCAAGTTCGGCCTCGCGCAGCACATGGTGCCGCTTAGCTACGGCAAGATCCTCCGCATCGGCGTCGACGCCGTGCTCATCCCGATGGTCGACTCGAGCGCGACGAACCTCGGCCAGCTGATGAACAACCTCGTCGACTGCCAGGCGGTCGGCTCGATGGCAGCGAGCGCGCTCGGCTTCTCGAGCTTTTCGGGCGCCCTCGCGACGGCGTGCACCGCGGGCCTGAACCTCGCGGCGAACAAGATCTACGAGAAGATCGAGGGCATCAGCGCCTCGGCGCTCGAGCTCGGCCTCACCGGCGACGCGCGCGCCCTCGACACGAACAACGACGACAAGATCGACAAGATCCAGACCGGTACGTGGACGGGCAACGCCACGTACGCTGGAACGGCGGCGCCGCTCGCGGGCGCGACGTTCTACGGCGCGCGCATGGGCGTCACGCCGTAACTCGGTTCGACGAAACGGGTGGTGAGCCCGAGACGTCGAGGATGGCTGGCCGACCGGAGCGATGGTGCTCCGGTCGGTTTTTTTTCGGCCTGTTCTTTTCGCGATTTCTCGACGAGGAATCGTCCGCGCGATCGCG
>JBJXGN010000246.1:0-3575 GCA_046160585.1 Kofleriaceae bacterium
GCTCGACATCAACACGATCGAAATCCGTGAGCTCTCGGCAGACGAGCTCGAAGAGATCCAGGGCGGCTGGGTGGCGAACGCCGTCGGCGCTGGCGTCGGTGCGGTCAGCGGTGGTGTCTCGAGCTACTTCGCGAGCGGCGGAAACTGGAGGTCCACCCTCGCGGGCGCTGCGGGCGGTGCCGTGGCCGGCGCGTTCAACCCGGTCGGTGCCGTCGGCACGGCCGCGGCGCAGGTTGGTCGCGCGGTGATCAGCGGCGGCGTCGCCGGCGCGGTCAACGGTGCGCTCGGCAACCGCAACCCGGGCCCGGCGCCCGGCGGTCAGTAAGCCTCGATCGATCGCGATCGATGAATCGGCGGCTGCGTTTTCGCGGTCGCCGTTTTCGCGTTCACGCCACGGACCACGAGAACGCGCTGCTGTTCTTTCACGATGTCTGCCACGTGCGTCTTCCGTGGCAGGTGTAGTGTTCGCTCATGCACCACGTCGCTTGGTTGGTCGTCGTCGTCGCTGCGTGTGAGACCCGCTCGTTCAGCTCGTCGGATCAGGTTCGCGACCTGAGCACCGGCGAGCAAGAAACGCTGTGCGAGGACTTTCTCGACGATATCTGCGCGGGAGAGCTCGGCGAGTTCTGTGACGATCCGTGCATCGATTCGGGCTGCCGGCCGGCCGCCGAGAGTGGGAACATCGATACCGAGTGTGATGGCATCAGCGTCGGCATGGTCGACGACTGCGCCGCCTCCTCGAGCGCCGAGGTGTGTCTTGCAGGCGGCGGCTGCATGTTCGATGCGCTCGAAGCGCTGTGCCCGTGACGCCATGACGCGGGACCGACGTCGGTGCGCAACGCCGAGGCACTAGATCAGCGGCGCGCCCGTCGCCGCTTGGGCGTGCTCGCGCGTGATGCCCGGCGCGAGCTCGATGATGCGGAAGCCGTGGCCCGACGGCTCGAACACGCCGTAGTCGGTGACCACGAGCGAGACCACGCGTTGGGCGGTCAGCGGGTAGTCGCACGTCTGCACGAGCTTGTGCTCACCCTTCTTCGTCACGTGCTGCATCATGCAGATGAGGCGGCGGCAACCCGACGCGAGATCCATCGCGCCGCCGATGCCCATCACCTTGCCGCCGGGGACCGCCCAGTTCGCGAGATCGCCACCGGTGGAGACCTGCATCGCACCCATGATCGCGAGGTCGACGTGGCCGCCGCGGATCATCGCGAACGAGTGCGACGAGTCGAACGTGGAGGCGCCCGGCAGCGCGGTCACGGTCTGCTTGCCCGCGTTGATCACCTCCGCGTCTTCTTCGCCTTCCCACGGGAACGGCCCCATTCCGAGGAGACCGTTCTCCGAGTGCAGCCACGCGTGGCCTTCCGGGAGATAGTCGGCGACCTGCGTCGGCAAACCGATGCCGAGGTTGACGATCGCGCCTTCGGGGATCTCGCGCGCCGCGCGGCGCGCCATGTCTTCAGTGGAGTAGGGCATCAGGATCGCTTTCGCACGGTGCGGAACTCGATGACGTTCGCGTGCTCGGGGATGTGGAGGATCTTGTGGACGAAGATGCCCGGGAGGTGCACGTCGTCGGGATCGATCGCGCCGTTGTCGACGAGGTGATCGCACTCGACGATGGAGAGCTTCGCCGCCGAGGCGGCCACCGGGTTGAAGTTGCGTGCCGTGCGGCGGAAGCGAAGGTTGCCGAAGCGATCGGCGGTGTGCGCGCGCACGAGCGCGACGTCGCCGTGCAGCGCGCGCTCGAGGATGTAGCGGCGGCCATCGATCTCCTTGGTCTCCTTACCCTCCTCGACAACGGTGCCGACGCCGGTCGGCGTGTAGAACGCGGGGATGCCGGCGCCCGCGGCGCGCATCCGTTCGGCGAGCGTCCCTTGCGGCGTGATCT
Source organism: Kofleriaceae bacterium (assembly GCA_046160585.1). Lineage (GTDB taxonomy): Bacteria > Myxococcota_A > Polyangia > Haliangiales > Haliangiaceae > JABFXX01. The sequence goes on from JBJXGN010000246.1 coordinate 1,886, forward strand.
CGACCTGGACCTCGCCCGACGCCATACGCGTGTGGAGGTCCTCGTTGCCGCCGATGTAGCTGCAGACGACCTTGCGCACGATGCCGGCTTTGAGCCACGCGGCGAGGCCGATGCCCATCGTGCCCGCGTTGTTCGACACGAGCGTCAGATCCCGAACGCCGCGCTCGACGACGCCCTTGATCAGTGCCTCGGCGTTGCCGCTGAGGCCGAAGCCGCCGCACAGGATGGTCATCCCGTCGCGCAGCGGCTCGAGCGCGGCGACGACGGAGTCGACGACCTTGTGGTTGTGGTTTGCTCTCATTGCTGTCCTCCAAACGCCGCCACCGCAGCGTCGCCAAAGGCGCGCACCCCGCGGACGAGGTCTTCTTCGCCGATGCAGAGCGGCGGCGCGAAGATCGCCGTTCCGCGCTTACCGTCGACGTGCAACGACAACGTGCGCGCGGCGAGCTCGCGACCGAGCGAGGCCCACTGATCCGCCGTCGCTGCGCCCGGGTGCGGAGCGAACGCCGCGAGCAAGCCGCGCCCGCGCGCGTAGGCCGGCACGGCGACGCGTGCGACGACCGCGTCGAGCTCGCGCAGCAACACGGGCCCGAGGCGCGCGCTGTTCTCGTAGAGCTTCTCGTCGGCGTAGAGCTTCATCGTCTCGACCGCGGCGGCGCACGCGGTCGGATGGGCGTAATACGTGAGGCCGCACGCGAGGACGTTCGCGTCGAAGTGCTTCGCGATCCGCTCGTGGACGATCACCGCGCCGATCGTCGCGTAACCGGATGCGAGCCCCTTCGCGATCGTGATCATGTCGGGCGTGATCCCGAACTGCTGGAAGCCGAACGGCGTACCGATGCGGCCGAACCCGGTAAGTACCTCGTCGGCCACGAGCAGCGCGCCATCGCGATCGCACGCAGCGCGCACCGTCGGCCAGTAGTCGGGCGGTGGAAAATACGCGCCGTTCGCGCCGGGCATCGGCTCGAGGAACACGGCGGCCGTCGTGCGCGCGCCCTCGGCGAGCATCGTCGTCTCGAACTCGCGCGCCATCCCACGCGTGCACGTGTTACCCGGGCGATTTCCGGACGAGCAGGCATCGCATTCGCAGTCGTGCACGTGGATCACGCCGGGGATCAGCGGCTCCATCGGCGCGCGGCGCCAGTCGCCCGTGAGTGCGAGTGCGCCCATCGACGCGCCGTGATAGCTGCGATAGCGCGAGATCATCTTCAGGCGACCGGTGACCTGGCGGGCGATCTTGATCGCGTTCTCGTTCGCCTCGGCGCCGCCGAGCGTGAAGAACACCTTCGAGAACCCAGGGCCCGCCATCGCGAGCAAGCGCTCCGCGAGCTCGACCTTGGCGGGGAACACCGCGTTCGGCGCGCTGATGCAGAGCTCGTCCGCCTGCGCCTTGATCGCGTCGACGATGCGCTTGCGCCCGTGACCCGCGTTGACCTGGTAGCTCAGCGAGCCGAGGTCGAGCCAGCGCGAGCCGTCGGACAGGGTGAAGAACGCACCGTCGCCGCCGGTGAGGTGCATCGGCTTCGCGGCGTTCTGCGCGGTCCACGTGAAGAAGAAGGGGTACTCGCTCATCAGTGCACCATCCCAGAGTGCGTGCGAAAAAGTTGACGACCGGATCGAAGTCGTCGACGGTAAAACACAGATCCTCCGGCGCCTCTCCGAGGACGGCCTTCGTCGCTAGCCGCTCGAC
>JBJXGN010000247.1:0-28559 GCA_046160585.1 Kofleriaceae bacterium
CGGTAGAGCTCCAGCCTTCCAAGCTGGATGTCGTGGGTTCAAATCCCATCGCCCGCTCCGAAAAAAAAGGCCGCCCTCGTAGCACAGTGGCAGTGCACTTCCTTGGTAAGGAAGGGGTCGCGAGTTCGATTCTCGCCGAGGGCGTCGCCGAGGCCGTGGGCAAGGGTGTGCTGGCCGGCTTCCCCATGACCGATCTCACCGTCGCGCTCGTCGGCGGCAGCCATCACGTCGTCGACTCGACCTCGCGCGGCTTCAAGCTCGCCGGCACCCGCGCCTTCCGCGACGCCGCCGCGTCGGCCGCGCCGACCGTGCTCGAGCCGCTCATGGAGCTCGAGGTCCGCGCGCCCGACGAGCACATCGGCGACGTGCTCGGCGATCTGCTGGCCCGCCGCGCTCGCGTCGGTGGCATGTTTGCTCGCCCCGGCGTGCAGGTGATCTCCGCCAGCGTGCCGCTGGCCGAGATGGTCGGCTATGCCACGTCGCTGCGCTCGAGCTCGCGCGGCCGTGCCACTTACTCGATGCAGTTCAAGGAATACGGCGAGGTCCCGCACGCGATGCGGGAACGCCTCGTGTCGTCCCGTTTCGGCCGCGCCTAGCCCCGGAAAGCCATCGTCATGTCCAAAGAAAAGTTCATCCGCAACAAGCCGCACGTGAACATCGGCACGATCGGTCACGTAGATCACGGCAAGACCACGCTGACCGCGGCGATCACCAAGGTGCAGGCGAGCAAGGGCTTCGCGAAGTTCACCGCGTTCGATCAGATCGACAAGGCGCCGGAAGAGAAGGCCCGCGGCATCACGATCTCGACGGCGCATGTCGAGTACGAGAGCGACAAGCGCCACTACGCGCACGTCGATTGCCCCGGCCACGCTGACTACATCAAGAACATGATCACGGGCGCGGCGCAGATGGACGGCGCGATCCTCGTCGTATCGGCGCCGGACGGCCCGATGCCGCAGACGCGCGAGCACGTGCTGCTCGGCCGGCAGGTCAACATCCCGGCGATGGTCGTGTACTTGAACAAGTGCGACATGATCGGCAAGGGCGACGAAGAGCTTCTCGACCTCGTCGAGATGGAGCTCCGCGAGCTACTGACCAAGAACGGTTACAAGGGCGACGACACCCCGATCATCCGCGGCTCGGCGCTCAAGGCGCTCGAGGGCGAGGCGAGCGAGTACGGGACGCAGTCGATCCAGAAGCTGATGGAAGCGTGCGACTCGTTCATCCCGGATCCGATCCGCGAGCTGGACAAGCCGTTCCTGATGCCGGTCGAAGACGTGTTCACGATCACCGGTCGCGGCACGGTCGTCACAGGCCGCGTCGAGCGCGGCATCGTTCGCGTCGGCGACGAGCTCGACATCGTCGGCCTCGGCGCGACGCAGAACACGGTGTGCACGGGCGTCGAGATGTTCCGCAAGCTGCTCGACCAGGGCCAAGCGGGCGACAACGTCGGCGTGCTGCTCCGCGGCACGAAGCGCGAGGAGATCGAGCGCGGCATGGTGCTCGCGAAGAAGGGCACGGTCCCGCCGCACAACCACTTCACGTGCGAGGTGTACGTGCTGAAGAAGGAAGAGGGCGGTCGCCACACCCCGTTCTTCCAGGGCTATCGCCCGCAGTTCTACTTCCGTACGACTGACGTCACGGGCACCGTGACGCTGCCGGCCGGCACCGAGATGGTGATGCCGGGCGACAACATCAAGGTCGATGTCCAGCTGGTCTCGCCGATCGCGTGCGAGGAAGGCCTCCGCTTCGCGATTCGCGAGGGCGGCAAGACGGTCGGCGCCGGCGTCGTGACGAAGATCCTCGAAGAGATCAAGGAAGAGAAGAAGAAGTAGTCATGACGACTGCATCCGCGTCTCCTCCTGAAGGCTAACGACCAAGGCATCTATGACCACTCCACGCATTCGCATCCGCCTCAAGGCGTACGACCACAAGCTCCTCGATCAATCCGCTGGTGAGATCGTCGAGACGGCCAAGCGTACGGGCGCCAAGATCGCGGGTCCCATCCCGCTGCCGACCAAGATCAACAAGTACTGCGTGCTGCGTTCGCCGCACACCGATAAGAAGTCGCGCGAGCAGTTCGAGATCCGGACGCACAAGCGTCTCCTCGACATCCTGGAGCCGACCCAGCAGACGCTCGACGCGCTGATGAAGCTCGACCTCTCGGCCGGCGTCGACGTCGAGATCAAGACCTGACACCTGGGGGACACCCCCAGGAACCCCCGATACACAGAGAAACTGTATGGCCAAAGCAGACGTCAAAAATCTCTCCGGTAAGAGCGTCGGGTCGATCGACCTCGACGACGCCGTGTTCGGCGCCGAGATCCACGAGCACCTCCTCTGGGAGGTCGTGAAGTGGCAGCGCGCGAAGCGTCGCGCGGGCACCGCGTCGACGAAGCGCCTCGGTGAAGTCCGCGGCTCGTCGAAGAAGGTGTGGAAGCAGAAGGGCACCGGTCAGGCACGCCAGGGCTCGCGCCAGGCGCCGCACTGGGTCGGTGGTGCTTCGGTGTTCGGTCCCAAGCCGCGCGACTACGAGTACAACATGCCGCGCAAGGCGAAGAAGCTCGCCCTCCGCTCGGTCCTCTCGCTCCGCGCCAAAGAGAACCGCCTCATCGTGGTCGACAGCTTTGCGACGGACGGCAAGACCAAGTCGGTCGCGACCGCGCTCAAGGCGCTCGCCACGGGCAACAAAGCGCTGATCGTCGACGGCAAGGACAACGCGAACCTCGTGCGTGGCGCGAAGAACCTCGCGTCGTCCCAGTGGCTCGCCCCCGAAGGCGTGAACGTGTACGACGTGCTGCGCCACGAGACGCTGGTGCTGACGAAGGCGGCGGTCGACGCGATCACCACCGCGCTCAAGCCTCAAGGAGACGAGTAGTCATGCGCGACGCGCAATCCATCATCAAGCGCCCCCTGCTGACCGAGAAGAGTGCTCGCCTGCGCGAGACCGGCGGCGGTGCGTCGGCAGCCGTCGAGGGCGACGCCTACGCGCAGCAGGTCGTGTTCGAGGTCGCTCGCGACGCGAACAAGATCGAGATCAGGGGTGCTATCCAGAAGCTGTTCAACGTCACCGTCACCGGTGTCCGCACGCTCGTCGTGCGCGGCAAGGTGAAGCGCGTCGGCAGGTTCTCCGGTCAGCGTCCGAGCTGGAAGAAGGCGTTCGTGACGCTGAAGCCCGGCGACAACATCGAGTTCTTCGAGGGAGTCTGAGATGGCGATGAAGAAGTACAAGCCGACCTCTCCCGGTCGGCGCGGAATGTCCTCGCAGGACTTCGGTGAGGTCACCAAGGGTGAGCCGGAGAAGAACCTCCTCGCGCACAAGACGGCGACCGCCGGTCGCAACAACCACGGTCGCATCACCTCGCGCTTCCGCGGTGGCGGCCACAAGCAGCGGTATCGCGTCGTCGACTTCAAGCGCACGAAGACCGGTGTTCCGGCCGTCGTGATCGCGATCGAGTACGACCCGAACCGCTCGGCGCGCCTCGCTCTCCTCCAGTACAAGGACGGCGAGAGGGCGTACATCCTGGCTCCGTCGAAGCTCGGCGTCGGTGACGAGGTCATCAGCGCGAACTCTGCCGACATCAAGCCCGGCAACTCGTTGCCGCTGAAGTACATCCCGGTCGGTACCGAGATCCACGCCGTCGAGCTCAAGCAGGGCCGCGGCGCGCAGATCGGTCGCTCGGCGGGTACCAAGGTCACGCTGATGGCGAAGGAAGGCCTCTGGGCGACCCTGCGTATGCCGTCCGGCGAGATGCGTCGTGTGCACATCGATTGCCGCGCCACGGTAGGGACGATCGGCAACAGCGAGCACGCGAACATCCAGTGGGGCAAGGCAGGCCGCATGCGGTGGAAGGGCATCCGCCCCCACAACCGCGGCGTGTCGATGAACCCCGTCGATCACCCGATGGGCGGCGGCGAAGGCCGTAGCTCCGGTGGTCGTCACCCGTGCACTCCGTGGGGCCAGAAGACCAAGGGCCTCAAGACCCGTCACAACAAGCGGACCGAGCAGTTCATCATCCGCCGTCGCCCGAGCAAGTAGGGAAGAAACAGATGCCTCGTTCACTCAAGAAGGGTCCGTTCGTCGAGAAGTATCTCGCGAAGAAGATCGCGGCCGCGCAGAAGGAGACCAATCCGAACAAGCGCGTGATCACGACGTACTCGCGTCGCTCGATGGTCATCCCGGACATGGTCGGCCTCACGATGGCCGTCCACAACGGTCGTAAGTTCATCCCCGTGTTCATCACCGAGCAGATGGTCGGCCACAAGCTCGGCGAGTTCTCGATGACCCGCACGTTCCACGGTCACACCGGCGAGCGGAAGAAGTAAGCGCCATGCAAGCACGTGCACTCGTTCGTGGAATCTCGATGTCGCCGCGCAAGATGCGCGTCGTCGCGAACCTCGTTCGCGGCAAGACGGTGGAGCAGGCGGTTGGCCTCCTCGACCTCATGCCGAAGAAGGCCGCCGGCATCATTTCGAAGGCGATCAAGTCCGCGGCGGCGAACGCCGAGGACAAGAGCGGTGGTGATGCGTCGGTCGAGGACCTGCGCATCCACACCATCGCCGTCGACGGCGGCACCATCGCGAAGCGCTGGATGCCCCGCTCGATGGGTCGCGCGAACCGCATCAACCACAAGTCCAGCCACCTCACGGTGGTCGTCACCGACGAGAAGGCGTAAACGTCATGGGTCAGAAAACACATCCGACTGGTTTTCGCCTCGGCATCATCAAGACGTGGTCGTCTCGTTGGTACGAGGAGAAGAACTACGCCAAGTGGCTTCACGAGGATCTGAAGCTCAAGGCCTTCATCAAGAAGAAGCTCAACCACGCGGGCGTCTCGTTCATCGAGATCGAGCGCGCGGCGAACAAGGCGAAGATCAACATCCACACCGCGCGTCCGGGCATCGTCATCGGGAAGCGCGGCGCGGGCGTCGAGACCCTGAAGAAGGAAGTCCAGGCGCTCACGGAGAACGAGGTCTTCCTCAACATCATCGAGGTCCGCAAGGCCGAGACCAACGCGCAGCTCGTCGCCGAGAACATCGCGACGCAGCTCGAGCGCCGCATCGCGTTCCGCCGCGCCATGAAGAAGGCGACGCAGACCGCGATGAAGTTCGGTGCGAAGGGGATCAAGGTCGCGTCCTCGGGTCGCCTCGGCGGCGCCGAGATGTGCCGCCGCGAGTGGTACAAGGAAGGCCGCGTTCCGCTGCACACGCTCCGCGCCGACATCGAGTACGGCTTCACGGAGGCACACACCACCTACGGCAGCATCGGCGTCAAGGCGTGGGTCTTCCACGGCGAGGTGCTTCCTGCTCCGCGCAAGGACCCGAACGCGCCCCGCGTCGCACCGCCGCGTTCGACCCCGTAATCGAGGCACTGGAGTTCTTTTATGTCGATGCTTTCTCCAAAGCGCAGCAAGTTCCGCAAGAGCCACAAGGGCCACACGGCCGGTATGGCCAAGGGCGGCAATGAGGTCTCGTTCGGTGACTACGGAATGCAGGTCACGTCGCCCGGCTGGCTCACGGCTCGTCAGATCGAAGCGGCCCGCGTCGCGATCTCTCGCCACGTGAAGAAAGAGGGCAAGCTCTATGTTCGCGTCTTCCCGGACCACCCGTTCACGAAGAAGCCCGCCGAGACCCGCATGGGTACCGGTAAGGGTGGCGTCGAAGGCTGGGTCGCGGTCGTGAAGCCCGGCCGCGTGATCTTCGAGGTCGAAGGCGTCTCGTACGAGACCGCGAAGACGGCATTCGAGCGCGCGCACCACAAGCTGACCGTCAACACGCAGCTCATCTCCCGGGAGGCCGTGCTGTGAGCAAGATGTCCAAGAAACTTCAGGCGCTTCGCGACGAGTCCAGCGACGAGCTCGTCTCGGCGCTCGCCACCAAGCGTGACGAGCTGTTCCGCCTCCACCTCGGCCAGCACACGAATCAGGTCACGTCCTCGGCTCTGCTGAAGACCAAGCGCCGCGAGATCGCCCAGATCCTCACGGTGCTCAACGGTCGCAAGGCAGGCACCGAGACGCAGGCCCAAAAGTCCGCGACGACTGCGAGCAAGTAACCCATGAGCCCCGAAACCACCACCACCACTGACGCCCGCGGCAGCCGCCGCGTCATCGTCGGCACCGTCACCTCTGCGAACATGCAGAAGACGGTCGTCGTCACGGTCATCCGCCGTGTTCGCGATCGCCGCTTCCACAAGTTCCTGACCCGTCGCGTGAAGTACCACGTGCACGACGAGAACAACTCCGCCAAGGTCGGCGACGGCGTCGAGATCATCGAGTCGCGTCCCATGTCGCGCACCAAGCGTTGGCGCCTTCTGAAGATCGTGACGAAGGCCGTGGAGGGCGCGTCGTGATCCAGATGACCTCCGTCCTCGACGTGGCCGACAACAGCGGCGCGAAGAAGGTGTACTGCATCAAGGTGCTCGGCGGCTCTCGCCGTCGCTACGCCGGCATCGGTGACGTGATCATCGTGTCGATCCGCGAAGCGATTCCCGGCGCCAAGGTGAAGAAGGGCGAGGTCGCTCGCGCGGTCATCGTTCGCACACGCAAGGAGCTCGCGCGCAACGACGGCTCGTCCATCAAGTTCGACGGCAACTCGGCCGTCCTCATCAACAAAGAGAACGAGCCGATCGGCACCCGTATCTTCGGACCGGTCGCTCGCGAGCTGCGCGCGAAGCGGTTCATGAAGATCATCAGCCTCGCGCCGGAGGTCCTGTAGTCATGGCGCAGCCAGCACACGTGCGTAAGGGTGACCTCGTCATCGTCATCGCCGGTTCCCACAAGGGCAAGAAGGGCAAGATCCTTCGCGTCGAGGGCGACCGCGTGGTGGTCGAGAAGGTCGCGATGATCAAGCGCCACACCAAGGCGACGCAGAAGACCCCGCAGGGTGGAATCGTCGACAAGGAAGGCACGATCCACATCTCCAACGTGCAGTTGTTCGACGAGAAGACGAACAAGGGCACCCGCACCAAGATTTCCCAGGACGGCGACAAGAAAGTCCGTACCGGCGTGAAGTCGGAGACCAAGTTTCCGACGGCCGGCATGGCTTAGTCGCTCATAGAGGAAGACGAGAACGACCATGGCGAACGACGAAGACAAAGCCGCAGCCGACGAGGCCGCCGCCGCGAAGAAGACAGAGCGCGCGGAGAAGGCCAAGGCGAAGGGCGAAGCTGGCGCGAAGAAGAAGGGTCCGGTCGAGACGGGTCCCGCGCCGAAGTACAAGCGTGAGAAGCCGCCGACGCTGAAGGCGCGCTACGACCAGCAGATCAGGGCCGCGATGATGAAGGAGTTCGGATACTCCACCGTCATGCAGGTGCCGCGCATCCTGAAGGTCTCGGTCAACATGGGCCTCGGCAAAGCCAAGGACGAGCCCAAGATGATCGACTTCGCGATCGACGAGCTCAAAACGATCACGGGCCAGTCCCCGGTGGTCTCGCGCGCGAAGAAGGACATCGCGGTCTTCAAGCTCCGCAAGGGCCAGAAGATCGGCGTCATGGTCACCCTGCGCCGCGAGCGCATGTGGGAGTTCCTCGACCGCCTGATCAACGTCGCGTTGCCACGCGTCCGCGACTTCCGCGGCGTGTCGCCGCGTGGCTTCGATGGTCGCGGCAACTTCACGATGGGCGTGAAGGAGCAGATCATCTTCCCCGAGATCGAATACGACAAGATCGACTCGATCAAGGGCATGAACATTTCGATCGTGACCACGGCCAACACGGACGCCGAAGGTCGCGCGTTGCTTCTGCACTTCGGTATGCCGTTCCGTTCCACCTCTCCAACGGGCGCCCCAGTCATGGCCGGCGTCGCGGGAGCCGCCTGAGTCATGGCCAAGCTGATCGATACGCTTCCCAAGAAGCACAAGTTCAAGGTTCGCATCAAGAGCCGCTGCAAGCGCTGCGGCCGCCCGCGTGCTTACCTCCGCAAGTTCGAGATGTGCCGCTGCTGCTTCCGTGAGCTTGCACTGCGCGGCGATATCCCCGGCGTCATCAAGTCGAGCTGGTGAACCATGTCGATGACCGATCCAATCGCTGATTTTCTCGCGCGCATCCGAAACGGGATCCGCGCTCGCAAGACCGTCGTCGAGTGCCCGCGCTCGAACCTCAAGCTGCGCATCGCGGAGATTCTCCGAGATGAAGGCTTCGTTCAGAGCGTGTCGTCGCAAGAGGACAACAAGCAAGGCCTGCTCAAGCTCGGCCTTCGGTACGACGGGCGTGCGACGCCGTCCGGCAACGCGATCACCGGCATGCGCCGCGTGTCGCGTCCCGGCCAGCGCGCGTACGTCCCCGCCAAGCAGGTGCCACGGGTCCGCAACGGCCTTGGCATCGCAATCCTTTCCACGTCGCAGGGCGTGATGACCGACAAAGAAGCCCGGACCAAGGGCGTTGGCGGCGAAGTCCTCTGCGAGGTCTGGTGAGTCACATCGCCTCCGCTTCGCTACGGCGAGAAGGAAACTAGTCATGTCGCGTATCGGACGTAAACCAGTCGAGATCCCGAAGGGGGTCACGGTCTCGATCACCAAGGACATCGTGTCGGCGAAGGGCCCCAAGGGCTCGCTGACGCTGAAGCGTCACAAGGACATCGAGATCAAGCAGGACAAGGACGAGGGCAAGGACGTCATCGTCTTCGAGCGCAAGGGCAATGATGGCCCGGCGCGTGCGGCTCACGGCCTCATGCGCGCGCTCGTCAACAACATCCTGACCGGTGTGACCACCGGCTTCACCCGCACGCTCGAGATCAACGGCGTCGGATACAAGGCAGAGCTCAAGGGCAAGACGGACATCGTCCTGTCACTCGGGTTCTCGCACCCGATCAACTACAAGCTCCCCGATGGCATCGAGGCAAAGGTCGACAAGAACCTCCTCATCCTGTCGGGCATCGACAAGCAGGCGCTCGGCGCCGCCGCGTCGAAGATCCGCAGCTTCCGCCCGCCGGAGCCGTACAAGGGCAAGGGTGTGAAGTACATCGAAGAGCACATCACGCGTAAAGCGGGTAAGACCGCAGGTAAGTAACGACGAACAGGTCGCTGCGTATCGTCCGGTCGTTCTGATCCGGGCAGCCCGCAGCAACGGCCTCGTCAGGAGTAAGTGTCATGGCTGGTCACGTCAAAGTTGCAAACGAGAAGACTCGCAAGCGTCTGCGCCGCAAGGTGCACATTCGCCTGCGCGTCAGCGGCACCGCAGTGCGTCCGCGTCTGTCCGTGTTCCGCTCCGCTCGCTACGCGTACGCGCAGGCGATCGACGACACCACGGGCCGCGTGCTCGCGGCGGCGTCGGAGCTCGATGCGGGGCTAAAGGCCGCTCTCGCCGGGGCATCCAAGCCCTTGGCCAAGAAGGAGCGCGCGCGGGCGGTGGGGAAGGCCATCGGCGAGAAGCTGAAGGCCGCGGGCATTCAGTCGGTCGTGTTCGATCGCAACGGTTTCATCTTCCACGGACGTGTCAAGGAGATCGCCGATGGCGCTCGTGACGCGGGCCTCCAGTTCTAAAGGTACCCATGCTGATCAATCCAGAAGAAGTTGGCGAGCTCGTCGACCGCGTCGTCCACATCAACCGCGTCGCGAAGGTCGTCAAAGGCGGCCGGCGGTTCTCGTTCTCGGCACTCGTCGTCGTCGGTGACCAGCACGGCTTCGTCGGTGCGGGTCTCGGCAAGGCCAACGAAGTCCCCGAGGCGATCCGCAAGGGCACCGATCGCGCGAAGCGGAATCTGTTCAAGATCCCGCTCGTCAAGGGCACCATCCCGCACGAGATCGAAGGCTTTTTCGGCGCCGCGCAGGTGCTGCTCAAGCCCGCCTCGCCCGGTACTGGTGTCATCGCGGGTGGTGGCGTTCGCCCGGTCCTCGAGGTCGCCGGCGTTACGGACATCCTGACGAAGTCGATCGGCACGTCCAACAAGCACAATGTCATCCACGCGACCATCGTCGCGCTCAAGGCGCTCCGCTCCATCGAGCAGATCGCCAAGACGCGTGGCAAGACGGTCTCGGAGATTCGCCCGTCGAGCCGTTCGACGCGCCCGGAGTAAAGAAGAGCAGCCATGGCCCTCAAGCTCAAAGTCACCCAGGTTCGCAGCGGCGTCGGCAAGTCGGCGACGCAGAACAAGACCCTCCAGGGCCTCGGCCTTCGAGGGCCGCGCAAGTCGGTCGTGCTCCAGGACACGCCGTCGATCCGCGGGATGATCCGCAAGGTCAGCCACCTCGTCACGGTCGAGGCTGCGGACTGATCTCGCCAGATCTTTGGCCTGGCAACAAAGCCAGGTAGCGATTTACTCAGTTGATTCTCACTAGATTCCGCGCCAGATTGCACGGCGCTCCGGGAAACTCCCATGTCTCACGACGCTAACGACAAGCTATCGCTCCACAACCTCCACCCAAACCCCGGCGCGACCCGCGAGAAGAAGCGGCTCGGACGCGGACGCGGGTCGGGTAAGGGCAAGACGTCCGGTAAGGGCGTCAAGGGCCAGAAGGCTCGCCCGGGTCACCACGGCGCGCGCTTCGCGTTCGAGGGCGGTCAGATGCCGATGCCTCGTCGCATCCCGAAGCGCGGCTTCAAGAACATGAACCGCGTCGAGGCGTTTCCGATCAACGTGTCGCTCCTCGAGTCGATCTTCGATAGCGGGGCCACCGTCGACATCGACGTGCTCCGTACGAAGGGCATCCTCCCGAAGCATGCCGATACGATCAAGATTCTCGGCGAAGGGGAGCTGACCAAGAAGCTCACCATCACCGCTCATCGTGCATCTGCGACGGCGAAGGAGAAGGTCGAGAAGGCCGGCGGAACGATCACGATCCTCGCGGCGTCTGTCGCTTCCGGCAAGCCCGCCGCGTCAGCCTCTGGCGCCGCCTAAGGAACCACCCGAGTGGCAGGTTCGATTCGCAATATCTTCAAGGTGCCGGAGCTCCGGCGCCGGATCATGTTCACGCTCGCGATGCTGGCGATCTACCGCATCGGAGTGTTCATCACGATTCCGGGCGTGAACCGCGTCGAGATGCAGCACGTCGTCCAGAAGGGCGGCAGTGGCTCGTTCCTCGGCATGTTCGACATGTTCTCGGGCGGCGCGTTGCAGCAGTTCTCGATCTTCACGCTCGGCATCATGCCGTACGTGACGGCGTCCATCGTGATGCAGCTGCTCACGGTCGTGGTGCCCAAGCTCGACCAGCTCAACAAAGAAGGCGAGCAGGGCAAGAAGAAGATCAACCAGTACACCCGCTACGGCACGCTCCTCGTCGCCGCCGTTCAAGCGTGGTTTGCCGCCAGCTACGTCGAGAGCCTGTCACGTGGTGGTGCGGAGGTCGTCGCCGACCCGGGCATGACGTTCCACCTCATGACCGTGATCACGATGACGACGGGCACTGCCGTCGTCATGTGGATGGGCGAGCTCATCACCGACAAGGGCATCGGCAACGGGTCGTCGATGATCATCTTCGCGGGCATCGTCGCAGCGATGCCAGACGCGATCACACAGTTCCTCGCGGGCGGCTCGAGTGGAGGCGTCGGTGGTCTCACCGTCGTGTTCATGATCCTGCTCGTCGTCGCGACGATCGCAGGCATCTGCTACTTCGAGCGCGCGCAGCGGCGCATCCCCGTCCAGTACACGAAGCGACAAGTCGGGCGAAAGATGTACTCCGGCGCGCAGAGCTTCCTGCCGCTCAAGGTCAACGTAGCTGGCGTCATCCCGCCGATCTTCGCGTCGTCGATCCTGATGTTCCCGGGTCAGATCGCGAACATGTCCGGCTCCGCGTGGCTGCAGGAGTTCGCGTCGGTGTTCCACCAGACCGACTGGCGATACAACCTCGTGTTCACGATGTTGAACGTGTTCTTCGCGTTCTTCTACACGTCGGTCGTGTTCAACCCCGTCGACGTCGCGGACAACCTGAAGAAATCGGGTGGCTTCATCCCGGGCATTCGTCCCGGCAAGAACACGGCGCAATACATCGAGCGCGTGCTCTCGCGCATTACGTTCGCGGGTGCGCTGTACCTCTCGTTCGTGTGTATGATCCCTGCGCTGCTCGAGAAGTACTTGAGCGTTCCGTTCCAGTTCGGCGGAACCGGCCTGCTGATCGTCGTCGGTGTCGCGCTCGATACCGTGCAGCAGATCGAGTCGCACCTCATCACGCGCAACTACGAAGGCTTCGCCGGACCAAAGGGCCCGCGCGTGCGAGGCCGCGTCGCACAGCGCCCCTAACGTTCGGTGCTGTGAGGATCCAGTACAAGACGGATCACGAGATCACGCTCCAGCGTGCGGCCGGTCTTGTCGCCGCGGAGATCCTCGAGGCGATGTGCCAGGCCGCGCAGGTCGGCGCGTCGACGTGGGAGCTCGACCAGATCGCGCGAGCCGGAATCGCGCGCACTGCACGGGCCGTCGATGTCGAGGTCATGGAGACCGCGCGTGCGCTCCGCAAGCTCGTGGAGAGCGGTCGGTCGGACACCAAGGCAGAGATCGAGCGGTTGACCCGCACGTATTCGCAGCTCAAGGCGCTCGCGAAGCCGCACCTGAGCGGCGTCGAGATCGAGCGCGTGATCGAGGAGACCGCGCGCTACCACCGGGTGACCTCGGCGTTCCTCGGCTACGCCGACCCCCCGTACCCCGCGGTCGTGTGCACGTCGATCAACGAGGTCATCGTCCACGGCATCCCGAACAAGGCTCATGTCCTGCGGGACGGCGACATCATCGGGATCGACTTCGGCATCTACAAGCACGGCTTCTGCGCAGACACCGCGCGAACCATCATGGTCGGCAACGTCTCGGAGGAGAATCGGAAGCTGGTCGCTGCGGCCAAGGAGGCCCTCGACCGTGGGATCACCCAGATCAGGGTCGACCACCGCCTGGGCGACGTCGGCCACGCGATCCAGACCCACGCGGAATCACAGGGCTACTCGGTGGTTCGGGCGTTTGTCGGGCACGGGACGGGGCGGCAGATGCACGAGGATCCGCAGGTCCACAACTACGGCAAGCCAGGTACCGAGAAACGCATCAAAACCGGCCTTGTCATCGCCGTCGAGCCCATGGTAAACGCCGGGGCCCCTGAACTAGAGGTTCTCGACGACGGTTGGACAGCTGTGACCAGAGATCGAAAGATGTCCGCGCACTTCGAACACACGATCGCAGTGACGGATAAAGGTCCCTGGGTCCTCACCGACCCCGCCTCGCAGAAACCTTGATCACCTACCCAGGCACCTACCAGGACACCCCGGGAACCCCGAAGAAGAGTCGAAGCCATGAAGGTCCGAGCGTCAGTAAAACCCATCTGTTCGAAGTGCAAGACGATCAAGCGTAAGGGCGTCGTGCGCATCATCTGCAGCAATCCGAAGCACAAGCAGCGCCAGGGCTGATCGGACACCAGAGAAAAGGCTTAGAGGAACACCATGGCTCGCATTGCAGGCGTCGACCTCCCGCGCAACAAGCGCATCGAGATCGCACTCACGTACATTTACGGCATCGGTCGCCACGCGGCGAACGTCATCCTCAACGACGCGGGTATCTCCCTCGACAAGAAGAGCGACGATCTCGACGAGTCGGACGTTCGCAAGATCCGTGACGCGATCGAAGCAAAGTTTCGCGTCGAAGGTGATCTTCGTCGTGACACGCAGCTCGCGATCAAGCGACTGATCGATCTCAACTCGTATCGCGGTAGCCGTCATCGTCGGAATCTCCCGGCTCGCGGTCAACGCACCCACACGAACGCCCGTACCCGCAAGGGACCTCGCCGCATGGCGGTGAAGAAGATGGGCGCAGTCACCAAGAAGTAATCGGGGCGAACGATCATGAGCACCGTCAAGGGCAAGCAGAAGAAGAAGGTCCGGAAGAACATCCAGACCGGCGTCGCGCACATCAGCGCGACGTTCAACAACACGATCGTCTCGATCACCGATGTCTCGGGCAACGTCGTCGCATGGTCGTCGGCCGGCACGTGCGGGTTCAAGGGTTCGCGCAAGTCGACGCCGTTCGCCGCGCAGCTCGCCGCCGAGGACGCCGCGAAGAAGGCGATGGAACACGGCGTTCGCAACGTCACCGTGTACGTCAACGGTCCCGGCTCGGGTCGCGAGTCCGCGCTCCGCGCTCTCAACGCCGCTGGGTTCAAGATCAACTTGATCCGCGACGTCACGCCCGTTCCCCACAATGGCTGTCGGCCGCGCAAGCGTCGGCGCGTCTGACCACAGCGATCACCTCGTCAGGGAAGAGAACTAGGTAAGCAAATGGCTCGCTACACAGGTGCAGTTTGTCGGCTCTGCCGGCGTGAAGACATGAAGCTCTTCCTCAAGGGAGAGCGGTGCTACACGGACAAGTGCGGCTACGAACGCCGTGCCTATCCGCCGGGTCAGCACGGACAGAACCGCCGCAAGAAGCGGTCGGACTACGGCGAGCAGCTGCGCGAGAAGCAGAAGGTCAAGCGCATCTACGGCATCGCCGAGCGCCAGTTCCGCGGCTACTACCACAAGGCCGTCCAGGGCAAGGGCGTCTCGGGTCACACGCTGATCCAGCTGCTCGAGCGCCGCCTCGACAACGTCGCCTACCGCATGGGCTTCGCTTCGGATCACGCCGAAGCGCGCCAGCTCGTTCGCCACGGTCACTTCACGGTGAACGGCAAGAAGGTGAACATCCCGAGCTACCTCGTTCGCGTCAACGACGTGATCCAGGTCCGCGAGTCGTCGCAGAAGATCGCGAAGATCAACGAGGCGCTCGCCGCCGTCGATCGCCGCGGTGTTCCGCAGTGGATCGCGCTCGACAAGGAAGCGTTCCGCGGCCAGATCTCGCAGCTGCCGACGCGCGAAGACGTCACGCTGCCCATCCGCGAGCAGCTCATCATCGAGCTCTACTCGAAGTAGTCGTACTGGCACCCCGCTGCCGGCGAATTCTTCGTCGGTGGTACCCAAGGGCCGAGCCTCGAAACCTCGGCAACCAAATCGGGCGTGATGAAAGCGTCCCGACCTAGGAGATACGAAGATGGAACCGACCCCCGAGCAGACTGCGTTCATGGCCAAGAACTGGCGCGATCTCATCCGTCCCCGGACGCTGGAGATCGAGGAGCGCAGTGACACGTACGGAAAGTTTTCCTGCGAGCCGCTCGAGCGTGGCTTCGGCACGACGCTCGGCGTCGCGCTCCGCCGCATCCTCCTGTCGTCGCTCCAGGGCGCCGCGATCACGCACATCGCCATCGAGGGCGCGCTGCACGAGTTCACCTCGCTGCCGGGCGTCGTCGAGGACGTGACGGACATCATCCTCAACCTCAAAGAGACCCTCTTCAAGGTCGAGCACGACAAGACGTACACCATCCGTCTCGACAAGCAGGGCGAGGGCGTCGTCACTGCGAGTGACCTGCAGCTCGTCGACGGCGTGACCTGCTTGAACCCGCAGCACCGCATCTGCACGCTGTCCAAGGACGGCAAGGTCGCGATGGAGCTCACCATCGCCACGGGCCGCGGCTACGCGCCCGCCGATCGCCACTCGTCCGAGCTGCCCGTCGGCACCATCGCGATCGACGCGCTGTTCTCGCCGATCCGCAAGGTGAACTTCACCGTCACCAACGCGCGCGTCGGTCAGCAGACCGACTACGACAAACTCACGCTCGAAGCGTGGACCAACGGCTCGGTCCGCCCGGACGACGCCGTCGCCTACGCCGCGAAGATCCTCAAGGAGCAGCTCAACCTGTTCATCAACTTCGAGGAGATGGCGGAGCCGGTCGAGGCCCCGCGCGACGAGGCAGCTGAGAAGCTCAACGAGAACCTCTGGCGCACCGTCGACGAGCTGGAGCTGTCCGTCCGCTCGGCGAACTGCCTCCAGAACGCGAACATCAAGTACATCGGCGAGCTCGTCCAGAAGACCGAGTCCGAGATGCTCAAGACCAAGAACTTCGGCCGCAAGTCGCTGAAGGAGATCAAAGAGCTCCTCGCCGAGATGGGCCTCCAGCTGGGCATGAAGCTCGACAACTGGCCCGGCCCGAACCCACTCAAGAAGCCCTGATTCGGTTCCCGCGAACCGACTGACCACCCTGCTACCGCGGAAACGTTACCGAAGAGAGAATCGTCATGCGCCATCGTCTTTCAGGTCGCCAACTCGGCCGCAAGTCCTCGCACCGCACTGCCATGTGGAACAACATGGTCACCGCGCTGTTCACCTACGGGCGCATCGAGACCACCGAGGCGAAGGCCAAGGACCTGCGTATGTGGGCCGAGGAGACGATCACCTGGGGTGTCGACGTCGCTGATCTCATCGCCAAGGGCGACAAGGTCTCGGCGAAGGAGAAGGCCAAGCTGCTCCACGCTCGCCGGCAGGCTCGCCTGACGGTCAAGACGCCGGACGCGCTCGAGCGCTTGTTCTCGGAGATCGGTCCGCACTTCGCGGCGAACCACTCCAAGGGCAAGGGCGGCTACACACGCATCATCAAGACGCGCGTTCGCAAGGGCGACGCGGCTCCGATGGCGCTCATCGAGCTCGTCGGGCTCAACGGCCAGCCCACGGCGTAGCCGCTGTTCGCGTAGTCAGCGTTACGCTGATCACGCTCGACAGCCGTGCGATTGCCGCACCGTCGATTCTCGACGAGGAATATTGTGATCTCTGTGCTGTGAACGCGTCTCGCTAATTTCACGATCTGTGTGATGCCCGCCGCATAGGCGGGCTTTGTTTTTGGCTATACAGCACGCGCAACTCGCGGGATAAACCGCGCGTTCTCGCGCGCCAGCCACGCGCAACTCTACTTGGAGACCCCATGACTCGCATTGCCTTCGTCGCTGTATCGCTTTCGCTCGCTCTTGTCGGATGTCGTGATGGAGGTGGCGGTGGGGACGACGAGCCGGGGATGGACGGCGGCTCCAACGCTGGTGACGTGACGATTCAAGAGATCCAGAACGACGCGATGGCTCCCGGAACGACGGTCGAGGTACGCGGCGTTGTCATCACGGCCATCGATACCTTCGGCTCTCGCACCGGGGATCTCTTTGTCTCCGAACCCGAGGGCGGTCCCTTCTCTGGCGTGAAGGTCTTCGGCGCGTCGCTGTCCGACGTCGCGATGTTGCAGGTCGGCGACCTCGTCGACATCACGGGTGCCGAGAAGCATGAGGCGTGTACGGAAGCAGCTCCGTGCGGCCCCGTGGTCTTCGAAAACGGCGCAGGACTCACCGAGATACAGGGCGACACGCAGGGTTCGCTCGTGATCACGAAGGTCGGGACGGGAACGCTTCCCACGCCCTCCGTTGTCGATGCGAAGGCCATGGCCGCCATGCCGAGCGCGGCGCGTATTGCAGAGTGGGAGAAGTGGGAAGGCGTCATGATCAATGTCACCAACGCACGTCAGCTCTCGGCGGTATCACCGTTCGGATCCAACCCCGGAGTTGACTCGACCGAGTTCCGGATCACGGGTGTTGCTCGCGTCCAGTCGGTCCTCATGGAACTTCCCACGACTGCCGTTGCCGGTACTTGCTACGACAGCGTGACGGGTGTTGGAGACTTCTTCTTCAACTACCTCGTTCTCCCTCGCACCGCGGCTGATCTCGTCGGAAGCGGCGCGGGATGCAACCCGATGGCAGAGAGCATCTCGGCCCTGCAAACGGCAACGACCGTTCCCGAGTTCGTAAGGCTCACGGACGTGTTCGTTACTGCAGTAGCAAACAACAAGAAGAATTTCTGGGTATCCACGTCCGCAACCGCCGCGGTCAACGAAGGTGTGCAGGTGCTTCGTTGCTCCGGCAGCACCGGCTGCAACCAGACCGCCGAGCTCCCGGCCGAAGTTGTCGTCGGTCGTAAGGTGACGGTACTCGGAGCGGGCGAGGAGTTTGCGGGGACCGACAACATGGGCGCGTCAGTCACACAAGTCAGCATTCCCAATGTCACCGCATCGGCAGATGCGGTCGTCACAGTGACGCCCGCGACGCCTCCGACCATCGAGATGCTCACGGCGGCTGCGACGGGCGAACCCTACGAAGGCGTTCTCGTTCGCTTGCAGAACGTGAAGCTCACGGCGCTTGGAACGTCGTCGAACAGCTATACATCGACGCTTTCGGTGGGTGGCCAGACGTTCGACGCGGACGACGACATCTATCGCTTCACCGCGGGCCTCAACACCTGTTATTCGAGCATGATCGGCATTTGGACGTACAACCCGTTTATCGACAAGTACACGTTTCAGCCACGCGCAAACGGCGCGATGGTCGATGGCACCGTCGCATCGAATCAGACTGATTGCGACTGACACGAGTCGAACTAGCGAGTTCGGACGTTGCCTGCCGACAGTTAGCGGCCCTACTCACGAAGCTAGCGAGTCTCGACAACACCGGTGGTTAGGACTCCAGCTTCGACCGCCTTCAACCGCCGAACTCGCTTTGACGTAGGTGCCGTCACGGATGCGGCCTGAGCCGCCTCCACCGCCACTACTGATCGCGTTCAAGGCGTGTTTATCATTCCTTCGGGCGACGGCAGCAGGTGCTACGCGAGCATCACTGGCATTTGGACGTATTTGTTCGAGGACCGGTACCAGTTCCTTCCGATCGCAGCCGGCGTCGGAACTGGCACCTGCAACTGACCACGCACGATGCCTGGACTCAACTCAGCGCGTGCCGACGACGCCGGCGGTCGACACGCCGGCTTCCACGGCTGTGGAGTCTTTCGTGTATGTGCCGAGCCTTGTGTTCACGCGAATCCGTCCTGCACCACCGCCACCACCGCCACCGAAGGCGAACTGGCCCGTCGACGTACTGGATGAGCCGTCCCCGCCGTTGGCTGTGCCTGAGGATCCTGTCCCACCGGTCACGCCAGCCACGGCGCCCACGGTACATGTCGTCGGCGCGACCGGACTTGCCGAATCATCCGGCGGCGGCAGCGCGCATCCCCCATGGCCTGCACCGCCCTTCGCGATCAACGCTGAGGATGCAGCAAGCGTGACTTCGGGTGCTTCGAGCAGAATTCCACCCCCGGCTCCACCGCCATAGAGGCAAGAACCGGTGTTGCCGCATTGCTCAGGGTATCCAGAACTACCTCGGGCATCGATGATGCCGTTGATCTGGATCGAGGTGAGGCTCACGAGCTGGATCGCGCCGCCACCACCAGCGGCAAACTCGATTCCGGAAGCACAACCTCCTCGTAGCGGAACCAGCGAGTCGTTGCCACCGGCTTCCCCGCCAGCACCACCGAGGTACACTGTGCCAACATCACCTCCGCGCCCACCAGCCGTTGCGTGACCACCGCCGCCACTTCCCGACGAGCGAACGGGCTCTCCATCACTATCTTCGAAGTACTGACCAGCGCCACCGACGCAACCGGTCTTCAAACCACCTGCGACCGCGCTGACCGTAAGTCGTCCATCGATCGTGATTCCGTTTCTCGCAATGATCGCGATCGCGGGACCCGAGAGGCCAACTGGATCGATGTCTGAAAACGCTCGCGCACCGTCAACACGAAGACTCCCGACCACGAACACTCTTATCGATGGTCCGGTTCCGTTCCCCGCGTTGAAGTTCGGCACGCTGATCGTGGATCCTGCAACGTAGACAACACCCGTCCCGGTGTCGAACAGAGCATTGACGAGATCCAGATCGGGAGGATCCTGTGCGAGATCGAAGAACTGCCCCAATCCATTCGATGGGACAAGCTCGCGACACCGTGGCTCGTCCTGAAAGCACCCGAGCGGACATGACTCGCTCGAGGTGACATTCCCGAGCGCATCGCACGTCTGAACGGCACCGTTCGCGCAGACCGACTCGTTCGGTTCGCACACGCGACAGCCAATGCCGTCCTGACAGCCGAGTGGACAGTCGAGCAGGTCGTAGTCCGTCCCCGTCGCGTTGCACGTGAGCGCCACATCGCCGCGACATTGCGCGAACGAGCTCGGCTCGCATGTCACTGCGATGCACAGCTCCGGCGTCCCGGCGAACGACCCATCGAGATCGCAAAACGGGTACGCCTCCGACGTGCACGTGCCGTCGATGCACGATCGCGGGTTCGCGACCTCACCGCCGCATCCCGACACGAGTAACGATGCAACCAATGCCCAACGCATGACTCGATGGTGATCCAGCATGCGCGCGCCGGTCGACCGGGTTCGGTCACGGTTGCCGACTTTCTTCAGCCCTGCCGCAATTCGCTGCATTGACACGCGATCCGCGAGGGCTGGAGCTGCGTGCCTCTTGCGCTACGGCCGCGCGGCGCGGATGCGATCGGCTAGCTCCGGCGATGGCTTCGGTAGTCGATTGCACGCTTGCACGAGCGCGGCTCCACTGCGCGATCGTCGCTCGATCCGCCGGCGTTCGTGCGTCCTGCGTCGCGAGCTCGACGAGCGCCTCGCGATGGGGTTGATCGAACTGCGACGATCCGACGCTGGACCAGCGGTCGGCGAGCGTGTGTTCGCTTACGCGTGGTACAGGCGTCACCGCGGTTGTGTCCGAGAACTGGCCGGACACCGGACACGTGTTCGCTGTCGATTTCGTGCCGGAATCGAAGCCTTATTTCGTTGGCACCAGATCGACATCATGTCGATTTGGTGCCAGAATCAACTCCTTTGAATCGGGCACGAAATCGACATGTCGCTCTTCGTCGGAAGGAAACACGAGACCGCCGAGCTACTCGCGCTACGGCGCAAGCGCAGTGCGTCGTTGGTCGTGCTCAAGGGCCGACGCCGCATCGGCAAGAGCACGTTCGTGAACCAATGCGCCAAGCACTTCGATCACTTTCTCGCGTTCGAGGGCCTGGCTCCTCGCACGGGGCTCACTGCTCGCGAGCAACTCGAAGCGTTCGCGGTGCAACTCGCGCAGCAGACGTCGTTGCCGAAGGTCGCCCTCGACAACTGGTCGCAGGCGCTTCAGCTCCTCGGCAGTGTGATTCCCGGGAAGGGTTCGACGCTCGTGTTGCTCGACGAGATTTCTTGGATGTCGATCGGCGATCGCGACTTTGCGGGTCATCTCAAGACTGCCTGGGATCGCCATCTGTCGAAGCACCCACGCCTGATCGTCGTGTTGTGCGGATCGGTGTCGTCGTGGATCGAGCGCAACATTCTCGCGAGCCCGGGGTTCGTCGGCCGCCTGTCGTTGAACCTCACGCTCGAGCCGCTGCCGCTGACGGATTGCAATGCGTTCTGGCGGGGAAGACGCGCGACCGCCAGCGAGAAGCTCAAGATCCTCGCGGTCACCGGGGGCGTGCCGCGATACCTCGAAGAGATCGATCCGAGCCACGGCGCGGAGCACAACGTTCATCGCCTGTGCTTCGAGCCGGGCGGGTTGCTGTTCCGGGAAGCGGACCAGATCTTCCACGATGTCTTCGATCGTCGTGCTGACACGTATCGACGAGTTCTGTCGACGCTCGTCGATGGTTCGCGGACGGTGAGCGAGATCGGCGCGAAGTTGAAACACGGGCGCGGAGGGTCGTTGTCGGTCGCGCTCGAAGAGCTCGTGGCGGCCGGCTTCCTTCGGCGAGACATCTCGTTCGCGCCGCGTACCGGGCAATCACACGCGCGTGCGATCCGATATCGCCTGTCGGACAACTACCTGCGGTTCTACTTGAAGTACGTGGAGCCGCGTCGTGCGCAGATCGAGAAGAAGCTCTATCGCGAAGCGCCGCTGGACAGTCTGATCGCCTGGGACACGATCTTCGGGCTTCAGGTGGAGAACCTCGTATTGCAGAGCTTCGACGCCTTGCGGCCTGCACTCGGCCTCGAACGCGTCGAGGTGATCAACGCGGGGCCGTATGTCCAGACCAAGACCAATCGCCGGGAAGGATGTCAGGTCGACCTGCTCGTGCGGACACGGAGGGCGGTGCTCGTCGTCGAGATCAAGTTGCGGGACGTTGTCGATCGCGCGGTGATCGACGAAGTGAGGCAGAAGGTCGCCCGGTTGGAAGGCACTCGAGGCCTGACCGTCCGGACCGGCCTGATCTATGTCGGTGAGCTCGATCCGCGGATCGAAGCGGAGGACTACTTCGACTTCGTGGTGGCTCTCGAGGACCTCCTCGGCCGATAGCCCTTGCATGCAGGTGTCGATTTCGTGCCGGAATCGAGGCCGGATCTTCTGGCACGAAGTCGACATCGCATGACGTCCGGTTCAGCGGAGGAGACGCAGTGAATTCGGGCGGCTCGATACAGGCGAATAGTCCCCCACGCGATCGCGTGCGCAAGCGATCTGCGATGTCACTGCTCTCGCGCGCGTATGGTCGGCATCGAGGACGATCTGTTGTGGCCTCGTAAGAACGCACACGAGACTCTCGCTCTCGCCAACGAGGTCGATACCGCCAGCGGTCTCACACAGCATGCCAGGCACTCTTGAACGGCCAGGCACTCTTGAACGGCCAGACACTCTGGAACGGCCAGACCTAGACGTCAGACGGGGGTGATACGCCTCCGACCATGCCCGGGACTGGTGGCGCGGCGAGCTATGGCGACCTCCTGATCACGTCACTCGTGGTCCTCACAGGCGTGTGCATCGCGGCGTTCGTGGTGGTGAAGCTCGTCGGGCGCTTCCTCGCGACCGGTCGCATGCGCGGCGCGCACTTGCTCGACGTCGTGGCGCGGCTGCCACTCGAGCCGCGCCGGTCGCTCTATGTCGTCGAGGTCGCGGGCAAGACCTTGCTCGTCGGCACGAGCGAGATGGGCTTGTCGGTGTTGTCCGAGCTCGACGGTAACGAGGTGAAGGCGCGCTCTGTTCCGAAGCAGAGCTTCGGCGAGCTCGTGAGATCAGCGTGGACTGGCCGACGGCGGCTCGGTGGCACACGCGACGTTTCCGCGGAAACACGAAGTAGCGTGAGTGCGGTGTCACGTGACGTTTCCGCGGAAACGCGGCGCGTGAGTGATGTGGCGTTACGTGACGTTTCTGCGGAAACGCGGGGCGCCCACGTGGGCGCGTCCTATGCGAGGCGTGCAGCGGGCGACGTCTCCGCGGAGATGGGCGCAAGCGACACCGCCACGTCGGTTCCGACGGGCGACGTTCCCGCGGAAACGCGGAGCGCCCGCGTGCGCGCAAGCGATACTGCCACGTCGGTTCCGACGGGCGACGTTTCCGCGGAAACGCGGGGCGCCCACGTGGGCGCGTCCGATAGTAGGCCTGCGGCAACGGTCGACGTTTCTGCGGAAACGCGGGGCGCCCACGTAGGCGATACCGCCACGTCGGTTCCGACGGGCGACGTTTCCGCGGAAACGCGGAGCGCCCACGTGGGCCCGTCCGATGCCAGGCGTGCGGCAACCGTCGACGTTTCCGCGGAAACGCGGGGCGCCCACGTGCGCGCAAGCGAGACCGCGAGTTCGGTTCCGACGAGCGACGTTTCCGCGGAAACGCGGAGCGCCCAGGGCGAGGGCGATGCCGCGTCGAACGACGGTTCCGCTGGAACGCGTCGCGAGGGCTCGTGAGCGACAGTGTCGCGAACGCGGGCCTGGTCGCGCTCGTCGCGATCGTGCCGCTCGTGGTGCTGATGCTCACGAGCTTCGTGAAGGTGTCGGTCGTGCTGTCGCTTCTGCGCAACGCGATCGGTGCGACTGATGCGCCGTCGGGCCTGGTCGTGATGGGCGTGTCGTTGATCCTGACGTTCTTCCTGATGGCGCCCGTCGCCGTGCAGATGGTGACGGCTGCCGCAGCACCGGCTGCGCCTGCGCCGACACCCGCACCGAGGAACGCACCGGCGCCGAACAAGGCGCCCTCCAACGTGCCCGGACCGAATGCACCGGCTCCGACCGCGAGTGCCCCGGGTTTCGCACCGACGAACGCGCCCTCGAACTCGAGCGGACCGAATGCGTCTGCGCCGACCGCGACCGCAACGGCGCCGAGTGCGACCGGTCCGACGACCAGCACAGCACCGACGACGACGGCACCGACGACGACGGCACCGACGACCACGGCGCCGACGACAACTGCACCGCCGACGACGGGCGGCACACCGACGACAGCCGGCACCGCACCATTGACGGCCACGACCGGCCCCACGACGGTGCCCACGACCGCAACGACAGCGCCGTCCGTGGACGTGCTGGAGACATTGCGGGCGGTCGTGCCCGCGGATCGTCGCGATGACGTCGACGCGCTGGGCCGCGCGATCGTGCCCCTCAAGGTGTTCCTCGCGCGGCACGCGGGAGAGCGCGACAAGGCCACGTTCGTCGAGCTCGGCGCCAAGCTCGGGCACGTGCGGGACAAAGACGAGCTCGCGGTGCTCGCGCCGGCGTTTGTCACGACCGAGCTACGCGAGGCGTTCGCGATCGCGGTGCTGATCTTCGTGCCGTTCCTCGTGATCGATCTACTCGTCGGGCTCGGGCTCGCCGCCCTCGGCCTGCAGACGACGTCGCCGCAGACGGTCGCGTTGCCGCTGAAATTGCTGCTGTTCGTCGCGGTCGACGGCTGGCGGTTGCTCGTCGATAGCCTCCTTCGAGGCTACGTATGAGACAGCCTGGTCGCCGTGCTGCGCGAGGGCGTGCTGCTCGCACTGTTGCTCGTGGCGCCGCTGCTCGTGGCGATAGCCTCCTTCGAGGCTACGTATGACTGACAGCCTGGTCGCCGTGCTGCGCGAGGGCGTGCTGCTCGCGCTGTTGCTCGCGGCGCCGCTGCTGGTGGCTGCGCTCGTCGCGGGCATCGTCACGGGGCTCGTCAGCGTGTTCACGCAGATGCAGGATTCAGCGCTCGGGATCGTGCCGCGCGTGGCAGCGATCGGCGTGGCGATCGTGCTGTTCGCGGGACCGATCGCGCGGCAGCTCGAGGCGTTCGCCGTGAAGCTGTGGCCGCTGATCACCGTGGTGGGCAGCGGCCCGACGTGATGCGAGGACACGACGTGGCGCGAGGACACGACGTGACGCGAGGACCGGACGCGACGCGAGGGCGCGGATGACGGACGCTGTCGACGCGACGAGCATCGCCTCGTGGGTGATCGCGCTGCGTGGGACGGCGACGGTGCTGGTGCTCGCGGTGCTGGTCGGTGGGCTGCCTCGTGTGGTGCAGGTCGGGTTGGCGGTGGGCGTCGGCGTGTGGTCGGCGATCACCGTTGGTGGGGCGGGTCCGGTGGCTGTGAACGGGGCGCTATGGCTCGTGGCGGCGCGCGAGTTGGTGATCGGCGCGACGATCGGCGTCATCGCTGCGGTGCCGCTCGTGGCGGCGGCGACCGCCGGGCGGCTCGTGGATCTCGCCGGCTCGAGTGGGGGCGCGCGCAGCGGACCGTTCGGGGCGATGTTCGGCGTGCTCGCGGCGGCGGTGTTCGTCGGCATCGACGGGCACGTGGCGATCGTGCGCGCGGTCGTGGACAGCTTCGCGAGCGTGCCCGCGCTCGGCCAGATCGCGACTGCGCAGCCGCGCGTGCTCGAGGCGATCGGGGCGCTCGTTCCAGCGGCGGTGACACTCGCGGTGCCATGGCTCGTGACGGCGGCGATCGTCGAGCTCGCGATCGGCGTGGGCGTGCGTCTCGCAACGAGGGCAGGGGCACATGCTCCGGCGGCGGTGGCGGTACCGGCGGCGCTCGTGATGATGACGGCGACGCTCGTGGCGACGCTCGCGGTCGCGATCGCGGCGCTCGTCAGGTCAGCGCTGTAACAGCCGCGTCGCGTCGGCCGGAAGCGGAGGTCTCGAGACAGCGGTGTCGGTCGGAGGCGGAGTCGTCTCAGGACGGCGGTGTCGGCCGCAGCAGCTGCGCGAGGAGGTCGCGCGCGCGATCGCGAAGCTCGGGGTACGGCGGAAGCGTCTCGAGGGTCGCGACGACCTTGAACTGTTGGCGCGCGGCGACGCCGATGACGAACGGCGTGCCGGCCTGCTTGGCCTGGTCGCTGGTCTCGACGTGGACGCTGCTGCCGAGGGGGCGATCGTGCGCGTCGACGGCGCGGAACTCGACGAGCCGTGTGAGTCCGGGCGTACGCTGCGCGAGCGGCTCCACGGCGTGGATCCGAAAGCCCGGCCCGTCGAACTGATCGAAGACGTACTCCTGCACGATGCGCACGCGGGGATCGCGCGAGCTCGTCCACGCGTCGCGCAGCTCGGCGCGAACCTTCTCGGCGTCGTCGATCCGACCGAGCGCGTGAAGGCACTGCGCGAGCTTGCGGCGCAAGAGGATGTCGTCGGGGTCGAGGGCGAGGGCGGCCTCGAACGCGCGCAGCGCTGGCTCGGGCTCGCGGAGCCACTGGTGCGCCTGGCCGATGTTGCAGTGGATGTCCGCGCTCGGCTCGATCGCGAGCGCGCGCTGCCACGCGGCGATGGCTTCGCGAGCTGTCCCGAGGCTCCCCAGCGCGACCCCTTCGGCGTAGTGCGCACTCGCGCTCCCCGGCGCGAGCGAGAGCGCGTCGCGGGCGGCCGCCAACGCCTCGTCGTGACGCGCGAGCGAGAGGAGCGCGACACTGCGTTGTACGTGATCGCCGGCGGTCGGTACCTCGATCGAGCTCAGGCGCGCGATCTCGTTCTCGTAGAACGCGGTGTCCGCGAGCTCCTTCGACACGATCGCGCGCTTCTGCGTCTTGGGGCGCTCGAGGTCCCAGTACTCGACGAGGCACGTCGGATGCGAGCGCCAGTCCGGGCGCGCGGTGGTGAGGATCTCGAGGATCGCCGCGCGCCGCTCGGCAAGTCGCTCGCGGTCGCCGGCGCGCACCGTCACGGCGACGCCGTGCTCGCCGAACGTCAGCAGCAAGATGACGCGCAGCTCGACGAGCTGCCCCCCTCCATCGACCACGTCGACGTCGACGGAGATCCAACCCCACCCGTCGCGCGTCGTGCCTTCGGCGAGCGCGCCGGTCTTGGGCCGGGCACCCCGCGGAACGTCGGCGAGGGCTTGGTCGAGCCAGACGCTCGTCTCGTCGGGACGCATGACGAGCGGACCGTAGGTGACGATCGCGTCGGGCATCGCGCCCGCAGGATTGGGCAGGATCGCGGCGACGCGGCCATCCTGCGTGTTCTTCACGTCCCACGGCGGCGGAAACTGGATCGAGACCCGCATCAGTTGGCCCAGTGCGCGAACGCGTTCGACGCGACATGGAAGGGCTGGCCCGTGCGGCGTTCCTCGGCGCCGGGGAGCGGACGGAACGACTCGACGACGCCGCGAAACACGTCGCGCAGCTGTGCGAGGTGCGCCGTGTTCGCCGTTTCGAGCCGCATCGTGTAGAGCCGTCCTCCCGTCACGAACGCGGCGACGTGATGGTCGGCGCGGCCGTTGCCGACGAGGCGCGTGCCCTGATGGTGGACGAGGACGCCTCGTGCGCCGTTCGGCGTCGTGATGTCTTCGCGCGCCGTGCTGACGAGCGAGATGCCTGCAACCGCTTGCTCGATGGTCGCTTCGACTTCGCGAACCCCGTCGCCATCGACGAGAAACGCGGGCGGCACCACGATGTTTGTCCGGTTGTTGGGGAAGTCGAGCGGATACCAGTTCGCGGTCATTCCGGACGGCAATGCGTGCCAGTTCGGTGGAGGGTTGTAGAAGAAGCGGCGCGGACGCCTGTCGAGGTGGAGCTTGTCGTGGCGCAGCAGCTCGAGCGCGAGGTAACGGACCTCCGTGTACCGGTCGGGGATCACACAGAGCACGTCGACGGCGGTCGCGAACTCGTCGAGGAACAGCGCACCGACGAACTTCATCGCGGCCGATCCATCGCGGCGGCCATCGATCGCGACATACGCGCCGTATTCGCCCTCGAGCGAGACGACGCGCTGCATCTCGCCGATCTGCGCCGGCACAAACGACGGATCGCTCGCGAGCATCCGCGCCACGATGACGGCGAAGCTTGGCTGCGGCGCGAGCCGCTCGTAGTACCGGATCCGTGCGCCCAGATCGGGCGGGAACGCGCTGACTACGTTCGAGCCGACGATCTGCGGCCATCCGGCGGGGAACGGAAGCACCGCGGCACGCTATCACGGCGATGTGCGAGGTCAGCTCGCTGCGCGCACGGGCTTGTGATCGCTACACGTACGAGCGAGGCAATCGTTGTAGCGCCTGCCCGGTGTGCGCCGCGTACGACAAGCGGAAAACGGAGGAACGATCGCGAGCTGCGCTTCGCGTCCGGGGCGCCCGTGGGCGCCGCGACCGAGGTGACCGCCACGCTCGGCATCAACAAGGAGATCGTTGAAACGCTTACGCGCGCGGCCACACGAGCTCGACGACGTACGGCCACACGAGCTCAACGACGCACGGCTGCCACGATCTCAGCGAGGCGCGGCCAGTGGGTCTCGGGCACCGGACCCTCGCCGGCCGCGAGCAAGGTCGCGAGCTCGGCATCGCGATGCACGGCGATCGAGTGCCGGCGCGCGAGCCCGAGCAGCTGTGTCGCGCGCGCGGCGCGTCCACTCGTGGTCCTCGTCGGAACCGGGCGGCGCACGGGATCCCACGCGATCGCCACGGCGACCCCATCGCCGAGCACGAGGACCGACGCGCCGGTGATCGCGTCGCGCGCCGGTTCCCCTCGCGCGAGCTTCTCGCGCCGCGCGCGCCATCGCGGATCTGCGCCGGCGAGTCGCTGATCGGCGCGTTGCTCCTCGGGCGTCATGCGCAGCGACCGCACGTGACCCGCGAAGCGGACGAGCGCGTCGATCGCGCCGAGCACGACCCACGCGATCGCGAGCGCCGCGAGGAAGGACAACACGAGAAGCGCGCCCGCGCCGAGGTCGGTCGCGAGCTCCTGCGGTCCGCTATTCGTCGCTCCCACTGACTGCGCGCCGAC